>NZ_CP030941.1:2261632-2913264 GCF_036621415.1 Nitratireductor thuwali
TCAGTCGCTCGTCCTCGACGTGAAATGCGGCAACGGCGCCTTCATGGCGAGCATGGCCGAGGCCCGCCAGCTGGCCGAAAGCCTCGTGGCCGTGGCCAACGGGGCAGGCCTTTCCGCCACCGCGCTCATCACCGACATGAACGAGCCGCTGGCTTCGGCCGCCGGCAATGCGGTGGAGGTTTTGAACGCCGTCGACTTCCTCACCGGCCGCTCGCGCGACCAGCGGCTGGAGCAGGTGGTGCTTGCGCTGGCCGCCCAGATGCTGCTTTCGTCCGGTCGCGCTGCGACCGCGCAGGAGGCCTCCGATCTGTCCCACGATGCACTGTCCGGTGGACGTGCGGCGGAAATCTTCGGCAAGATGGTTGCGGAATTGGGTGGCCCGGCGGATTTCGTGGAGAATGCGCGAAGCTATCTCCCGGTTGCGCCGGTGCAACATCGGGTGGTCGCTGACAGAGCCGGTTTTGTCTCCATGGTCGACGCCCGAGCGCTGGGCGTTGCGGTGATCGAACTTGGCGGTGGGCGGCGGAAGCCGGAAGATCTGGTCGACCACGCGGTGGGCCTGACCGGGCTGGTTCCCGTCGGAGCGGAGGTCGAGGCTGGCCGGGAGCTGGCTATCGTCCATGCCCGATCCAGCAGCCATGCCGCATTGGCCGATCGAGCCGTAAAGGCGGCCTACGGGATATCCGACAAGCGCCCCCGCCGAGTATCGCCTGTGCGCGGCAAGGTCTCCGCGCCCAACGCTTGATGCGGACGCTTCCCGCGTTCCGGCCCGCTACAGGTCCACTTTCCTGTTTTCGCCGATTTCCGGCTTGGCGCTGGTAAAGGCGGCCGCGGCCATTTTGACATAGGAGATCGCGGTGCCTGGGCTGTCCCAGTACTGCGCGTCGTGCGGCGAAACCTCGAGAACACGGATGTTGGGATCGTCCGGGCTGTCCCACCAGGCCTTCGCCGGCGTCGACCAGAGCTCATGGATACGCTCGCGGTCGTTGGATAGCCTGGCAACGCCGGAAATGGACAGGTACTTCTGGCTCGAAGTATCGGCGAAAGCCAGCGCCACATGCGGATCGCGGGCGATCTCTTCGTCCTTGTGGCTCGCCACATCCGTCAAAAAGTAGATCAGGTCCGTCCGGCGGTCGAAATATGCCGCCATTGGGCGGGTCCGGATTTCCGTTCCATCGCGGCTGGCCAGCATGCAGATGCCGATATCCTCGACCAGTTCCCATACGCGTTGCACGTCGTCATTGCTCATCGGAAAGCTCCATGTGCGTTTCCCGGAGCAACAATCTGCGCGCTGATTCTGTTCCGCCACGGCCAGGACACCGCGTGGGCAAGAGGAGCCGGTCCGGCCTTCACCAAACCGGCCAGGCCTATGAGGCAGGGTGCGAAGCCGGCGCTTACACGTCCAGATTTGCCACCGAGAGCGCGTTGTCCTGGATGAACTCGCGGCGCGGCTCCACTTCGTCGCCCATGAGGCGCGAGAACAGGGAATCGGCGTCCGTGGCATCCGCGACCTTGACCTGGAGCAGGGAGCGGGCGTCGGGATCGAGCGTTGTTTCCCAGAGCTGTTCCGCGTTCATCTCGCCAAGGCCCTTGTAGCGCTGCATGGTAAGGCCCTTGCGGCCGGTGGCGAAGATGGCGTCCAGAAGCGCCATCGGGCCGGAAACGATCTCCGACTTGTCGTTGCGGTGCAGCTTCGGCTGCCTTTCGTAGATCTCCTGGAGGCGACCTGTATAGCGGTCGATGGCGCGGGCATCGGCGGAGCCCACCAGCGCCGCATCGAGGACGAGCGCATCCTTGACGCCGCGCACCGTGCGCTCGAACAGATAGCCGCCCGTGCCGTCATTGGACAGGTTGATCCGCCCCTCCCAGCCGCGCTCGGTCTCCTCCGAGATCATGTCGAGACGGCGGGCCACATGCTCGGCCGCCGCCTGGGCGCGTCCGCGATCGGCCAGAACGGCGGCATTCATCGCGCCGCCGATGGCCGCCTGCTCGACCACCGAGCGGTCGTAGCGGGTGTGCAGGCCGTTGATCAGCGCGCGGATGGCGCGCGCATCGTCGATGACCTGCTTCAGGTCCTGCCCGGAACGCACCTCGCCGGTCGACAATTCCAGCGATGCTTCGTGCAGCCCCTGGTCGATGAGGAACTCTTCGAAAGCGACCTCGTCCTTGATGTACTGCACCGATTTGCCGCGGGTGACCTTGTAGAGCGGCGGCTGGGCGATATAAAGGTGCCCGCGCTCGATCAGGTCCGGCATCTGCCGGAAGAAGAACGTCAGCAGAAGCGTGCGGATATGGGCGCCGTCGACATCGGCGTCGGTCATGATGATGACCTTGTGGTAGCGCAGCTTGTCGAGATTGAACTCATCCTTGCCGATGCCGGTGCCGAGCGCGGTGATCAGCGTGCCGATCATGTCGGACGACAGCATACGATCGAAGCGGGCGCGCTCGACATTGAGGATCTTGCCGCGCAGCGGCAGGATAGCCTGGTTCTTGCGGGAACGGCCGCTCTTGGCCGAGCCGCCGGCCGAGTCGCCCTCGACGATGAAGATTTCGGACTTGGCGGGATCGCGCTCTTGGCAATCGGCGAGTTTTCCGGGCAGCGAAGAGATTTCAAGCGCGCCCTTGCGCCGGGTCAGCTCGCGGGCCCTGCGCGCCGCCTCGCGGGCAGCGGCGGCTTCCACGACCTTGCTGATCAGGATCTTGGCTTCGGATGGATGTTCTTCCAGCCATGTGCCGAGCGCCTCGTTGACCAGGCTTTCCACCACCGGGCGGACCTCGGAGGAGACCAGCTTGTCCTTCGTCTGCGACGAGAATTTCGGGTCCGGCACCTTGACCGAAAGGACGGCGGTCAGGCCTTCGCGGCAGTCGTCGCCCGTCAGCGAAACCTTTTCCTTTTTGGTCAGACCGGAATTTTCGGCATAGGAGGTTACCTGCCGCGTCAGGGCGCCGCGGAAACCGGCCATATGCGTGCCGCCGTCGCGTTGCGGAATGTTGTTGGTGAAGGCCAGCACATTCTCGTGGTAGGAATCGTTCCACCACATGGCCACTTCCACCGTGATGCCATCCTTCTCGGCGCTGATGGCAATCGGCGCCTCGATGAGCGGCTTCTTTGCCCTATCGAGATATTTGACGAATTCCTCGAGCCCGCCCTCATAGAGCAGTTCCTGCTGCTTGACGTCGGCGTGACGCTTGTCCGTCAGGAGAATGCGCACGCCGGAATTCAGGAAGGCAAGCTCGCGCAGCCGGTGCTCCAGCGTCCCATAGTCGAAATCCGTCATCGTGAACGTTTCGCTGGAGGGCAGGAAGCTGACTTCCGTGCCCGTCTCGTCGCCCGCATCGCCCGTCGCCATCAGCGGCGAATCCGGCACGCCGTGGGTGAAGCTCATCTCGTAGATCTTGCCCTTTCGCCGGATCTTCAACTTCAACCAGGACGACAACGCATTGACGACCGAAACGCCGACGCCGTGGAGGCCGCCGGAAACCTTATAGGAATTCTGGTCGAACTTACCGCCCGCGTGGAGCTGCGTCATAATGACTTCGGCAGCCGAAACGCCCTCGCCCGTGTGCACGTCCGTAGGGATTCCGCGGCCATTGTCGGTCACCGTGCACGAACCGTCCGGGTTGAGCGTCACCGTCACGAGCGTGGCGTGGCCCGCCAGCGCCTCGTCGATTGCGTTGTCCACGACCTCGTAGACCATGTGGTGCAGGCCCGAGCCGTCGTCGGTGTCGCCGATATACATGCCGGGCCGCTTGCGCACCGCATCCAGGCCCTTGAGAACCTTGATGGATTCAGCGCCGTATTCAGCCTGTTCGCCGGGGAGTGTTTCGGGCGTGTCGCTCATCAAAAACTTTCAATCTGGAAGCGCCGCAAAGGGCACGGAGAAGCCTCGCGAATCAGCAAGGTTCAGCTGTCAAATATATAGGGGCTTCAAGCGCTTTTTCCAAGTTTTGCCGGCCAATCGCCCGGGGATGGAATCGGTGGCGGAGCGGGCGAATAAGCGCTGCCCTTTGCCTTTCGGGCAAAACCGATTATGTAGCGCCCTGTAGCGTCGGCACGCCCTCAAGACGGGGTGGCGGGGCGTTAGGGGTTATCGAATTCGCGCATCGCGCTTTCCGAAATCGCTTCCGGTTTCTCGGGCCGATGCCGCGGTGTTCCAGGAGAGACACAGGCACCATGGCACTCGTAAGCCAGAAACCCAAGCTGGTAACCGTTTTTGGCGGTTCGGGCTTTGTCGGAACCCATGTGGTGCAGGCGCTCACGCGCAGGGGCTATCGCGTGCGCGTGGCCTGCCGCAGGCCCAACAAAGCGATCCATCTGCAGGTTCTGGGCAATATGGGCCAGGTTCATGCCATCCAGGCCAATCTGCGCAATCGTGCGTCGGTCGACCGCGCCGTGGACGGCGCCGACCATGTGATCAACCTCGTCGGCATCCTGCACGAATCCGGCCGTCAGCGCTTCGATGCGGTGCAGAACTTTGGCGCCCGCGCCGTGGCGGAAGCCGCGCGGGCGGCGGGCGCGCGGCTGACCCACGGTTCGGCCATCGGCGCCGACCTCGATTCGCCCTCGCTATACGGCCGCACCAAGGCTGAAGGAGAGCAGGCTGTCCTCGAGAGCATCGAGGACGCCATCGTCATCCGTCCGTCCATCGTCTTCGGCCCGGAAGACAGCTTCTTCAATCGCTTTGCAAATATGGCCCGCTTCACGCCCGCATTGCCGCTCATCGGTGGCGGCCATACGCGGTTCCAGCCCGTCTATGTCGGCGACGTCGCGGAGGCCCATGCACGCGCGGTGGACGGCGCTTTGAAGGGCGGCACGATTTATGAGCTTGGCGGCCCGCAGGTGCTGACCTTCCGCCAGTGCATGGAGGAGATGCTCGAGATCATCGGTCGCAAGCGGATGCTGATTTCGGTCCCCTGGCCGATCGCACGCCTGCAGGCGCGCATCCTGGGCATGCTGCCCAATCCGCTGCTCACGCTCGACCAGGTCAAGCTCCTCGAGGTGGACAACGTCGTCTCCGACGAGGCCAAGGACGCCGGCCGCACATTGGAGGGCCTGGGCATCCCGCAGCATTCGATCGGCGCCATCCTGCCCACCTATCTGTGGCCTTACCGGCCTCACGGCCAGTTCACCCAGCCGCAATACTAGGCCTGCGCCCTTGCAGGCTATCGCTGCGTTCTTCCCCGACGGCGTCGGTCTGTTGCCGGGCCTTCTTCTCATCGTCGCGAGCTTTTTCACGTCGGCGCTGACGGCTGCTTTCGGCGTGGGAGGCGGCGTGGCCATGCTGGCGCTGCTCGGGCTCTTCGTTCCCGTTTCGGCACTTATCCCCGTTCATGGGGCGGTGCAGCTCGGCTCCAATACGGGCCGCGCGTGGCACCAGCGCGACCATATCCGCTATTCAATAGCCGCGCCCTTCATACTCGGCTCCCTGGCGGGCGCGGCGGCGGGCGCGTATGTCGTGGTGCAGTTGCCCGATGCGGTGCTGAAACTGGTCCTTGGCGTCTTCGTCATCGCCGTTACCTGGACCAGGATCCCGGGTGCCGCGCGCCTGAGCCGGGCCGGGATGGCGCTGGGCAGTGCAGTGCTTGCGCTGGCCACCATGTTCGTCGGCGCGACCGGACCGCTGCTGTCGGCCTTTTTCGCGCAGATCATCCCCGATGACCGCAAGGCGCTCGTCGCCACCCACGCGGCCGGCATGACCCTTCAACATGCGCTCAAGATTGTCGCCTTCGCCCTGGCGGGCTTTGCCTTCGCCCGCTGGCTGCCTCTGATCGCGGTCATGGTCGCTTCGGGCTACCTCGGCACGATCTATGGCAGCAGGCTTCTTGAGAAGCTGCCGGAGGAGAGTTTCCGCCGCTGGTTCAGGGCCGGCCTGACGCTGCTGGCGCTCGATCTCATCCGGCGCGGACTTGCCGGCCTGATGTAGTTCGGCCCGTTATCCCAGATACAGCAGCGCCGCCAGCCCAAGGCTGCCGATCAGCAGCCGCCACCATCCAAAGAGCGCATAGCCGTGGCGTGAGACGTAGCCAAGCAGCCAGCGCACGACCAGAACGCCGGCCGCAAAGGCGGCGATGAATCCCGCTCCGATGATCTTGACGTCGGCCGCCGACAGGAGATCGTAGTTCTTGTAAAGGTCGTAGGCGAAGGCGCCGGCCATGGTTGGCATGGCCAGGAAAAAGGAGAACTCCGCCGCTGACCGCTTGTCGGCGCCAAGAATGAGCCCGCCCACGATGGTCGCGCCTGAGCGCGAGGTGCCGGGGATCATCGACAGGCACTGGAAAAGTCCTATCTTGAAGTACATGGACAGCGGAAAGCTGGTGATGTCGTTGTAGCGCGGCTGCCTTGCCCACCGGTCGACCCACAAGAGCACCAGACCGCCGAGGATGAGCATGACGCAGATCAGCATCGGCGTCTCGAACAGCACGGTCTTGATGATCTTGTAGCTCAGCACGCCAATGATGGCGGCCGGCAGGAAGGCGAGCAGGACGCCGATGACGAAACGCTGCGTTGCCGGATCGCGCGGCAAAAGAACCAGCATCTGCCACAGGCGCGCGGCATACACGGATAGGATGGCCAGGATCGCGCCCAACTGGATGAGCACTTCGAAAGCCTTGCCCGTCGATTGGAAGCCCAGAAAGTGGCCAGCCAGCAGAATGTGGCCGGTGGAGGAAACGGGAATGAACTCGGTCAGGCCCTCGAGGACGCCCAGCAAAAGCGCCTGCGCAATCGTTTGGTCCGGCACTCAGTCCCTCACATCGGCTTGCTTGTCAGGGCCTGTATCTCCCCCTATAGCTCGGGAAAGAACCCTCGGAATCAGACGCGCCGAGGTTTAGCGTCACGGTCATGAAATGGCCAGAGGTTTTGAATAGTGCTTGTCGCATGCTGACCCTTTTCCATCATCCGCTCTACGCCTCCTGCCGCTACGTGCGCATCGCATTCGGCGAGTACGGCGAGGAGCTCGCCCTGATCGAGGAGCGCCCGTGGCAGCGGCGCAAGGAGTTTCTGTCCCTCAATCCCGCCGGCACCATCCCCGTGCTTTTGGCGGAAGGCGACCATGCGATCACCGGTGCCACGGTGATCAGCGAATATCTCGACGAAACGCGCGGCGCGTTCCAGCGGTCGCGGCGGCTGATGGCCGAGGATCCCATCCAGCGTGCCGAGATTCGCCGGCTGGTAGACTGGTATCTGGTCAAGACGGATGGCGACGTGACGCGACATCTGGTGCGCGAACGCGCGCTCAAGCCGCTGATGGCCGGGGCACAGGGCGGCGGCTCGCCCGATTCGGCCGCCATTCGCGCGGCGCGGGCCAATGTGCGCCAGCACCTTAAATACACCAATTGGCTGGCTGCCACCCGCGACTGGCTTGCGGGGCCGCGTTTTTCATACGCCGATGCCGCCGCTGCCGCGTCGCTTTCGATCCTCGACTATCTGGGCGAGATCGAGTGGCGCGAATACGAGGCGGCGCGCGACTGGTACAGCCGCATGAAATCGCGCCCTTCCTTCCGCTCGCTGCTCTCGGACCGGGTTCGCGGCTTGTCGCCGGCGTCGCACTACGCGGACCTGGATTTCTGACCATGACCGCGCTGGCCGACCGCCGCCGGCTCCGCGCGTTCGTTGATGAAAAGGCGCGCGCCGCCGGCTTCGACAAGATCGCCGTCACCACCCCCGACGCCGCACCGCAAGCGCCTGAGCGCCTGCGGCACTTCATCGAGGAGGGCCGCCACGGCTCGATGGCATGGATGGCGGAGACGGCGGAACGGCGCGCGCGTCCGCAGAATCTTTGGCCGCAGGTGCGCTCGATCATTATGCTAGGCATGAACTACGGCCCGGATGAAAATCCGCTGGCGCTCCTCGAAAGGAAAGATCGGGCGATCATCTCGGTCTATGCCCGCAACCGCGACTATCACGACGTCGTCAAGGGCAGACTCAAGCAGCTTGCCGGCCAGCTTGCGGCGAGGGCGGGCGAGGACGTCAAGGTCTTCGTGGATACGGCCCCGGTGATGGAGAAGCCACTGGCCGCCGCCGCCGGGCTGGGCTGGCAGGGAAAGCATACCAACCTGGTGAGCCGCGAACTCGGCTCATGGCTGTTCCTGGGCTCGATCTTCACCACGGCGGAGCTGGAGCCCGACCTGCCGGAGGAAGATCATTGCGGCTCCTGCCGGGCCTGTCTCGACGTCTGCCCGACGGATGCCTTCCCTGCGCCCTATCAACTCGACGCGCGCCGCTGCATCTCCTACCTCACGATCGAGCACAAGGGGCCGATACCGCACGAGTTCCGCGAGCCGATGGGCAACCGCATCTATGGCTGCGACGACTGCCTGGCCGTCTGCCCCTGGAACAAGTTCGCCCGGGATGCGGCCGAAATCAGGCTCAAGGCCCGCGACGACCTGAAGGAACCGGCGCTGGAAACCCTGCTTGATCTGGATGACACGGCCTTTCGCGAGCTGTTTTCCGGATCGCCCATCAAGCGCATCGGGCGGGACCGCTTCGTCCGCAACGTGCTGATAGCCGCCGGAAATTCGGGGCGGGCGGCCCTCGTGCCCCGCTGCCGCCGGCTCACGTCCGACCCGTCGCCGCTGGTGCGGGGCGCGGCCGTGTGGGCGCTGTCGCGCCTGCTCGACGCAGAAGAATTCGGCCGGCTTGCGAAAATCGGGCAGACCATTGAGATGGATGAGGATGTCCGTCAGGAATGGCGGCATGCCTTGGGAAGGACGGCATGAGCGGCGAACGCATTTTCATATTCGGCGCCGGTTATTCCGCGCGGGCCTTCGCCCGCCAGGCCGCCGCCGGCGCTGCCAGCATCCACGGCACGACCCGCAGCGCCGGTAAGTTCGAAGCGCTTGCCGCGGACGCCGTGGTCCCGCTCCTTTATGGCGGCTACGGCTTCGGCGAAACCTTGCTGCCGCCGCTGCGCGCGGCCACGCATCTTCTGGTTTCCATAGCCCCCGGCGAGGCCGGCGACCCGGTGCTCGACGATCTCGCGCGAGCGCGCCTGGAGATGCCGGCGCTGCGATGGATCGGCTATCTTTCGACCGTCGGGGTCTATGGCGATCATGGCGGCGCCTGGGTGGACGAGGAGACCGTCTGCCGCCCTTCGTCGGACCGCTCGCGCTGGCGATTGGCGGCGGAGCAAGGCTGGACCTCGCTCGCCGAAAGGCTGGGCGTCCCGATTGCCATCCTGCGCCTGTCGGGCATCTACGGCCCCGGGCGCAACGCCTTCGTGAACCTGGAAAAAGGCACCGCCAGGCGGGTCGTCAAGCCGGGCCAGGTCTTCAATCGCGTCCACGTAGAGGATGTGGCGGGGGCGGCCCGGCATCTGATGGGCGCGGGCGCAGGCGGCATCTACAACGTCACCGATGACGAGCCGGCCCCGCCGCAGGACGTGGTGACGTATGCGGCCGAACTCATGGGCATCGAACCGCCGCCGCCGATACCCTTCGAGGAGGCCGGGATGGGTCCCATGGCCCGGTCGTTCTATTCCGAATGCAAGCGGGTATCGAACGCGGCGCTGAAGTCGGCAGGCTACGTTCTGCGGTTCCCGAATTACCGGCGTGCGCTGGAGGCCATGCGGGACGCCAGGCAGTAGCGATATTTTTCCAGCCACGGGAGCGCTTTCGACTTCTTGTTGAAGAAATATTTCCTGCGGCCTTGCGCTGCGCACAAAACTCTTCTATCTAAGCGAGGTCGATATTTGTTGCTGAACTTTGTTTCGGCGCCTCAGGGCGCATCTGACGATCTTCCTATCAAAATCGATCTGCAACCGTTGTCGGGCATGTGGTCCGGCAGCTAATCTTTCGTGACCGATTGAAAGGAATTCGTCATGACTACTGGAACAGTTAAGTTCTTCAACACCACCAAGGGCTTCGGCTTCATTCAGCCTGACGACGGCGCATCGGATGTGTTCGTTCACATCTCTGCAGTCGAGCGCGCTGGCATGCGCTCCATCGTCGAAGGCCAGAAGCTGAGCTTCGATATTGTCCAGGACCAGCGTTCTGGCAAAAGCGCTGCGGAAAACCTGCAGGCTGCATAATTCAATCTCGAACCTGTGACCACGGATGTACTGGCACGGGAACGAGATGTAGGAAAGGTCGGGTTACGCCCGGCCTTTTTTGTTTTAGAGCGCCATGCGTCCATTCGGACGCACAAGGGACGCTTTAACACTTTAAAATCTACGCATCGTGCTTTCCGAAAATCGATTCCGATCTTCGGGGCTAAGGCGTAGAGCAGCTCCAGAAAGGTGGATACCGGTTTTCCACCCGGAACTGCGTAGTCAAAAGCTTGGATCGTTTCATCGTTTCCGTGAACCGGTGGAATGATCTGGCGTGATTCCTGCAGTAAAGTGCGATCCTTTGGAACGCTTCAAGGACACTGCAGGTTAGTCGAATCCACGCATCGCGCTTTCCGGAAAATCGGCCGGGCCGATGCTGCAAGGGAGCAGAACAACCATGAGCACCCTCAATCAGACCACCCTGTTCAAGCCCGCGCGCCCCTCGGCGACGAGCAAGGCAGAAACGACAACGAGCGTAGCCCGCGGCATCATCGAGGCCGAGGCGAAGGCTCGTGATGCCAAATCGGCACGTCTTCGCGAAGCCCGGCTGGCTCAGGAAGCCGCCGAGGCGGCCAATCCGCCTGCCGAACCAGCCAAGAAGAAGGCCGTTCGCAAGAAGCCGGTGGCCCGTAAAGCCAAGACGGCCTGAGGCGGCACGGCAAGGCGCCGCTCCGAAAGCTCTCGGCGGTCTTTGCCATACGGGCTGCAAGTCGGTTATGATGACGCAGATCATCTGATTTGCGAGCGTTCCATGCCGGCTCCGTTCCCGCGCCTTTTCCTGCCGACCATCCTGTTGTGCTGCATGGCTGCCTTGCCTGCCGCATCCGAACCCCTGGCCAAGCAGCTGTTCGGCGCGAAAGAATTGCCGACCGCCACAGCGCCTGCCGTCCATGGCTTCTATTCTAAAGGATGCTTTGCCGGCGGTATTGCCATTGCACCGGACGGGCCGAGATGGCAGGCGATGCGGCTTTCGCGCAATCGGCGCTGGGGCCACCCCGAAATGATCAAGCTGATCGAGAAGCTGTCGCGCGATGCCGCCCAAAGCGGCTGGCCCGGCCTGCTCGTCGGCGACATCTCGCAGCCGCGCGGCGGTCCGATGTTGAGCGGCCACGCCTCGCACCAGATCGGCTTGGACGCCGATATCTGGTTCACGCCCATGCCCGACGAGCGCATGAGTGTGGCCGAGCGCGAGAAGGTCAGCGCTGTTTCCATGCTGAAGGGCGATACGCTTTATGTCGACGATCGCAAGTGGACGCCGGCACACGAAGCGGTGCTGCGTCATGCGGCAAAATACCCGCAGGTCGAGCGCATCCTGGTCCATCCCGGGATCAAGAAGAAATTGTGCGACACGGTGAAGGGCGACCGGAGTTGGCTGTCCAAGATCCGGCCGTTCTGGGGCCATCACTACCATTTCCATGTCAGGATCGGCTGCCCTAGGGGATCGCCCGGCTGCAAGCCGCAGGCGCCTGTATCGGGCGGCCAGGGCTGCGATGCGTCCCTGGCCTGGTGGTTCACCGACGAGCCGTGGAAGCCGGCGGAAGGCCCGGCAAAGCCAAAGGCCCGTGACGTGATGACCATGGCAAACCTGCCCGCCGCCTGCCGCGCGGTGCTGAATGCGCCGGCGCCGTCCTCGGAGGCCGTGGTCACGCTGGCCGGACCGGAAGGCGTGCAGCCATCTGCGGCCACGGCGCCGGCGCCCGCAAGCCCGTCACCGTCGCTTGACGCGCTGCGGCCGGCGGACATACCGCGACCCTCGCCCCGGCCATACCGGCAATAAGTTTCGTTCCGCGGCGGCTTTCCATCGCCGGTCGGCTCGCTTATAGGTTCAAACGATTTAGCCAGCGGGATTTGAGGGCAGCTTTGACTGGGCGGCAACGTGTTGCGCTGATCGCGCACGATCAGAAGAAGGACGATCTGGTCGCCTTTGCCAAGGCGCATGAGCCCTTTTTGTCGGATGCGGCCATCGTCGCAACGGGCACGACCGGCGGACGCGTCGCCGAAGCCTGTCCGAGCCTGGATGTGAAGCGCCTGAAGAGCGGGCCGCTTGGCGGCGACCAGCAGATCGGCGCCCTGATCGCCGAAGGTGCCGTGGACCTGATCATTTTCTTCGTGGACCCGCTCACGCCTATGCCGCACGATCTGGACGTGAAGGCATTGATGCGGCTTGCGATCGTGTACGATATTCCCATGGCTCTCAACGCCGCCACGGCCGAGGCCCTTTTACTGCATGCGGAAGCGGGCCTGACGGCCCGATAAGACAACCAGGAGAACCACCGCGAGATGGCGTACCCCAGCACCCAAGACACCGTGCTCGAGTTCCCGATCCTGATCGGGGATATCGGCGGCACGAACGCCCGCTTCGCCATCGTGGTCGATTCCTATGCCGAGCCGCGCGAGTTTCCGGTGGTGCAGACGGCCGATTTCGCCACGATCGACGAAGCCATCCAGACCTCCATTCTGGACCAGACCAACATCATTCCGCGTTCCGCAGTGCTGGCGGTGGCGGGACCTGTCGATGGCGACGAAATCGACCTGACCAATTGCGATTGGGTCGTGCGACCGAAGCAGATGATGGCGGAACTGGGGTTTTCCGATGTCGTGGTGCTGAACGATTTCGAGGCGCAGGCCCTGGCCGTCGTCGCGCTGGGCGAAGAGCATCTGGAGAAGATCGGCGGCGGTGCCGCCGAAACGACTGGAAGCCGCGTCGTGCTCGGCCCGGGCACCGGGTTGGGTGTCGCTGGGCTGGTCCATGCGCGCCACACCTGGATACCGGTGCCTGGCGAAGGCGGGCATATGGATCTGGGTCCCCGCACCGAACGCGATCTGGAGATATTCCCGCATGTGGAGCGGATCGGCGGCCGCATTTCGGCGGAGCAGCTCCTTTGCGGGCGCGGCCTTGTCAATCTCTATCGCGCCATCGCCAAGGCCGACGGCAAGGACGCCAAATTCGCGACGCCGGCGGAGATAACGGGTGCGGCACTTGAACGGCGTGACGAGATCGCCGCCGAAGCCCTCGATCTCTTCGTAACCTATCTCGGCCGGCTGGCAGGTGATCTGGGACTGGTATTCATGAGCCGGGGGGGGTTTTCCTCACCGGAGGCATTGCCCAGAAGATCGTGCCCGCCCTGCAGAACGGCAGGTTCAGGACCGCCTTCGAGGACAAGGCGCCGCACAGCGCGCTTCTGGCCGACATGCCGGTGTTCGTGATCACCCATCCGCTGGCGGCGCTTTCCGGCATTGCAGCCTTCGCCCGCACTCCGGCCCGCTTCGGCGTCGAGACGGCCGGCAGGCGCTGGCGGCTGCGCTGAGTCGCCGCGATTGCATATGCGGCTGCGATGAGGCATAGCCCCTGCCGAGGGCAAACGCGGCGATGCGGGGGCGGCCGCCACTCAGCGAGTACGAATATTGTTCGGCAGGAACAGCAATAGCGATCAACACATCGAGCCCGGCGACGTCGTCGCGGTGGTCCGCCGCGTTTTTGCCGAGAACGGCCGCGATTATCTCGGCCTTTATGCCATGGCGACCCTGTGCATGCTGGCGCTGGCCGCCACCACCGCATTCAGCGCTTGGATCATGCGCTACATCGTCAATGATCTGTTCTACGGGCAGCGCTGGGACCTGGTGCCGTGGATTTGCGGCGGCATCGTCGTGGCTTTCACGGTGCGCGGCTTTGCCACCTACGGCCAGGCCGTCCTGCTTGCCCGTGTGGGCAACAATATCGTGGCCCGCTACCAGCAGCGTCTGTTCGATCATCTGCTGAAGCTAGGCATGCCGTTCTTCACGGCCTCCCGCTCCGGCCAGATCTCGGCTCAGATCAGCCAGAATGTCACCGGCATCCGCGACCTGCTCAACATGACGGTTGCCGCGATCGCGCGCGACGCGGTCACGCTGATCGGCCTGATTGCCGTCATGCTGTGGCAGGACTGGCTCCTTTCGGTGATGGCCTTCATCATCGGCCCTCCGATCATTCTCGCCGTCAACTACATCATGCGTCGGCTGCGCCGCGTGACACGCGAATCGGTGGAGATCAATTCGCACCTTTTGGGCGCGATGCAGGAATCCGTGCAGGGAATTGCCATCGTCAAGGCATTCACGATGGAGAACGTCCTGTCGCGCAAGATTGCCCAACTCGTCTATCAGGCGGAGGAGCGCAACAACAAGATCGCCCGCGTTTCCGAGCGCATGGCGCCGATCACCGAAATGGTGGCCGGCGTGGCCATCGCCGGAGTCATCGGCTATGCAGCTTGGCGGGCTTCGGCGTTGGCCGAGCCGCCCGGCGCCGTAATATCCTTCATCACCGCCCTTTTGCTGGCCTATGATCCGGTCCGGCGGCTGGCCCGCGTGCAGGTCAATCTGGAGCGCGCGCTGGTCAACGCCAGGATGATATACGAAATCCTGGACCTGAAGCCGCAGCAGGGCGATGCAGCGGGCGCCGGCGTCCTTGAGGTTTCGGCGGGAGAAGTGCGTTTTGACAAGGTTCGCTTCGCCTATTCGCAGAACCTGCCTGTCCTGCACGGCGTCAGCTTTACGGCCAGAGCCGGCAAGACGACTGCGATCGTCGGCCCCTCCGGTGCCGGCAAATCGACCCTCTTCGCCCTGCTGCAACGCTTCTATGACGTGGATGGCGGGACGATCACCATCGACGGGCAGGACATTGCGGAGATCACCAAGGTCTCCTTGCGCTCCTCCATCGCCTATGTTTCCCAGCACCCCTATCTTTTCGAGGGCAGCATCCGCGACAACATTCGGTACGGCCGGCCGGACGCAACGGACGAGGAGGTGGAGGCGGCGGCCCGGCTTGCGAACGCCGAGGAGTTCATAAAGCTGCAGCCAGAGGGCTACGAGACGCTGGTGGGCGAGAACGGCGTGACGCTGTCGGGCGGCCAGCGCCAGCGCGTCTCCATCGCCCGCGCCATCGTGCGCAATGCGCCTATCCTGCTTCTCGACGAGGCGACGTCCGCGCTCGACAATGAATCGGAGGCGCGGGTCCAGGAAGCGCTGGAGCGCATCATGAAGGACCGCACGACGCTGGTCATTGCGCACCGCCTCTCCACCGTGGTCAATGCCGATCATATCGTGGTGCTGGAAGACGGGCTCCTTGTGGAGGAGGGCACGCACCGCGCGCTCGTCAGGAAGCCGCATGGGGTCTATGCCCGCTTTCACCGGATGCAGCAGGAAAAGGCGGAGAACCTGCTTGAGGGAACGGCCGGCCTCCCGTCGGAAATGGCCGAAGAAGAAGCGGGGGGCAGCCGATGAAGGAAATGGGGCTCGTGGTCGTGGGCGCGGCCGGGCGGATGGGGCAGACCCTGATCCGTGTCGTCCATCAGATGGATGGAGCGCGCCTTGCGGGGGCCGTGGAGCGGTCGGGCTCACCCCATCTGGGCAAGGACGCCGGCGAACTGGCCGGCATCGGCATCCTCAACGTCCCGATCGTCGAGGATGTCGGCCGGGCTTTTGCGGGTGCCGACGGCGTGCTCGATTTCACCTCTCCCGCCGCCTCGGTGGCCTTTGCGGGGCAAGCCGCGGAGGCCGGCCTCGTCCATGTCGTAGGCACGACGGGAATCCAGGCCGACCAGGAAAATGCCTTCGTGGAAGCCGCGCGCCGAACGCCTATCGTGAAATCGGGCAATATGAGCCTTGGCGTCAACCTCTTGGCGGTCCTGGTCAAGCAGGCCGCAAGGGCGCTGCCAGCCGCCGATTTCGATATCGAGGTGGTCGAGATGCATCACCGCCACAAGGTGGATGCACCGTCGGGCACCGCGCTTCTTTTGGGCAAGGCGGCGGCGGAAGGCCGCGGCGTCGATCTCGATGCAAATAGCGTGCGCTCGCGCGACGGGCATACCGGCGCTCGCGAGACCGGCACTATTGGCTTCGCGACGCTGCGCGGCGGTTCGGTCGTCGGCGAGCATTCCGTCATCCTGGCCGGCACCGGCGAGCGCATTACGCTCTCGCACCAGGCGGACGACCGCACCATTTTCGCGCGCGGCGCGGTTGCGGCAGCGCTATGGGCGCGCGACAAGAAGGCCGGTCTCTATTCCATGCTGGATGTGCTGGGGCTGGCGGAATAATTTCATCGGTATAACGCGAGGGGAAGATACGCATGTCCGGAACACTGATCCTGGTCCGCCACGGCCAGAGCGAGTGGAACCTGAAGAACCTTTTCACCGGCTGGCGCGACCCCGGCCTGACCGAAAAGGGACATGAAGAGGCGAAATCCGCGGGCCGCAAGATCAAGGCGCTCGGCCTCAAGCCCAATATCGCCTTCACCTCGGTGCTTTCCCGCGCAAACGTCACCAACGACCACATCCTGGCCGAGCTCGGCCTGGAAGGGCTTCAGACCATTCGCCACGAGGCGCTGAACGAGCGCGACTACGGCGACCTTTCCGGTCTCAACAAGGACGACGCGCGCGCCAAATGGGGCGAGGAGCAGGTGCATATCTGGCGCCGCTCCTACGATGTGCAGCCGCCCGGCGGCGAGAGCCTGAAGGACACGGGCGCGCGCGTATGGCCTTACTATCTGCACACGATGCAGCCCCATGTGCTGCGCGGCGGCACGGTTCTCGTCTCGGCCCATGGCAATTCGCTGCGCGCGCTGGTGATGGCGCTGGACGGGCTTTCGGGCGAAGAGGTCGTCAAGATGGAAATCGCCACAGGCATTCCCATCGTCTATAGCCTCAATGCCGATTCCACCGTCGCCTCGAAGCAGATCCTGGAAGACTGAGCCTCCGTGCCGGTAATTTGCCGGCTTGTCGGCGCCTGTTGCCGGAGGCCTGCAAAAATCGCCAAGGGAATAGCCGAATCCGCGTTGACAGTGAAAGGCAGGCCGCTTACATCGGCTGCGCACCTTGCCCAGGTGGCGGAATTGGTAGACGCGCACGGTTCAGGTCCGTGTGCCGCGAGGCGTGGAGGTTCGAGTCCTCTCCTGGGCACCATCGCTCTTCCGAGCGATGTGCGATGCTTCCGCCTCATTACAATCCTTAACCGTATTTGATCAGGGTTCGACGGCCTGGCTGCATGCATGCCCCATTTGCGCTCTAGGCGCGGGGCAAGCATCATAAGTAAGGGGCCGTCAGGCATGAACTCCAACTTTTCCAGGCGCATTGCGCCCGCTTCCGCTGCGCTGCTTCTAGCGCTCCTCCTTCCCACCACGGTCTTTGCCCAGTGCGGCAGCGCCTCCTGGTACGCGCTCACCTCCAAGACCGCCTCGGGCGAGCGCATGAATCCGGCTGCCATGACAGCCGCTCATCGCAGCCTGCCTTTTGGGACCAAGTTGAAAGTCGTCAACAGCCGCAACGGCAAGGCCGTCGTCGTCCGCATCAACGATCGCGGGCCTTTCGTGCGCGGGCGCATTCTCGACCTGTCGAAGGCGGCAGCGGCAAAGCTCGATTTCATCCGAGCCGGACATACGAAGGTCTGCCTGGAGCAGATGAAATAGGCTGCGCCCTGGCGCGCCCGGATCACAGCGCCGCCGGCGGCACTTCCTGTGGTCGGGCGCGTTTGGTGGCAGACCGGACCTTTCCGGGTGAACGGCCGGTGGCGCGCTTGAAGGCGCGGGCAAAGGCTGCCTGCGAGCCGTAGCCGAGGCGTCTTGCCACCGTGTCGATTGGCATCCGGTCGCGCCCGATCCACTGCGCCGCCAGCCGCATGCGTAGGGCTGTGACGTAGCGTAGCGGCGTCGTGCCGGTCGCCGACACGAAGCGCTCGGCAAAGACCGAGCGTGAACTGCCCATCTCCGCCGCCATATCGGCCACGGTCCAGTCGCGGCCGGGGTCGCGGTGCAGCGCGGCGATGACGCGGCCGAGCCGCGGATCGCGCAGGGCCTCGACCCAACCCGTCGCGTCGCCGCAGCCGCATTCCACCCAGCCCCGCACGATCGTCGCCGCGGCCACATCGGCAAGCCTCGCGAGGATACCGGCCGAGCCGGCGCGGTTCGTCGCCATCTCACGCTCCATCGCCGCCAGCAGCGGCAGAATTTCCGGCTGCCGGGCAAGCAGCGCCCCGACCGACATGACCTGCGGCATGAGGCCGATCAGCGGATGCAACGTGTCGAGCTCGAATTCCATACGGCCGGTGAAGATCAGCGCATCCTTCGTGCGGCACGTCTCTTCCGGGCAGTCGCGGACGGCGCAGATATTCTCGCAAAGCGATACCGCTTCGAAAGTTTCGACGGCACGAACCGGCATGCCGGGCTCCGAGACGAGGGAGTGGGCGTCCCCGCGCGGCAGCAAGACGGCGTCGCCGCCCGTAAGCTCCCGCACCTCGCCGCCCGATGGCTGTAGGTACACGCGCCCTGCCGCGATGAAGTGGAATCGGGCCTCGGCAGCGGCGGGGAAGCCGATCCCGAACGGCGGGGCGAGGCGCAACTTGCCGTAGCTCGCGCCCAGAAGGCGCATGCCCATGAGCAACTCGCTCACCGGATCGGCGGCTTCTTTCCATCTTTCGGAGTTTCGGTCAAGCATATCGGAGAATATGGCATGGATCGTCCGTCTCCGCCACCCATCTACAGCCGACCGACTTTGTCAATGAGAGGGTTTTTACGAATGCGCGATGCAACGATTGCGGAAAATGGGAGCCGCTCCGAAATGGCTCCGGCCTGGGGAGCCGTGATTTCCATGGGCCTTGGTGTGTTCGGGCTGGTCGGCGCGGAGTTTCTGCCCGCCAGCCTGCTGACTCCCATAGCTGCCGAGCTCGGCGTGACCGAGGGGATGGCGGGCCAGGCGGTAACGGCAACGGCAGCGGTGGCGCTCGTCACCAGCTTGTTCATAACGGCGGCGACCCGGCATATCGACCGCCGCCTCGTTCTCCTGGGCCTTTCTGTTTTGCTCATACTGTCGAACCTGCTGGTGGCCATCGCTCCCAACCTGCCCCTGCTGCTCACTGGGCGGATTCTGCTCGGAGTGGCTCTTGGCGGCTTCTGGACGCTATCGGCGGCGACCATGATGCGGCTGGTGCCCGAGCGTCATGTTCCCAAGGCGCTGTCCATATTGTTCTCGGGCGTCTCGGCGGCGACCATCTTTGCCGCCCCGGTTGGCAGCTATCTGGGCGCCATCGCCGGGTGGCGCACAGTCTTCCTTGCGGCTGCGGGACTTGGCGCGCTGGTGCTTGTGGTGCAGCTGGCAACACTTCCCAGTCTGCCGCCGCGCGGCCTGTCGCGCCTGCGCACCATGGTCGAGGTGCTTTCACGGCGCGCGGTAGGCCTCGCCATGGCTGCCATACTGCTGGTCTTCACCGGCCATTTCGCCTTCTTCACCTACATACGCCCGTTCCTGGAAACCGTGACCGGTGCCGGCGTGACGGCCATTTCCGGCATCCTTCTCGGTTTCGGCATCGCCAATCTCATCGGCAATTATCTTGGTGCGTTCCTTCTGGAGCGGTCGATGCGGCTGACGCTCGCCTTGATGCCCCTCGTCATGGGCACTCTGGCACTGGCGCTCGCCGGGGCCGGCGGCAACATCGCCGCCGACGCGGCGATGGTGGCGCTCTGGGGCGTCGCCTTCGGCGCGGTTCCTGTCGCCTGGTCCACCTGGATCACGCGCGCGGTGCCCGATGAGGCCGAAAGCGCGGGCGGCTTGTTCGTGGCGGCGATCAATTTCGCCATCGCCACCGGAGCCGCTGCCGGCGGCTTCATCTTCGATGCCAGCGGTGTCGGCAACGTCTTCATGGCAAGCGGCATCGTGCTCATCGCTGCGGCGGTGATGATCGTGACCGGTGTTGAGACGCGGGCCGCGGCCAGGACGGCCTGAAGACATCGCGGGGACGGCTATACACGCACCGCCGCCCGGCGGTGCGTGCTGCGCTGCAAGGACTACGCCCTGCGCGGCAGCACCCGGTCGGGGGGACGATGGCCGTCGAAGAAGGTGCGGATGTTGATGATGACCTTGTCGCCCATGTCGATGCGGCCTTCGATCGTCGCCGAGCCCATATGCGGCAGGATGACGACCTTGCCCTTGTCGGCCAGCTTGACGAGCTTGGGATTGACCGCCGGCTCGTGCTCGAAGACATCCAGTCCGGCGCCGGCCAGCTTGCCGCCCTCGATCATCGCGATCAACGCATCCTCGTCGACAATGTCGCCGCGCGCCGTATTGACGATGTAGGCGGTCGGCTGCAGAAGCGCCAGGCGCCGGGCCGACAAAAGGTGGAACGTGGCGGGCGTTGACGGGCAATTGACCGAGATGATGTCCATGCGCGCCAGCATTTGGTCGAGGCTGTCCCAATAGGTCGCCTCCAGCTCGTCCTCGATCAGCGGAGCGGCGCGGTGGCGGTTGTGATAGTGGATCGACAGGCCGAAGGCCTTGGCGCGTCGGGCGACGGCAGTGCCGATGCGCCCCATGCCGACTATGCCCAGCCTCTTGCCCCAGATGCGGTGGCCCAGCATCCATGTCGGCGACCAGCCCGGCCATTTTCCTCCGCCGGACAGAACCTGGGCCCCCAGGGTCAGCCGCCGCGGAACGGCCAGCATCAGCGCCATCGTCATGTCGGCAGTGTCCTCATTCAGGACGTTCGGCGTGTTGGTGACGACGATGTTTCTCTCCCCCGCCGCCGCCACGTCGATATTATCGACGCCGTTGCCGTAATTGGCGATCATCTTGAGCCTTTCGCCCGCCTGGGCGATCAGTGCGGCATCGATGCGATCGGTGATGGTGGGCACCAGGACGTCGGCCTCCTTGATGGCGGCCACCAGTTCGGGCTGGGTCATCGGCCTGTCGTCGACATTCAGCCTTGCGTCGAACAGCTCGCGCATGCGCGTTTCCACCTGATCCGGCAGTTTGCGCGTTATGACGACGAGTGGCTTTTTCCTGCCGTTCATGGATACCTCGGTGCGCCTTGTTGAGACCTCTTTAACCAAGTCGGGCGACACTGGAAACATGCCGGCCCGCTGGTCCGCCGTGGGGTCGATGTCTACCAAGCGGGCGCGGCGAAGACAAAGAAAAAGGTTCCGCAGGGCAAGCCTCAGGCAGTGGGCGGCCCTGTCGGCAGGAGAGTGGAATGCCGTCTTTCGCGCCGTTTCGTGCGTTGCTGTGTGTCGTATTTCTTGGCGTGGCCTTCATTCTTTCGATTCCGGCCGGGCAGGCGGAAGCTCAAGCCGCTGACAGCGTCAAGCGGGGTCCGAGCGGTCTGCCGCTGCCCCGCTTCGTCAGCCTCAAATCCGGCCGGGTGAACATGCGCATCGGCCCTGGCGTCAACTACGCCGTCGATTGGATGTATCTGAAGCCGGGCCTGCCCATGGAGATCATTCAGGAATATGACAACTGGCGCCGGGTCCGCGACGCGGACGGGGCGGAAGGCTGGATCAATCAGGCGCTTCTGTCAGGCCGCCGCACCGGCATCGCGGCGCCGTGGTTCCAGGGCAAGCAGGCGACCATACCGCTATATGCCAGGGCGGAGGAAGGCGCCCGCAGGGTTGCCGAGATAGAGCCCGGCGCCCTTGGGGAAGTCGAACTGTGCAACGGCACCTGGTGCCGCATGAGCTTCGACGGCCATCAAGGCTGGATCTCCCAAGCCTCGGTGTGGGGCGTCTATCCGGGGGAGAGCGTCGAGAATTAGAGTGCCGTGGGTCCCGGACGCACAAAGGACGCTCTAACACCTTGAGTTTGCGCATCATGCTGTTTTCCGAAAATCGATTCCGATTTTCGGGCCGATGCTGTGGAGCAACTCCAGGAAAATGAAATGCAGTCTTCCGTCCGAAACTGCATGGGAACAGTGGCTTGAAGCGCGGCTACCGCCGCTTGGTCCGCAACCGGACCACGATATCCACATGGACGATTTCCGTTCCCTCGGGCGGCTCCGGCAGGTCTGATACCCTGACCGGCCCTGAAGGGATGTCGAAGACCCGGTTGTCGTCTTCCAGGAAGAAGTGATGATGGTCGGAGGTGTTCGTGTCGAAATAGGTGCGCGTGCCTTCGACCTGAACGATGCGCAGGAGACCGGCCTCGGTGAACTGGTGCAGAGTGTTGTAAACTGTGGCAAGCGATACGGGGACGCCGGATTTTTCCGCTTCCTCGTGCAGTTGTTCGGCCGAGATATGCCGGTCGCCGGCGGCAAACAGCAACTCGGCAAGCGCCACGCGCTGGCGCGTGGGGCGCAGTCCGGCTTTCCGCACCCGCTCTTCCAGCGGCTGATTGTCCATGTAGGTCGTCGTTACATTTGCCACGGCTCGGCTTTTGTCCTTGCGATCGGGCGCTTCACGAAACGGGATAATGCGGCCGAAATGCCGCAATCCCTTTGCTCACATATATTCGGTGACGCAAAAGCGATCAATAGCGGCACGATGTCTCCGGTCGGCCCAGAAATTGTCGCCGCCGCCGGGGCTCAGGTGGTTTCCCACCGCAAACAAGCTGTGATAGGGAAAATCGAACAACAATGGCGCGCATCGAAACCGCGCCGCAGGCGAGAACGGAATACATGGCGCAACAAAAATCCAGCTACGACTACGAAGAACTCCTGGCCTGCAGCCGCGGCGAACTGTTTGGCCCGGGCAATGCCCAGCTTCCTGCGCCGCCCATGCTGATGTTCGACCGCATAACCGAGATCAGCGAGGAAGGCGGTGAGTTCGGCAAGGGGTACGTGCGGGCGGATTTCGATATCAAGCCGGATCTGTGGTTCTTTCCCTGTCATTTCCCCGGCAACCCCGTCATGCCCGGCTGCCTGGGCCTCGATGCGATGTGGCAGCTTACCGGGTTCTTCCTCGGCTGGCTGGGCGAGCCCGGTAAGGGCATGGCCCTGTCGACCGGCGAGGTGAAGTTCAAGGGCATGGTTACGCCGGACGTGAAGAAGGTCGAGTATGGGGTCGATTTCAAGCGCGTGATGCGCGGCCGCCTCGTTCTCGGCATCGCCGACGGCTGGCTGAAGGCCGACGGCGAGCAGATCTACAAGGCGACCGACCTGCGTGTCGGCCTAGCCAAACAGGAAGCCTGACTGCAATCATATGCGGGTGACCGCGCACAGACCGCCCCACAATCCAGGGAGAGCGACATGAGACGTGTAGTCGTTACCGGCCTCGGCATCGTATCGTCGATCGGAAACAATGCCGAGGAGGTGACCGCCTCGCTGCGCGATGCCAGGTCCGGCATCAGCTTTTCCGAGGACTTCGCCGAGCACGGCTTCCGCTGCCAGGTATGGGGCGCGCCGACGCTCGACCCTGCCGAGGTGGTCGACCGCCGCGCCATGCGCTTCCTGTCCAAGGGCGGCGCGTGGAACCATGTCGCCATGGAACAGGCCATCGCCGATGCCGGCCTGGAAGACGGCGACATCACCAATGAGCGCACCGGCATCATCATGGGTTCCGGCGGCCCTTCCACCCGCACCATATTCGAGGCGGCGCAGACCACGCTGAAGAACACCTCGCCCAAGCGCATCGGCCCGTTCGCCGTGCCCAAGGCCATGTCATCGACTGCGTCGGCGACGCTCGCCACCTGGTTCAAGATCCACGGCGTGAACTACTCCATCTCGTCGGCCTGCTCCACCTCGGCCCATTGCATCGGCAATGCGGCAGAGCTCATCCAATGGGGCAAGCAGGACATGATGTTCGCCGGCGGCCATGAGGATCTGGACTGGACCATGTCGAACCTTTTCGATGCGATGGGCGCCATGTCCTCCAAGTTCAATGATACGCCGGCCACGGCCTCGCGCGCCTACGACGTCAGCCGCGACGGCTTCGTCATAGCCGGCGGCGCCGGCGTTCTGGTGCTGGAGGAACTGGAGCACGCCAAAGCGCGCGGCGCCAAGATCTACGGCGAGATCGTCGGCTATGGCGCCACGTCGGACGGCTTCGACATGGTTGCGCCGTCGGGCGAGGGTGCGGTGCGCTGCATGCGCCAGGCGCTGGCCACGGTGAAGGGCAAGGTCGACTACATCAACACCCACGGCACCGCCACGCCGGTCGGCGATTCGCGCGAGGTGGGTGCCATCCGCGAGGTCTTCGGCGCGGACATGCCGCACATTGCCTCCACCAAGTCGCTGACCGGTCATTCTCTAGGCGGCGCCGGCGCGCAGGAATCGATCTACGCGCTCTTGATGATGCAGGCCGGCTTCATCGGCAAGAGCGCCCATATCGAAGAGCTCGACCCGGAGTTCGATGGCGTGCCTATCGTGCGCGAGCGCATCGACGACGCCGATTTCAACGTCGCTCTTTCCAATTCATTCGGCTTTGGCGGCACCAATGCCACGCTGGTTTTCCAGCGCTACAGCGATTGAGGATCACGCCATGGAAGGCCTGATGAAGGGCAAGCGCGGGCTCATAATGGGCGTCGCCAACGATCATTCCATCGCCTGGGGCATCGCGCGCAGGCTGGCCGAGCATGGCGCCGAACTCGCCTTCACCTATCAGGGCGAATCCTTCGGCCGACGCGTCAAGCCGCTTGCCGAGAAGGTCGGCTCGAAGCTGCTGTTGCCCTGTGACGTGGAGGACAGCGCCTCCATCGACAACGTATTCGACACGCTCAAGAGCGAATGGGGCACGTTCGACTTCCTGGTTCACGCGATCGGCTTTTCCGACCGCAGCGAGCTCAAGGGCCTCTACGCCAACACCACGCGGGAAAACTTCATCCGCACGATGGTGATCTCCTGCTATTCCTTCACGGAAGTCTCCCGCCACGCGGCGGCGATGATGGAAAACGGCGGCAGCCTGTTGACGCTCACCTATGCCGGCTCCGTGCGGGTGATGCCGAACTACAATGTCATGGGCGTGGCCAAGGCCGGCCTCGAGGCAAGCGTGCGCTATCTGGCCAATGATTTCGGCCCGCGCGCCATCCGCGTGAACGCGATCTCGGCCGGCCCGGTGCGCACGCTGGCGGGGGCCGGCATCTCGGACGCCCGCCACATGTTCACCTATCAAAGCCGCAATTCGCCGCTTCGCCGCACGGTGGACATCAGCGAGATCGGCGGTTCCGCCCTCTATCTCCTGTCCGACCTGTCGTCGGGCGTGACCGGCGAGATCCATTACGTCGACTCGGGCTACAATATCGTATCGATGCCGGTGCTGGAGGAATTGAAGCAGGCCGGCGAGATCGCCGAGCAGGCGGAAGCCGAGAAGTAGCGGGGCACGCGCCTACCGCTTTCCCCAAAGCACCTTGAACGCGCTATCGCGGCAAATCTCGCCATGCCGCGAAAAGCAGGCCTCCATCGCACCTTCATAGGGCAACGGGCGGTTGGCGACGAGGAACAGGCGTCCGCCCGGCTTCAGGGCCTTCGCCGCCCTGGCGATCAATGTCTTGCCGATGTCCGGTTCGGCGGCCCGGCCGGTGTGGAAGGGCGGGTTCATCACGATCGTGTCGTAGCGCGTCTCGGTCGGCTCGCTTGCCAGATCGCGCCAGAAGAAGCGGCACGGCGTGCCCGCCGCCATTTGCGCCATGTTGTGCCGGGCAGCCTCCAGCGAGCCGTGATGGGCCTCGTAGAGGTCGATCTGCGCCACGGGAAAGCGCTTGGCGACCATCACGGACAGATACCCCCAGCCGGCGCCGAAGTCGGCCACATGGCCTTTGATGTCGTCGGGCAGGTTGTCGGCCAGAAGTCGCGAGCCGCGGTCGACGCCGTCGTCGGAAAAGCCGCCCGGCGCCGTCCGGAAACCGTCTGCAGCCGGTGCTCCGGCCTGCAGCGCGGCGACCAATTCCTCAGCGATGGCGTCCGGCCGGTCGAACCAGAAGACGATGCCGTGATATTTGGACGCATGGCCGGTGATCGGCAGCAACGTCTCGATCCGCTTTCGAAAGCTTCCCGCGCCATCCTTTTTGGTTCCCGCCGCGACGATCAGCCCGCCCGGCCTGACGCGCGTCATCGCCTCCATCAGGCGCGCCTCGTTCTCGCGCCGGTGGCGGCCGAGGAGGACCAGCGCGTTATCGTAGTTTTCCCCGGTGGCTTCGGCCGCAACCTCGAAGCCGGCATGCGCCAGCGCCTGATGATCCGGCCGGAAACCCTGAACCAGCGTCAGTGTCCCACCGAACCCGCCGGGCAGGCGGAAGCCTGCGCCCGGACCGAGCACCAGGCTGCGGCCGTCGGCCGGGGTGTCGAGCAAGCCGCGCTCAAAGGGAAAGAGAAGAGTTCGAAGGGTTTCGTTCATGGCTCTGGGGGCTGCGGAAGGAAGATAGCGGCCTTTCAACCGGCCTTACGAAAACGGGCGCGGCCGGTGGCCGCGCCCGTTCGGATAGGCATTCGAGAAGCTATCAGCCTTCGGCTTCTTCCTTCTCGTCCTTCTTCTCGCGCGCGATCTCCTGACCGGTCTCCTGGTCCACGACCTTCATCGACAGGCGCACCTTGCCGCGCTCGTCAAAGCCCATGAGCTTGACGAAGACCTTGTCGCCTTCCTTGACGACGTCGGTGGTCTTCTGGACCCGCTCGGGTGCCAGTTGCGAGATGTGGACGAGGCCGTCCTTGGGACCGAAGAAGTTGACGAAGGCGCCGAAGTCGGCGGTCTTGACGACCGTGCCCTCGTAGATCTCGCCCACTTCCGGCTCGGCCGTGATGGAGTGGATCCACTTCCTGGCCGCCTCGATCTCCTTGGCATTGGAGGAAGCGATCTTCACCGTGCCGTCGTCGTCGATGTTGATCTTGGCGCCGGTCTTTTCGACGATCTCGCGGATGATCTTGCCGCCCGTGCCGATGACGTCGCGGATCTTGTCGGTCGGGATCTGCATGACCTCGATGCGCGGAGCGAATTCGCCGAGTTCGCCGCGGCTTTCCGAAAGCGCCTTGGACATCTCGCCGAGAATGTGCAGGCGGCCGCCCTTGGCCTGGTCGAGCGCAACCTGCATGATCTCCTCGGTGATGCCCTGGATCTTGATGTCCATCTGCAGCGAGGTGATGCCTTCATTGGTGCCGGCCACCTTGAAGTCCATATCGCCGAGGTGATCCTCGTCGCCGAGAATGTCGGACAGGACCGCAAAGCGATCGTCTTCCTTGATGAGGCCCATGGCGATGCCGGCGACCGGCTTGGAAAGCGGAACGCCCGCATCCATCAGCGCCAGCGACGTTCCGCAGACCGTTGCCATGGAGGACGAGCCGTTGGACTCGGTGATCTCCGATACCACGCGGATCGTGTAGGGGAACTGGTCTGCGGCCGGAAGGACCGGATGAATGGCGCGCCAGGCGAGTTTGCCATGGCCGATTTCGCGACGTCCCGGCGAACCCATGCGGCCCGTCTCTCCCACCGAATAGGGCGGGAAATTGTAATGCAGCATGAAGGATTCTTTGTAGGTGCCGGTCAGCGCGTCGACGAACTGCTCATCCTCGCCCGTTCCCAGCGTGGCCACGACCAGCGCCTGGGTCTCGCCGCGGGTGAACACGGCCGAGCCATGGGTGCGCGGCAGGACGCCTGCTTCGGCGACGATCTGGCGAACCGTCTTCAGGTCGCGGCCATCGATGCGGCTGCCGGTGTCGAGAATGTTCCAGCGCACGATCTTGGCCTGCAGCGCCTTGAACACGGTGCCGACCTGCTCGGCCGACCATTTGCGCTCTTCCTCGGTCTCGGGAAGGAAGGTCTCCTTCACCTTTGCCTTGGCGGCATCCACGGCAGCATAACGATCCTGTTTGTCGATGATCTTGTAGGCGGCGCGCAGATCGTCCTCGACGATCTTGAGCATTTCGCCTTCCAGCGCCGAAAGATCTTCCGGCAGGAATTCGCGCGGCTCCTTGGCGGCGACTTCCGCCAGCTTGATGACGGCGTCGATGACAGGCTGGAACTGCTTGTGGCCGAACATGACGGCGCCCAGCATGATGTCCTCGGCGAGTTCCTTCGCTTCCGACTCCACCATCAGCACGGCGTCCTGGGTGCCGGCGACGATGAGGTCGAGCTGGGTCTCTTCCATCTCGTCGACATGCGGGTTGAGCACGTATTCGCCGCCGATATATCCGACGCGCACCGCGCCGATCGGGCCCATGAACGGAACACCGGAAAGCGTGAGCGCGGCGGAAGCAGCGACCATGGCCACGACGTCCGGGTCATTTTCCAGATCGTGCTGGAGAACCGTCAGGACGACCTGGGTGTCGTTCTTGTAGCCGTTGACGAAGAGCGGGCGGATCGGCCGATCGATCAGCCGCGAGGTGAGCGTTTCCTTTTCGCTCGGGCGCCCTTCGCGCTTGAAGAAGCCGCCGGGGATCTTGCCGGCGGCAAAGGTCTTTTCCTGGTAATTGACGGTCAGCGGGAAAAAGTCGAGGCCCGGCTTCGGCTCCTTCGCCGAAACGACGGTGGCCAGAACGACCGTTTCGCCGTAGGTCGCGAGCACGGCGGCATCGGCCTGACGGGCGATCTTGCCCGTTTCAAGGGTAAGCGGACGGCCACCCCACTCGATTTCCACTTTATGATGTTTGAACATGTCTTGTCCTTTCGGCGAGGTCGGCAATTGCTGCCGGTTGCCTCGCGCTCTTCCTTCGTTGAGGACGAGCCATGGGCAAGACAACGGGAGGCTTTCGTCTGCGCCGTCCATCCGGCGTGCCAAGCATCCTGCAATCCTGCCCCATGACCTGTCCGTCTGCGGCAGTCTCCTTGTTTCCCGCCTTGCGGGCGGAAGGGCCGGAGACGGCCCTTTGCCCTTGCGTCGTGACGCCGGGGCAATATGGCGGCGGGCGGCCGGGGCCGCCCGCCAACCAGTATTCTAACGGCGCAGTCCGAGCCTTTCGATCAGCGTCTGGTAGCGGCCCTGGTCCTTCCCCTTCACATAATCGAGGAGACGGCGGCGCTGCGAGACGAGCTTGAGAAGACCACGGCGGGAATGGTTGTCCTTCTTGTGGTCCTTGAAATGCTCGGTCAGGTTCTTGATACGCTCGGTCAGGATTGCAACCTGGACTTCCGGTGAACCGGTGTCGCCCGAAGCGGTGCCAAATTCCTTGAGAAGTTCCTGCTTGCGCTCGGCAGTAATCGACATCGTCTTTTCCTTTCTGATTGGAGGAGCATGACGCCCACAGCCGGGATGTCGTCCAGCAGGGGCCATTTACATGGCGCATCAACGCAATGTCGCCGCGCATATAGGGCAAAAAGCAGCCGATTGCCAGCGAAAAGGGCGCGTGTGCTGATCCGAAGCGCGGCACTCTGCGGCATCGGGCCGGAAATCGGTTCCGATTTTCGGAAAGCATGATGCACGGATTCAAAATTGGAGCGTCCTTGTGCAGCGTCCGTTCGGACGCAAGGACTTTAATAGTGGACCGGCGCGGCCGGCGCACGTTCGGGCACCAGGCGCTCGATAGGGATGCGGAATACGCATTCCAGCCCATCGCGATGAAAGACGCGTGAAATCTCGGCATCGAGCGTTCCACCGACCATTCTTTCGATGATCTCCGTGCCGAAGCCGCGTTTCACCGGCCTGCGGCGCAGGCGCGGCACATGTTCCCGCCAGGTGATCACCAGCATATCGCCCTCCCGGTGCCATGAAAGCACCAGCCGGCCGGTCGAGGTGGCGAAAGCGCCGTATTTGGAGGCGTTGGTCGCCAGTTCGTGAATGGCAAGCCCGATGGTCTGGGCGGCCTGATTGGAAAGGCGGAAGGGCGGTCCGGAAACCTCCAGCCGTTTCTCGGCCTCCGGGCGGAAGGGCTCGATCTGTATCAGAAGCAACTCGCGCAGCTCCACGCCGCCGGCTCCGCCCGCGATCAAAAGATCCGTGGACCGTGCCAGTCCATAGACGCGCTTCTGGAAGGCGTCCTGAAATGCGGCGAGAGAGCGGGCGCTGCGCGCGGTCTGCTTGGCCATCGAGGCGACGACGGTAAGCTGGTTCTTGGCGCGGTGGGCGACTTCCCGCATCAGTAGGCGAATATCGTTTTCCGCTTTCTTGCGGTCGACGGAAGCCTGGGCCAGGGCATAGGACACCGTCGTCACCTCGGCGATGGGGTAGTCCATCGCCTCCACCGGCTCGCCCGCTCCCAGGCGCCGGGCGTCGCGCGCCAGCCGGCGCACCGGCTTGGCGATCTGGCGGCCGAGTATCCAGGCAGCACCGGTGCCGATCGCGATGATGATGAGGCTGCCAACCACCAGCATGCGCAGCGAGTGGCGCATGGGTTGCTCGACGGAAGCCGACGATGCCCAGACGACGACCTTCCAGCCGCTGTAGTTGGATTCATCGACGACAGCCACATACTCCTCTTCCGTCACCGGATCGCGGGCGGCGACAGCTGTCCCTTCTCCATCCGGTTCGCTCAAATTGAGGAAAAACGGTTTGCCCACATGGGAGGACATGAAGGAGGAGGCGATGACCGTGCCCTCCCGGTCCAGAAGGGTGGCGTTCCACCCGCCGCGAAGCAATTGCTGTGAAAGCGTGTCGGCCAGGGATTCGGCATTGCGCGTCATGATTAGGAGCCGGGGCGGCCCGGTCTCCGATAGATAGGGCACGATAACGTTGAAGACCCATTTCTGGGACGTCTTGCCGAAGAAGACATCTGATATGGTGGCGGCACGCGCCTGCAGTGCGGCCTGCGCCGAGTCTGGATCGGAGGTCGGACCGAGTGGGGTGCCGTAGGGTACCCGCGTGTTCAGGATCTGCCTCATATTCTCATCGAGCAGGATGAGATAGGAGCCCGTACCGGACAAAGCCGATTTGGCCCTCTCGTAAAAGTCGCCGAACTCGTCATTTGCCAGCGACGGAGTTGTCGACAACACCCTCAGGGTCGTCATCATGCCGCTGATTTCACGGTCGACTGCCTCGGCGATCGACCCGGCCATCGCCTCGGCGAGCGTGTTCACCACCTCCCGCTGGGCCTCATCGTTGCGCTTTAGAAGAATGGCGGATATGGCGATCGCCGGGACGATGGTCGCAGCGATCAGCAGGAACAGGCAAAACCCGATAGGCAACGGGCTGATGCGCCGGATCGACCAGCGACCAACAGGTGCGACCTTATCGGGCTCGTTCTTCTGTTTTTGCACGTTGCCCCTGCTGTGCTATGCGGCTGCCCTCGCCATCAACGTCGAACTCGGCAAAGCGTTGCATGGGCGGCCGCAATCGCCGTCGGTCCTAGTGTCAATCATGCGCTGCCGAAAACCCGCTTCGGCTTGAACATCCCGGCCTCGACCGTGCCCAGCGCCACCAGTCTGCCCCTGGAGCTCGCCCAGGCTTCGGCCGCCTCCACCGGTGCGTCGCGCCCGCGTATGATGACCGGGTTGCCGAGCCTTATGCGCGTTGCAGCATCGTCGCTCAGCGCCACTTCCGGAAGCCCGTCCAGGGCGGCGGCTGTGTCCATGATGAAGGGGTCCATGGCGGCAAACCGCTCCTCCTCGTTCTCGACTGCTTCGGCTGCAGCCTCGATGGCGGCCAGCTCCACCATATGCGAAGGTTCGAACGGATAGACCTCCACCCGCCGCAGCTCGGCGATATGACCGTAGCATCCAAGGTCGCGTCCAAGATCCCGGGCGATGGAGCGCACATAGGTGCCCTTGCCGCATTCGATCTCGAAAAGCGCCGAGTTCTCGTCCGGCAGCGCTACCAGATCGAGGCGTCCCACCTCGACCTCGCGCGCGGCGATCTCGACGGTCCCGCCCTCGCGCGCCAGGTCGTAGGCGCGTTCGCCGCCGACCTTGATCGCCGAAAATTGCGGCGGCGTCTGCATGATGAGGCCGGTATAGTTGGGCAGCAGCGCCCGAATTTCAGCCTCGCTCGGCCGGAGATCGGAGGTCTTGGCGACAGGTCCTTCCAGGTCGTCGGTCGTGCGCTCTTCGCCCCAGGCCACGGTGAAACGATAAACCTTGGCGCCTTCCATGACATAGGGCACCGTCTTGGTCGCTTCGCCCATCGCAATCGGCAGCATGCCGGAGGCCAGCGGATCGAGCGTGCCGGCATGGCCGGCCTTCTGCGCCTTGAACAGCCATTTGACCTTGGCGACGGCATCGGTGGAGCCCATGCCGGCTGGCTTGTCCAGCACGATCCAGCCGGAGACGGGCCGGCCCTTTTTCTTTCCACGACGCGCCATCAGGCTGCTTTCCTATCTGCTTTCCCGGCTGGAGCGGTGCATCCATACCAGACGCATGAACGACGCTCCGCGTTTGTTTCCCGCATTCCTGCGGATCTCAGCATATCCACTTGGCTGGAAGACGCCATCGTCGCGCCAGCGCTCACCCATTTTCATCATCGCCGTCTTCGAGGTCGCGGGTGACCTCCGGCGACCTCAGGAGACGATCGATCTTCTCGAAGTTCTCGAAACTCGTATCGATGCGGAACCGGAGTTCCGGCATGTATTTCATCTGCCTCAGCGAAGGGGTCACCTTGCCGCGGATGAAACGGGCATTGCGGTTGAGGGCGGCCACGATCTCATCCTTGTCCCCGGCGCCCAGCGGGGAAACATAGGCCGTGGCAATCTTGAGATCAGGCGACATTCGCACCTCGGTCACCGAAATGACGGCGCTCTCCAATTGCGGGTCGTTCACGTCGCCGCGCTGAAGAACCTCGGACAGTGCATGACGCACCTGTTCGCCGACACGAAGCTGACGCTGGGAAGGACCGGTGGAGGACGGCATAAGGCACCTTGCTGCGGAGAATGTTCCAATATCCAGGCTCAACTGGCGTGAGCGGTCTGCATCTCGTTACCGAAGGCCGCAGCTGATCGGAGACCGATCGGCTGCCGCGCCGCATATCCCGCGGATGCGCGGCAGGCTCTGCGGCCGGCGTCCCGCCCGGCTGTGTTTCCACCGCCGGGCAGGCACTGCCGGATCAGAGTGTGCGCGTCACATGCTCCACGCGGAAGGCTTCGATGACATCGCCCACGCGGATGTCCTCGTAGTTCTCGAAGGCCATGCCGCATTCCTGGCCCGCCGGCACTTCGGACACTTCGTCCTTAAAGCGCTTGAGCGTCTTCAGCTTGCCTTCGTGGATCACCACGTTGTCGCGGATCAGGCGCACGCCCGCGCCGCGCTCGACCTTGCCTTCCGTCACGCGGCAGCCAGCCACCTTGCCGGTCTTGGTGATGTTGAAGACCTCGAGGATCTCCGCATTGCCAAGGAAGGTCTCGCGACGCTCCGGCGAAAGCAGGCCCGACATCGCCGCTTTGATGTCATCCACGAGATCGTAGATGATGTTGTAGTAGCGGATCTCGATGCCCATCTGCTCGGCCGCATCGCGCGCCTGCTTGTTGGCGCGGACGTTGAAGCCGATGATCGCCGCTTCCGAGGTCTCGGCGAGCGAGATATCGCTCTCGGTGATGGCGCCGGCACCCGAGTGCACGATCCGCGCCCGCACCTCTTCCGTGCCCAGCTTGTCCAGCGCCGACACGATGGCTTCGATCGAACCCTGCACGTCTCCCTTGATGATCAGCGGGAACTCCTTCAGGCCGCTGGTCTGAAGCTGCGACATCATCTGCTCGAGCGATCCGCGCTGGCCGGCCTGGCGGGCCACGGCCTTTTCGCGGGCAAGACGCTGGCGGTATTCGGAAATTTCGCGCGCCTGCGCTTCGTTCTCCACCACCGCAAACCGGTCGCCCGCCTGCGGCGTGCCCTGAAGGCCCAGAACCTCGACGGGCGTGGACGGCGCAGCATCCTTGAGCTGCTGTCCGCGCTCATTGACGAGCGCACGCACCCGGCCCCACTCGTTGCCGGCGACCAGAATATCGCCCGGCTTCAGCGTGCCGGCCTGCACCAGGACGGTCGCCACCGGCCCGCGGCCACGGTCGAGCTTCGCCTCGATGACCACGCCCTCGGCCGTACGGTCCGGATTGGCCTTCAGCTCCAGTATTTCAGCCTGTAGCACGATGGCTTCCAGGAGCCTGTCCAGATTGAGGCCCTTGATCGCCGAAACCTCAACATCCTGCACCTCGCCGCCCATGGATTCGACGAAGACCTCGTGCTGCAGCAGTTCGGTCCGCACCTTCTGCGCATCGGCTTCCGGCTTGTCGATCTTGTTGATGGCAACGATGATCGGCACCCCGGCCGCCTTGGCATGGTTGATGGACTCGATCGTCTGCGGCATCACGCTGTCGTCCGCCGCCACCACCAGGATGGCGATGTCGGTGGCCTGTGCGCCTCGCGCACGCATGGCGGTGAAGGCGGCGTGGCCCGGCGTATCGATGAAGGTGATGGTGTGCCCATCCTGCTCCACCTGATAGGCGCCGATATGCTGGGTAATGCCGCCGGCCTCGCCGGAGACCACATTGGCCTTGCGGATCGCGTCCAGCAGCGAGGTCTTGCCGTGGTCGACATGGCCCATGATGGTGACGACCGGCGGCCGCGGCTTCATGTCTTCCGCCTTGTCCTCGACGTTGAACAGTCCCTCTTCGACGTCGGATTCGGCGACACGCTTGACCGTGTGGCCGAACTCCTCGGCCACCAGTTCCGCCGTGTCGGCGTCGATCACGTCGCCGGGCTTCATCATCTGGCCCTGCTTCATGAAATATTTCACGACGTCCACGGCGCGCTCGGCCATGCGCTGGGCGAGTTCCTGTATCGTGATCGTCTCCGGCAGCACGACCTCGCGCGTGATCTTCTCGCGCGGCTCCTGGGACTGCGCGCGCCGGAACTTTTCCTGGCGGCGGCGCATCGACGAGAGCGAGCGGCCGCGGCTGTCGCCATCGTCGGAAAGGGCCGTGTTGAGCGTCAGCTTGCCACGGCGGCGCTGGTCTTCCACGCGCGGCTTGGCGGGACGCGGCGCTTCGGCAACCTTCGGCGGGGCGCCGCGTTTTGCGGCGAGCCCGCTGCGGCCCTTGTTGTCGTCGTCGGGGCCTGCATCCGGAACCATGACATCCGGCTCGGGCGTACGCCGCTTGGCTTCCGCCTCGGCGCGCTGGCGCGCTTCGGCCTCGGCCTTCAGGCGCGCTTCTTCCTCGGCCTGGCGGCGCGCGGATTCTTCGCGCTCCTGCTGACGGCGCGCTTCATCCTCGGCCCGTCGCTTGGCCTCCTCTTCGGCGCGCTTGCGCTCGTCAGCCTCACGCACCTTGGAGTCCTGCAGTGCGCGGCGGCGGGCCTCCATCTCATTGCTCGAAAGCTCGTTCAGCACCACGCCGGAGCGGTTGCTTTGCTGCGGCCTGGGCGCGGGCTGCGGCGCCGGCCTGGGCGCGGCGGCAGCCGGCTTGGGCTTCGGCGCGGCAACGGGCGCCGGCTCCGGGCGCTCGTCCGGCCTGGCAAATTTGCGTTTTTTGGTTTCGACAACGACAGCCTTCGTCCGCCCGTGCGAAAAGTTCTGACGCACAGTGCCCTGCTCGACGCCTGGGCGCTTCAATGTCAGTGTCTTCTTCGGGTCGACGCTCAGCGTCTTGTCGTCACCGGATTTCGTATCAGTCATTCCATATCCTCTGCGGCGCCCGCCGCGCCTGACACGGCGAAATCGGGTTCGAAACCCTTGTATTTCGCCAGTGCCCTGATCCGCTTCAGCGCTGCCTCGCCCGGCCCCTGGCCGAGCATGGCAGCATGTATCACATTTGTGGCCCCGAAAGCCAAACTCATTTCGGCTTCGCTAAAGAGCCTGAACGCCGGCACGTTCTGCCCGCCGGCATGGGCCAGAGATCGTCGCGCCGAAGCAATCTTGCGAATGCCGTCTTCCGATGCCTCGACGGCATGCAGCACGCCCACGGCCTTGCCGCTGCGTACGCTTGCTTCCACTTTCGCAGCACCCAATGCCACGGCTCCGGCCTTTCGCGCAAGGCCAAGCGCACCGAGAGCATGCGAGACATAGAGCTTTTCGACGCGTTCGGCCAAGTCGGGCGGCACTTCGACCGCTGTCTTCAGCGCGCGGGAAAACAGATTCTTCGCCGCCGCCTTTTCGACTAGAGGACGTTCAGCGCCGACCCAGCAGCCCCGTCCCGGCAGCTTTCGCTTGAGGTCGGGAACGACCGAACCGTCCGGGCCGGCCACGAAGCGTATCAACTCGTCGGCCGCCCGCGCCTGGCGCGTCACAATACATGTGCGGTCGTTCATCGCGTTCCACAAGTCCCCGCGTCGGCATTTCAGCTTTCCGCGGTCTCTGTTTCCTCGGCTGCTTCTTCGCCCGCCGTTTCGGCCTCAAGATCTTCTTCCGTGATCCAGCCCACTTTCATGCGGGCCGCAACCACCATCTGTTCGGCTTCGGCGCGCGACACGTCGAAGTTGGAAAGCACCCCTTCCATGAACTTCGTCTCACCTTCGCTGCGTTCCTTCCAGCCGACCAGATCGTCCACGGCGTAGCCGGCGAAATCCTCGATCGTCTTCACGCCGTCTTCGCCCAGGGCGACCATCATGGCCGTCGTGATGCCGGGGATCTCACGCAGCTCGTCGGCCACGCCCAGTTCCTTCCGCTTCGCATCGTGCTCGGCCTCGATACGCTCGAGATATTCGCGCGCACGCGCCTGGATCTCCTCGGCGGTGTCGCCGTCGAAGCCGTCTATGGACGCGATCTCGTCCGGCTCGACATAGGCGAGTTCCTCGACGCTGGTGAAGCCTTCCGAAGCAAGCACCTGGCCGACCATCTCGTCGACATTGAGCGCGTCCATGAACAGGGTCGAGCGCTCGACGAATTCCTTCTGACGGCGCGAGGATTCCTCCTCCTCGGTCAGGATGTCGATATCCCAGCCGGTAAGCTGCGAGGCAAGCCGCACGTTCTGGCCACGCCGGCCGATGGCCAGCGAAAGCTGATCGTCCGGCACCACCACCTCGATGCGCTCGGCGTCCTCGTCCAGCACCACCTTGGCCACTTCCGCCGGCTGCAGCGCGTTGACGATGAAGCTCGCGGCGTTGTCGTTCCACGGGATGATGTCGATCTTCTCGCCCTGCAACTCGCCGACCACCGCCTGCACGCGGCTGCCGCGCATGCCGACGCAGGCGCCGACCGGGTCGATCGAAGAATCATGGCTGATCACGGCGATCTTGGCGCGGGAGCCGGGATCGCGGGCAACCGACTTGATCTCGATGATGCCGTCGTAGATTTCGGGAACTTCCATGGTGAAGAGCTTCACCATGAACTGCGGATGGGTGCGCGACAGGAAAATCTGCGGCCCCCGCTGCTCGCGGCGCACATCATAGACGAAGGCGCGCACGCGATCGCCATATTTGAAGATCTCGCGGGGGATGAGCTCGTCGCGGCGGATGATGGCTTCGCCGCGCCCCAGATCGACGATCACATTGCCGTATTCGACGCGCTTGACGGTGCCGTTGATGATCTCGCCGATGCGATCCTTGTATTCCTCATACTGGCGGTCGCGCTCGGCCTCGCGCACCTTCTGCACGATCACCTGCTTTGCCGACTGGGCGGCGATGCGGCCGAAATCCATCGGCGGCAGCTGCTCGGCGATGAAATCGCCCACCTGCGCGTCGGGATTGCGGGCGCGCGCGTCCTTCAAAGATATCTCGCGCGCCGGCTCTTCCACGGTCTCGACTACTTCCATCAGCCGCTGCAGCTTCATCTCGCCGGTCTGCGCGTTGATGTCGGCGCGGATGTTGGTCTCCTGGCCGTAGCGCGAGCGCGCCGCCTTCTGGATGGCGTCGGCCATCGCCGCGATCACGATCTGTTTGTCGATGGACTTCTCGCGCGCCACGGCGTCGGCGATCTGCAAGAGCTCCAGCCTGTTTGCACTGACTGCCATTTCGGTCTCCCTAAGCATGCGGGCGGGCAACTCGGCCCCTGCCGGCAAGAAAATTAATCGTCGGCTTCGATATCGCCGTCGTCGGATTCATCGCCCTTCCGCCGCGCCTTCTTGCGCTGGCGGCGCTCTACCTTGTCCTTCTTAAGCGCTTCACGGATGAGCGCGTCGGTCAGGACCAGCTTTGCCTCGGCTATGGCATCGAGCGGGATCACCGCGCGCGCTTCCTCGCCTTCGCCCACCTTGTCGCGATCGATCGTCAGCTTTTCCGCGTCGCAGGCGACAACCTCGCCTCGGAACCGTTTGCGCCCGTCCACAAGGACGGCGGTCTCCAGCTTGATCAGGTGGCCGATTGCCGCCTCGAAGTCGCTCAGCCGCACGAGGGGACGGTCAATGCCCGGTGAGGATACTTCCAGCTGATAGGCGCTGTCGATGGGGTCTTCCACATCGAGCGCCGGCGAAACGGCGCGGCTCACTTCCTCGCAGTCCTCGACGGTCATGCTGCCGTCCGGCCGCTCGGCCATGATCTGCAGCGTCAAATCGTCCTGAGCAAGCAGCCGCACCCGCACGAGACGGTATCCCGCAGCTTCGACGACGGGTCGCACGATGGCCGCGACTCGTGCATCGACGCCGCTTTCGCGGATAATGCGGTCGTCTTGCATCATGTTGTCCTGCATCGGGCCTCAGTCGCTCGTTTGTCCAAAGGCCCTGCGGCTAACAAAAAAGAGCGGGACCGGCCGGACCCACTCTTCGCCACTAAGACCAAGAATTTGATGTGCATATAGCCGAGCGGGACCGATTATTCAAGCACCGTGGCCGCGACGGCACATTTTTGGCGCCGGAGAGGGTCGAGCCGATGCTGCAATGCACACAGCGCATGGTTCCCCTGTCGAAACAGCGCTTCCCGCCACGCAGGCGAAAGCTTACCTATGCTGCAACGCAACATATGGAGAGTCCTCATGAAAACCCGCAAGTTCGTGACCGGTGTCGGCGAATTCTTCGACTTCATGGGCAGCGCAATGGCGGTGTCCGCCGCCGTGCGCAACCGGCAGCCCGCGCGCGCGGCCGATCTGCAGCGGCTCGGCATCGATCCGGAGCAGTTCTCCCGGATCCGCCGCTACTGAGACTGCCTTCCCGGTTGGTTTCGCCGAACGGCGGGACCTTCCGGGCGTCCGATCCGATGTCCCCGGGCAAGCGTTTGCCTGGAATTTCTACCGGCGGATGAAGGTGAGATAGGCGGGCGTACGCCCTTCGCGCAGCGCCTTCGCCTCATAACGTGTGCCGGGCCATCCCTCATAGGGCGTGCGCCAATCTTCTGCACTCTGCGCCTGCCATTCGAAGTCGGCATGCGCCCTGCAGTGCTGAAGCGTCCAGTTGACATAGGTATCGATGTCGGAGGCGAAGCGGAAGCGCGCGCCGGACCGCATGACACGGGCAAACCGGTCGAGATTGGCCGGGCTGACGAACCGTCGTTTCCAGTGCTTTTTCTTCGGCCAGGGGTCCGGATATAGAAGGTCGATCCCGTCGATCGATCCCGCCGGCAGCCAATCCAGGAGGCGCGTGGCATCGTCGTCGTAAAGACGGATATTGGCCGGCTCCCGCCCGCCGAGTTGCGCAGCCAGCTTCGCCATGCCGTTGACGAAGGGCTCGACGCCGATGAAGCCGGTCCGTTCGTGCCTGTCTGCCTCGTGCAGAAAATGTTCTCCGCCGCCGAAGCCGATTTCCAGCCGCACACTGTCAATATCGGCGGGAAACAGCGACGCCAGGTCGCTTGGCGCCGGCGCGCCAAGATCCAGGCGAAGCGTTTCGAGCGCTTTTTCGAGCGCGGCCAGTTGCTGCGGCCGCAGCCGCTTTCCACGGCGGCGACCGAAGAAGGCCTCGCTCGCCCGCTCGGGATGGTCGGCTGTCATGGTTCTTGACGCTATCCGGCTTTATCCTTCAAGCCGCCTTGGCGAGAGCCTGCTGGAGCGCCTTGGCAAGGTCGGTCCGCTCCCACGAGAACGAGCCGTCACGCGCGCCCGGCTTGCGCCCGAAATGGCCATAGGCTGCCGTCCTGGCGTAGATCGGCTTGTTGAGGTCCAGGTGACGGCGGATGCCGGAAGGCGAAAGATCCATCACCTGCCGAATGGCGATCTCTATCTCTTCCTCGCTTATCCGGCCCGTGCCGTGCAGGTCGACATAGACCGAAAGCGGCTGGGCGACGCCGATCGCATAGGAAAGCTGGATCGTGCAGCGGTCGGCCAGCCCTGCTGCCACGACGTTCTTGGCCAGATAGCGCGCCGCATAAGCCGCCGACCGGTCGACCTTGGTCGTGTCCTTGCCGGAGAAGGCGCCGCCGCCATGGGCCGCCGCGCCGCCATAGGTGTCGACGATGATCTTGCGGCCGGTCAGGCCCGCGTCCCCGTCCGGACCGCCGATGACGAATTTCCCCGTCGGGTTGATGTACCAGCTGCAATCGTCGGCAATGGCAAGCCCGCCGCTGGAAAGCGCTTCGCGGATATAGGGCTCGACGACCTGGCGCACCTTCTTGTTGTCCCAACTCGGATCGAGGTGCTGGGTGGAAAGCACGATCTGGGTGGCTTCCTTCGGCTTGCCGTCGGCATACCGCACGGTCACCTGGCTCTTGGCGTCGGGGCCGAGCTTGGCTGCGTCGCCGATCCCCGATTTGCGGGCGTCGGCAAGAAGCTGGAGGATGCGGTGAGCGTAATAGATGGGTGCCGGCATCAGGTCGGGCGTTTCGCGGCAGGCATAGCCGAACATGATGCCTTGATCGCCTGCGCCTTCCTCGCCTTGCCGGTCGGCGGCGCTGTCGACGCCCTGGCCGATATCGGAAGACTGGCCGTGCAGCAGCACGTCGATCTTGACGGTCTTCCAGTGGAAGCCGTCCTGCTCGTAGCCGATAGCCTTGATGGCGCGCCGCGCGGCGGAGCGGAATTTGGACGGATTGACGGCCGGGTTGCCGCTCTGGTCGAGGACGGTGTTGCCGTCCTTGTCCTTCTTCAGAAGGCTCTGCGGAACGCGCACCTCGCCGGCTATGATTACCCGGTTGGTGGTTGCCAGCGTCTCGCACGCGACGCGCACTTTCCAGAGGTCCATTCCCTCCTTCTTGGCTTCGCGGTAGACCAGGTCCACGATTTCATCGGATATCCGATCGCATACCTTGTCCGGATGCCCTTCGGAGACGGATTCACTTGTGAAGAGATAGTTCTGGCGCGCCACGGGTAACCCCTCTGAGAAAAAACGCCGGCACGACGCCGGCCACTGGCGGCACCTTGTTACCCAATGGCAGATAATCAGGTCAAGAATTATGGCATGCCGGCAGGGTGCCAAACGCATGGCACATCGCAGCCTTCACGTTCGAAGCGCGGCGGCAACCCGGCAGCTCGGCGTTGCCGGTGCGCTCCTACTCGGGCGTTGCTGCCGCATCCGCGGCGAGTGCCTTGACCAGGTCCAGTATCTTGCGCCGCACCTTCGGGTCGCTGATCTTCACGAATGCGCGGTTGAGCTGGATTCCCTCGGAGCTGTTGAGGAAATCGGCCACATAAGCCGTCCCATCCTCCTGCAGGCCGGGAGCCGGCAGTCCGTCTTCGCCCGGCGCGCCTTCGAAGAAGAAAGATACAGGCGCGTTCAGGATCGAGGCGATGGCCTGGAGACGGCTGGCGCCCACCCTGTTGGTGCCTTTCTCGTACTTCTGGATCTGCTGGAATGTGATGCCCAGGCTGTCGCCGAGCTTTTCCTGACTGACACCGAGCATGTTACGGCGAAGCCTGATTCTGCTCCCAACATGTATATCAATCGGATTAGGCTTCTTTTTGTTGTTCTTATTCATTTATCCCTCGCCGAACTACCGGCTTGTCGTCCGACCATCAGCCGCCCCGGTTCTAGCTATCCAAAACCAGCGCGCGAATAGTCGGCTTATCCACTATGTGTAGCTGGAAAGCACAATGTCAAACTGAGCGCCCCCGCATTCTTATTAGCAGCGCCAAAATGGCAAAAACAGCGATAAAAGAAAGCCCTTCCACCCCAAAAACAGCGAAATTCGTGCATTCTGCACGTATGACAGGTAATCGAACGTCGAGCATACCGTTGGCGTTGTCGGCGAGGCCGTCGAGGACGCGTCCATGAGCATCGATCACGGCTGAAATTCCTCCCGCACTTGCCCGCGCCATGCTCAAACAGGCTTCGGCAGCGCGGAATTGGGCTTGCCGCAGGTGCTGGTAGGGCTGCGACGTGCCCGAATATGCGCCGTCGCTTGCCAGCGCCACGATGAAATCGGCCTCGCCCTTCTGCTCCCGCGCTGCAAACGGGATCACGGTCTCGCCGCCCAGGAGTGGAAGTGCCGCAAGACCGCCCTCTGTGGCAAAAAGCCGCCGCGAAGAGCCCAGCGCATAGTCCAAGCCGAGCTGTTCGAAGCCCAGCTGCCGAAGGTGGTCCGCAAGAGGTATGTAGTCGGCAAAGGGAACCATCCGCGTTTGATCGGCGGCATCGGCGATTTCGCCAGCACCGTTGACCTTGACGGCGGCATTGTAGACCCGACGATCCGTATTCCCCGTTCCCGATTCGGTGCGCAGGGTGCCCGCGATCAATGTCTGGTCCGGCCCAAGCGCCTCGGCAAGCGCATCCAGCACGTCGGCCCGTTCCGACGGTGTGAAGGGCAGCGCCCGTTCAGGCCAGATGACGAACCGGGGCGATAGCCCGTCCCGCATCGGCGGTGCCCGCGAAAACATGACGAGGTCCGCAGCAGCATCGCCGCGCGCCGCCGGGCCGCTCGTCTGCACGATGCGGATGGGGATGTGGCGCTCCGCTTCGGTGGCGTCCGACAGGCGGAAGAAGCCATAGCCCACCGTGGCGACGGCAAGGATCATGGCCACGGCCAGGCCGCTGCGCACATGCTTTCGCCCGCCAAGAAGCGCCGGCGCCGCGAATACGAACACGGCAATGGCGCTCATGCCGGCCGGTCCCGCTAGGGGAAGCAACTGCATGAACAGGGGCGAAGGCATTGCCGTGTAGCCTATCGTGTTCCAGGCAAAACCCGATAAGACCAGGGCCCGCAGCCACTCGGCGAAACCGAACCCGAAGGCAAGGCCTGCGACGCGGCCAAGCCCGTCATCCCAGAAAGGGCGGGCGAAGAGCGCCGCGGTCCCATATGTGACCGCCAGCAATGCAGGCAATCCGATGGTCACGACGGGCAGGGCCCATGCGTGCTCTCCCCCCTCGGAAAGCAGCGGCACGCCCAGCCACCACATGCCGGCGAGGAAGTAGCCAAATCCGAACCACCAGCCGGTGGAGAAGAAGGGAAAGGCGCGGCCGATCACGCCTCCCCGGCCCACCGCCCCGTCCAGCAGCCACACCAGAAGGCAGAAGGCAATGAAGCCTGCGGCAAGAAAATCGACGGGCGCGAGCGCCAGTGCAGCCACCCCTCCGGCGGCAAGTGCGCAAAGCCTGCGTGGCCAGCCCCACAGCAAGATCACCCAGCCCGCGAGACTTTCCATGATCTGGCCTTCGCCCCCGAATCAAAGACCGGAATCTAGCAGTTCGGCATGCAGCCTCAAACCGAGGCGGACGAGCCAGCGGGAAAGACCGACTTTCGGTCGATGGGCATTGCAGACCTGCGGCAAGGCAGGATAACAGGGTTCCGGTAAATCGGGTGCCCAGGATGGATGACATACTTGAAGGGTACGCGGCCGCAGCGACGCCTTTCCTGATCGCGCGGTACGACGGGTTTGACCCCAGGCAGCTCTATGCGCCGGTTCTTGATCTCTTTCCTGCAGCGCCTGTTCGTGTCGCCGACATAGGAGCGGGGACTGGCCGCGATGCTGCCTGGTTCGCTCGGCAGGGACATGGCGTGCTCGCCGTCGAGCCCGTCAAAGAGCTTCGCGAGCCGGGAATGGCGCTGCATGCGCGCGACGGAATCGAGTGGCTGGACGATAGGCTTCCTCACCTGGCAAAACGCAGATCCTCGGCCCGTTCGACCTGGTGACCTTGTGCGGCGTCTGGCAGCACATCGACGGCGAGGCGCGACAAATCGCCATGCCGCGTCTCGGGCGGATCGTAGCGGCTGGCGGCCTGCTGGTCATGTCTCTTCGCCATGGCCCGGGAGCGCTTGGCCGGCGCGTCTTCCCCGCGTCACCAAGGGAAACCGTCGAATCGGCGACAAAGGCGGGCTTCGTTCTGCTGCGTCGGTCTGAAGCTGGCTCCATTCAGCCGGGAAACCAGTTGATGGGCGTTCGCTGGACTTGGCTCGCCTTCAGGAAACGCCGATAAAGCATCGGCTACGGCCGACTGTTGGAAATGTTCGGCCCTCGCGCATCTGCGCGACCTTGTGCCGGCATAAGGGGATGTGCCATGCCCTTGATCCTGAGGCGACTTGCTTTGGAGGAGATGGACAGCGCCGCCATCATTCATCGGGCAGCCTTCGACGCGCGCCTTCCTTGGCTCGCAGGGCTTCACACGCCGGAGGACGACCGCGCCTATTTCAGACGGCACGTCTTTGCGGAGTGCCAGGTCTGGGGTGCTGTCGATGGCGAGACGATCGGCATCATCGCCTTCCGTGAAGGCTGGATCGATCAGCTATACGTGCTCCCGGAGCATCAAGGTCGAGGAGCCGGCGACGCCCTGCTGCAGCGAGCGAAAGCCGCGTTCCCAAGCCTGAAACTCTGGACCTTCAAGGAAAACGTCGCCGCTGTCCGCTTCTATGAGAAGCGTGGCTTTGTTGCGGTCAAGGAGACTGACGGTCGCGACAACGAGGAGCGCGAACCCGATGTCCTCTATCGCTGGGAACGGACCGTATGACCGGCCCCGTCGATCGCGTTACGCGCCGTGCCTCCTTCATGCCCGATAGGGCATGATCCCGAAAGCTGAATCCCGGTTTCGGAAAAGATCGTGCTCCAGCAAGGAGATAGGGCATCTGGCGCGGCCCGGATGGAGACGGTGCCTGGGCAGCGGATCAGCTTTCGGCAGGCTTGGCCGCCCGCCGTCTGCGGTCGGTCATGCGGCCCTGCACAATGCGCACGCGCTTGATGCGCCGCGGATCGGCATCGATAACGTGGAATTCGAAACCGGGTATAGCCTGGACAACCTCGCCCCGCGCCGGCACCCGGCCCAGCGCGTTGAAGATCATGCCTCCGATCGTGTCGACCTCCTCGGCATGTTCGCCCGCGTCGAATCCGGCGCCGATGGCCTCTGCCACGTCCTCGATCTCCGCCTTGGCGTCGACGATGAACACGCCGTCGCCCTTCTGTTCGATCAGCGGCTCGTCTTCGTCGTGTTCGTCCTCGATGTCGCCGACCACCATCTCGACGATGTCTTCCAGCGATACCAGGCCGTCAGTGCCGCCATATTCGTCGATGACGAGCGCCATCTGGATGCGGCCGGCCTGCATCTTCGCCATAAGGTCGGAGGCCAGCATGGATGGCGGCACGAAAAGCAGCGGCCGCATGATGCTGAGTTCGCCGATGGTTTTGGTGAGGTCGACGCTGCCGAGATCAAGAGGCGGCGTCTGGGCGGTGGTCTTCCCGTTGCGGCGGCCCTTCTTCTGCCGGGAGGAGCGGATGAGATGGCCAACCACGTCGCGGATGTGCACCATACCGCGTGGATCGTCCAGCGTCTCGCCGTACACGGGCATGCGCGAGTGGGCGCAGCGCTCGAATGTGGTCAGGAGATCGCCCAGCGTCGTGTTCAGGTCCACCGCCTCGATGTCGGCGCGCGGCACCATGACGTCCTCCACGCGCAATTCGCGCAGGCGAAGAATGTTCTTCAGCATGGCGCGCTCGCCGGGTGAGAAGGGGGCCGTTCCATGCCGATGCTCGTCTAGCGCATCCGCCAGGTCGTCGCGCAGCGAGTTGCCGTTGCGCATCCCCAGATAGGAGACGACGCGTTGCAATAGAGGCGTGCGGTGTTGGCTGTGTTCTCGGGGTCTACTAGACCCCTCTTCGCCCTCGGAGGGCGAGCCGGCGTCGCTGGGGGGCGAATCGCCGACGGCTGTCATTGTCGTTTCAGTCATCGTCTTTCGATCGTTCAAAGCACATAATTATGCATACGGATCGCCGATCGCAAGTCCCTCAAGCACCCGTCGTTCCAAAGTTTCCATTTCCTCGGCCTCTCCCGGGGTCTCGTGATCATAGCCCATAAGGTGAAGAAAACCGTGAATGATCAAATGGGTCAAATGATGATCGAAGCGCTTTCCCTCCGCTTCCGCCTCGCGCTCGACGGTCTGCCGGGCGATTGCGATGTCGCCGACATAGCTGTCTTCGCCGGTCGGCAGGGCGGCTGCGGGAAACGACAGCACGTTGGTTGCCTTGTCCTTGCCGCGAAAGCGGGCGTTGAGGTCGCGGATGCTTTCGTCGTCGGTAAACATGATCGTCAGATCCAAAGGCCGGGCCGCGCCGGCTGTCCGCGCGGCTGCTTCGATGGCGCCGTGGGCGAGGGCGCGCAAGCTCTCCTCCGGTGGCCAGCCATCGGCTTCGACGACGCATTCGACGGAAATTTCCGGCCTGCTTGCGCTTGCCTCAGCCATCTTCTTCCGGCCGCGGCGCCGGCGTGCCCGACGAGCGGTCGTAAGCCTCCACGATTGCCGCCACCAGAGGATGGCGCACCACATCCTTCTCGTTGAACCTGACCGTGACGATGCCCGGCACGTCCTTCAATATGCGCAGCGCCTCGATCAGCCCGGATTTGGTGTTGGGCGGCAGATCGATCTGGCTCGGATCGCCGGTAACGATCATGCGGCCGTTCTCACCAAGCCGGGTGAGGAACATCTTCATCTGCATGGGCGTCGTGTTCTGCGCCTCGTCGAGGATCACGACGGCGTTGCCCAGCGTCCGACCGCGCATAAAGGCCAGCGGCGCCACTTCGATGACGTCGGCGGCAAGCGCCCGCTCTACCTTGTCAGCCGGAATCATGTCGTAAAGCGCGTCGTAAAGCGGTCGCAAATAGGGATCGACCTTCTCGCGCATGTCGCCGGGCAGGAAGCCGAGGCGTTCGCCTGCTTCCACGGCCGGTCGCGACAGCACGATGCGGTCGACCATGCCGCGCTCCAACAGCATTGCCGCATAGGCGACGGCCAGGAACGTCTTGCCGGTGCCGGCCGGTCCGATGCCGAAAACCAGCTCCGAGCGCTCGAGCGCGCGCATATAGGCATCCTGATTGGCCGAGCGTGCATAGACGGTGCGCTTGCGGGTGGATATCTGCGCCGCCGCCAGTTTGCCCCGGCTTTCCAGCGTCGGCAGGCTCAGCTGGTCCTCGGCTGCCAGCGAAAGGCGCACCGCACCGTCGACCTCCGCCGTGTTCAACTCGGTTCCGCCCTGCACGAGCGCATAGAGATAATCCAGCGTCCGGCGCGCCTGCTCGGCCGCCACCGGTTCGCCCTTGATGGCGATCTGGTTGCCCTTGGAGTGAATATCGACGCCCAGCTTCTGCTCGATCCGGGCCAGGTTCTCGTCAAAGGGTCCGTAAAGCGCGCCTGCAAACTTGTTGTCGTCGAAAGTCAGTACGATATGCGCCATGTCCGACGCCCCGGAAGGCGTATTCTTCAGCTCGCTGCTGGCGGTCAAACGCTTACCCCCATCTGGGCTCCCATCTGAGCCGGAGCCCGTTTTGCTTCGACGGCCCCGTTTGGGCTATCGGTCGAACCGGCAAACAGGCTGTTGGTTCCCGCGCTGCTGATTCGTACCGTGACAATGTCGCCGATTTCACCGGCGCTTTCATCAACAATCACCGGCTGCAGCCAAGGTGAGCGGCCGACGAGCTGGCCTGGATGACGTCCAGGCTTTTCGATCAGCAGATCGATGGTTCGCCCGACCAGGCTTTGCGTGAAGGCGCGCTGCTGCTCGCCGAGCAGGGCCTGCAGCCTCTGCAGCCTTTCATCCTTCACCGCCTCCTCGACATGGTCGTCCATATCGGCGCCTGGCGTGCCGGGCCGCGGCGAATATTTGAACGAGAAGGCCTGGGCATAGCCCACCTCGCGCACGATGCGCATCGTTTCCTCGAAATCGGCGTCCGTCTCGCCGGGAAAGCCGACGATGAAGTCGCCCGACATGGCGATATCGGGCCGCGCGGTGCGGATGCGCTCGATCAGCCGCAGATAGTCGTCATGGGTGTGCTTGCGGTTCATCGCCTTGAGGATGCGGTCGGAGCCCGACTGGACCGGCAGGTGCAGGTAGGGCATCAGCTTGTCGAGGTCGCGATGCGCCGCGATCAGCGCGTCATCCATGTCGCGGGGATGGCTGGTCGTATAGCGCAGCCGGTCGAGACCCGGTATTTCGGCCAGACGAAACAGCAGTTCGCCCAGCCCCCATTCGCGGCCGTCTCCGCCGTCCCCATGCCAGGCATTCACGTTCTGGCCCAGAAGCGTGACCTCGCGCACGCCGCCCTCGGCCAGCCGCTCGGCCTCCGCCACGATCTGCGCCACTGGCCGCGAGACTTCCGCGCCGCGCGTATAGGGCACCACGCAGAAGGTGCAGAACTTGTCGCAGCCCTCCTGCACCGTCAGGAATGCCGTCACGCCGCGCTTGCGCACTTCCTTGCGCTGCGGCTGGGGCAGGTGCTCGAACTTGTCTTCGAGCGCATATTCGGTTTCAACGATCTTCTCGCCGCCCCTGACCCTGCCGACGACCTGCGGCAGGCGATGATAGGTCTGCGGACCGATGACGAGATCGACCACCGGCGCCCTGCGCAGGATCTCGCGTCCTTCCGCCTGGGCAACGCAGCCGGCAACGCCGACCACTGTCTCCAGCCCCTGCAGGGCCCGCTCTTCCTTGAGCTGCCTTATGCGGCCAAGCTCGGAATAGACCTTCTCCGCTGCCTTCTCGCGGATATGGCACGTATTGAGAAGGACGAGGTCGGCGTCCTCCATCGTTTCCGTCGGGCCGTAGCCGTCTGCGGCAAGCGCATCGGCCATGCGCTGGGAATCGTAGACATTCATCTGGCAGCCATAGGTCTTCACGAAGACCTTCTTCGTGGCGGCCGGATGGGCTTCCCGCGTCTCGACCGGGTCGGCAAGGGGTCCGGTGGATGGCCCAATTGGCATCATGTTGTGTTCCATGCCGGTTTCCTAACGTTTTTACGTGTCAAAAAACAGGCGGTTTTTTGCCCTTGGCGGCATACACATCAAGATTCCCGCCCGCGCAGCGCCGTGATGAGAAGGTGGCGCACCGCCTCTTCGGTCCTTTGCGCTATCTCCTTGCGGCTGTCCTCCGCCGCAAAGGCGATGGGCTCGCCGAAGCGCACCTCCACGTCGAGCGCCCCGCTCTGGAGGATTTCCCGCAGATGCGGGAACAGGTCCATGTCGCCGATCCAGGCGATGCGACCGCGCTCGCGGCGGTCGAGCGGCAGGCCCCTCTTGCGCGTATAGGCTATGGCCACCGGCTGCACACGCACATGGTCGTCATCGAGCGCGGAAAGCGCAAGCTGCGCCGCGCCGAAAAGCGTGCTCTTGAAGGGCAGGACCCGGTTTCCGTCGCCCGTCGTTCCCTCGGCAAACAACACCATGGGATCGCCTTCGGCCAGCCGTGCAGCGATTTCGCGCGCCTGCTCAGGCGAGGCGCCGCGTTTTTCCCGCTCGACGAACACCGAGCGCTGAAGCCGGGCAAACGTTCCCAGCACCGGCCAGGACCGCATCTCGGATTTGGCGATGAAATGCACGCCGGAAAGCGAGCCGAGCACCAATATGTCGGTCCAGGAAACATGGTTGGCGACGATCATGAGCGGCCCGTTGCGGGCCAGCTTTCCCTGCTGCCGCACTCTTATGCCGAGCACCCGCAGTGTCAGCCGGTGCCACAGGCGCGGCGCGATGCGTTCGTTGGGCCAGCCGATCCGCAGCGCCAGCCATTGCGCCCCCATCAGCGGCAGCGTGTAGACGGCCACGAGCAGGAGCGCCCCGTAAAGACGGATCGAGCGATGCATCTATGCCTGCCGCTCGTGCATCCCGCGCCGCATGATCAGGGCACTGGTTCGCCGCGCGGCCTCATCGCGATAGTAGTCGGGGCGGGAGCCGACCTGCTGAAACCCGAGCCGCCGGTAAAGGGCGATTGCCCCGATATTTGTCTCGTCCACTTCCAGAAACAGCGCTTCCGCCCGTTCGGCGTGCAGATGGCGCAGCACCGCGTCCATGAGATCGTATCCCAGTCCACGGCGGCGCAGCGCCCGCGACACGGCGATGGTCAGGATTTCGGCTTCTCCCGCCGCCAGCCGCGCCAGCACGAAGCCCTGCGGCTTCGCGCGCGCCCTGCCTTCCTCGACGGCGGCGAAGCCGAACACGGTTTCCTGGGCTATCAGCGCGGCGAATTCGTCGTCGGACCATGGCCGCGCAAAGCTCTCCTCATGCAGCGCGGCCAGGGCGTCGCAATCGTCGCGTTCGAGCGGTCGTATGATGAAGGTGCGGCGCCGGAAGCGCCCGATAGACAGCGCCATCATGCGTCCTTCAAAGGCAGGGCAAAGGCCGTCTGCGGCTTCGCATCCGGCCCGCGCAGGTAGAGCGGAACGGGTTTCGGACCACCCGCGTTCTGCGCCGCAAGCCGCGCATAGAATACGATGTCGGCGGTGGCCGCAGCCAGGCCGGCATCGATGGCGGCCGAACCGGCAACCTTGTCGGCCGCATCGCCTGCAAGAACGGGATCGCCCGTCAGCCATGCCGTGATCTCCGTTGCGGTTCCCAGCAGCGGACCTTCCACAGGCCCGCCCGCCGCGTCGTAGCGCGCGTAGGCAAGGCTCTCGCCTCGGTTACCGGTGACGACCACGACGTCGCGGCCGGGATGCGCCTCGCGCGCCTGCGCCGCGAGCGCTTCGAGCGCATTCGCTCCAATGGCCGGAATTCCGAGCGCCAGCGCCAGCCCGCGCGCCGCCGAAACGCCGACCCGCACGCCGGTAAACGAGCCCGGCCCCACATTCACCGCCACCGCCGCCAGCGACGCGAAGCCCAGCCCTGCATCATGCAGCGCCGCGTCGATGACCGGCATGACATGTTCGGCGTGTCCCTTGCCAAGGTCCAGCACCGCGCGGCCGAGTTCCGCCTGCTTGTCCGAGTCATAAACGCAGGCGGCGCATTGCGAGGCGGCGGTGTCGATGGCGAGGATGATCATGAACAACGCACTCAGGCTTGCCGGCTATCGTGCAGCCCGGCCGGCCGCCTTCAGCTCCAGCCGCCGCTTGTGCAGCACCGGCTCCGTGTAGCCGTTGGGCTGTTCGCGCCCCTTGAAGACGAGGTCGCATGCCGCCTGGAAGGCGATGGACCCGTCGAAATCCGGCGCCATCGGGCGATAGTTCGGGTCGCCCGCGTTCTGCCGGTCGACCACCGCCGCCATGCGCTTCATCGTCTCCATGATCTGTTCCTGGCTGGCGACGCCGTGGTGCAGCCAGTTCGCCATATGCTGTGCCGAGATACGCAGCGTCGCGCGGTCTTCCATCAGCCCGACATCGTTTATGTCGGGCACCTTTGAGCAGCCGATCCCCTGGTCCACCCAGCGCACGACATAGCCCAGGATTCCTTGCGCATTGTTGTCCAGTTCCTGCTGGATTTCTTCCGGCGTCCAGTTCGGCCTGGTGGCGACCGGCACGGAAAGGATGTCGGGGAGCCTGGCGCGCCGCCTTCCTTTCAGCTTCTCCTGCACTTCTTTCACGTCGATCTGGTGATAGTGGGTGGCGTGCAGCGTGGCGGCGGTGGGCGAGGGCACCCAGGCGGTGTTGGCGCCGGCCTTGGGATGGCCGATCTTCTGCTCCAGCATGGCCGCCATCAGGTCGGGCATGGCCCACATGCCCTTGCCGATCTGCGCATGGCCTGAAAGCCCGCATGCAAGGCCCACATCCACGTTCCAGTCTTCGTAGGCCTTGATCCATGTGGCTTGCTTCATGTCGCCCTTGCGGATCATCGGGCCGGCTTCCATCGAGGTATGGATCTCGTCGCCGGTGCGGTCGAGGAAGCCGGTATTGATGAACACCACGCGCTCCGACGCGGCCCGGATGCATTCCTTGAGGTTGACCGTCGTGCGCCGTTCCTCGTCCATGATGCCCATCTTCATCGTGTTGGGCTTCATGCCGAGCGCGTCCTCCACCCGGCCGAAGAGATCGACCGCGAAGGCCACTTCCTCGGGGCCGTGCATCTTCGGCTTGACGATATACATCGAGCCTTCGCGGCTGTTCAGGTGCCTGCCGCCGGGACCGATGTCGTGCAGCGCGATGAGCGCGGTGAACATCGCGTCCATGATGCCTTCCGGCACCTCCTCGCCTTCCCGGTCCAGGATCGCCGGATTGGTCATCAGGTGGCCGACATTGCGCACCAGCATCAGCGAGCGGCCCTTGAGGCTGCGCTCGGAACCGTCTGGACCGTTGAAGGTCCGGTCGGGGTTGAGCCTGCGCGTGAAGGTTTCGCCGCCCTTCGTGACCTCTTCCTCCAGGTCGCCCTTCATCAGGCCGAGCCAGTTGCGATAGACGAGGACCTTGTCCTCGGCGTCGACGGCGGCCACCGAATCCTCGCAATCCATGATCGTCGTGAGCGCCGATTCCAGAACGACGTCGGCAATGCCCGCTCTATCGGTTTTGCCGATGGGGTGCTCGCGGTCTATGACGATCTCGGCATGCAGGCCGTTCTTCTCGACCACGATGGCGCGCGGCGAGGCAGGTTCGCCTTCATAACCGAAGAACTGTACGCTCTCCTTGAGGCGCGCCTGGCCTTGCTCCGTCTTCACGACGAGTTGGCCATCCTCGATGGCGAACCCCGTTGCATCCGCCCAGCTTGCACCGTCCAGGGCCGCGCTCTGGTCGAGAAAATCGCGCGCCCAGGCAATCACCTTCTCGCCGCGCCGGGGATTGTAGCCCTTGCCCTTTTCCGCCCCGTCATCTTCGGAAATGGCGTCGGTGCCGTAGAGCGCGTCGTAGAGCGAGCCCCAGCGGGCGTTGGCCGCATTCAGCGCGTAGCGCGCATTCATCACGGGAACGACGAGTTGCGGGCCGGCGGTCTGCGATATTTCGGGGTCGACATCTTCGGTCGTCACCTGGAAATCCGGCCCCTCCGGCAGCAGATAGCCGATGTCGCGCAGGAAATCCTCATAGGCTTCAAGATCCGAAGGCGCACCGTTCTCCTTGTACCATGCGTCGATCTCCGCCTGCAGTGCGTCACGTCGGGCCAAAAGGGCGCGGTTTTTGGGCGCCATCGCATGAACGATGTCGGAAAACGCGCGCCAGAAGGTCTCCGCGTCCACGCCGGTACCCGGCAAGGCCTCGTCGACGGCAAAATCGTGCAGCTCCCGCGCGACCTTCAAGCCGTTGATTTCAACGCGTTCCACCATTTCCGCTTCTCCGTAGGCACTGCTATTCCAACTCTGCCGGCGTTTTGATCACGCTGCGCACGCGCGGTCAATTCACTCGGCCCATGAGGCTGCGCCGCCAGGCTCCTTCATACGGCAATGCGCGGCCGGCCCGAAGCCCTCGCGGTCACCTTGGCCTCGATGAAGATGCGCTGCCCGTCGACCTCGGTGGCCGAGATGTCGCGGGCGACGGCGGTAACGCTGCCTTCCGCGCCGGCTTCCGCCGCCCGCAGCGCCGCCAGCCCGCGCGCCTGCTCTTCCGCAAACCCAATGGCCGCCTCCTCGTCGGCGAAATCGCGCATCAAGGCGCCGGCGCTCACCCGAAACGAGCCTTCGCCGAGCCTGCTGACGCTGGCCTCCGCGACGGCGGAAACCCGCCCCGCAACCGCGCCCACGGCATTGGCAACATCCATGTGCTCCGGCAGCACGCATTCGGTCCCCAGCAGCATTCCCAGCCCCGCATAGTGCAAGGCCGCCGACGCGCCGAGACCGACCACCGGCCGGTCGAGCGACAGCGCGATTCGCGTGATGCCCTGGGCGCCGTCGAGCGCGCGCTGGATGACGGTGTTGCGCGCCGTCATGGCGCTGTCGAACCCGTCCTCGGCCAGCGTCGTGTCGAGGATGGCTTCCGCCGAAAGCCTCGTAAGACGCGCCAGCACGCGCAGGCTGATTTCCACGCCGTCCCTGGCGATCGCCTGCCCGCGGCCGTCCCGGCGCCGCGCGAAAAGGGCCGCGCCCGCCCGGGCGGCGTCGCTGTTCCAAGTGGCCTGCCGCCCCGCCGCATGCGCCGCGTCGGACGGCGTGAAGCCGCAGATCAGCGCCAGGCCGCGTCCCACCAGGCGCTGAAGGATCGCCTGTTCCATTCCGCCGCTGATCAGCCGGTCGAGGGCCTGCGGTCGCTCCGACAACCGCTCGTAAAGCCAGCTTTCGGCCTCGGTCAGCCCTGCGGCGAAGCGTGCCGGCAGCCCGGCCGTGAACGCGAACCGGCCGTCCAGCCGGCCGGGCTGTATCTGGTTCAACTGCCGCTCCAACTGGGGCAGCACCACGCCCGGATGCAGCGTTTCGGCAAGCGACAGCGGGGTCAGCCGGCGCGGGCCGAGCCTCAGCACGGGCTCCAGCGCACCTTCTTCCAGGCTTACCTCCGAATCGCCGCCGAGCCCGTAGGTGCGCATGGCGACCGCCTCGACCATGGTGCGGTAGCCGCCCACCATGGCACCTTCGGGATCCAGCCTCGGCTGGCCTCCCGCCAGAAGTGCTATATCGGTCGTCGTTCCGCCGATGTCCGAGACAATGGCGTTATCGATGCCGGTGAGGCAGTGCGCGCCGACGAGGCTCGCCGCCGGCCCCGACAAAATGGTCTCGATCGGCCTGTCATGGGCAAAGCTCGCCGAAACGAGCGCCCCGTCGCCGCGCACCACCATCAGCGGAGCCTCGATGCCGCGCGCCGCAAGAAACCGCTTGGTCGACAGGATAAGGCGGTCGATCAGCCCGATGAGGCGCGCGTTGAGCAGCGTGGTCAGCGCCCGCCGCGGCCCTCCCAACCTGGCCGAGAGCTCGTGGCTGGCCGTCACCGGCAGGCCGGTCCGCGCCCGCAGCATTTCGCATACCGTGATCTCGTGGGCGGGATTGCGCACCGCGAAGTAGGCGCAGACGGCAAAGGCCGTCACATGGGCGCCTCGCGTGTTCAGCCACGGGTCGAGCCCGGTCAGGTCGAGCTGGTTTTCGTTGCCGTGTACATCGTGCCCGCCCGGTATGAAGACGACTGGATCGCCGCCCAGCGCCGCCCGCAGCCCGTCGCGGTTGAGGTCCGCATCGCCGAAACCGACCATCACCAGCCCGACCCGTCCGCCCTGGCCTTCCACCAGCGCATTGGTGGCGAGCGTCGTCGACATGGAGACGAGGCTGATCGCGTCCGCTTCGACCCGGCCCTGTTCGAGCACGGCGTCGACGGCGCCGCCGATGCCGAGCGTCAGGTCATGCCGCGTCGTCAGCGCCTTGGCCTTGGCCAGCACGCCGCGCGCTTCGCAATAGATCACGGCGTCGGTATAGGTCCCGCCCGTATCTATTCCCAAAAGAAGCGCTTCGCGCCTGTCGTCCTGGTGCATCCCTGAAAGCCTGGCCCTGTCGTCAGCTTCGGGCTTTATCCGAATGCCGGGGTTTGGGAAAGCCCGGCTCGACAAAGGCCGCCCCGCGCCCGCGGGACGGCCTCCGTTTTCCGGCTCGGGGAGGACGAGCCGGAACCACTGGCTAGATCTGCCTCCGGCAGCCTAATCGACGACGTCAGGTTCGACGACGTCCGGCACAGGTTCGTCGCTCTGGTCCGCGGGCTCGAACTGGCCGGTGCCGGGATTGATCCGCTGGCCTTCAGCCGTGTCGTAGGTGTAGCCGGCCTCGTCGGCCGCAGCCCGGGTCATCCACCCCTCCGGGCACTCCGTTTCCACGAAACCAGGCGTCGGCTCGTCGCTCTGGTTCGACGGCTCGAACTCGCCCACGCCCGGCACGACGCGAACGCAATCGTTCTGGGCGATCAGTGCCCGCGCATCGGCGTCGAGCCCGGCAGTAATGTCGACTGCGCCAGTGGTGCCGGTATCGGTGTCGTTGGGATCGACGAAATCAGGGGTCGGGCTATCGCTCTGATTTGAAGGCTCGAACTCACCCGTACCCGGATTCACGGTGTCCTGGGCCATGCCGATACTGCCGCCGAAAAGCAGCAGCGCGGATGTGGCCATGAGAAGTTTACGCATGGTATTCTCCTTCCGTCTTTCGTTTCGCTCAGTTGGTCTAACGAGCGGTGGGGAACTCGGTTCCGCAGTCCGGTCGACCGTTTTCCGCCATGCTTGCCGTTCCGCGCTAACAAGCGGCGGGGTTCCGCGTTCCCGTCCCGCCGGTCACATTCGGGTTACAGACAAGCAGGAAATGTCGCACGGGGCGGTTCTGCGTTCCGAACGAGGAGAGGTCGATGCAATAAGAAAGGCCGCCCCGCGATGTGCGGAGCGGCCTTCTGGAGGTCGGTAAAAAGATCGTGTTTAGCGGGCGATCTGGAAGCGGGGGGTCGGCAGATCGTCCTGATTGCTGGGGCCGAAGCCCTGGGCGGCCGAGAAGCCGGCATTGCCTGCGGTGCCGACACTGGAGGTCGTGACCGAGCGGTCGACGCTATAAGCGCCGGCCGGCTGGGTGACGAAGGCGTCCGGCCCCGAATCCGGCTCGCTCACGTGGAAATCCTGGGCGCTGGCGCCCACGATGCCGGAAAGGGTGAGCGCGGCAGCCGCGATGAGGATTTTGTGCATGGTAATCTCCATTTTCCTGAAATTTGACTGGGATTTTGAAAGCGGGACGTTTAGCGGGCGATCTGGAAGCGGGGAGCCGGCAGATTGTCCTGGTCGCTGGGGCCGAAGCCCTGGGCGGCCGAGAAGCCCGCATTGCCCGTGGCGCCGACGCTGGAGGTCGTGACCGAGCGGTCGACGCTATAAGCGCCGGCCGACTGGCTGACGAAGGCGTCCGGCCCCGAGTCCGGCTCGCTCACGTGGAAATCCTGGGCGCTGGCGCCGACAACGCCGGCCAAGATGAGCGCGGAAGCAACAACGAATATCTTACGCATGGTAGTCTCCATTCCTATATGTGCTTGGGAGGCACTTGGTGGTGGTGAGGAAATCGCTAGCGGCCCGCCTGGAAACGCGGGGCTGGCAGGTTGTTTTGGTCGCTGGGGCCGAAGCCCCGGGCGGCCGAGAAGCCGGCAACGCGGCCCTGTCGATGGTCGATGCCGACACTTGAGGTGACGGCAGCCTGATCGGCAGCGCGGGCGGCCGGAGGGGCATCGGAATCCCCGGACGGCAAGTCCTGCGCAAAAGCGCTGGAATTGCCGATCAGGGCGAAGACGAAAGTGAGGGTCAGAACCTTACGCATTGTGGTCTCCGGGGTGTTCCGATTGTGCTGCGAGGGTCGGCGACCTCCGCCTGCCCCGCTTATTTGGACACTCAAATCTAAATTTCTAGCCTTTGGATCAATCACAGAGTCGTGATGGACCAATTTTATTTGCATTGATGTCGTGAAAAAGAGACTGCTTCTTTGGCGGCCTCTGGGAATTCACCGTTGATGCCAGCCCGGCCATCGGCTATGAAGGCCCTCGCAACGCATGTGTTGGCCCATATCCGGGCACCCGTAGCTCAGCTGGATAGAGCGCTGCCCTCCGAAGGCTGATGTCAAGGGGCCGGGCGACAAAAAGGAGACGAAAAGAGGTAATAAGAACAAGGATTTGCGAGGCCCTCGTTCTGATCTTTCAACTCGCGAAAAGCTCACGTAAGCACTGCGTAAGCAGTTGCGACACGGTAAGCACCCATAGCTCAGCTGGATAGAGCGTCGCCCTCCGAAGGCGAAGGTCTCAGGTTCGAATCCTGATGGGTGCGCCATTTCTCAATGATCTCGTCATTTTTCAGCTAGGATGACCAGGTGGCACGGCTTGTCTGCCCGGGTTACGCGCATGGAGAGATGCGATAGAGTATCTCCTGTTTGTACTAATCGGACTGATAGGGTCGCTTGCCTCGGCCGTCTTCGGGTTTGGAACAGCACTGCTTGTCCTCGCAATCGGTTCGCATGTGCTGCCGATCAAGGAGGTAATCGTTCTCGCAACGGTGCTTTTCGCCGCATCAACGACCACCAAGACAGTTCTGTTCGGCAGACAGATCGAGTGGAAAGTCGTGGCGATCATGGCCATCGCCAGCCTGCCGTTCGCCTATTTGGGGGCGCAAGCGCTAGCGGTCGTGCCCGCCGATCATATCAAGCGCCTGCTCGGCCTGATGATCCTCATCTACATTGTGCTGACTGCCTGCAAGCTCCTGCCGTCGTTCCGGATCGGAACGGCCGGGCTTCTGGTAGGCTCGGCATTGTACGGCTTCATTTCGGGTTTCCTGGGCAGCGGCAACCTGGTCAAGGTCGTAATCTTTCGCGAACTGAAGTTCACAAAGGAGGCTTTCGTTGGCGCCATGGCGGCCACGTCCGTCCTGTCGAACTTCGCCAAGTTGGCCAGCTATTGGCAAACCGGCCTGTTGACCGCTGAGATGGTCTGGCCGGCTCTGGCATTGGTTGTCAGTGCCATCGTCGCTGCCGTGATCGGCCAGATGATCCTGAACAAACTCAATGCGAGTGCTTTTGAGACAGGTGTCCAGGTCCTGCTTGGAGTCAGCGCCGTCACACTCCTGATTTAGCGTGATCGAGTTATCGCCGATGAAAAACGGGTGACGGAGGCTGCGTGCCCGACCACTATTTCGTGGCCTTGATCTGCGGCAGATCGCGGGTCAGTTCTCGAAAGCCGACGCCGAAATACATGTCCCGCGCAGCGGGGGAGGCTGGCGCGCCGGGACATGCGACGAATATGCGCGTTGCGCCGGCGGCTCGGGCGAGATGCATACCATGGAGCTGTTGCGCGGTACCCAGTCCCCGCCGCCGGAAATCCTGATGCGTGCCGACCGGCTCGAATTCGGCAGTCCGGGTTTCCTCGTCGAGCCAGATGACTGCGGTCGCCGCTAGCGTTCGGTCCGGCGCCGCAATCAGCACATGCAGGTCGGAACGATACGGCCAAGTCCGGCGGACACGTTCGAACGCCGTGTGCGTGAGAGTCGAACGTGGCCAAGCTGCGTGATGTGCCCCGACCGCGTCGGCAACAGAGATTTCAGACGCCGTCAGGAATTCGAAGCCTTCGGGCAATTGCGGGTCCGGTAAGTCGGTTAGGTCGCGGGCGTTGAACTGGACCCAGCTTCCGTCGTCGGCGCCGGCTTCCTCGTCAAACGCATAACCATGGGCGGCGACGATGGCTTGTGACTTTGCATCAGCGGACTGCACGATTAGCAAGCGATCGACGCCGTCTGCGACATCGTCGTACCAGTCCAGAAGTTCAGTCAGCAGTTCCGGACGCTCCGGGTGAACCTGCCAAATGAGATTGGCCGCCTCGACGTCCCGGAGTGCGCTGTCGCGGCGCGGTATACGATGAGGCAGGCAGGCCCATGCCCAGGCAACCAGTCGTTTATCGACATACCAAAACTTGTGCCGCCAGAACGGGCCGAGGCTGTCGAAGTCTTTAGCCCAAACCCAGGCCAGTTCCCCGACGGTCGCCTCGCTGTTGAGCAGTTCAGGCCGAATTGCGGTGACCTCTTGCGCCAGTCCCTGCATCAGCCGAAGTTCAGTCGGACCGAGTTCATCCATGTAGCGGTTCCTCTAAACACCTAACCCCGCGTGCGCGCATAGTGAGCGCGGGCTTTCTCGCGGTTGCCGCACGTTTCCATGGAGCACCATCGGCGTTGTCCGTTGCGGCTTTGGTCGACAAAGAGCCAACCGCAACGGTCGCCTGGACAGCGTTTTACCCGCTGGCGATCGGGGGATGTGAGCAGTTCGACTGCTGAGATCAGCACGGGCAATTGCAAACCAGGGCCGACTTCGTCGCTGTGGGCGAAAGCCAGAGCCCCATGCGAGACAACCATTGGGTTGGCTCGCCAGCAGTGCCCGAAAGCCCCGTTCAACAATGCGGCGTCGGCCTCGTCGAGCTCCTCGCCGGCAACCACCTTCAAGAAGACGGCCCGCAGGTCTTGGCGGAACGCCATGACGCGCTCCAGCACGTTCGCATCGGCCTTGGGATCGGCCGTTCGAGATAGGCCGACGCGACCCATCCACGCGCGCAGATCGGCGAGCGTCCCAATATGCTCGGCGGCGATGGCGCTCCCGTCCCAATCCGCTGTGTTGAGGAAATCCAGGCAGAGGCGACCGCCGACCAGGCGAAGATCCGGTATGGAAGTCATTCCGACATTCTAACCGGGATGGGGGTTGACGCGCAAGGCTATGATATTATCATAACCGGCGTCCTGGTTAGGAATAGTCATGAGCCTGTCTTCGCATTTGCAGACCTGTTTCACTGTGTCAGGCGGTATGCGTGGTGCCCGCGCGATGGCGCCAGTCAGCTTGTTCGTCATTCCGTTCGGCATGTCGTTCGGGGCAGCGGCGCTATCGCAAGGTCTCGACCCGCACGACGTCATTTTAATGAGCGTGATCGTCTTTGCCGGAGCCGCGCAGTTTGCAGCGCTCGATCTTTGGGGCCCGGACCTGCCGCTTTTGGCGATTGCCCTGACCGTGCTGGCAGTGAACGCGCGACATCTCGTCCTCGGCGCCGCACTATCGCCCTGGCTCCTGCAGGTTTCGCCGTCGCGGAGATTTCTGACGCTGGGGCTTTTGACCGATGTCAACTTCGCGCAGGCGATGGCGGCGAAGGACACCGGCGAGACCGATGCCGGCTTCCTTCTGGGTGGCGGGTTGATGCTATGGGCCGCGTGGGTCTGTGGCACCGCGTTGGGTGTTCTCGTCGGATCCGGAATCGACGATGTGGCGACATACGGTCTCGATGTGCTGATGGTCGCTTACTTTGCCCCGATCGCCGTTCAGTTCTGGGAGGGGCGTGCCAACCTGCTTCCCTGGGCGGCCGCGGCCGGCATCGCAGCGACCGGATCATTGTTACTGCCGGCCGGCTGGCCGATCATCGCCGGCGCGCTGGCCGGAGGCCTCGTCGGAGCACTGCGCGATGCCGACTGAGAGCCTGGAACTCGTAATCATCTCGGTGATGGCGCTGGTCACCTATGCCACGCGGATCGGGGGTGTCGTCGGCATGTCGCTGTTTGCGATGACGCCGCGGGTCAAGGCATTCCTCAAATGGCTTGGATCTTCGGTTGTGGTGGCTCTGCTTGCGTCGGCCCTAGTGGACGGGACGCCGCGAACGGGGCTGGTGATCGCCGTTGCGGCCACTGCCATGTTCCTGACGCGGCAAGCACTTGTAGCAATGCTCATGGGCGTCTGTGCATCGATCGCTGTCGTTGGGTTCGGATGAACCGACATGTGTGAGGCACGGTATCCGCATCCGTCGTTTTCGTGCCTTGTTCTGATTTGGCAAGGAGCCTTTAAATGCTGGTCTACAGCGTCGAACATTGGTCTGTTTTCCTGGCGGCCGTGGTTCTGCTCAACATCTCGCCAGGACCCGACATTGCCCTCATTCTCGGTCACACGGTGAAGGGTGGCGCGCGGGCCGGAACGGCCGCCATGCTCGGCATTTGGACGGGCGCCTTCGGTCATGTGCTTCTCGCAGCGCTTGGACTTTCCGCGGTCATAGCCGCGTCGGCAACAGCATTTTCGGTGGTGAAATGGGCTGGTGTCGGTTACCTGCTTTGGATCGGCGTGCAGGCGCTGCGCTCGGCTGGGGGCACATTCGTCTCCGATCAGGTTCAGGGCGGCAAAGCGTTCTGGTCGATCTTCCGGCAAGGTATGTTGACCAATCTGCTCAACCCCAAGGTCGCCGTCTTCTTCCTCGCCTTTCTGCCTCAGTTCGTGGTGCCGGAGGCCGGGCCGGTGTGGCTTCAACTGCTCGTGCACGGTAGTCTCGTCATCGTCGTGGCCGCGCTCATCGAGCCGCCGCTCGTCCTGCTGGGGGCCCGTATCACCGGTACATTGCGGGCCAGTCCCGCGATCGCTCGCTGGCTGGACCGAGCGCTCGGAACGCTTCTGATCGGCCTGGCGGCGAGGCTTGCCGTGATAGAGCGATAGTTGCCCCGGCGAAGGCGCTTCTAAATTGCGAAACGGCTTATGTTCCGGCTGCTGTTCAGCTCCGCTTCTCTAGCCAGAGTCGTACCTGCTCGGCGGCTGCCAATTCGGTTTCCAAGCCTTCTTGTTCCAGTGCGTTGAGATCGAGGGCTGCGATCTCCGTTGCTGCGTTTTGGGCAATCTCAGCATCGTCCATGAGAATGGCGAGTTCGGCCCGCGCCGCCAGCAGCCGCGCACGATCGCGGTTGTTCGCGTCGGTCGAGAACTTTCCCAGTGCTGCGTCGAGAACCTTAGCCGCGGCGGGATAGTCAGTCTTGAATTCCCTGAATATCCGCGCGTTCTCAAGAGCCCGTTCGATGCTGTCAAGATGCTTGGCAGCGCCATGATCGAGTTCAGGTTCGGTTCGTTCAATAACGATGATTGTATTGCCGTTCGGGTCGATGAGTGAGAAACGCGTCTGGCCGTCCTTGTACCGCGTCATTCGAGGCCGGCCCTTTGCCAGCACCCTGCCGTAACGCTCGCGCATCGCCGCAGTGAAATGCTCGTGGTAAGGCCTCACCTTATCAACCATGATCAGGCAACCGCCCGACATTTCTTCCCCGATGTCGAGCCCCGAGGGCGCCGCGCCGAAGTGCAACTCGATCTGCTGCCATTTGAACGCCAGATAAAGATAGGGCCGGTTCATGCGGTAGGTGAGTTCAAATCCGAGCGCCGAATAGAATTCGATCGTTGCCTCCGGATCGGTGCACGGTAGCGTCGGTATCGTTGTCTCGTTTCCGAAGGTCATGGGTGACTCCAGTGAAATCAGTCGACCATTCCTGTTATCCGGCAATTTCAGAGCGAGGTCGTTCAGAAGAACCGTTTCTTATGCAATCGGCTCGGCCAAGTTCGCTTCCAATAGTTTCATCGCTTGCGGGATGAAAGCCAGCAAGCGCCTTTTCGGCACACCGTCGCGCGCCTGAACCGAAAGGCCGTTGAGCATCGCAGCGTAGTAGTCGGCCAGAACCTGGACATCTGTTTCCGGTCGCAATTCGCCTGCTGTGATGCCGTCTCGGAGGCGATCTGCAATCGCCTCGATGCGCTCGAGCCGCAACTCGGCGAGCCAATGCAGCACGCCTTCGTTGCTCTTGGCACAATTGGTCGCGGCCGAGACCACCATGCAGCCGAGGGGCCGGCCTGGAAGATAGAAGGAGGAGACGGCATCACGCAGCAGGCGCTCGATCGCACCGTGCGCAGTGGGCTCCTCGGCAAGTGCGCGTGACGCGAAGCCACCCTCTTTGTTGCGGTAATGATCAACGGCTGCCCGAAAGAGATCCTCCTTCGACCCGAATGCAGCGTAAATGCGCGCCGGCGCCAGCCTGAGCTCCGCCTGCAGGTCGGCAAAGGAGATTGCTTCATAGCCGCGGCGCCAGAAGAGATTCCGTGCCTTCTCAAGCGCTTCGTCGCGATCAAACTCCCTTGGGCGTCCGGCCATTGATATCTCCTTCTTGAATGACTCTTAAATAATTCACTTGACGGGCGACTGCAAGCATGGATTCTTTAATGACCATTCAAGATTGGAGGATTACATGACATCATCGATAGGAAAGGGTGCAGGGCGCGCGGACGATGCCGCTGGCGCCCAAAGGCCCAGGGGCGATGGCGGCAGTCTGGCGCTCCTGGCGTTCGCGCAGCTTCTGTTCTCGCTGGATATCTATATCGTGTTCGTAGCGTTACCTGAGATAGGTGCGGATCTCGGCTTCTCGGAACAAACGCTGCAATGGGTGGTCAGTGCCTATACCGTGTTTGCTGGCGGATTCCTGCTCCTCGGTGGCCGCGCCGCCGACCTTTTAGGCAACCGCCGCATGTTTGTATTCGCCCTCGTACTCTACGCAGCCTCTTCCCTGGTCGCGGGATTTGCCTGGGAGCCGGCGATCATCATCGTTGCTCGCGCCGTTCAGGGCATCGGTGGCGCGTTTCTGTTTCCAGCGACTCTCTCGCTGATCAATCGTCTGTTCGCTGAAGGTCCGGAGCGGAACCGGGCTTTGGCGGTCTGGGGCGGAGCCGGCGCAACCGGGTTGACGCTGGGTTCGTTGGTCGGCGGATTGCTGACGAACGCGTTTGGATGGCCATCCGTCTTCTTCGTCAATGTGTTGCTCGCCGGCATCGCAATCGTCGCGGCTTTCCTCGTCATCCCTCCGGACGGACGTCGTGCCAAGGGCCGCAATTTCGATCTCCCGGGCGCGGTCACCGTAACGGCTGGCGCGACGCTGTTGGTCTACTCCCTCGTGCAGGGGCCGGAATATGGCTGGGGCGCGACAAGTATCATGGGGAGCACTGGGCTCGCGGTCCTCTTCCTCATAGCTTTTGCAGTGATCGAAACCCGCAGTAGCGATCCGTTGATGCCGATGCGGCTTTTGCGAAATCGCAGTCTCGCAACGGCAATGACGATCACCTTCATTTTTATGGGGACGTTCGGTGCGTTGCCCTATTTTCAGACCGTCCTGTTTCAGCACGTCTTGGGCTTCGACGCACTCCAAACGGGGCTGGCCTTTCTTGTTCCTTGCGTTGCGATTGCTACCGGTACGCAGATCGGCGAGCGCATGGCCAGCAGATCGGGAACCAGGCGCACGCTGATCATCGGCATGGTCATCGGTGCGATTGGAACGGTTGGCATGGCTTTGGGTGTCGTGCCAGGCAGTGGCTATCCGGCGCTCATTCCCGGCCTGATCATCTCCGGGATCGGACAAGGCATTACCTGGACCGCCATGTGGATCGCGGCTGCGTCCGGCGTTCACAACGAGGAGCAGGGCGTGGCTTCCGGCATGGCCTCGACGACACTGAATGTCGGCAATGCGATCGGTCTCGCCATATTGATCGCGATCGCCAATGCGGGCCTCCATGGCCTTGCCGACGAACAATTCCACATGGCCATGGCAGACGGGATCCGCCTGGCGTTTTATGTCACCGCGGGTGGTATATCGCTTGGTCTGCTCGTGGCGCTGGCTCTGCCTCGCATGCCTGCGTCCGCAACGGCAGCACAGGCGGCCGAGTAAAGAAATCTGCCCGTCCCGCCGCCGTAGTGCCGCGGGACGGGGCTCGTTTCAGTCGTCGCTGTAGAATTCTCATCCGGGACTTTGAATCTTTTGGTGATAGCGGAGAGGATCAAGCTGCGTTTTCTAGCAGGGCCGTGGGCCGGTATGACGAGGCTGGCCGCAAGATCTGCTGGCGTGTCGGCCGCGCAGATCGCGGATCCTCGCCAGCTCATCCATGAGGACAAGAAGCCGGTGGCGGGCCTTGCCCAGCTTCTAGGCACTTACTGCGCGACCCTCTTTCGGGCATGAGTACAGGCTTGCCCCAGCTGTGTGAAAACGAACAAGCTAGGCTAGCACCTCAAGGTCTGTTGGCTCGGGTTTTGCGCCCGCCGCCGTAAGCATCGCGTGAATCTGACCCCGATGATGAGTCTGGTGATTGAAGAGTTGGACAACACAGAGAGCGGCGGGCTTCTCGATCCGCGTTGAGCCGTCTCCAGGATACCAAACAACCCTCCCGTTCAGAGTCTCGTCGAGAACTCGCGCCGCCCACTCCTCGATTTCTTCGTTCCGTTGCAAACGGAGTGTTTTGAAGTCATCCCAATCCGATGGGCTTGTCAGGGAGTGCTTGATGATTTTCTCCGGGCGCTCGTTTCCCTTTAACCGCTCCAAAATCAGGGCGTCAGCCCAATAGAGGTGGTTAAATGTAGCTGCGATCGATTTAAAGAACGCACCTCGATCCTCCCATCGATCCTCATTCGTGAGCCCATCAGCGGCAGTTACCAAAGAGGCATTCTGCCAAGTGTTGTAGCGGGCCATAAGTCGGCAGTATCCGGCTGAGATCATTTTCTCAGTCTCCAATAGTTATCGATGTTTGGCTGGAATAGCGCAGACGTACTTGCCTTATCGTGGATAAGGCCGCGTCTCAGAACCCGCGCCACATCGCAAATCGTCAGTCTGGACGCCTGAACGGCTCGATTGGCAACGTTCTGATTTGCACTGTAATCATACCGATAGGCTGGTCTCTTTTCATCGACAAGCCGCATAGTTTAATTTCTTGGGCATCGCCGTCCATGAGTGGGATAGTCAGCCTCCGGCGGCAATGCGGCCCACTTCGGCGATGACCGAATTGCGCTCATCCGCCGAGGCGTTCGGCATATCGCAATAGGAGGTGACGATGAATGGGGCGCGGTCGTTGGGCCAGCCAAAGCCGATGTCGTTGGCGTTGCCGCTCCGATTGGTTCCGGTCTTGTCTCCTACCATCCATTCAGCGGGCATGCCGGCGCGCAGGCGCTCGTCCCCGGTCTTGTTGGTGATCAGCCAGGCGCTCAGTTGGTCGCGCGAGGCGCGCGATAGCGCTTCGCCGAAGATGAGGGTGCGCAGCGTCTCCAGCATCGCGGCGGGCGAGGTAGTGTCGCGCGCGTCATCCGGGCCATCATGTTCGTTGAGGGCAGGCTCGATCCGGTCGAGCCGGGTTACCTCGTCGCCGAGCGAACGGGCATAGCCGGTGAGTGCTGCCGGCCCACCGGACGCGGCGAGCAGGAGGTTGGCCGCGACGTTGTCGCTCATCGTAACGACTGCCTCGCACAGCTCCGCGATGGTCATACCGTCCCCGCCAATACGCGTTTCGGTGATCGGCGCCCAAGGAACCAGATCAGCCTCACTGATGACGATGCGACGGTCCAGCCGGTCTTCCTGCCGATCAACGCGCGCCAGAATATGAGCGGCGAGCAGAGCCTTGAAGGTGCTGCACATCAGGAAACGTTCATTCTCCCGGTGACCACTGCGCGCGCCGCTGGACATCTCGAGAATAGCAACGCCAAGGCGACCGCCGTGCCGGCTTTCCAGGTCAGCCAACTGCTGGCTCACATCTTCCACCGCCTTTGCCGCTGCCCCGCCGGGCAGCACCGTTGTCGCAGAAGCCATAAGCATTGAACCGACAAGCGCCTGTCGGCGGGATATCCAAACCATCTCTACTACTCCGTGGATTGGGTATTCGTGTTCGACAGCAGATTGCTTGCCGCTATCGTCATTTATGGTCTTGACGCGTGCTTTCATCCATTGAGCCGTCGCCGGGGCCATGGATCGCTTCACGTGTCATGAGCACTACGCGCCCCCACGGTGTTTCCATCGGGCCGCCTGCCAATTTGAAGTGCGCCTTCTCATAGGCGCGGATTGCGGCGCCGTTGTCGGGGTGCGGATCGATCCCAAGGACCGGAGCACCTTCGCTGATCAAGGTCGAAGCGTGGCTTTCGAGCAATGCCGAACCATGGCCGATACCGATCATCTCAACTTCGGCGATGAACATGTCGAGACCGCGGGAGTGAGCCGGAAGGAAGCCAAAATGATGCCCTGGCCAAGCGTGGACGTCATAGTCCTGTACGAAGGCAAACGGTCGACCTCGATACTCGGCAATCCACATCGCGATACGTGGGTCACACAGTTCTTCAACCGTGAGCCTTTCGTCGCCATACCATTTCGCGACGTGGGCTAATGATTGCCAGTGATGCAGCATCGGCAAGTCCTGATCGCCGGCACGTCGAAATTTGTAGGATGTCGGCATGGCTTTGACGTTCGTGTCGTTGCGTTTGGGGCCGTTCGATTGAATGGTGGGACCGTCATCCATGCTCTTGCCAGGTGCTTTGATCGGTCGGCTCCCAGAGCTCGATCGGATTGCCTTCGGGGTCATGGATACGGGCGAACCGGCCGACATAGGAGTTCCATTCCTCGCGCGTCTCCACTTGGACGCCGGCTTCCCGAAGCTCGGCAATCAATCCGTCGAGGTCGTCGACCCGGAAATTGATCATCCATTTCTGCTCCCGCGGTCCCCAGTAGTCTGTAGCCTTGGGATACGAGGCGAAAATGGTCGGCCCCTCTTGTTGCTGCCAGACGGCCTTGCTCATGTCGCTCACGCCGAGATGCCTCTCATACCATTGAGCAAGAACCTGAGGGTCTTCCGCCCGGAAGAACAGACCGCCTATTCCGACTGCTTTGGCCATGCATGTCTCCCCTGAAGACTATCGCCGCACCGTGCGCAGCAGGCCACTATCGCCGCCGCCGCAGAAGAACTGTTCGCCATCGGCGTCGAGGCCGGATACATTGGCACCGGAGGGTAATTCGAGAACTTCGAGCACCTCTCCCGTCATGGCATCCACGTGCCTGAGTTCGCTCTTCTCGCCCTCCCATGTGCCGTGCCAGAGTTCTCCGTCGATCCAGGTGATCCCAGTGACGAACCGATTGGATTCGAGTGTGCGAAGGATCGCGCCCGTTCCGGGATCGATCTGATGGATTTTGCGCTCCCGGTCGTGTCCGACCCAGAGCGATCCCTCGGCCCAGGCGAGACCGGAATCGCCTCCTTTGCCAGGGGCCGGAATAGTCCCGATAACCTGGCCGGTTTCCGGGTCGATCTTCTGAATGCGGTCCTCGGCGATCTGGAAGAGGTGCTCGCCGTCGAAAGCGGTGCCGGCGTGAGCGGGTACCTCGATCGATCGCAGCAGTTCTCCGCTGTGCGGGTCGAGTGCGTTCAGCCGATCTCCCGTCGCAAACCACACGCGATCGCCGTCAAAGGCGAGACCATGCACCGCGTCGATCCCGGAGAAAGGACCGAACTCGCGTAGAATTTGAGCTTTTGTCGGTGTGATCGTCATGAATTCTCCCTTCAGTTTTGGCTCAATCTAGCCGTTCGGCAGCGGAGCCGGGAGTAACAAGCTTGTCGGGAATCCGGGAGCGGCTGGCATCAGCCAGCGCCGGGCTCGGCCATGGCCGAAGGACTGCACCTTTTGCGCCCCGGCGAGGTCCTCCAACGCCCGTTGCACGGTGCGCTGGCTTGTACCGAGCGCCAGCGCGAGCGCCGAACTCGACCAGGTCTCTCCGTCGGCGAGTAGGGCGAGGACATCCGCGTGCTTTTCCTCGACGGGTGGCGTCAGAACCACCACGTCGGAGGTATCGTGCGGCTCCAGCCGGAAGCCCTCCGCTGTCGCCCTCACCCCGGCCAGCGGTCGAACCACATCTCGCAACCGACCAATCTCGACCCGCAGCCTTGCGCGATGTGAGTCGTCGGCGTGTCTCGCTCCGAATGCGTGCGCGAGCAACGCCGCGCGCGGTACGTCTCCAGGCCAGGCTTCTGCAAGAGCTCGGACGAGCGCGGAAAGGACCGGCCGGCTCCTGAGAGAGACGATTTGGTCCCTGCGTCGCACGACCTGGCGGCAGCTATCGATGATCAGATTCTCCGATGCCAGAAGGTGCTCGATATCGTCGAGCAGGAGGAGACGCACCCAGCCATTGGCGACGAGGCGGGCAGCTGGCGCGTTCAGTTGCGACGATAGATCCTCTACTTCGGTGGTTAGTGCCGGGATGGCTGCCCGCCGCGCGGCGTGCTCGGCTCGCTCCAGTGCGGCGCGCGCCTCGCGGGCGCGGATGCGGCGCATTGCGATACCCGCCTTCACAAGTTCGATGCCGACGCTGAAAGCGGGTGGGTATCGATTGGCCTCGACGCTGGCAAGCGTCCGCCCGGCCTCGTCGAGCTTCCCGATCAGGAGAAAATAGCGGGCCGCAAGATAGCGAGCATGGGCGGCGTTGAGCCGGTCGCCATGCCGATCGAGCGTCGCCCGCGCTTTGTCGAACGTCTCGATTGATCCAACCAGTTCGCGTGAGACCAGCGCGATCTCGGCTTCCGCGACAATGCACCGCGCGCGGGCAACGGGCTCCTTTGAGCCGAATGCACGCGCTGCCCTTTTCAGCAAGGTTCTGGCCCGCTCTAGATCGCCCATCCGGGCCATGGCGATGCCGCGTAGTGCCAGCCCTGGCGGATCGTCCCTGAGCGCGACGCGGTTGAGCGCGCCAAGCGTATCGCCCGCCGCGAGCGCCTGCGCTGCTGCTGTGATCAACGAGTCCATTCAATTCGCGCCAATTTTGTAACTCTCACCACCCACACATCAGCGACTAGATTCCCACTCAACATAGGAGAAGGCGAACGAGGAGACCAATGAAGAGATTTCCAGCAAATAATCTCAGGGAGAAACCCATGATCAGTATTCAGATGGATAACTTGGGCCCGAATACCAACGATCGCACAGAGCCCGAAGAAAAAATCGGGTGACGAGATGAGTTCGGTCCGTCCACATGTCGACTTCGCGATGCTGGATGTCATGGATGTCGAGGCCGGCGGTGACGTGGGCCGCGTCGTGCTTGGCGGCTTGGCGGATCTTCCTGGCCACACCGTTGCCGATAAAGCCCGAATTCTTCGCGACAGGGCTGACGGCCTGCGGCAGATACTGATCGAAGAACCGCTTGGCGATCCGTCCGTCTGCATCAACCTGATCGTTCCACCGGCCGCGCAAGATGGAACTGCGGGTCTGATTGTCATGGGCACCATGGGGTATCCGGATTTTTCCGGCTCCAACGCCATGTGCGCCGTCGCGGCCCTCATCGAAGAGAAACGTATCGAGATGCCCGAGGGCGGCGGCGGAATCCTGCTGGAGACCCCGGGTGGACTTGCGTGGATGCGGGTTGAACGGGGTGCTTCACTTGCCATCGAGTACGAGGCGCTGCCCGCATTTGTCGTTTCGACCGGCGAAGTGGTCGAGGTTCCGGGTTACGGTGCCGTTCACTTCGACCTCGTTTATGGCGGCGTTCTATACGCGGTCATTGCGGCGGACGAAGTGGGGGTCGATCCTGCACGAACACCACCTGCCGAACTTGCCCGCTTCTTTACAACGTTCCTGCCGCGCGCCACAGACCAGGTTGCGCATCCACTACATCACGTGACGAGGCCACGTCTATCGCTGGGGCTGCTTGCCGGCCCGATAGAGCACGACAACGACGGTTCGCGTGCCCATGTGGCGGTCTACATGCATCCGGGCGTGATCTGCCATGGACCCACCGGCACAGGCACGTCGGCCTTGATCGCCCGGATGCATAGTCGTGGCGAGACCGCTCCAGATACGCGTCTGCGCACGGTTTCGCCCTCCGGCAATAGCTTTTCCGGAACCCTGATTGGATCGACCCGGGTCGGCAGCCGTCCCGCGGTGCGGACCCGCGTTCTCGGAATGCCGCAAGTCATTGGAAGAAGGCGTCTGAGGGTCGAACGATCGCAGATCGAGCGGTCGGGGATCGTCCATCTATTCGACGGCGCCTTTGGGGCCATCCAATGAGAGAGACCGACAGTGGATTCCTCTCCCGCATCGGGTCGTTGATTCCTCGTCGGCGAGAGCAATCCACGAACCGGAGAGACAACGATCGCAACGCTTCGGTGCCATGCGCGCCCGCCGAACCGAACTTCCCTCATTTGAAACGGCGCGTTCAAACCAAGCATGGAGTTACGAGATGACCGCTCATCGAACAGGAACGCGGGAAGAGTGGCTGGCTGAACGGCTGGACCTGCTCGAGGCCGAGAAGGAGCTTACCCGCCAGAGCGACGAATTGGCCCGCCGGCGGCAGGCTCTGCCCTGGGTGCGGGTCGACAAGACGTATGAATTCCAGATCGACGATGGCGAGGCTACGCTCGCGGATCTGTTCCGCGGCCGTTCGCAGCTTCTCGTCTACCATTTCATGTTCGGGCCCGACTGGGAGGCAGGCTGTCCTACCTGCTCGATTATCGCCGACACTTTCGACAAGCCTGCGGTTCACCTCGCCAATCACGACGTGATGCTTTGGGCCGTCTCACGCGCGCCGCTCGAAAAATTGCAGGACTACAAGCGGCGCATGGGGTGGTCGTTTCCCTGGGCGTCCTCGAATGGCGGCGAGTTCAACTTCGACTTCAACGTCTCGTTCACCGAAGCGCAGCAGCAGGAAGGCATCGATTACAATTTTCGGGGCGAAGCGCCGACCAGTGATGCGTTCCGGTGGCGTCCCGGCGAGGAAGGCGGCGGTGACGCGGCCGAGGCCAAGCTTGCAGCCATGTGCGGCGTCGACGCGCCCGCCTATCATCGCGACCGGCCGGGCATGAGCGCATTCGTGCTCGAGGATGGCGTCATCTACCACACCTATTCCGCCTATGCGCGCGGTGTGGACGCCTTTTTCGGCACCTATCGCTGGCTCGACCGGGCACCCAAGGGGCGCAACGAAACCGGCATCTGGTGGCGCCGGCGCGACGAATACGACAAGGCCTGAGCCTCCCGAATGGCAGTGACGATAGTTCGGCCGCGCGCACCGGTCGAGGCGTGCGGCCTTTCTCGAAAATGCGCACCGACTTTTGAAAGGATTGAGACAATGAGCGAACTGACAACCGGAACGCGGGAAGAATGGTTGACAGAACGGCTGAGGCTGCTCGAAGCGGAAAAGGAACTGACCCGCAAAAGCGACGAGGTTGCGCGTCTACGACAATCGCTGCCGCGCGTAGCGATCGACAAGGAGTACGTCTTTCAAACCGTCGACGGGCCAGCCAACTTGGCGGACCTGTTCCGGGGCCGCTCGCAACTGCTCGTCTACCATTTCATGTTCGGGCCGGATTATGGGGCAGGATGCCCGTCCTGCTCGTCCATTGCCGATGGCTTCAATGGCATTGTCCCGCACTTGGAAAACCATGATGTCGCCTTCTGGGCGATCTCGCGGGCGCCGCTGGAAAAGCTGCAGGCCTACAAGCGCCGCATGGGATGGAGCTTCCCGTGGGCCTCGTCGAACGGCAGCGATTTCAATTTCGACTTCAACGCCTCCTTCACGGAAGACCAGCAGCGCGCCGGCGACGCCATCTACAATTTTGAGCCATATGGCGCGATCTCGTCTAAGGCCACACCGGAGGCCCCTGCAAAACTGGCGGCGATGAGCGAGACGGATGCCGGAACTTATGCGCGCGAGCGCGAAGGAGTCAGTTCATTCGAATTGGAGGGCGGCAGGGTCTACCACACCTATTCAGGTTATGCGCGCGGCGTCGATGGCCTGTGGGGCATGTATCAGTGGCTCGACCGGGCGCCGAGAGGACGGAACGAGAGCGGTGTCTGGTGGCGCCGGCACGACGAGTACGACAAGGCCTGAACGGGATCAGTGCCGTGACGTCCATATCTCCGGCAAGGGCGCCTCGGTCTCACAAACATGGGGGCAGTCATCCTGGGAGGGCCGCCTCCCATCCGGGTTGAGTTCGCCATTCGAAAATCGGGCGTCCGCGGAAAACGCACCGGGAGTAAAGAAATGACACACATGCTGGGCAATAAAATCGGACCACCAGCCGTCAACAAGCTGGTCGCCGCAACGGCGTGGTGGCTCCGTCTCGCAGCGGCCCCGACATTCGCCCTCATGGCGCTTTTAACCGCTGCTTTCACCGATGGCCGGTTAGCCGTCATCTGTTCGGCCGCGGCAAGCGCGACGCCGATCGATGGCATGGTGCTCATGTATCTCTTGATGAGCGCGTTTCATTTGCCTCCCTGGCTGGTACTGATGGCCGGTGCGCGCAATATCCCCGAGGCTCGGTGAGCCCACTACGTGAGGACGATTGTAACATGAAACAAATATCGCCTCACCGAACGGTCGCCCAGAAAATGGGTGTGAAAACCGGCGGCCGAGCATATTTTGTGAACGCTGCTTCCGACGTGCTTGCGGCCATGTCACTGCCGCCGCTGGAGATCGTCAACACGGCAAGAGGCTTGTTCGACCACATCCATGTCTTCGTGGCCAACCAGGCCGAGCTCGACGCGGAATTCTCGAAGCTCAAGCCGCATCTCGGCGAGCGAGGCGCGCTGTGGGTGTCCTGGCCGAAATCTGGAAAGCTGGGAACCGATCTCAAACTACCCGAGGTCATACGCATCGGCTATTCGCATGGCCTTGTCGAAAGCAAGACCCTGAGCGTCAATGACATCTGGGCGGCGATGAAGTTCACCCACCCTAAAGCGGGTAAAACCTATTCGAACAGCTACGGGAGTCTTCCTCCCGATCAATGACTTGGCTATGTTCCGGGTGGCAGTTCACCACCATACCAGAAAGGGCCGCAGCGCCCGCGCGGTGACGCAGGCAGGTCAACCGGCCAAGGCCAGGCGGTGCTTTGGCGTCTCACGGTGCCAAGGCATATCGTACCCGGCCGGCCTATTGGCGACCGGCCACCAGCTGTTCCGCAAACTTGATGCAGGGTTGGCAGATCTGATGTCCACCCGCCGAAAGGCGCGGTGGCTCCGCTTCGCAGCGGCCCCGTTGTTCGCACTCATGGCACACGCGTTCGGCCCGCTGTTCCAGTTGCCGTAGGACGACAAGTAATTACGGAACCGTAGATGGTGTGACATTCAAATCGCGCCATATTTGTAACTCCCAGCGTTTAACCATCGGACTCTACAATTGCTCCACGCAGAGGGCAGCTCCGAAAGAAGAGAATATCTCCGGGAGAGTGGTTGAACTGGAGAACGGCATGCGGGAAGCGAGGCCAGAAAGTATTTTGATCCCTGCGAAGCTGGTTGACGGCAATTGCGCTTGCCATTGTCATCTTCGCGATCGTCAGCAGCGAATTGCTGCCTATTAGCTTGCTGATGCAAATGGCGCGTTATGTCGGCATTTCTGAAGGTCCGGCCGGCCAGACGCTAACATTGACCGTTCATTTTGTAAGTCTCGCGGTGCCGGTAGCCGTACTTGCCATCGAGTGTCTCGTCCGAAGGCTGATCATGTCGGACGTGTGCCTGATGCTGATCGCATCCAACATGCCGAGCGCTTTCCGGGCGCCGTTGCCGACCTAGCCAAATGGATTGTGGATGGCCGGCTGATCTACCGCGAGGACATTATGGGAGGCCACGAAACCGCGCCTGCGGTTCTACAGGGATTATTCGACGACCGGAACATCGGCATGCAGCTTATGCGTCCTTGCGACCCCAGTGAGGTGCGAACATGATCGGCCGGTCTCCAATGGATCTCCGGCGCCTGCGCTATGTCATAGCAGCGGCGGACACGGGAAGTTTTCGGAAAGCGGCTTCGAAGCTCAACGTACAACAATCAACCATAAGCCGCGCGATCCGACAGCTTGAAGACCAACTGGGCGTCTCGATCTTCGAACGGAGTCGAACGGGAGCTCGTCTGACGGAGGCAGGCCGTCGACTGCTGGAGGAAGCGCGCACAGCGGTCGAACTCCTTGACCTGGCGGCGCTGTCAGCAGGAGAAGCTGGACGTGCAGAGACTGGAATCGTTCGTGTCGGCATAATTTCCTCACTTGCCGCGGGCTTTCTGCGCGAGCTTCTCTCCAGCTATTTCTCAAAGCATCCGAACATAGATGTCGATATCCAGAATGGCCGCCGTGATGAACATATCACCGCTGTCCAGCGCCGCTGGGTCGATGTCGCGATTCTGGCGGGCGTGAGCGATGTCGAAGGGTGTGACACGGTCGTCTTGTGGGAAGAACGCGTTCACGTAGCGCTTCCATCAGATCACAGGCTTGCCAATCGTAAGCAGGTCGATTGGCCGGACCTGTTCGAAGAGACTTTTATCGTCTCCAGAATGGGACCGGGACCCGACGTCACTGACTTCATTCTTCGGCGTTCGGCCAGTCTGGGCGTGATGCCAAATGTTGTCTACAGAGCGGTTGTTCAGGAGACCCTCCTGCACCTCGTCGCGTTGGGACAAGGCATCACGCTTGTCTCGAGTGCTTGGATGGCGGTTCAACTGCCCGAGTTAGTGCTGCGACCATTGAGCGGGTCAGCTTCGGTCGTCCAGTTCAGCGCTGTATGGTCGACTCAGAACGACAACCCCGCTCTTCGCTGCTTCATCAGTGTGGCACATGTTTTGTCTGGTCGTGTACGCCGTGGTAATTCCGACTGGGTGCGGCATTCGGTATAAGGGCGGTAGTGTCGGAATGAGCGTGGCGTGTTCAAAATGACCGACAACGCCGGAAGCGCATGCATCCGATAAGCTGACCGTTCCGATCTGATCCTTGTGGGTGCTACGTTATATTCAGGCGGAACGCCGTCCTATCAACTTGGACCATCACGTGACGGCTCTGACCGCCTCGGCGTTTCGCATCGCTGATGATCTTTCCTGGCCTTGGCGAATCCCCGATCCGTCGCCATGAAGCGCGCCAGCATGGGTGCGATAAGTTTGGCCGGTTCATTCTTCTGTCCAGTCTCACGAGCCAGAACGTCAGCATAGGCTACGAGATCCCGGTGGACGTCGGCGGATAGTTCGATGTTCAGCTTAACGGGCTTGTCGTCGGGAATTGCGCCGAGTTTCAGCTTGGTCATGGATCAGCTCCGATAGGGTTCGAGGATGAGGTCGCGCGTGACCATGACGCGGACCGGAAAGCCGGGACGAATGGTCAGGGTTGGCGGAATGGAAATCTGACGGCGCACGATCTCATCACCGGCGCGGCCGACTGTATCCTGTGTCCCCTCGCGAATGGCGCGGGCAATATCACTCTCATTGTCGGTGCCAAGCTCCACACCGATATTGAGGACGGTGGCGAGACCGGCCGCCATGAACAAGCGGCCCCAATGATGATCGACGCCGTCTTCGAGCCCGGCGTAGCCGGCTTCGTCGGCGCCGGGCTGGCGTTCAAGAGTAATGGAGCGGCCATTGGGCAGGATCAGCCGGGTCCATACCAGAAGCACCCGGCTCTGCCCGAAGGCGACGCGGCTGTCATATTCGCCGATGAGACGCGACCCTTGCGGCATCAGGAGGAAACGCCCGGTCGGACTGTCATAGACATGGGATGTCACCTGGGCGGTAATCTGGCCGGGAAGATCGGAGCGAAGGCCAGTAACAAGTGCCGCCGGAATGACCGCGCCGGCTTGGACAACATAGGGGCTTGGCGGATCGGTGAGCCGGTCGGTACTCGTCGTGCGGCGATCGACAGGTTCGTCGAGAAAGGCCTCGCGCCGTTCCGTCGCGTCCGGCGCGGTGGAAGCCGCATTGGCAGGAAAGAATGACTCGGCGGTGGGCGGAGCGGCAGCCACTTGCGTGGTTTGCGGCTGTGCCTGCACGGTGGTGCTGGCTTCGGCAAAGAGTTGGCTGAGGCGGGCCGCTTCCATTTCCTGGGCGCGGCGCTGTTCCTCGGGATCGGCGGCCGGGGTGGTGACAACTGGCGCGGGGACCGGCTCGCCGCGCTGCCGGGCCGACAGGATCGGCCGTCCGAGTTCGCCAGGCAGCGGCGGGCCGAGCTGCGGCACATCCGTGTAATCCGCCGGCAGGCGCGACAGGCCTTCAGCCTCCTGAATGCGTTCCGTGGAATAGAGCTCTTGCGGGCCATCGACAGGCTCGAGGTCCTGCAGGGCAACGATCAGGATGGCGCCGAGCCCAAGACCGCCCACCGTTCCCAGAACCATGAGCGTCCGGCGTGAGAGCCGCATGACACGTGGCGGATCGGCGCGCAGTCTCAGCGACGCAGCGATGTCCTTCCCGTCTTCGATCTCCGGCCGTTCCTCTGTTTTCTCGCTCATTAGCGGCCTCCACCAGAAGAATGGTGTGCGGCTACGCTCTGCCGCACACCGTCGGTGCGGACGATCCGTACCCGTTTCTGTTCGTCGCCGAGGCGTAGCTCGGCGGCGGCGAAGAGCCGGTCGACGATCATGTAGTTGCGGCGAATGCGGTAATTGACGAGCTGGCCTTCGCCTTCGGGCCCAATGACAAAAAGCGGCGGCATTTCCCCCTGACCGACCCCGCGCGGAAACTCGATGAAGACCTGCCGCCCGTCATCGAAAGCGCGCCGCGGCCGCCAGGGCGCGCGGTCGCCTTCGATCCGGTAGCGGAAGCGCAGAGAGTCGAGCGCGACATCGCGTTCGATCGGCAGCGCGGCCTCAGCCTCGACATTACGTCGCCTGAGGGCGATCAGCGCGTCCTCGGCATAGGTCCAGGAGACCGACGCCATATAGGCGGACGGATTCGCCCTCAGTTCGAGATGATAGGTGCGCCGGTCGGTGTTGATGACGAGATTGGTCTGGAGATCGGGCCGTGTCGGTTTGACGAGGATATGGATGCGCTGGGAATCGCCCGAGCCGCTCTGCGTATCGCCGATGATCCAGCGGGCGGTGTCGCCGGCGGCGATCGGACCGGAGCCGGTCAGCTTCTCGCCGGGTTGCAGGGCGATGTCGGTGATCTGGCCTGGCGAGGCATAGACCTGATAAAGCGCACCCTCGCTATACGGATAGAGCTGGACGGCATTGATGAAACCGTCGCGCACCGGCTCCATTCGGGCGGCGGCGTTCGCCTCGGTCACGCGTTCGGCAGGATCGGCGGATTCCGGTTCTTCTTCCTCGCCATCGACCGGCTTGAGCTGTCCCGGCAGGGGCAGCGGTTCGGTTCGCTCGACGATCCGCACCGGCCGTTCCGGTTCCGGGAGAAGCGTCGCTTCGATGGCGGGTTCGTCATAGGCGATTTCCGGCGGCTTGAAGGTCGCGCATCCCGACAAGGCGGTGGCGGCCAAAAGGACGGCGATGGAGGCTTTGCGAGGCGGACGTGTTCTTGTCATTGGGCAGTCTCCCGGGACCAGTTGATGGCGTTGACGAAAATGCCGAGCGGATTCTTGCGCAGGCGCTCGGCGTCGCGCGGCTGTTGCAGGACGATGGTGAGAATGGCGGTCCAGCGTTCGGTCGCGGCGAGTTGCCCGTTCGTGTAACGGCGCTCGAGCCAGGCGACACGGAAACTGCTCTCCGAAGCGCGGATGACGCTTGAGACCTCAACCGAGACCTGCGTTTCGCCGACCTCGGCGAAGGGATCGTTCACGCGGGCATAGTCGTTGAGGGCGACCGCCCCTCTGTCTGTGGTGAAGTCATAGGCGCGCAGCCAGTTCTGGCGCAGCACGACGGGGTCGGCGGGGATCTGTCGCACATTCTCGATGAAACGCGACAGATGATAGGCGATCTGCGGGTCTGTCGGGCGGTAGTCTGCGGTTGCGGGCGCTACGGCTTGCGCCGCGCCGAGCCGGTCCACTTCGACGACATAGGGCGTGATCGTCCCTTGCGTGGATTGCCAGGCCAAGGCTGCGCTGAGCCCGGCCGACAGCAGCAGGCACCCGAACGCCATCAGCCGCCAGTTCCAGGCCTGGACGCGCGCCGAACCGATCCGTTCATCCCAGGCCTGGGCGGCTTTCTGATAGGGCGTGACGGGCTCGGGGGTCTTGGAATAGCGAACGCTCGGGCGACGGAACATCATGATTTCTCCGAAAGGCTGACAGCGGTCCCGCCGCCGCCATGATCGCCGGAGCGAACGACATGGGCGGCGGTGGTGGCGCCGTGGTGAAGGGTCTGCTGGTGTTTCATGCGGCGGGCCCAGGCGGGCGGCCCGCTTGGTGATCCTGGCGCGGACGCCGACCTTTCGGGGGCGTTGGTGAACCTGCCGCCGGTGGACTCGAAGGCGGCGCGCGAACCGGACCGGTAGCTCTCGCTCATCGAGCGGCGGAGCGGACTCGTCGCGGCACCGACACCGGCCTGTCCGACGCCGGCTATGCCTGCCGCGACACCGGGAGCGCCGCCGCCAGCGGCCGTGCTGCCCACGCGGTAGGCGGTCGATGCCCCGCCGGCCAGCGCCGCGGTGCCACGAGCCCCAGCGCCTGCCGCACCGGCGGCAAGCTTTGCGCCCGCCACGCCACCCATTGCCATGCCGCCTGCGGCGAGACCGGTTCCCACCGCGGCGCCAGCGCCGAGCTGTGGTCCGCCTGAGACGATCCCGTTGGCGATGCCGGGGCCGAAAATGCCGAGCGCCAGCATGGAGAGCGCGGCGAGCACGATCGCCATGGCGTCCTCGATGGTCGGCTCACCTGCGAAGCCTGCGGTGAACTCGCCGAAAATGGTCGAACCGATGCCGACGATCACGGCGAGCACCAGCACCTTGACGCCGGACGAGATCACCAGCCCGAGCACGCGCTCGGCCATGAAGGCGGTCTTGTTGAAGAGACCGAAGGGCACGAGGATGAAGCCGGCCAATGTCGCCAGCTTGAACTCGATCAGGGTGACGAAGAGCTGGATCGCCAGAATGAAGAAGGACAGGAGAACGACGAGCCAGGCGAACAGCAGGATCGAGATCTGGATGAAGTTCTCGAAGAAGGAAACGAAGCCCATCAACTCGGCGATCGAGGCGAGGATGGGCCGACCGGCCTCGAGGCCGATTTCGGCGATGCGGCCGGGCTGGAGAAGCTCGGTGGCGCTCAAGGCTCCGCCCGATGCTATGAGGCCCAGCCCGGCGAAGCTTTCGAAAACGATGCGGGCAAGCGTGTTCCAGTTACCGATGATGTAGGCGAAGACGCCGACGAAGAGCGTCTTCTTAATGAGCCGGGCGAGGATGTCGTCGTCGGCGCCCCAGGCCCAGAACAGCGCGGCGAGCGTCACGTCGATGACGATCAACGTCGTCGCTAGGAAGGCGACGTCGCCGCCGAGCAGACCGAATCCGGAGTCGATGTAGGAGGTAAAGACCTGCAGGAACCGGTCGATGACGCCAACGCCCTCCATCGTCTATTCCTCCTCGGTATTGTCGGCAGGCAGACCGAGGAAGCGGCGACGATGCTCGGCCCAAGCGGCGCGGCAGGTCGTGTCGGTGTTCATATCTTCCGGGGTCATCGTCCGGCACCGCGTCAGCTCTTCCTGCAATGGATCGTCGCCCGCCGACGGCTCCACCGGCACTTCTGGTGCGGCAGTGTTCGCCAACTCGACGGCTGCGAAGAGCGCCGTGAGCGCGCCGAGACCGAAGGAGACGAGCCGAAGAATACGGTCGGGAGAGCGGCGCATCGGTCCCTACCGGAACATGGTGACGGTGGTCGGCGCGTAACCGCTTCCATAGTCGAGGAAGCGATTAAGGTTCTCGCGGGCCTGAGCCTCGGCGGAGGCTCGGCGAGCCGCATCCAACGCCTGCGCGCGGTTCTGCGCGGCGATGGCGGCAGTCAAATCCGTTATCTGCTGGCTTTGCAGCGCGAGAAGCTGATTACCCGCCTGCGCCGCCTGCAGGGCGCCGGTCGCGCCCTGGCTCTGGGAGACAAGGTTGCTGAGCTCGGCGCGCGTTCCTTCGATATTGTCGACGACGCCCGCCTGAACCTTCAGGGCGTCCTCGTATCCGGCGACAGAGGTGCGCCAGCGCGCTTCAGCGTTGGCGATCATGTCGGCGAAATCGCCGTTCGCGGCCGCGTCGCCATACTGCTCGTTGAAAGCGGTCTCGATCTCGGAGACCTGATAGGCGATGCTCTGCGCCTCGTTCAGGAGATCCTGGGTGCGGGCGATCGTGGTCTGAAGCTGGGCGAGCGAGGAATGCGGCAGGCTCGCAAGATTGCGCGCCTGATTGATCAGCATCTGCGCTTCGTTCTGGAGCTGCTTGATCTGGTTGTTGATCTGTTCGAGCGTCCGGGCGGCGGTCAGCACGTTTTCGGCGTAATTCGACGGATCGAACACGATGTCGCCGAAGCCGAACAGTGCATGGGCCGGTTGCACCGGCGCGAAGGCGATGGCGCCGATCATCATGAGGGCGGCGAGTTTCTTACGCATCTGTATTCTCCTTGGTTTGAGGTGAAGGATCTGGATCGGGGACCGGGCCGAGCAGTTCGACGGCCCAGTCGAGTCCGCATCGGGTGAGCCAGGCGGCGGCGAAGCCGTCCCGCCCGTGTTCGGCGAGGATGTCGGTGATGGCGGCCTGGTCGGCCTTCGACGATGCGGCGGTGAAGGCGAGCGCGACCTCGCCGAGACCGAGCGAGAAGAGCCGATTGCCCCGTCGGGACTGGCAGTAATAATCGCGCTTCGGCATGGCCCGCGCGACGATCTCGATCTGGCGCTCGTTGAGACCGAAGCGCCGATAGATGTCGGCAATTTGCGGTTCGAATGCGCGCTCGTTCGGTAGAAAAGCCCTGGTCGGGCAGCTTTCGACAATGGCGGGCGCGATGGCCGAATTGTCGATATCGGCGAGCGACTGCGTGGCGAAGAGGACGGAGGCGTTCTTCTTTCTCAGCGTCTTCAGCCATTCGCGGAGCTGACCGCCGAAGGTGCCGTCATCGAGTGCAAGCCAGCCTTCGTCGACGATGATCAGGCTCGGGCGTCCATCGAAGCGCTCCTCGATCCGATGGAACAGATAGGCGAGCACGGCAGGCGTTGCGGCCGAGCCGATCAGCCCTTCGGTCTCGAACGCCTGAAAGTCGGCGGTTCCCAGTTCCTCGGTCTCGGCGTCCAGCAACCGTCCGAAGGGGCCGCCGAGACAGAATGGCGCCATCGCCTGTTTGAGCTCGGTCGACTGCAACAGAACCGAGAGGCCCGTCAGGGTGCGTTCCTCGACCGGCGCCGAGGCGAGCGAGGTCAGCGCCGACCAGAGATGATCCCGCGCCACCGGATCGACAGTGACGCCTTCGCGCGCGATCAGGCCGGACAGCCAATCCTGCGCCCAAGTGCGCTCGCTCGTCTCGTCGATATTGCGGAGCGGCTGGAGTTGGACGGCCGCCTCATCCTCCGACAGCGCCCCGGCGAGATCCAGCCAGTCGCCGCCGCAGGCGACGGTTGCACAACGGATCGAGCCGCCGAAATCGAAGGCGAACACCTGTGCGCCGGGATAGCGGCGGAACTGCAGCGCCATCAGCGCCAGCAGCACCGACTTGCCCGAACCGGTGGGGCCGACGACCAGCGTATGGCCGACATCGCCGACATGGGGTGAAAAGCGAAACGGGGTCGACCCTTCCGTCTCGGCGAAGAAGAGCGGCGGGCCGTCCAGATGATCATTGCGCGCCGGCCCCGCCCACACCGCCGAGATCGGGATCATGTGGACGAGATTGAGGGTCGAGACCGGCGGCTGGCGGACATTGGCGTAGAGGTGGCCGGGCAGCGAACCGAGCCAAGCCTCGATGGCGTTGACGGTTTCCGGCATGCAGGTGAAATCGCGACCCTGTATGACCTTCTCGGCCGCTTTCAGCTTGGCCTCGGCGACCGCTTCGTCCTCGTCCCAGACCGTCAGCGTGGCCGTGACATAGGCGGCGCCCGCCATGTCGGCGCCGAGCTCCTGCAGGGCTTCGTCAGCGTCGGCGGCCTTGTTCGATGCGTCCGAGTCGAGCAGCGTCGAGGCCTCGTTGGTCATCACCTCCTTCAGGATCGCGGCGATGGATTTGCGCTTGGCGAACCACTGTCGGCGAATGCGGGTGAGGAGCCTGGTCGCGTCTGTCTTGTCGAGGCAGACGGCGCGCGACACCCAGCGATATTCAAAGGCCTGGCCGTTGAGTTCGTCGAGCAGGCCTGGCCATGTGATGGTCGGGAACCCAATGATGGTCAGCGTACGGAGGTGGTCATCACCCAATTTCGGCGCCAATCCACCGACAAGCGCACTGTCGACCAGGAGCGCGTCGAGATGCATCGGCGTTTCCGGGACACGAACGCGCTGGCGCCGGGTTGAAATCGTCGAATGGAGATAGGTCAGCGTTTCCTCGTCGGAGAGCCAGGCCGCCTCCGGCATGAAGCCATCGAGGAGATCGAGCAGACGATCCGTGCGCGCGGTAAAGCTTGTGATATGCTCTTGCGGTTTCAGACCCTTGTCCGGGGCGTCCTCATAGAGCCAGCGTCCAGCGCGGCTGGCATCGTCCGCTGGCGGCATCCAGACGAAGGTCAGGAAATAGGCGCTCTCGAAATGGCTCGACGCCTCTTCGAACTGCGCTCGTCGTTCAGCATCGACCAGAGCCGAAACAGGATCGGGAAATTGCGAGAGCGGATAGTCCCGGGCGGGCAGTCGTTGCGCTTCGACGAAGACAGCCCAGCCGGAGCCAAGCCGGCGCAGGGCGTTGTTCAGCCGTCCCGAGACGGCGACGAGCTCCGCAGGCGTTGCGGAGTCCAGGTCCGGTCCGCGAAACCGCGCGGTGCGCTGCAGGCTGCCGTCCTTGTTGAGGATGATGCTTGGCCCGATGAGCGCTGCCCAGGGCAGGAAGTCGGCGAGCAAGGAGGCTTTGGAGCGATATTCGGCAAGGCGCATCATCGCTCAGACTCCGAACCAGGTTGGAAAACGAAGATGCCGCCGGGCAACGTCGACGATCTGGGCGTCATGCTTGGCAGCCCAGACCGCGAGCAGATGGCCGACGAGCCAGAGCGCGATCCCGACCACCCAGAGCCTGAGACCAAGGCCGACTGCGGCCGCGAGCGTGCCGTTGGCGATGGCGATCGCACGCGGCGCTCCGCCGAGCAGGATCGGCTCGACCAGCGCGCGGTGAACCGGTGCATGAAAGCCAGGGATTTCGGTCGCGCCCTCCATCAGATCAGCGCCCCGCCGCCGAAGGAGAAGAAGGACAGGAAGAAACTCGACGCGGCGAACGCGATCGACAGGCCGAAGACGATTTGCACCAGCCGGCGGAACCCACCCGAGGAGTCGCCGAAAGCGAGCGTCAGACCGGTTATGATGATGATGATCACGGCGACGATCTTGGCGACCGGTCCTTCGATCGATTCCAGGATCGATTGGAGCGGCGCCTCCCAGGGCATGCCCGACCCGGCTGCATGGGCGGGCGCAGCAAGTAGAACGCCGACTGCGAGGGCCGTCGCAAAGAGCGGCCAGCGTGGATAGAGAATGGTGGTTCTCGTCATGGATGGTCTCCTGTTTTGGGGTGAAGAAGGGGCAGGAGCCGATAGTCGCCGCTCGTATCGAGGCGTTCGATACGAGCGAGTTCGGACAACCGCCGCGCCGAGCCGCGTCCCGAGAGGACGGCGATCAGGTTGATCGTTTCGGCGATCATCGCGCGCGGTACGGTGACGACGGCTTCCTGGATGAGCTGTTCGAGACGGCGCAGCGCGCCGAGCGCCGAGCCCGCGTGGATGGTGCCGATCCCGCCCGGATGGCCGGTGCCCCAGGCTTTCAGAAGATCGAGCGCTTCGGCACCGCGCACCTCGCCGATCGGAATGCGATCAGGCCGCAGACGTAGCGAGGAGCGGACGAGATCGGAAAGCGACGCGACACCATCCTTCGTCCGCAGCGCGACGAGGTTCGGCGTCAGGCATTGGAGTTCGCGCGTGTCCTCGATCAGAACGACGCGGTCGGAGGATTTGGCGACTTCAGCCAGCAGGGCGTTGGTGAGCGTGGTCTTGCCGGTCGAGGTGCCGCCAGCGACAAGGATATTGGCGCGCGTTGCGATGGCCTCGCGCAATTCCGTCGCTGCTTGTTTCGGCATGATCCCGGCGCTGACATAGTCTTCGAGCGTGAAGACCGCGACCGCCGGCTTCCGGATCGCGAAGACCGGTGCGGCGACCACGGGCGGCAGCAGGCCTTCGAACCGCTCTCCCGTTCCAGGCAGTTCCGCTGAGACGCGCGGGGCTTCGGTATGGACTTCTGCGCCGACATGGTGCGCGACCAAACGAACGATCCGCTCGCCATCCGCCGCCGAAAGTTGTTCGCCCGTATCGGCGAGGCCTTCGCTCAGCCGGTCGACCCACAGGTGGCCATCGGGGTTGAGCATCACCTCGACGACGCCCGGGTCCGCAAGCCAGGTGGCGACATGCAGCCCAAGCGCCGTGCGAAGCATGCGAGAGCCGCGCTCGATCGCTTCGGTTCTGAAAGGTTGGTCGGTCATTCGCGGCCCCGCAATTGGTTACGGGGCTCATCAAGAAGACCGTTATTTGGTCAGCGGCAACAGCCGTGAAGGCGTAGTAGTGCCAGAGCGGGCAAAGACAGGAGAAGGCGGAGGCGCCCGGGTAGGATCAACATTTAATATTGAGAATATTGGGGTCGTTCATCACACAAGCGCAACGGATATGCTGGTCGGTAAGTGCAGCGGGCTATTCCAACGCCGAACGGAAGCCATGGTCGCCGTTTTCCATATCATCGTCGGGTGCCTCGCCCGCCTTGAAGCCGCAGTGCTCCATGAACATCCAAGCGCGCATCCAATTGTTGATCTCATTAATCTTAAGAACAGAGACATCCTCACCATACCCCTCGCCGGAGGCCTCGCGAGCGTAAAGGTCGTTGAGGTAGTCGACATAGGCTTCACGCATGATTCCGGTCGGCCGGAACGCGAAATTATGGGTGAAGACCACTTCCTGGCTCTCGGTGACGATCGCGCCCCAATAAGGGGTCTCGACATTCGCGCTATAAGCGTTGGTAAGGCAGTCCTTGATCGCCCGCTGGGCCAGCCGGATCAACCTCCCGTCGAAGGCCAGTTCAGGTGTTTCCAAAAAAGAAGCTCGCTCGCCTTCCGCCAACTGCGATTGGATCGCTTCGGTGCGTTCTGGCTCGGCGATGCGAAAAGGGTTGAGCGCGCACACAAATAGGCTGTTGCGATAGTAGCGGGGCATCTCTCGCCAAGGTTTGCGGATAAAGCAGAAACCATGTAGCCGCTCGGCTTCCATCAGTTGAGCGGTGTAGCCGCTGAGCGCCGACAGGTGCTTTCTAGTCCAGTCGTTGAGGCTGCCTCCTTCCTCTTCGCTGTCGAACCAGCCATCAAGATCGTCGAAGGAGATTACCACACAAGCCATTGCATCGTGCGACAGCAGCTCGTTTGTAAAGTGACGAAAATCATCGTCGCTTGGCAAATAGACGTCGAGCTGCAAGCTCTCCACATTTCCGCCAGGAAAGCTTGGCCGATAGACGATGATATCTCGCTCGTTGATCAGGAGGTCATAGAGGAAGGCCTGTTTGGTGATCTTGTTGTCGAGATTTGCGACCAAGACGTTGGTAATGTCTTGGTGCCCCGTCAGGGCGAAAATACCAGCGATGTAATTGCTGTAAGCGAACAACTCGGAGAACGCGTTTCGCTCTGCCGATCGTTCCACCTTTAGTTCCAATACGAACAGGCCATCCTCGTGTGTACCGAGCAGATCAAGCTCCATCGGCTTGGTATTGTCGGTAGGAAGTTTGATTTTGGTTCCAACGAAGGTCCCGTAGCGGATTGTCCTATGGAGACGTTCCAGCTTCGCAATTGCGCGTGCCTTGATGATCCGCCAAAGTTCGAAATCATAGTCGTCCGCGCGCTGCGCGGCGTCCGACATTCGGTCAACTTCGGGCAAGTCGAGCTCTGGGCAGTCGACGATCACGGTCTCTAAGCCTTTAGCATAGAGATGCTCATGAACATCGTCTTCGGAAAATGCCATGCTGGTCCTCTGGATGGTCTTTGCTCGCGCCGGGTCTTGGGCGGCGATCGCTCCCGCCGACCTGATCCACGCAAACATCCTATACTACACAGACTACCTCTGATGGACATCGCTCATATGGCGGCTACTGGGGTCATCTTCCGAAGTGAAGGTGTCATTGTCTTGCGTGAGCGCTATCAATATCCTCCGAAACCTCCTTCGCCAATGTGTTCCCCTTCGCGAGCCGGCGTCCTAACGTCTCCACAAAACCCTCATAGCGCTCCCGCCCTTTGGCTTGCGCCGCCTCGCGGTTTGTGTCGGGCAGCGGCGGAGTCGTTGTCAGCCAGAACCGGACGAAGAGCGCCAACGCTTCGCTGGTGATAGTCTGATTGCGCTCCAGGCGTTCGACAGCGCGGGTCAGGCGATCGAGACGCCGGGTGATGGCGGCCTCGCGCTGATCGGCGGCGTCCGGCGAGAGATAGGACGCGAGCGCGGCTTCGACGACCTGCGATTTGGAGACCTTTCGTCGTGCTGCCAACGCTTCCAGCTCCGCTGTCAGCGATGAGTCGAAATACACATTGAGCCGGTCCTTCTTCATGGCGGACCTCAGAGTTCGATGCCGTCATCGGGATCGAGCGAGGCTTGGCGCGCGACGCTTTTGAAGCGTCCCTGCATCTGCCGGGCACGCTGCGCATCATCATCCGGCTCATCGTGGAGGCCTGCGAATTCTTCCCGTGCCGGCGCCGTTCGTTCCGGTGCGATGTCTTCATGCTCGGGCAGTTCCGGTTCGCGACGGATGCCGCCGTCACTGTCCTCATTCCCGTAGCGGAAGGCCTTCTTCCCGGCCTTGGGTGCAGCGATAATAGCTCGTCCGCTCCAATCATCCGTTCCAGGTTTATCGGGCGCGGCGTGATCGGCAACCAGGTGCGGCGGTTCGACGATGCGTGACTTGAATTGCGGGTCGGCATAGTAACGTGCCTTCTTCCCCCGGATCGGCGGTGCGCCGGAGACGAGGACGATCTCATCGTCCGGCGGCAATTGCATGATCTCGCCGGGGGTCATCAGCGCGCGCGCTGTCTCCTGCCGCGAAACCATCAGATGGCCGAGCCAGGGCGACAATCTGTGTCCGGCATAGTTCTTCATCGCCCGCATCTCCGTCGCCGTGCCGAGGGCGTCGGAAACCCTCTTGGCGGTGCGCTCGTCATTGGTCGCGAAACTCACCCGCACATGGCAGTTGTCGAGGATGGCGTTGTTCTGGCCATAGGCTTTCTCGATCTGATTAAGGGACTGGGCGATGAGGAAGGCCTTGAGCCCATAGCCCGCCATGAAGGCGAGCTGGCTCTCGAAGAAATCGAGCCGCCCGAGCGCTGGAAACTCGTCGAGCATCAGCAACAGGCGGTGACGCCTGCGATCGGTGTTCAGCTCTTCGGTCAGTCTGCGCCCGATCTGATTGAGCACGAGCCGGACCAGCGGCTTGGTGCGGCTGATATCGGAGGGCGGCACGACGAGATAGAGCGTTGTCGGCCGGGCCCCGGAAACTAGATCCTCGATCCGCCAATCACAGCGGCTGGTGACCTTGGCGACGACCGGGTCACGATAGAGACTGAGGAAACTCATCGCGGTCGACAGCACGCCCGAGTGTTCGTTCTCGGCCTTGTTGAGCAGTTCGCGGGCGGCTTGCGCCACGACCGGGTGCGGCCGGTCGCCGAGATGGGGCGTGCGCATCATGGCCGTAAGCGTCGCCTCGACCGGCCGTCCTGGATCGGAGAGCAGGGCAGCGACGCCGGCGAGCGTCTTGTCGACTTCGGCATAGAGAACATGGAGGATCGCGCCGACAAGCAGCGAATGGCTTGTCTTCTCCCAATGATTCCGGCGTTCGAGCAGGCCTTCGGGGTCGACTAGAATATCAGCGATGTTCTGAACGTCACGCACCTCGCTGTCGCCGCGCCGGACTTCGAGCAGCGGATTGTAGGCCGCGCTCTTCGCGTCGGTCGGATCGAACAGGAGGGTGCGGGAAAAGCGCGATCGCCAGCCGGCCGTGAGATCCCAGTTCTCGCCCTTGATGTCATGGACGATGGCCGAGCCCGGCCAGGTCAGCAGGCTCGGCACGACAAGCCCTACGCCCTTGCCAGAGCGGGTCGGCGCGAAACACAGTACATGCTCGGGACCGTCGTGCCGGAGATAGCGGTTCTCGAAACGGCCGAGCACCACACCGTCCGGAGCGAGCAGCCCGGAGGCCTCGACATCCCTGCGTTCCGCCCAGCGGGCCGAGCCATAGGTGGTCACGTCGCGCGCCTCGCGGGCGCGCAGGATGGAGAGGAAAATGGCCACAGCGATCGCGGCGATCCCGCCGCTGCCGGCGATGATGGCGCCTTCGACGAACACGCGCGGTGCATAGGCGTCGTAGAAATACCACCAGACGAAGAAGCTCCAGGGCGGATAGACAGGCCAGCCGAGGATGTCCGTCATCGGCGCGCCCAGTTGCGGCTGGAAGCCGAGCCGCCATGCGGTCCATTGCGTTGCCGCCCAGATGAAATTGACGACGACCAGCGTGACGATGATGATCTGGCCCCAGAGGATTCTGGAAGCTTGTGTCGGTTGGGTCTTGATCGGCATGTCTTTTCCTTCCGGTGCAGCGCTCAGAGGCTGAGCCCGCGCTTGCGGCCGAGGCTCCAGTCGATCCCGCCGCCGGGCGTCATCGTTCCCGTCACGATCTGGCTGAGGTGACGTTCGAGCTGCGGTTTCCACGGGACGAGTTCGAAACCGAGGCCATCGTCGACCATGGCGAAGCGGCCCGAGGCGAGATCGAGCCGTCGGCGATAGGTGCCGGAGATGTGATCACCCTCGACGAGCTTGCGGCGAGGCAAGCCGGTCTCGGCCTCGATAGCCGCCGCCACCGTGTCGAGTTCTCGCTCGCTCAGCGTCTTCAGAAGGTCGCGGGCGAAGGTGATGCGCCGGCCGTTCCTGGTCGCTAGCCCCTCATCGACGAGATGATCGCCACGCCGGTTCAGCGCCTCGCGGACCTCGGCGCCGAACCCGCCCATGCTGAGCGGCGCGCGATCCCTGGCCAGTTGCAGGCGGTCGAGCCAGGTCGCGCCGTCGGCGCCGATCTGGGTTTCGAGGTTGAGATCGGAGCGGCCGACCATGGCCATGCGCTGGCGGCCGCTGTCGCCTGAACGCCAGACCCGCGTTTCGACAATGCCGCCTTCGGGCGTGTCGCCGGTAGCGTCGAGATCGTGGAACCGCAGATGATGGACCCGGCCGTCGACAGCGTCGATCACGGCATAGGCTTCGCCACTCAACTCATCATGAAGGCCGCGTTCGACCAGCCGGCCGAGCACGGGAGTGTCCGGCGCAGCCTCGATCGCGAAATCCGCCTGCGCCCGTTCGCGGCCACCCCCCATGGCGCGGTGCATGGTCTTGATGATGTCGCCACGCTCGGCAAGATCGCGCAGCGTCTGTTCTGCGCCGGGCTTCAGTGACCAGACTGCCGGCGCGAGCCTGTCGGCGAGACTGAGCCGTTCCAGCGTCTGCGCGCGGCCGATCAGCAATTTGCGCAATTCCGGATCGCGCGGCTCCGGTGCGCCGGGCCGCAGATCGGCGAGGCCGGCGCCGTCATCGGCGAGGCCCTGGAGCGCGCGGTCGAGGCCCGTCCAGCGCTCGGCCGTGACCTCGGCCTGAAGTCCCGCGGCAATTTCGCGTTCGTTGCGCGGCCCGAGCTCCAGTTCGACCAACGTCTCGGCGCGGCCGCGAAGACCCCGGCTGATATAGTCGCGAGCGATGACAAGGTCTTTTCCGTTCTCGGCACGGCCGCGCACCAGCACGTGCACATGCGGATTGTCGGTGTTCCAATGATCGGCCCCGATCCAGTCGAGCTTGGTGCCGAGATCGCGTTCGGCCTGTTTCATCAGGTCGCGCGTGAAGGCGCGGATATCCTCGAGGTGGTCGGCGTCTTCGGGCGAGACGATGAATCGGAAATGATGCCGATCGTCTTCGCATCGCCCGGCGAAGGCACGATCATCAATGCCGTCCGCGTCGGCACTGAACATACCGGCCTCACGGCCGTCGCGCGTCACGCCCTCGCGCTTGAGATAGGCGATATGCTTGCCGAGCGGCGCGGAGCGAAAGCGTGCACCGCGATGGCGGACGACGCGCGCCTTGACGACGACGCGGCGCTGCGTGCGGGACAGCTCGCGCGTCGCACCGGCGAACCGGCCGCGTCCGAATTGCGAGCCCCGCCCGCGTGCCTTCGAACCGCCCAGCTTGTATCCGGTGTGCCCGGCCTTGCGGGCGGCGCCCATGACCTGGCCGACGAAGCTTTGGGCCTTGCGAGAGCTCGTCCCCTTATTGCGGATGCGCCCCGGCCGGATACGCAGATCATTGTCGCGGTCGCTCATGACAAAGTCCTCGCCTGAAAGCGCGCGGCACGGGGAAACTCACGTGAAAGCAAGGATTTGGGTGGTTGGGTGGCACTGTGTTCATGACCGCGGCGGGCGAAATAGACAGCAACAACAACGACATAGAGCGCCTCAGTGCCGCGCCTTTTATCTCGCCCTCCCGTCGTTGTTGCGCCGTCCGTCCCCGCCTTCCGTGCCGGAGACACGCTGAAGCGCGACGGACCGCGCTGGAATGCGCTCCGCGGGATCATCGCTGATCCCCGCTTCCATTCGATGGGAAGAGGCTGCTCGGGGCGTCTGATGTGTGCAGAAAATAAACGTCTACACCGCTGCTCGGGCGCATTGCATCGGCAGAGTTTTGTCGGTCGGCATGCGTGGCGAAGAGCGGCGCCGCGCGCCAATCCACGACCACGACAGCGTTCTGTTGTTGCGGTTCTGCTGCATCCGGAAGACCAATAAGCGGTTCGAGCGCCGCCACGTAGGCGCGGGTCTCGCGGGGCAGCGGGCGGCCCGTCGCCAGGTGCTCGGCATAGCGTGTCGGTCCCGCATTGTAAGCGGCGAGAAAGCCTGGTGAACCGAAGCGATCGTGCAGTTCACGCAGGTAAGCGGCGCCGGCGAAAATATTGTCGCGCGGATCGAACGGATTGCGCCCCAACCCGTATCGCGCGCGCAGCTCATTCCAGGTGCCGGGCATGATCTGCATCAGCCCCATAGCGCCTTTCGCGCTGACGGCGCGCGCATCCCCGGCGCTTTCCACGCGCATGACGGCCGCGACCCAGTGCGCCGGGATGCCGAACCGCTGCGCAGCTTCGGCGATATAGGCCGCATAGGGATTGCTGCTTTGTGTCGTCCTAGAGGAGGCAGTTTCTGCACGCGTGGCATCGGAAATGATGGCCCCCGCGAGCAGGCCGCAGAGGACTATTCGCGCCACCAACGCGCGGTGTCGAGACGGCTTAGCTGCGGTCATCGCGCTTCTCGGGGCGCTTTGCGGGGCGATTCCAATGCAGCGCCCAATGTCCGTCCTCGACGTCCGTCTTGAAGAGATTGGCGCGGATCGGAAAAGCGAAGGTCGGATCATCGATCTGCAGAGAGATGTATTCGCCGGCCTTCTCGCCGGTGCGTTTCCAGCCGGCACCGATCTCCGGTCCATCATCACCGCCATGATGGATGCGATAGTCGGGAGCGTTCTCGCTGTCCGACGGCGCTGCCGGGACGAGGGTGAGTTCGCGGTAGAGAATGAGCGTGTGAAGGTGTCCGACGAAGCCAGTTTCCGTGCGGTTGAATTGGCCGATCTGAGCCATGGGAGGGTTCCTTTCATTTGCGATCGGAAGAATTTGGAAGAGCGCCGGCGTCGCGATCGACGCGCCAGACATACCGACCGTCGCCGTCTTCATCGGTGAGGATCGGAACGGCGCGTCCGATCACGGCGTCCGCCGGGAGCGCGCCGAAATAGCGACCGTCGAGACTGTCGGGATGGCTCGGATTCAGGAGGAATAGTTCCGTCTCGGCGACGATATGGCATCCTTGCCAAACGGGCAGTGCGCGGCCGAAGCGGTCGCTTGGTTGCGCCTGCGCCATGGTAATGTCGTCGACCGTGACGACGGCGCCGTCACGACAAATGCGCTGTCCGGGAAGCGCAACGATGTGCTTGAGGAGCGGTACGCCGTCGGGCAGGTAGCCGCGCTCGTCGAGGTAGCGCGCAAGCGATTTCGGAGGATCGACAACGACCAGATCGCCGACAGAAAGATCGTCGTCCGATGCGACGGCGTAGAGTCCGATCGGCGCGCTCGCGGAGGCGTTCCAGATCAGCTTCGGACTGACATGGACGAAGGCCAGTCCGCCGATCGCGAGCGCCGAGAAACAGGTCCACATGACGTAACCGAGCCGGGTCATGATATGCTCCCCGCCGTCGCGGTGCGCTGTGTCTGTGGATCGGGCGGACAGGTCTGGCGCAGCAGCCAGGCGCGATGTTGAGCGGCTGTGTAGGAGCGCGGCTCCAAGCCCGCAGACAGTCTGTTGTGAACGTGGCGCCAGTAGTCCGGCGCGGCGTCCGCCGGGTCGATGCCGAGCGCTTCGATTTCATCGCCGATCTGGAGAACCCGTTCGACCTTGGGCCAGCCGGACAGGCGCAGCAAACTGTCGCCGCCGGGTGTCACATACGGAACGGTCGCGTAGGGCTCGCCCGATCGGGGCGCACGCAGAATGTCGATCCGGCTTATCGCCGTGCCGAAGTCATTTGCCTGCCATCGGACGAAGGCAAAGACAGCGCCGGGATCGAATGCGGCGGTGCTGCGACTGCGGCTCTGAATCGTTGTCCGCGCGATGCGGCCGAAGCGAATCCAGTGCTCGATCCGCTTCTCGATCCAGACGAGTTCGACAGTGGCGTCGCCGCTCATGAGCGGGCCTTCCGCACATAGGCGGGCGAGATCGCGGCATGCCGCTTGGCGGGCAGAACCTCTTGGCCCGTGTCATCCGAGGTCGAATGCTTCTCACCGCGGCTGACCCAGGCCTGCAGATCCTCGATCGCATAGACCACACGCCCGCCGATCTTCGAATAGCGCGGCCCCGTGCCATAGGTGCGGTGCTTTTCGAGGGTTCTGCCCGACAGGCCGAGAAAACGGGCCGCCTCGGGCGTTCGCAGATAGCGTGGGGGAAGTCCGGCATTGGGGTCTGGCATGGGTCGCGTCTCCGGTTAGGTCGTCCCGCTGCAGGATGCGCGGGACTGTCGGAGACGAGAAAAGCGGGAGATGACCCCCTGGAGGGATGACGATCAGCGTACAGCGAAAACGTCACCCCCTAAACGACGGCAAAAAATGAAACTGCGGCGGGCTCGATCAGAACGGGATTTCGTCATCCAAATCGGCGGCGGGTTTCTGCCGCGAGGCTTCTATGCGTTCGATGAATGCAAGCGAGGCGAGGACGCAGTCGATGATGAACTGTGCTTCGGAAACCTCGAGAAGCTCATTGTCGTGCGCGAAGGAGCGCTTGTTGCGGGCCTGGTTCAGGCTGTTGAAGAGCTTGTGCTGAACGCGGAGTGTCGGCAGGGCGAATTCGCTCACCGCGCCTTCATCACGTAATGCCTTGCCATATGCACCGAATATGGCGTCGAGTGGGGTCTTTGCATCGACGGCCTGGTTGCGCGATGCGAGCAGATCGCGGAAACGTTTGACGCAATAGGTATGCACACGATCCAGTGCGACATCCGGTTTTTCTGCGACAAGATCGGCGGCGATGGACGCACGCAGTTTGGGAAGCGTTGTGTCGCGCGAGAAGTCCGTGAACGCGTCGTCGAGGTTCAGCGTAGATGCATTTTCAAGCTCACTCGTGAACTGCTCAAGCCATGCTTTCAGGCGCTCTTCTTTCGCGGCGTACGTATCCACGTAGCCATCGAGACTGCAGCGATACGCCCATAAGACGCGAAGAACCTGAGCGACGAGGCGCGGTTCCGCGACCTCGACGAAGCCTCTGAGTGTCTTGCCCTTGCTTGCGCCTTCGACCTGAAAGCGCTCCTGGAAGATCTGGATGTCGAAATTCTCTTCGAACCACTCGGCCATGGTTCGGTCGGAGAAGTCGAGGACGTAACCGCCGCCGCTGTGAAATATCTCGTCGAAGACGGTTCGTTGCTGAGACGGCAGCCGACGCGTGCGTCCGATAATCCTGGGAAGGCTGGAATCAAGGTTTTGCGAAGGCTGCGTCATCCGATGAACATACCGGAAACCTCCCGGAGCGCACACTCACTGTGAAATATCGGCAGCCTCAGCGATATTTGCCCTGAAGAAGTTGGCGATAGCCGCGAGCGATCATCATCCGCCCGTAAGCGGCCAACCGCGCAACCTGCGCCTTGAGCGAACTGGTCTTCCACGGTTCGACGGCTACGCGATCGGCGCCGAAGAAGGCCGTGGCAATCGCACGATAGCTGGCGCCGCTCTGTCGCCCGTCGATCGTGCGCAAGGCGCGTTTCAGTCGCTCGCGCCGATGTGGCGTAATCGGCGGGTCTGCGTTGCGCTCGATAAGCTGCCGATACAGCCTGTCAGCAGCAGCAAGCCGAACGGGCCAAGCCTCATCGAGAGGAAGTAGGACGCCTACGGGCTGATCATCGGCCTGATTGCCGACAAGATTCACACCGTTCTCCAGTCGCATCCATGACAGTCCGTCGGCGCCCGTTCTGCGCTCTGTGATGCTGTCGGTAGGAATGGCGGCGGTCACGCCGATGTCGGGCAGAGACGCTATCAGGTGAACCACGGCGGGTGCGGCGAAAGGCAGCCAGAAGACGGGAGCGCCAAGCGCGTTGAGCTCTGGGTCTACCGGGAAATCGCAACCCCCAATCGGCTGGAGCGCCGCCGCCCTCCTGCATCATGTCGTAGTCTTTGCGATAGTGCGTGTTCCGCCGAAGGCATTCCCAGGCGAGGCCCGAGATGCCGAGTTCGTCGAAATGAGCGTATTGGTTATCGTCGCGCCAATCGGCCGCCATGGCGAACTTCTCCCAATAGGGCGCCGAAAAAATAACGACGCCAGTTGCTTGGGATGTTTCGCTGCAAATCTGTGATTGCATAGCTTGGCTGCATGCATCATGCGATGCATCTTATGCATCACTCACCGCTTAGCGGACGGGAAAGCCACTTTTGAGAAGGTTGCGATACCCGTGCTCAGTCATCCAACGCGCGCGGGACAGGTGACTCTCGTGGACACGGCGAGCACGTTCAGGCTCCGCCTTGGCGTCGATACCGAGCAGCACCGCTGACACCTCTTCTAGCGTGGCGCCAGCCTCTTCGGCGTCGAGAAGCCGCATGTAAAGCTTGAGATGATCCTGATCGTAAGCCGTTACGGCCCGTTTGTCCGGTGGTGCATCGGCGATCTCTAGCTGGGTGGCGGTCATTCGGCTTCCTCGCAGATCAAGCAACCCAATTAATGAACCGGAAACCATAGCGCACGCAAGCGCCGGTCGGTTGAAAGTTACGGTACTGACCGCAGCCACGTGGCCGAGTGATCCTCGGGGCCGCGTATTATAATACGTCGCATCAAAATACGCGATCCGCATTTTCATTGCGGATGGATATTCGAACAGTTTTCGGCGCGAACCTTCAGTTTTTTCGAGAGAAAGCCGGTCTCAGCCAAGCCGCGTTGGCAGACAGGATGGGCGTTGATCGCGCGCACATAAGCGCCATGGAGCGCGGCCAGCAGAACGTCACCATCATCACGCTCTGGCATGTGGCCGAAGCGCTCGACGTTAAACCGGCGGCGCTTCTGGACGATCAGCGGAAGGGTTGAAAGCCATGAAAGACGCCCCGCCCGGGTTTTCGGGCGGAGCGCCGGAGGCGTCAGTCGCCGTTCTGACGGCGGGATCGCGACCAGATGAGGCTGAAGCTTTCGCTACCCTCGATGACGGTATCGTCGAAGAGGTTGGCGTAGATCGGCGCGGAGAAGCTCGGATCATCGAGCTTGAGGCTCAGATAGTCGCGGCCCTCGTTCGAGCGCTTGGACCAGGCGGCGCCGATCTCGGCGCTCCCGACGACGACGCGGTGAGAGGGAGCTTTGTCGTTCGTGCGGTCCTCTTCGGGGACGATGCGGACATTCTTCGCCTGAACGTTCAGGGTGACGATCTCGCCGACGAACTCGTTGCCGGTCTTCTTGAAGGTTCCGATGGTGGCCATGTCAGTTCTCCTTTTGGCTTTCGAGCCCGCGCCCGTCGCGGCCTCGATGGCGATCGACAAGGCCGGGGCGACCGCCGACGCAGTCCATGGACCCGGAGCGGATGCGGAGGACGGCGGGGCCGGAGTTTCTTGACGCGCGAGGAATGGGCGCAGCCCAAGGGAAGAAACTCCGGCCCCGCCGTTGCGGCCAAGGCGGTCGAGGCGTCAGCCGATTCCGGCCAGATCAGTCCATGAGAGGTCGTGACGTGTGTGGGTGCCGAGGTGTAGGAGAGTACTGGCCGCGGCCATTGGCGACCAAGGACTGACAGGGCATATGTCGGGTGATGAAGCACCGGCGCGATATTATAGGGAAAGATGGCGTCAATCGGAGAAGGTGAACGATCACTGTCCAGGCAATGGCGAAGAAGGGCGATCGAAGCTCACCTATCCAGAGCGTGAAAACGGCTACCGCATGCCACAGAGACGGCATTGGGCTGCTCGCATTGGAGAAGCCGACATGGTCCCTGTTGTCGACATCGACGGCAAAGCGGGACAGAGTGGTCACCGTCCGACGGATCGGTCAATGCCCGCTGACCGTCGACTTGCCGTTCGCGTAGCGCGATTCAAACAGATGATCGGATCAACCGCGAACCATCAGCATAGACTTGTGTCCACTCGATGATTGCGTAGGATTTGCGAAGCCCGGTCGGCCAAAACGGATCTTCTTGAACAAGCCGATCCACATCTTCCGCAGCGTCGGCCTCGACAATCCACAAGCCGTCTCGCCCCAGTCCGGCTGTGTCCGACAGCGGTCCTGCCGCCTTGATTTTGTCTGCGTTCTTCTCGAGGAAATCGAGATGTCGGACCATGTGGCTCTTCCGGATGTCCGGATCGGCTTCGGGGGCATCTTCAAATAGAATGATGAATTTCATTCTCCAGTCTCCTTGCTTTGACGTGAATAAGAATTTTTGCACAACAGAACTGACGATTGAGTCATCGAGTTTGCCATTCTACACTGCAATTATGCAGAGCCATGACTGGAACGATATCAGGTATCTCCTGGCACTTTACCGCACGGGAAAACTCAAGGACGCCGGGCGCGCTGTTGGCACGAGTGAAACAACGGTGGCCCGTCGGATTAAGAAGCTGGAGCAGGACTTGGGGGCGTCGCTGTTCCTGCAAAGCGCCAATGGTCGGTATGAACCGACGGATGCCGCCCTTCAAATCATGTCGCATGCCGAAGCGATTGAGTTGGAAAGCCTTGCGATTAGGGAGAAGTCCGACGAGGTCGCACAGCAGGTCCTGGGATCTGTGCGCATCAGTTCGGTTCCAATCATCGTGAACCGGGTGCTCGTTCCCAATCTCGGGTCCCTGACGCGTAAACATCCGCACCTGACGGTCGAACTGGTGCCGGCGTCGGGTAATCTGGACCTTTCAAAGCGCGAAGCAGACCTCGCGGTACGGTTTGCACGTCCCGCGGGCGGAGGGCTGCGGATCAAAGCGCAGAAGCTGGGCGAGATGAAGTTCGGACCCTATTCGGCAAGCTCGGTTACACCGGATCAACTTGCGACACTCGGCTGGATTACCTACGACGAAACGCATTCCGAATTGCCGCAAGCACGTTGGCTTGAAGTCGCCGCTAACAGTTCCCCCGAAGCACGCGCATGCCTCAAGGTGGCGGATGCTGAAACGGCACTGGAAGCCGTTGCCAACGGCGCAGGGAAATCACTTCTCCCGCAAGCAATTGCTGAGACGGACCCCCGTTTGCGATCCCTCTCGCTGACTCGCGATGCAGCACCCCCTGCCCGGGAAGTCTGGCTTCTCGCTCATGTCGACCAGACCTCAAGATCATCGATCATCGCGGCTAAGGAATGGCTGGCGAGTCTCCCCTGGATCTAGGACAACCAATCTGAGGGGCCATTCAACCATAATGCAGCATCCAACAATATGGGCTCGGAGCTGCCGATCGCCGCTCCATGCACGAATGTCGTCTGTTGCAAAGCGCTTAGGTGTGCTGTCGTGAAATGACCGCTTAGCTAGCGGCCAATGCCGCTAGAGTAGCCTACGCTGTTCGAATGTCGGCCGGTTCAATCGGCCGCCGCGAAATGCGCCATCTGGTCGGCATGGGCTTTCCGGAACGCCGGCCGTTCCGTCATCCGCGCCACATAGGCTTCCGTCGCCGGACGATCGCCGAAGGCACGAACCTTTTCGACGCGCAGCACATCGGCCATGATCAGGTCCGCGACCGTGAAGCGCCCGGCCGCCAGCCAGTCCCGCTCGTTGAGGACGCGCTCCACATGATCGAGGCGGCTTTCCAGCCAGCCTGTCAGGCCGTTGTCCTCGGCGCCGGACATTTCCAGAAACCACCAGGGGACTGAGACCATTTCGACCGAGTTGAGTGCGGCGATCGTCCATTGCAGCGCTTCGGCTCCCCCCACTGGATCGCGCGGCATCAGTTTTTCGCTCTTTCTGGCGAGGTGCAGCAAGCCCGCTCCGCTTTCGAAGATCGAGATGTCGCCGTCGGTGAGCCAGGGCGCCTGGCCGAAGGGCTGATGTTCAAAATGCTCTGTGCCTTTGTCTTTGAATGGTGTGCTCTTCACCTGATAGGGAAGGCCTGCCTCCTCGCATGCCCATCTCAGCCGCAGGTCGCGCACGAAACCGCGGGGCATTTCGGGCACCCAGTCATAGGTCCAGATCGTCAGGTCGCTCATTTTCCGTCCTCAAGATAGGTTTCCAGTTCGCCCGCCCAGCCGGTCCAGCCGGCACGGTGGCTCTCGATCGCTTCGTCGTTCGGCAGCTTCTCGTGCGTCAGGGTCAACTCGGTGCCGATGTCGATGGGCCGCAGGCGAATGGTGACCAGCGACTCCCAGTCGGGCCGGCCGGGCCATTCCCAGGTGAAGACGAGCTTTTCGTTCGGCACGACCTCCCGATAGACACCCGTCGGGTTGTGTTCCGAGCCATCCGTCAGGCGAAAGACGATGGAGTAGCGGCCGCCGGGGCGAAGATCGAGTTCGGCGCGGACGGCCGGTCCGGCATCCGGCCCCCACCATTGCAGGACCTTATCGACCTGCGTCATCGCCGCGTAGACCTTCTCCGGTGGTGCCTTGAGGCGGCGCACTATGGTTATGTCCGGGAGCCGGCCGTTCATTCCTCGCTGTCCTCCTCCACGAGGGCGGCCAGACGGTCGAGGCTGACGGTCCACAAGGCTTCGAAATGATGCAGCCAGTCCGCCGCCTCACTCAGCGGTTCCGCCGCCAGACGGACGGTTACGACGCGGCCGGTTTTCGTTCTTGAGATCAATCCCGCATCCGACAGAACGGCGAGATGTTTCATCAGCCCGGGCATCTTGATCGGCAGGGGCTCTGCCAGCGCGCTTATGGAGAGTTCGGGTTCCGACTTCAGCCGCTCGAGAACCTGTCGCCGCGTCGGGTCCGCGAGCGCAAAAAAGGTGCGGTCGATCGGTGTCTCGTGATACTTTGCCATATAGTAAAGTTTTCAGAGCGGCCGCGACTTGTCAATCGGTTTCTTTTGTTGCTGCAGCCTACGGCCACCCGAGCGGACAATGGCCCGCGGTGCGGCAGCACGGTGGGCGTGGCTCAGCGTCCTAAGTCGCTGTAACAACTTCGAACGGCGGCTTTTCGGGGCGCTTGGCGTGCATCTGCACCAGCGAGCGATGTGACGCGCATCCAAGCGGCAATGCCAACAACGGCGGCGCCGACGCTGGCGAAGACAAGCGTCCAAGGTTCACCCCCGCCACCTGTTTCGGAAAGCCCCTTGACCGCTTGGAAGCCAGCGACACCCGCTGGCAAGGCATAAAGTGCACCGAGCAGGAGACGGATGACTGGCGACCTGACCGCAGCGAAGGCCACTTGCCCCAGAATGAAAGCCGTGGCGCCGGCGAACAGGGCGAGAGCAATCGCGCCGAGCGTTCCCACGCCGTTTTCGAACGCGTAGTAGCCAACCGTGATGGCGACGAAGCATGGAAGCGCGTAGATGGCCAAGTTGAACAGCAGCCAGCACAGAAAACCGAGCCCGATGATGCTCAAAAACGCCGACAGGAACATGGGCGGTCTCCTTGTGGACAGAGCGCCTCTGCCAGCCGCCAAGGCGCCATTCGAAGCATAACGCAAAGCAGCGCGCCGGAAATTACCGGCGCGCGCATCGGGTGATGCATCCGATGCATCACGCTGGCTGTATGGTGCGTTTCGGAGACCGGAAATCGAAGAGCGGCACACCGAGCTTTTTGGCTTTATCGGCCAGGTTGTCGGTGATTCCGGACCCCGGAAAGAGGATGAGCCCGATGGGCATCGCCTCCAGGAGTGCGTCGTTGCGCTTGAACGGCGCGGCCTTCCCGTGGCGTTTCCAATCCGGCTTGAAGACGATCTGCTGGCATTTTCGGGCGTCGGCCCAGCAAGCAGCGATCTTTTCGGCGCCTTTGGGCGATCCGCCATGCAGGAGCACCATGTCGGCGTGCTTGGTCTTCACCCGGTCGAGCGCCGCCCAGATGGCGTGATGGTCGGTGACGTCGATCCCGCCGGAGAAAGCCACGCGTGGGCCAGTTGGCAGGAGAGGCTCGATCTCGGCGCGCCGCTTCGCTGTCAGATAGTCGCGGCTGTCGATCATGGCGGCTGTCAGCGTGCGGCGACTGATCCGTGATCCCGAGTGCGGACGCCAGGGCTGGCCGATAAGGGTCTCGAAGTGGTCGGCGGCGATGTCGCGCATGAGTTCGTAGGCATTGCGCCGCTCGATCAGCGTGACGCCCTGCGCCGTCAGGGCTTCGAGCTCGACGGAGCGCACTTCCGATCCGTCCTGTTCGCGCTGCGAGCGTTTCTGGGCCTGTTCGTTGTCGTCGAGTTCGCGGTCGACGCGGGCGGCTGTGCGATGGAACAAATTCGTTACGGACCAGAGCAGGTCTTCGAGGTCCGGTTCTAGACGCGTATCGCTCAGCGTTGCGGCGAGTGCGTCGAAGATGTCGGCCATCGCAGCCTGGAGGGCATCGGTTTCGGGCAAGGGTCTCGGATCGGGCTCGTCGGCGAAAGGCCGGTAGCCGTAGAGCTGCAATTCTTCGAGCGCGACGGCGGTTGCGGAACTGGCCATTGGTTCGGTGGTCTCGGCTGTCATGGGATCGTCTCCTGTTCGGCATGGGCCGCGCCTCTCGCGGCCTTCCCGAGCGACGGAAAAGCGGGGGCCGGCCGGGACTGCACCGCCGATCCCGGCGGCCGGAGCCAAAGGCGGAGGACGGCGGAGGCGGCGCTCTTTTGTTTCGCGCTGCAAAGCCGGGCGCAGATATGGTTTGTGTCCCCACGCGAAACGCGTGGGGTGGGCCCGGCGGCGGAAAAGAGCGCCGCCGCAGCCGTTGCTGGCCCGGCCGGGCTCCGCTCCGTCTTGCTCCTCTCGGAAGGCCGAAGGCGTGGCTTTCGGACAAGGAGACGACGATGCAGGCGAGAATGGCGACAGGCCTGCTCAACTGCTCAGGGATCGCAGGAAAGCAGCCGCGATAGATCGGCCGTGGCCAGTTGCTGACTGAGATGCACCTGGAGTTTATCCCGCCCGAGCTTGCGGAGGTCTTCGTTGAAGTCGTCGCCAAGGGGAGCAAGCCGGATCGTCTCGATGCCGACGGCATCTGCGCGTTCCGTCAGTTTGTCAGCCGCCATGGCGCCTGCTTCGTCGGCGTCGGCCGCGATATAGAGACGCCGAAGCCCTGCCGGCAGGATCAGCGCGGCGAGATGGTTGGCCGATAACGCGGCGATGATCGGCAGGTCGGGTAACCCCATGCGCAGTGACAGCGTGCTTTCCAGCCCTTCGCCGGCAGCAAGAATGTCGGTCGCGGCCCCGATCCGCACGCCATGGCCGAGCAGATTTCCCATGGCCTTGCGCGGCGGATTGAGCGGCGCCTTGCGGGCTGTCGCCGGATCGAGCCACGTGCGATGGACGCCAGTGAGGTTGCCGTGTCCGTCCGTGACCTTTGCAAGCAATGCAGGCCAAGTCTCTGGCGGCGCCTCTTTCGGCTGATCTTCGCGCCAATAGTAGCAATGCGGATGAAACCGAAGCGCTGGCGCATCGCCAAGACCGATGAGACGGCGTCGATGCAGATAGCGTTCGGCGAGCGTTCCAGCGACCGGCCGCCCCATGGCGAAGAGACGACGCGCCGCCTCCGGTGATCCGGCAGGCGCGGATTGGCGCTGACGTCGTGGCGGTTCGAGGCGTGGCAGACTCAGGAAGCGCCGTGCCTCATCGAGTGTCTCGCCGAAGGTGTGTAGTTGCCGCGCGGAAGCTATGAGGTCGAGCAGATCGCCATGTTCGCCCGTGGCGGCGTCGGTCCATTTCCCGGCAGCGCCCGGACCATGAGTTGGTCCTGTCAGGCGCACATAGAGACTGCGCCCCGGCGTGTTCCGGGCGTCGCCGACGATCCAGTAGCGGCCTTGCCTGCGGCCGTTGGAGAGATAATGGCGGCAAACGGCCTCCGCCTCGCGCGCGAGCCGTCGCGTGATGTCGGATGCTGTATCGGTCATCCACGCCTCCATATTGACAGCAAAAAAGAAGGAGCCCGCCACGATGGGCGGGCTCCAGGGGCGGCTGCGGGAGCCACGGGGGAATGGCTCCCGGTCACTCGGCCGCAGTGGCGAAGGCGTTGCCGGTGACAGGTTCATCGTCGGCGATGACGGCGGAATCGCCCATGGCCGTTTCGCCGCCGCCAGCCGCCGATTGCACTTCGCCCTCGGGAAGGCCCGGCATGCGCAGCACTTCGGGCAGCCAACCACTCCCGCTGAGGAGCTCTTCGGCCGCCGCGACCATGTCCGGCTTCTTGAGACCCGCGATGCGGTCGGCGGCTTCATCGCCCTTGGCTTCGCGCACGGCCTCCAGAATGCGGGCCTTGGTGACGCGCGCGAGATAGCTCTCGCCCGTCGGCGTCCAGCCGGCCGCCGCCATGTCGAGCCCGAGCTTTGCCGCCAGCACGTCCGCGTGGGCGAGCGCCCGCGGCCGGCGGTTGTAGGGTTCATGGACGGCATTGACGGTCATGGCGACGCAATGCGCGAACAGCGCCTCACGGCTGTCGCTGTCGAAACCAACCAGCGCATCCCACAGATCCTCAGGCGCTTTGGGAAGCGCAGCGAGCCACCTATCGGTGCGAGCGTCGATGTTGAGCGCATAGGCCGTGTCGGCGAGGCCCGACGCCTGAGCACCCAGACTTGAGCTGTGCGGCGTGATCTCGACGCAGCTATCCAGCGGATAGTGATAGAACAGCCGCAGCGTCATCGCGTGCAGGGCGGCGAGGAACGCCGTCTGCGGATCGTTGGCCAGCGCGTCGCGCAGGGCAAGCGTGCGATGCGCCGTCAGCTCCATGACGAGGCGGTCGGAGAGCGGCTTCAGGCCATCGTCTTCCTCTTCGGTCTCTGCGCTGGAATCCGTAGTCGTGGCATGATCGACCTCTTCATCGGCGGAGGCGTTAATCCCATCGACCTCATCCTGCCCATCGGTCTCGACCGGGGGTTCGTCCTCGGGGCGGACATAGCCGCGCTCCACACGCAAGCGACCGTCATGGCCGATGCTGACAAAGACGCCAGCCATGGCGATTTCGTCGGGCTCGAAGCGGACGGGTCGCTCCTGCAAGGCTTCCATCGCCGTTTCGATCTCGCCGAGCCGGATGTCGATCTCTTCCGGGAACTCCTCGGCGCTGGCGTACTCGTCTTCGAGCTGATCGTATTCAGCCTTGAGCGCTTCTAAGCTGGCCGTCTCCTCGTCGCTCATCGGCTCGGGCTCGCCGATAATCCGGCGCAGACCGTAGGTGTGGCCGTAAGGGAAGTCGGCGCCGATCTCGATCCATTTCCAGCCTTCGGCACGGATCGCTTGCGTCTCTGTTTCGAGCTTTTCAACGACGAGCTTCGCAAGCAGCCCTGCGTCCTGCAGCCAACCGCCATCGTCGGACTGGAAGAGATCGCGCAGGATGACGCCGCCGGCGGCTTCATAGGCGTCGAGCCCGACGAACTGCGCCCGGCGGTCGGAGGCCCGCACGGCGCCTTCGGTCAGCATGCGGCGGATCTCAAAGGGCTGCCTCGCGTAGGTCCGCTTGACCGATTCCCAGACCTGTTCCTGGCGCTCATGATCGGGATTGACCGTGAAGGCCACGAGCTGGTCGAGCGTCATTTCCTCTTCCGCATATGCGTCGAGGAGCGACGGCGAGACGGCGGCGAGCTTCAGCCGTTGCTTGACGACATTCGCGGAGACGAAGAAGGCCGCCGCGATCTCTTCCTCGCTCTTGCCCTTCTCCCGCATCGCCTGGAAGGCGCGGAACTGGTCGAGCGGATGAAGCGGCGCACGCTGAACATTTTCGGCCAGGCTGTCCTCTTCGGCGAGGCCGTCGGTGCGCACGATGCAGGGCACGGGCGCGGTGCGATTGAGCCGCTTCTGCTTGACCAGCAATTCGAGCGCCCGGTAGCGGCGTCCGCCGGCCGGGATCTCGAACATGCCGGTTTCCGCGCCGTCATCGTCCAGCACCGGCCGGACGGTGATCGAGGACAGGAGCGTGCGCCGGGCGATATCCTCGGCCAACTCCTCGATCGAGACGCCGGCCTTGACGCGCCGGACATTGGACTGGCTCAGCACCAGCTTGTTGAAGGGGATGTCACGCGAGGCGCTCAAGCGTATTTTCTGAGACTTTGTCATGTCAGTTCTCCGCGACGGGCCAGCCGGGAGCCTCTCTCTCGACCTCCGAACCCGTCACGAAAAAAACGGCCCGCCTCTTCCTCTCGAGGAAGCGACGGACCGAAGACAGACAGAGCGCCGATTTCAGACTACGCCGCGCGCTCCAGGAGTTTCTTCGCCTTGCCCTCCATATCGAGCCGGGCGTCCTGCTGAGGCTTCGACCGGGCCACGGCAGTGATGCCCTGCACGAAGTCGAACACGGACTCTGGCGGGCGGCCTTCCTCGACAAGGATCGTCTCGACGATCCTGGCCGTCTCCGCCTTGGAGAAGCCCCGCTTGCGGAGGAAGTCGGTGCGGTCGTCGTCACTGCGGGCGACGATCCGCTCGCGCGCCGCACGGATACCTTCGACGAAGGGGCGTGGCGAGGAGTCGGCGAAGCGGGTCAGCGCCGGCGCCGCCTCGTGCGCGAAGCGGTTGGCGGCGTATTTGGAATGCCGGATGCTAATCTCCTGGAAGTCTTCGACGCCCCAGAGATTGCGGTTCTGGCAGACGGCGCGGAGATAGAAACTGGCGATGCCGAGCGCCTTGGCGCCGACTTCCGAGTTCCAGCAATAAAAGCCCCGGAAATAGAGATCCGGCGATCCGTCCGGCAGTTTGCCTGCCTCGATCGGATTCATATCGTCGACCAGGAAGAGGAAGACGTCGCGATCGGAGGCGTAGAGCGTCGTCGTGTCCTTGGTGACGTCGACCATCGGGTTGTAGACGCCGCTCGACCAGTCGAGCATGCCGGGCACTTTCCAGCGCGTATCGCCGGTCCCGTTCCCCGCGATCTTCTGCACGGCGGCGACGAGTTCGTGGTCGTAGATGCGGCCATAGTCCGGGCCGGTGACGGCGCGCAGCTCGGTACGCCCATCCTCGGTTTCCAGCGTCTTGATCTGCTCGGCGCGGTGCGAGGTGAGCCCGTATTGCAGATTGATGCCCGCGAGCGGCGCCGGGAGCTGGCGCAGATAGGCTGCCGGGGCGCTGACCAGGCTGGCCAGCTGGCCGAAGCTCCAATGGGTCGGCGCGGCTGGCGCGTCGGCTTCGGGCAGGATGAGCGCCAGGTTTTCCGGGTCGTCGCGATGCGCCTCGACGCGGATCGCGGCGCTTTCGACCGTGCGCGTGCGGCTGCGCTCGGCGCGGCCCTTCACCGCCGCGAAGAGCTCCGACAAGGACAGGTAGCGCTCGTCATCGGGCCGCGAAAACCACTCCGAGGAGACGCGGCCAATCCGCTCTCCGCGAGATACATCGACTGTGTAGCCGCCGTTCGCGTCGCGCCGGCCGTCCAGGGTAAGGTTGGTCATGGGTCAATCTCCGCGACGGGCCGGCCGAGAGCCTCTCTCTCGACCTCCAAACCCGTCACGGCGAAAGCCGCCGAACTCTTACTCTCTGGGGGCGCTGCGGGGTCTCCCCGCGGAAGGGATCGGCCGAGACTTCCGGCTTAGCCGCAGGGGAAGGCCGTCCCCTTCTGGATGTTCAGGAAAACCGTAAATGTGTAGAGTCAGGGTATCAGGCATGTTTGGCGATGGCGGGTTGAATTATTTTCAACCTTGCTAGAGACGAAGTTATTTTAAGAAGATCACCAAATGACTCTGCGAGTAATACACACATCAGACTGGCAAATCGGCAAGGTATTTCGTTTCGTAGATCCTGCTATTATGGGCCTCCTCCAAGAAGCTCGCTTGCGCGCTGTCGGCAAGATCGGCGAGTTGGCGAAAGAACACGGTGTTCAACATGTGCTAGTTGCCGGCGACGTCTATGACATGGAAGCCTTGTCGCCGCGTTCGCTTAACCAGCCGCTGGAGCGGATGCGCAACTTCGCCGATACGCATTGGCACCTGCTCCCCGGCAATCACGACCCGCATCGCCCCAACGGACTTTGGGATCAACTCCTGCGCAAGGGGCTTCCCGCGAACGTCCATGTCTATACGGAGCCGGGGCCTGTCACCTTTGAAGAAGACTCGCTGTCGATCCTTCCGGCCCCTCTCTATCACCGCCGGCGGCTTGATGATCCGACGGCCTATATGGACGATGTGGCGTTGCGGGACGGGCTGTTCCGTGTCGGGATTGCCCACGGCACGGTGACCGGCTTCGGATCGGAGGATCGCGACGTTCCCAACTTCATTGCGCCAGACCGCCCGGCCCGTGCCGGCCTGTCATATCTTGCAATGGGCGACTGGCATGGACAAAAGAAGATCAACGAGCGCTGCTGGTACAGCGGTACACCGGAGACCGATGCCTTCGATGTGACCGGTGGCGGCCAGGCGCTGCTGGTGGAAATCGACGCTCATGAGCGCGCACCGGAAGTCACACCGCTGCCGACCGGCCACTACGAATGGCTCACGCAATCGGAGCAGATCAACAGCCGCGAGGACATAGACCGCCTCGCTGGAACGCTGCGGACGGTCGCCGCTGACCTGGATCGCGTGCTCATCCGTTTGGCGATTGAAGGCGCCGTGTCGCTTGATGACCGCCAATATTTCGAGAACGAAGTGGTGGATGGCGTATCAGCCGCGTTCTGTTTCATGCGCGTTGATGACCGGCGCCTGTTCCCGCACCCGACGGCGGAGGACCTTGACCGGATCGATCGCGGCGGCTTCGTCCGTGCGGCGGCGGAAGAGCTGAAACGCAAATCCGAGGAAGGCAGCGACGACGAACGGGCCATTGCCGCCGAGGCGTTGCAGCGTCTTTATATCGAGCACATGAAGCTCCAGGCGGGCCGCCAATGAAACTGCGGTCGCTTGCGCTGAATCAGTTCAAGAAGTTCACCAGCCCGGTGCGGCTCGATGGCATTGCGGACGGGCTGAATGTCATCGTCGGTCCCAATGAGATGGGTAAATCGACGCTGCTTGAAGCGCTCCGGGCGGCGCTGTTTGAGAAATACAGCTCGAAGGCTCAGCCGATTACGGCGTTGCAGAACGATCGCAACCAGGCCGGGCCGGTTGTCGAGCTTGCCTTTGAGCTGGATGACGGCGTGTACCGCATAACGAAACGCTTCGTCAAAAAGCCCTATGCCCGATTGTCGTGCCCCGATGGGCGAACGCTGGAAGGCGATGCTGCCGAAGATGTCCTGCGCGATTTGCTGGGGTTCGATGAGCCGGGAAAAACTGGCGCCAAAGCCGAAACGCTTGGCATGTGGAATGTGCTGTGGGTTCAACAGGGCCACTCGTTCGGTGCGCTCGACCTGCCGCAAAGCGCTAGAGCTAATCTGCATAGTGCCTTGGAATCCGAGGTTGGCACGGTGCTCGGCGGCCGTCGCGGCCGGGCGCTTCCGCAGGCCATCGAAAAGCAGCTTGGCGAACTGGTCACGGGCGGCGGCAAGCCGCGCGGCGCGTACAAGGAACTGATCGACAACACCGAAACTCTGCAAACCGATCTTGCGGATTTACAGGGCCGCCGCGAAGAGCTGTCCAGAACACTCGATCAGCTTGAGCAAGCGCAGGAGACGCTGGCGCGCCTGTCCACCGGCGATCGCGACGAAGCCGATGAGACGGAACTGGCGGATGCCCGGAAGCGCCACGGTCATTTGGCGGAACTGGAAGCGCGTATCGCCGCAGCGGACAGCGATCTTGCTCTGAAACAGCGCAATCTTGAGCAGGCCAACCAGGCCCTGGTCGCGCGCACCGCGTTAAGACAGGCTATTGCTGACGAAGAGGAGGCTGTGGAAACGGCCCGCAAGGGGCTAGATGATGTACGTGGCCGGGAAAAAGAGGCCCGTGCGCGGCTCGACCAGTTGCGGACCGCGGTCCGTGAAGCCGAGGCCGGCGTTACCACGGCAGATGACGCGGTATCCCATCAGCGGCGTATATTGGCAGCCGTCGAACGCAAGGGTCGCATTCGTGAGCTCGAAGGACGGCACGAAAAAGCGGCGGCGGCGGAAGAACGGCAACGCAAGGCCCGGCAAGAGGCTGCCGCCATTCTTGTCACAGACGAAACCCTGACGGAAATCCGCGATGCCGCGAAAGCTCTCGAGACCATCGACAGCCGCCTAAGCGCCGCCGCCACGCGCATTACGTTCGATATGGCAGCCGATGCCTTGTCGGGAATTGAAGTTGATGGCCGCAAGGTGGCCATCGATGACCCGCCCGTTCAGGCAATCGGTCCGACGACGATTACGATACCCGGCCAGGGCCGCATCACGGTCGAACCGGCGGTCAAGGACCGGGACAAGCTGCGCGATCAGCAACGCGAAGCGAGAACCGCTCTTGAGACCGCCTTGCAGACCGGGGGCGTGAAAACTGTCGATGACGCCGAAGAGCAGCACAGGAGACGGCAGAAGCTGGTGCAGGATGGAGAACTCGCCCGTCAGGAAGCCGTGCTGCATGCGCCGGCCACGGACGATCACGACGCCGGGGCCGAGGCGCTGGCGGGTTATATAGAGAGTTTGCAACTCATCCTGACGCGCGATCTCGCCGATCTTGAAATTGATACGCTTCCCGCAAAGCAGGAGGCCGACACGGCGCTGCGCGCCGCCCTTGAACAGGCCGAAGAGGCCCGAAGCGCCGTGGACATGGCCAGGGCAGCCCTCGGCGGTCCCGAAGATGCGTTGGGCGCACTTCAGACTCAACTCGGAACCGTCAGAACGCGATATGACGACAGCGGCGTCCGGTTGGAAAAGCGGCGCGCAGAGTTGGCGGCCGCCGAAGAAAATCAGGCGGACACCGCCCTGCAAGCCGCGATCGACGCCGCCGAAAAGGCAGTGTCAGACCAGGAAGATGCCATTGCCAGTCTCAAGGATCAGCGCACGGACGAAACCCTTCCTCAACTCGAAGCCCGCATCGGCCGTCTCGAACAGGCGTTAAGGGATCGCCGTGAAAAACGTGGCAACCTCAAGGAAACCATCGCCGGCCTGCGTTCTCATATCGAAGTCCTCGAAGGTGCCGGTTTGGACGAGGCCATTGAACAAAAAGCCCGTGAGCTGGAACGCGCGACGGACGAGCGCCACCGCGCCGACCGGGAAGTCCAGGTATTAAACTTGTTGCTGACCACCCTGCGGGCTGCCGAACAGGAGGCGAAGGAGCGTTACCTGTCTCCCGTGCTCAACCGCGTGCGGCCGTATTTGCAGCTCCTTTTTCCGGGCGCCGAAATCACAATCGACGAAGACTTGCGTATCGTCGGCGTCACCAGGGAGGCCGGATACGAGGAAGCCTTCCATCATCTAAGTATGGGGACCCAGGAGCAGATCGCGGTTCTGATTCGGCTCGCTTTTGCCGAAATGTTGGTCGAACAGGGCCATCCGGCAACCGTCATACTGGATGATGCGCTCGTGTTCTCCGACGACCACCGCATGAACCGGATGTTCGACATACTGAACATGGCCGCGCGCAACGTTCAGGTCGTCATCTTCACATGCCGCGAGCAGCTCTTCGAGGAGCTGGGTGGTCGGCAGCTCTCACTACAAGCCGGGAGCGCGGAGGAACTGGTATCGGCATGATGACAAAAGGATCGCCGAGCACGACCAGATATAAGGAATTATAACAATAGGATGGCCTGGCGGGGGATATGCACTTAAGCCAACTTCAACTCACAAATTTTCGTTCATTCGCCGAAGAGCAGGTTACGTTTGAGCGCAGCTTGACGGTGCTCGTTGGTGAAAACAACGGCGGCAAGAGTAATCTTATTGACGCCATCCGTCTTGTTTCGACGCCATTGAGCGGGCGCCGGGAACTCTATTGCGAACAGACAGACATACGCTTTGGGACCGCGACCCGAGCGTTCAGCATTCAGGCAATCTTTGAGGACCTGACACCGCCGCAGCAGGGACGCCTCATCTCGGCAGCAACCGACGATACGCTGAACGCGGCCTGCTTCGGCCTCACATATGAGGCCACCGGCAAACAATCACATATTCGCCCCAACCTGTGGGCAGGCCGCTTCAAAACGCCGCCGGAATCCGGCGCCCATGAAATGATCCGGCATGTCTATCTGCCGCCCTTGCGCGACGCCAAACGTGCTCTCGCGTCAGGCAATCCGACCCGTATCCATGCGTTGCTGAACCACTTTCTCGGCGACCGCGATCCCGACGAGATTGCCGGAAAACTGGCCCGCACCAGTGACGATCAGCTTCTTAAAGACGTGGACCTCGCCGTGGCCGGTGGTCTCGACATTCTGACCACAGGAGTCAGGCGGCAAAGCGCCAGCCTCGGCTTCAATACGGACGAAAAGCTGATCGATATTGCCCGCGACCTGCGATTCAAACTCGCCGATCACGGCATCGCCCCGGAGGACCTTCAATACTCCGGGCACGGCTTTGCCAATCTTCTCTACATGGCGACGATCGCGGTCGAGCTGGAAAAGACCGACAATGCCGAACTCACCTTATTTCTTGTCGAAGAGCCCGAAGCCCATCTTCATCCCCAGCTCCAGGCAGCAGTATTGAATTTTCTTGAAGAGCGGGCCGCGCAGTCGCTCAAACCGAAGGAAGACCAAAACGCGCCGGCGGGCCATCTACAGGTTGTTGTCGCTACGCACTCGCCGAATTTGTCGGCCTGGGTCCCAAGCAAGAATCTGGTATTCGTGCGGTCGGTTGCGCCCATCAGCGGAAAGAACGAAGGAACGGCGCAACAGGGGAGCGAACAAACCGAACATTCGGAAACGCCGCACGCGGTGGTTGCGCCGCGTGCGCAGTCTCGCTGCATTCCGCTTTCCAAGCTTGATTTGAGCGATCCGGAACGCCGCAAAATCGACCGCTATCTTGATGTGACCAAATCCGCCCTGCTCTTCGGTGGACGGGTCCTCTTGGTTGAAGGTATTGCCGAGGCATTGTTGCTGCCGGTCATCGCCAAACACCATGTCCTGAAAGATAACCCCTCGGCCTTTCGCACATTTCGGTCAGCCGTCTTCGTCCCGATAGACGGCGTGGATTTCAGCCCGTATGCGAAAGCGCTGCTATCGCCCTTTAACGATGTTCGTATTGCTGATCGTCTTGTGATTATTACGGACGGCGATAAGCAGACCGTCACCGCCGACAAACCGCTTCCCGGCGGCAATCGCAAATCCGCGCTCGACGCACTGGCTGCCGAAAGAGGCGCCGGCGCGGTGTTGGACGTCTTCACAAACACCTATTCGCTCGAAACCGAACTCGTGGCAGCAGGCAATGCAGACTGCCTGAAGGCCGTGTACCTGGGTTTGCATCCGCAATCGGAAGACAAGTGGAACGAGGCTGTGGCGAAGACGGGCGACGACCGGGCCCGTGCGATACAGGACCTCTTTAAGACAACGCCCAAGGGAGATTTTGCGCAGCTTCTAGCGGAGAAGGCCGCCAGCCCGTCTTTTGTCGTGCCAGATTACATCCGGCAGGCGATCGAGGCGCTTGTGAAATGAAACCGCAAGCCTTTCAGCCCACCCAGGAACAACAGGACATTATCGATCATGACGGCTCCGCCTTTGTGACGGCATGTCCTGGCGCCGGCAAGACGCGGGTTATGACCGAACGCGCGCGGCGCTTGTTCGCTGACATGCCGGCGGGCCGGGGCGTGGCGTTCCTGTCATTTACGCAGGGTGCCATTTTCGAGCTGGAAACACGGCTCCGGGAAGAAGGGATACTGCCTTCGCCCGTGTTTCCGAGCTTCATCGGCACGTTTGACAGTTTCGTCTGGCAGTTTCTTGTCGCGCCCTTCGGCATTTCGAATTGCGATGTTCGGCCGCGCCTGATCGCCGATATCGCAGACCTTGCCGTGACGCCCTTCAACGGCGCCCATCCCTTGCCGCTATCCTGCTTTTGTCCGGTTACCGGGACAATATTCGCGCAGGCAGCGAAACAGCGCGGATTCGACCTTTCCCAAAAGTCCAACCAGCAGATCCAGGCCTATGTCACAGCGGCGGCGAGTATCCGCGCCGGTCTGCGGACGCGCGGACAACTAGGGTTTGATGAGGCGCGGGGCGTTGCGCTCGAACGGCTTAGAGACGCCGCGGCCGCGCCCCGCATTGCGGCCGCCCTGGCGGGCCGGTTCAGCGAAGTCATCGTAGACGAAGCGCAAGACTGTAATCCTGACGATCTGCATATCATTTCATGGCTGCGGGATTCGGGACTGCCGGTGAAAGTCGTATGCGACCCGCACCAATCGATCTATGAATTTCGCGGTGGTGTTACAGACCAGCTTTTTGCGTTTGCCGAGACCTTTGACGAAGAGGGCCGCAAAGCTCTGACCGGAAACTTCCGGTCGGCGCCCAATGTATGCAAGACCACGGCGCAGTTCCGCCCACTCGCATCGCGTTCCGCACCGGATGAACCGCTCGGTCGCCACAAGGACGATGCCACACCGGTTCTCATCCTGTCCTATCCCGGCACCGCCGTTCCGGCGGCGATCGGGACGGCCTTTTGTGAACAGGTGGCACAAGCGGAGATCGACCTTGCCGAGTCTCCGGTCATTGCCGCGACCAAAGCCAGCGGCGCCGCCGCTGCAGGACAGCCGCGTCCGAGCAAAAGACGGGACCGGTCCGTGCGCCTCGCCCAGGCCGTGACGGATTTTCATTTTGCGGCCGGCTTCAACGATATGAAGACGGCGATCGACCAGATGCACCACATCCTGCTGGAGCTAGAGGGACGCCTGGGTGATCTCTCCTACCGGCAGTATCTTGCCGACAACGAGATCGAACAGGCGAGCTGGCGTCCCCAGGTCCTGTTTCTCCTGCGGGCGCTGCGCTTCGACCCTTCAAAACATGCCGATGCCAAAGCGTGGCATGCCGCTACCAAGGAATTGCTATCCCGGCATCTGACCTTGAACGACGGACCGTCACTGTCTCAAAGGCTTAAATGGAACAACGCCGTTTCCGCCGTGCTCGCGGCCGTTCCGGCAGCGACAGCGATGCCCCGCACAATACACGCGGTCAAAGGCATGGAATTTCCGGCCGTATGCGTCGTAACTACGGCTCCCACCCTCAAGAGCATACTCAACTACTTGGAAACAGGAGAACCTGCAGACAATGCCGAAGATGCCCGCAAGCTCTATGTCGCGGCGTCGCGTGCGGAAAAGTTACTCATGATCGCGGCGCCCCGGAGCCAAACTCAACGACTAGCTACCCATTTGAGGGCCCAAGGAGCGTTAGTGGAAATCCTTGAATTGTAAGATTGCGAGCTTGTGTTGGGCACTCGGAATAGAGTGGCAGTCGAAAGGACGGGTTTTGCTCATTTGTTCTAGATGTAGAATTTGAACGGAAGCTTAGGCTCTCCATCCATCGGCGCGGAAATGAGGACATCTCCGACCGCGTTGGCGAAACGGATCGTCACCGGTAATCGATCATTGTGAAGGCACGAATTGAAGTTGATCTTCGTGAGCCCGAGCACGTCGGCGAGGACCGTCGTCAATGGGCACTCGCCGCGAAGAACGCGAACCGAAATCGGGTTCGGGGTCTCAGGCCCCATATAGGTATCCAGCCGTGGCACATAGCCCGAGGTCCACAGCAGTGCGTGGCGTTCGCCAATCTGCAGCGCCGTGCCGCGAATGACGGGATACTCTCCAGGCCGATAGAGCTTCAGGTCATCACGAGCCTCGGCAATCTGCACACCGACGAGGTTGGTTTCATCTCCGCAGGCGGACGAAAAACCGCGCCATTCGTTGTCGGTAAAGGCGGACTTCGCGTGGATGAAGAGTTCGGTTGGTGGGCCATCGTGCAGGCGGGTGTACTCGCCAACCACCATCTTGATGAGGTTCCTTGCGGCATCCTTATCAAGGTGGAACTGCTTCGTATCGGTCTGGAACCAAGGGCCGAGCGCGCCGCGGAAGACCACGCCTTCCCCGTCAGCGAGAAACATTTGGGCTGCGCAGCAGGCATGACGCTTGTCGCTTGTTAGTTCGCTGCGTTTGTAGACCAGTCCGACATAACAGACACCCGGTCGAACATCGGCCAACTGCCAAGGCTTCCCGCCAGCCTTGTAGTAGGCGCCTGTTCCCAGCTTCCAGGCGATAGTCGCAGGATCCTCGATGCGTCTGATCGGCATGCCGCTCTCGCGACGGAAATCGCCGGGCGCCAGCGTCGTTTCACGAACGATCTGCGTGACAATCCGCTCCTTGAGGAGTCGTGCCTTTAGTTGCCGGCGGAAATGGGTCGCATATTGATAGACTTCGGCTTCGCGCTCGTCCTCGCCAAACAAGGTCGGTTGGCGCTGCAGCTCCTTTGCACGACGCTGGGAGATCGTCACTTCGCCCGCAACGCGATCGTCACGCCTGACCGTCGATTTCGGCCTGCCGAGTTCATAGACTTTTTCGGGAATGACGACGAACCAGAACTGTGGCGCGCTTTCGAGGCGATTGTTCTCGGCGACGAGGCGCGACACGAACAAGTCAACAGTGTTGCGCACCGCCTCATGACGGTTCGCGATCCTAAGCGTTTGTTCGATTTCATCGGGATCAAGAGTATCGATGATGCATGGTGGTTCAATGGGCCAGTCTGCATGGAAAGCCGCCGCAAAGCCGGGAAACGGAACATGCTGTGGTTCGACAGCGCGCGAACGCGGCCCGGGCGGCGGGATATCGATGAATCCTGCCATTGATTGTGCCCAGGCTTTGAAGCGACCTACGCCATCCGGTGTGCCAATCACCCCGTATCGGATCGTTGGCAGTTCCTTTGTGTCCCCGACAGGGCCATAGAGGTAGAGGCCGTCGCGGGGATAGACGAGGTGCTGACCGTAGCGGAATTCAAGTTGGGGCTCTTCCAGATAGAGCATCTGAGGCTTGAAGGATCGCGGCCTAGTCGTCATCGCCTGCCTCCTCGGAGCCCCCGTCGCCGCCTTGGCTACCGGATTCATCCGGTTCGTCATCGTCGCTGGGATCGTCGTCATCGGGTTCGGGAGCTTCCTCCTCGACCGGAAGACTGATCGGCACCTGCCAGGAAATCGGCGGTAGGCCGAGCACAATCCCTTCTTCAGAGCTGACCGGCACGGAGAGCGAATCCTTTCCGTCGGCAAGCCAGTGCAGGAAGGCGAGCAGCATGTCCCGCCAACGGGCATTGCGCCATGTCTTGGCAAAGGAGCGGCGGAGCCGATGCATTTTGGCGGGGTCGTCAAATGGCTTGTGGCCATCCTCAGTGAAGACGAGGCGGCTGACGATCCGAACATGGTGCTGTGGCGCTGAGCGAGCGGCGACGCTCACGCCGAAATGCCAGTTCATTTGCCGCTTGACCGACACCCCTTGTATTTGCCGAAGACCAGCGACATCGCCCCAACGAAAGGCAATCTTTGTCGTCGGCACGACGTCGACGGGCCCCCACCAAGCCAGTTGGGTGCCGGACAATTCGTAGGAACGAAGGCCGCGCTCAGTGAACAATTTTTCAAACGCTTGGCGAGCCAGGTCGCTGAACTGATTGCGGGCGTCGAGTCGTTCGATCCCGATCTTGTCCCAACCGGTGTTTAGGAAGCCGGCGACGCGACGCTGTGCCTTCTGGCCAATCGGTAGGTTCGGCCCAAAGTGGTCCTGCAGGTCATGGATGCGGGTGAAGGAAAGAAAGCCTCGTTGGAATGGTCGCAGAGGCCACGGTGCATCTTTCATCGCGGCCTGGGCTCGACGTTCGGATACCTGACCCTTAAATTCGTAGTAGCGGATATTCTCCGGCAACTGCTCGATCGAGAGCCAGTTTGAGATCAGGCGTTCGGGCTGGGAGACAAGGGTCTTGCCGTGGACGAGCTGGACTTCCCGCCAGATTGATTCGCCGCCGCTCGCATTGTGGGGCACATGATAGGTTTCCTGCAGCGTCTCCAGCAGCTCCGAGAGGCCGCGCGCCCAGCCGTGTGTGAAGTCAATATACTGCGCATGGGCGATCAGAAACGGCGCCTCGAAGGGTTCCATGCGCAGCGGAATGATGAAGGCGTTGTCGCCAACCTTGCGCGCGACCTCGGAGGCGATTTGGATTTCGTTGCGAACACCCTGCTTGTCGACTGCGCGGGGATTGGCGACCAGCAACATCTTGCAGGCACGCTGGCGAAGCGCGTTTTCGAGTTTGCGCTGCCAGTCGTCACCGCCCTTCAGGCGGAGCACGTCGGCCCAGACCTCGTAACCCATGGCGGCAAGTTTGGCGCCAAGCCAGATTGTGAACGCGTTGTCTTCGGGAGCGGCGTGGCTGATGAAGATGGCCTCACGCGGCGCATCCTTCGCTTCCGGCTCTGTATTTGGCGGTGGCGTCATCCGGCAGCCTCCAGATACATCCAAGGTCCGCCTGCGGGCCAGGATGCCAGCTCTTCTCGCGCCAATACCGGTCCCAGGAACGCCCGCAGATTGTCGGCGACGTCGATGAGGGAAGCAGGCGCAGCGGCCAGCCGATCACGCGCTAGGAATGCTCGCCACTGGGCGTCCTTCTCGCTGGCAAAGGCATCGCTAAGACCGGTGGGCAATTGCTCGGGCCAGGGTGTCCGACGTCGCTCGAAGGTTTTCTGGACGGCGTCTGTGAGAGCCTTGCCTTCGAAAGCGAACGTCTGCGAAACCATCCAGAGGTCGTAAAAATCCTTCATTCGGCTGTTGGCAACACCGAGCGAGACGATCGCTTCAGTCTTCTCGGCGATGACCGTTTCAGGCGGGTAGGCGCGCAGCATCGGTGCCGGGGCGTCCAGCAGGCTGGGGTACTCGATCTCAAGCGCGGCGGGTGTGATTGCGTCACCGAATCCGACATCGATCTGGATGGGAATGCGCGCGCCGGCGATCGTTGCGCTGGTTCGCACGCGCACGCCAGCATATTCGGCTTCGTCGCGGATAGGCGCGGCTTCAATGCCATCGATATCGAAGACAACGCCGTCGTCAGGCACGATGGCAGAACAGATTGATCGCACACTTTCGGCAATTGCGGCAGGCTCGGGGTCGCCGTGGCCAAGCAGATCTAAATCGCGTGTGGGGCGGAACGGATCGTCTCGCCACACTGTGAAAAGCATTGCGCCTTTAAGGACGAACTGCTCGCGATGGTCGGAGACGCTGAGGCGATAGAGAAGTCGTTCAAGAGCGTAGCGCGTGAGGAGAATCTGAAAATCCGATTTCTCCGCACGAGCGCGGTCCAACAGGCGGGCGCGCACAGATGCGCCGATATTTCGGACTTCACGCGCCATCGGCGACCATCGCTTCGACATAGGGCCGCATCACCGACCAGACGCGGGCGGAGCGTGCGAACTCCCACAATTGGTCAGGCGTCGCCCGCTTGGTGCGCAGCCCCTCGCGGAGGCCTTCCAGCGCGATGTCGAGTCCGATCTTGTTGCGGTATCGGAAGCAGTCGACGATCGTCTTGGCCGGCTCGAAGATCGGAACCTCAATTCCATCTATCGAGTGCCGCTTCACACCCTCCTTGAGAGCCTTGCTACCGAACCGCACGAAGCGAATCGGAGGGTATTCGACCTTGGGCTTCCATCCGGTCCGCTCAATCGCGATCCACACCGCAGAGGGCATTTGCAGCGTCAGCTCGTGGAATTGCAGTGCAGAGGTGAGGCAGATCACGCCTTTGGGCACAAGGGCTGAGGCTTCGGCGAAGCTGCGGCGGGGATCCGGCATTGCGTCGGTAAGCTGATAGAGCCCCCGCGCCACGCGCACCACCATACCCTCGCGTACCATGCGGGCGACAGTTTCGGCTCCAATGCCCGCATCGCGCAGATCGCGCATGCGAACGAGCCCCTTTTGTTGGAAGAGGCTTCGGGCTGTGTCGCGTTGTGTCGTAGCCGCTTGTGACATTTTCTACGCTCATACGGATAAGTGCAGAGGTTTTATCACAGGTATTGGAGCGCTTCAAATCTCTTTGAAGGTGTCGGTGGGAAAGAGGGGGGAACACTTGACGAACAAGCAACACAACTATATTGTTGTGTCATGATTCCTGACGTGGATTCCTCGACTGGCTACCTTCCTCCAGGCGTGCATGACGCACCGTGGAGCGAGGTCGCCCATCGATTTTGCGGGAACGGCCATCGAACCCGCCTTCTCGGCGGTTTGTTGGCGGCACTTCACAATTTGGCTGGTGCAGGGTGCCGGTTGATGCTCCTCGACGGAAGTTTTGTATCGCAGAAGGATTTGCCGGATGACTACGATGGCGCCTGGGACACACGCGGGGTCGATCCCTATCGAATTGACCCCGTCTTGCTCGATTTCACGAATGGTCGGGCAGCAATGAAGTCGAAATATCTGGGAGAGCTGTTCCCCGCGACGGCAATGGCGGCACCGGGGATCCTCTACCGCGACTTTTTCATGACCGATCGAAACGGTGTGGCCAAGGGGGTCATCAACATCGATCTCGGGAGCCTGCCATGATTACTAATGAACGGCAGTATAGGATCACGCGAAGTGAGGCTGAGAAGTTTCGCGAGACAATTGGCGCGCTTGCTTCGACGCCAGCAAGCGATGACGTGCATCCGCGCATCCTACAGGCGGAGCGAGAGGCAATGGAGAGCCAACTCGCTGATCTGGAAGCGGAACTCGCCGAATATGACAGTCTGAAGTCTACAGATCTGTCCGTGATCAATATCAACTCGTTCGACGGTCTAGCTGAAGGACTGATAAAGGCACGGATTGCTAATGGATTGAGCCAAAAGGCGCTCGCTGAACGATTGGGCCTGAAGGAGCAACAGATCCAGCGCTATGAAGCGGAGCGGTATGCCTCTGCCAGCTATCAACGCATGCGCGAGATTGCCGAAGCCCTGGGCCTGCGTATCCGCAACGAAATCCTGCTTCCAATTGCGCCAAATAGCTTCGAGGGGCTTGTCAGAAAGCTGCGCCAGGTGGGACTCGATCGCGACTTTCTATTGTCCAGGCTGTTGCCATCGGTGGACGCAGCGCGCGCCAGTGGCGAGGTTGGAAGCGAGGATGATGACTACGCTCTCGCCGTGAAGACGGGCTCCATATTGGAGCGGGTATTCGGCTGGACACATGAAAATGTGTTTGGTGCGCAAGCGCTTGTTGCCCCGCGTTTTGCTGCGGCGGAGGCACGGTTCAAGATGCCCGCTCATCGCGCTCAGGCGGCAACGAGTCTTTACGCGGCCTACGCCAACTATCTGGCCGTTGTTGCTCTTAAGGGTTCTCGTGCATTGCCAAAGTCGGACATTCCGACGGATGCTGCGGAAATGCGTCGACGTATTCAGCAAGCATACGGTGCTGTCGACTTGAAAAGCGCACTTTACACCGCCTGGGATATGGGCGTTGTGGTTCTTCCACTTCACGATCGTGGAACATTCCATGGAGCGTGTTGGCGCTATGATGGGCAGAATGTCGTTGTTCTCAAGCAGACGTCACCACACGAGGCGCGTTGGCTATTCGATCTCTTGCATGAGTTGTTCCACGCGGGACAACGCCCTGATGCTAAAACGCTCGAAGTGATCGAGTTCGACGAAACCTCGGCTGAACGGCGCAACTCGGATGAGGAAATCGCGGCAAGTCAGTTTGCCGGTGAGGTTGTACTTGGCGGCAAGGCTGAAACACTGGCCCAGGCCTGCGTGCGTGCCGCTCGGGGATCTGTTGAGAGGCTCAAGGGTGTCGTGCCTGAAGTTGCAAGAAAACATGGGGTCAGTGTGGGCGCGCTCGCCAACTATCTCGCATTCCGCCTGTCGTGGCAGGGTGTGAACTGGTGGGGGGCGGCAGCCAATCTTCAGGCGACGGATGGAGATCCTTGGGCAATCGCGCGCGACGTGTTCGTCGAACGCTTTCCCTATGACATCGACAACGAGCTCGATCGGCAACTTCTTGATCGGGCGCTTCAGTGAGAGTTGCTATGACTGAATTTAAGAAGCCCCCGCCGCTTGATATCAAATGCACCGCGACTGACTGCGAGAACGATCTTCATTGCTTCAAGCAGTTGAAGAAAATGAAGCCGGATGAGCGGGGAAAGTGTCGTGATTGTGGCGCGGATTTGGTCGACTGGAAGCGAGTGCACCGTCGTGACAAAGCCGACGCGAAGCACACCTTTGCTTCGCTTCAGCATGAACTGATCCGGCACCATTTCTTCCATCTTCCGGTGGATGATCAAGCAATACGTCACGCCCAGCGTAAGGGGCGGATCCAGCTAAAAGAAGCAGCACGTCACAGGCTCGCAAAATACCTTGCCGTAGCCGATCCGCCGCGTGATGGTCGACAAACCCCGATGAAAGGAAATGCAATCTTCTATGCACAACATGCGACAGCGACATGTTGCCGAACGTGCCTCGAATATTGGCACGCGATCCCGAAAGGCCGTCCGTTGACATCTGAGGAGTTCGACTATTGCGCAGCCCTTGTCGACCTGTTTCTCGATGAAAAGCTTCCCAACCTCGCTGACGACCCGATCAAGGTGCCGCGCCGGCTGCCTGAGGTCTTTCCCAAACCGGAAGAGCCCCACAAATGAAAGCCGCGACCAAATCCATCAACACAAAACGGTTCGCGTCGCAACTTCGCGACCGAGCGATCGACGTTGAGGGTGGTCGTGTTCTTATCTCGCGGCTTGCGGGCTCAGGACAGGAAGTAGACCTGACGCTCCCCGCGAACTGCAACGGGTACGGCCGCGTCCGTCATTTTCGGCAAGCGACGGCGGAGGGGTGGCCTGCAAATCCGCTTCCTATTGCACCCGCTTGTCGCGCGCTCGGGATTACACCCGTTCCCGACCTGATGACAGCTCTGGTGTTTCAGAATGCGGCTTGTGCGTGGCGCTGCTGGTATTGTTTCGTCCCGGATGAGCTTCTCAACGCCGATCAAAGTCGTTCCAAATGGTTCACCGCTGAGCAGCTCGTCGAGCTTTATGCCCAGATTCCTGATCGACCGCGAATAATAGACCTCTCCGGTGGTTCACCTGATCTCGTGCCGGAATGGACGCCCTGGATGATGCGCGCGTTAACCGAGAAAGGCCTAGCGGACACGACGTACCTGTGGACGGATGACAATCTCAGCACAACTTACCTGTTTGATGCGCTTTCGTCGGAGGATCTTGCGCTCTTGCGTAGGCACAAAAACTACGGTCGCGTTTGCTGCGTCAAAGGGTTCGATTCCCGGTCCTTCGCTTTCAACACACGTGCGGCGGCGCATGACTACGACCGGCAATTCGAAATCCTGCAACGGGTTATTGACCTTGGGCTTGACGTTTATGGCTATGTCACCCTCACATCTCCCTACGAAGACGGAGTGTCTGAAGGCGTATGCGACTTGGTGGATCGTTTGCAATCAATTGACCCCAACTTTCCACTTCGTGTCATTCCTCTGCGCATCCAAGTCTATGCGCCGGTGGGACAGAGGATTGCCCGCGATACCGATCGTGAAAGGAGCATAGCAGTTCAGGAGCAGGCCATCGCGGCTTGGACGGACGAGCTTCATCGTCGTTTTTCGGAGAGCGAGCGCGCCAGATCAATTTGCGATGTTCCGCTCGCGCGGAGGGAAGCATGAAGGTCGACCGGCGAACAAGGTCACAGAATGCATTTTCTGCGCGGGTAGATGAGCTAACTCATGCCGCTATCCTGGATGGTGCAACGGATTTCCAGGCGCTGTTGCACCGTCTCGCCAGCGTCTATCCGACTGATCTACTGGCATCGATTGATCGGTTGGCTCGTCGCGGATTGATCCCTCCCGCAGCAGCCGAGTCTTATCGTCTCCAGGCAAGTCGGAATGGTGCTGGTTCTACAGAGGGCCGCTCGCTGTTGCCGCTTCCGCATCCGTTGGACTTCGAATGGAGGTTCACAGCCGATTCCGCGCGTGAATTACTCAATCGTACTGCCGGCATGACGCCCGTCGGCGGAGACATTCTTCTGTTTGGGACACCCGGTCTTGCGGTTGAGGCAATGACCCTGCCGATCGCTAACAGGATCGCGTTTCTTGCAGAGAACAATGTCGTTACGAGTCGGATCTCAGCCCTAAATGAGGCGACGGGCTCGCCACTGTCCATCGCGTACTGCGGTGGCGGCCTCCCCATCGAGAGTGCCGACGCCGTCATACTCGATCCGCCTTGGTACCCCGATTTTTTACGGCCGATGCTACTGGCCGCCGCACATGCTTGCCGCATCGATGGAGTGGTCTTGATCAGCCTGCCTCCGGACGGGACCTGTGCCAGCGCAGAGGTCAACCGGAACTCAGCGATGTTGTTTGCAAAGGGACTCGGTTTGGAGGTGCTTGAGCATGATATAAAGGCGGTCTGTTATGAGTCACCCTTCTTTGAGAGAAACTCTTTGGCCGCGGAAGGTATTTTCCCCCCGCCACATTGGCGGCGGGGCGACATCGTCGTCTTTCGCAAGAAGCAAGCGCCAACACGCCCGGCACTACCCGCCTCGACGCGCCGAAAGGATTGGGTGGAAGTTGGCATAGGGCGCATGCGGCTCTTTATTCGCGCCAACAGTCAGCCCTTCTCGAACGATCCTAGCCTCGCCTCTATCGTAGAGGGCGATGTGCTGCGATCTGTGAGCCGGCGCGACCCCCGACGCGCGAAGGCTCAGATTTGGACCACTGGTAACCGCATCTTCCGTTCGGATAATCCACAGCTCTTGCTGGATGCGGCAATTACTTGCTCTGGCGAGAGATTGAACTCTGGCGTCCAACCCCCTCTGTGGGGCAGTATCGCGGAACGTGATTCAATTGAAAGAGTTGCCGATCAGCTGCTGGCCTTGGCGAAGCTAGAGGCACTTGAAGAACAAGGCTATCCGGTAGTGGTGGCGGAGCGGAACGGGACGTGGCGATCGAATACGACACCCTATTGGAGCAGGTTGAAGGCCACGATTTCTGGCTGAGCTACCTTTCGGATGCGCTGCAAGCCACAAGCGGCGTCGGCATCCATCTCGCTATTTTCGCTGAACCCTTTCTCTCGATGATTCTGTCGGGAGAAAAGACTATTGAATCTCGGTTCAGCCGCAATCGCTGCGCCCCCTACCGCGAAATCAGTGATGGAGACATCATTCTAGCCAAGGCGGTGGCCGGGCCGGTTCTCGGCATCGCGCTGGCACGACGTGTCTGGTACTATGATCTTGGTACGGAGCCGATAGGTCGTATTCGTGACCGCTTTGGGGCTGGCATTCGCGCCGACGAAGAGTTTTGGTCGTCACGATCTGACGCGCTGTACGCAACGCTGATCGAACTTGATACGCCGGCAGCGATTGCCCCCGTAAACTCCAGCAAACGCGATCGGCGCGGTTGGGTAGCATTGCGTTCTAGGCAATTGAGTTTTGATTTCCTATGAGCCTGCTGCTGTGCTTTTCGGGTCAGATCGGAAGCGGCAAATCTTCGGTGAGCGCGGAGGTTGCTTCGGTCCTTGGTTGGGCCCGCGTTGGATTTGGGGAATATCTGCGCAGCGAAATCCAGCGGCTTGGTGGAGATTCCGGGGCTCGCGAAGCTCTTCAGAAGCTCGGCCAAAAGCGCGTCGAAAGCGATGCAACGAAGTTCTGTCAGGATGTCCTTGACGCTGGGGGCTTTGTTCCTGGTGATGATTTTGTGGTCGATGGCATTCGCCACGTGAGGATCTTCGATATCCTGACCTCAATCGGCGCGCCATCGCAAGCAAAGCTTCTATATTTGCACGCACAGGAGACCACGCGTCTCTCACGTATCGGTGCTAGGGACGACGTTCAAGACTTTGCTCGAGCTTCGGTTCACGATGTTGAGGCGGAGTTGCGCGACGAGTTACCGGAACGAGCAGACGGAATCGTCAACGCGGGCAACTCATTTGAACAGGTCGTTGGCGATTGTCTTAGATTGGTCGAGAATTGGCGCAGAGAACTGCCTGACAGTCGACGCTAACGCGCAAAGGATCTGGGGCATCTGACCTCTGCGAGTTATGTTATATGGCGAGTTGAAGCGGCGGTATACGGCAACCAGTGTTGGTCGCCTGAGAAGTGTTTGTCAGTCCTCCCAATTTGCCAAGTTTAATAGAGAAACCGCCAAGAAAACATCGGACGCTGTTGTGATGATCGTTGACGGATGCGAGGACGACGGTTGTGCTCTATGGCACCGCTAGTTGTCATATTTGACGGCTATCACAGACATAGCTGCCAAACTTGGCAGATTGGACAGGTTGTTGCCAAACCTTTGCCAGGCCGGCGGTCGGACCGCTTAGGTGTCGCCCACCTAAAGCGCTGGACTTGATTCCGTGAGCATTTGTTCGATAGCGCTTTTCCGGGATTGTCGATCGAGCGTGTAGGTGTTTCGCCTGAACTCGACGCCTTCAAGCAGGGCCTTCACGTAGCCAGAAACCGTGTCCGCAGCCATGATCAGTGTGGAGTCGAGCGTGTGGACGTATTTGCTCGTGACCGATCCTTTGGCGTGACCAATCAGGGCGGCGATTGTGATCTCGGTGAAGCCTAGGTCATTCGCGATGCTCGCGAAACTGTGCCGAAGCACGTGAGGCGTCACGTCCCACAGTGGCGTGTCCTTGAACAGCTTCTTCCAACTCTGCGGGAAGTTGCCGACCACATTGTCGATGCCCTGGCCGGGAAAGACGTACGTTCCGGTTCTTTGCGGACGTTCCTTCTCCAGATATTCCACGACCGAAAGGCCCACCGGGCGAACCGAGGAGCCTTCCTTGCTATCGACCAGCCGCAGACAGCTACCCTCAAGATCGACCTCGCTCCATTTGAGGTTGACGATTTCTCCGCGCCGACACCCGGTTGTGATTTTTCATGGAATAGGGACCCCGTTTGAGGGGTAATTTTTATCCAAAAGGGACCCCTGAGACACAGGGGCATCAGACTGCCTCCGATTGTCATCGGAGGCATTTGTTTTTGGATGTTGGTTGTGGAAACGATCGCGAAGATACGCCGTGCCTATTTTGTCCATGGGAAGCCCATCAAGGCGATTTGCCGCGAGTTGAATGTCTCGCGCAAAGTGGTGCGCAAGGTAGTGCGCTCGGAGGCGACGGAGTTTCGCTACGAGCGCAAACATCAGCCGATGCCAAGCATGGGTGCCTGGCGGGATGAGCTGGAGCGGCTGTTGTCGGCCAATGCGGCGAAGCCATCGCGTGAGCAGCTGACCCTGATGCGGGTTTTTGAAGAGCTTCGGGGCCTCGGCTATGAGGGCAGCTACAGTTCGGTCTGGCGGCATGCGCAGGCCTGGAAAGAGAAGCGCGGCAGCACCTCCGTCGCCGCCTATGTGCCGCTGAGCTTTGCACCGGGCGAGGCCTACCAGTTCGACTGGAGCCACGAGATCGTGGTGCTGGGCGGTGCGACGACCACGGTGAAGGTTGCGCATGTGCGGCTGTGCCACAGTCGGATGCTGTTCGTGCGGGCCTATCCGCGCGAGACGCAGGAGATGGTGTTCGATGCCCATGACCGGGCGTTTGCCTTCTTCCGGGGCACCTGCACGCGCGGCATCTACGATAACATGAAGACGGCGGTGGAGACCGTCTTCGTCGGCAAGGACCGCCAGTTCAACCGCCGCTTCCTGCAGATGTGCAGCCACTATCTTGTCGAGCCGGTCGCCTGCACGCCGGCCTCGGGCTGGGAGAAGGGCCAGGTTGAGAACCAGGTCGGGCTGGTGCGCCGGCGCTTCTTCACACCGCGGTTGCGCTTCAGGAACTATGAGGAGTTGAACGCCTGGCTGCTCGACCAGTGCGTCGTCTTTGCCAAGGCGCATCGCCATTCCGAGCGGCCCGAGCAGACGGTCTGGGAAGCCTTCGAGGCTGAACGGGCAAGCCTGGTGCCCTATGCCGGCCACTTCGATGGATTCCACGCCGTGCCGGCCTCGGTGTCGAAGACCTGCCTGGTGCGCTTCGACAACAACAAATACTCCGTCATGGCCAGCGCGCTCGGCCGGCCGGTGGAGATCCAGGCCTATGCCGACCGGATCGTGATCCGCCAGGATGGGGTGATCGTCGGCGAGCATCGCCGCGCCTTTGGCCGCGGCAAGACCGTCTACGACCCTTGGCACTATGTGCCGGTTCTGGCCCGCAAGCCGGGCGCGCTGCGCAACGGCGCGCCCTTCAAGGACTGGATGCTGCCCAGCAGCCTGGAGCGGATACGCCGCAAGCTTGCCCGTTCTGACGACGGAGACCGGCAGATGGTGAGCATTCTGTCGGCCGTGCTGAGCGACGGCATGCCGGCGGTGGAAGCCGCCTGCGCAGAAGCGTTGCGTGAGGGTGCCTGCTCGGCCGATGTCATCCTCAACATCCTGGCGCGTCGACGCGAGACGGCGCGGCCACCGACTATGGCCACGCCGGCCGGCCTCAAGCTTCACCATGAACCCACGGCAGATTGCAGCCGATACGATCAATTGAGGAGAGCCGTATGATGGACCGCACCGACATTCTCGCCACCATGGGATCGCTGAAGCTCTTCGGCATGAAGGCGGCCTATGACGAGATCATTCGAACCGCCGTGAAGCGCCAACACGAGCCGCAGCGCATCATCGCCGACCTGCTCAATGCAGAGATATCCGAGAAGAAGGCGCGCTCGATCAAATACCAGATGACGATCGCCAAGCTGCCGCTGGCCAAGGAGATCGAGGACTTCGTCTTCGACGGCACACCGATCAACGAGACGCTGGTGCGTGATCTGGCCGGCGGCAACTTCCTCGCCCATCAGCGCAACGCCGTCCTCGTCGGCGGCACCGGAACCGGCAAGACCCATCTCGCCGTCGCCATCGCCCGCGCCTGCATCCGTGACGGCGCGCGCGGCCGCTTCTTCAACGTCGTCGACCTCGTCAACCAGCTCGAGGCCGAGGCCCGGGCCGGGCGCCAGGGGCGGCTCAACGATCGGCTGTGTCGCCTGGACTTCGTCATTCTCGATGAACTTGGCTATCTGCCTTTCGCTCAGGCCGGCGGGCAGCTCCTGTTCCACCTCATCAGCCGGCTCTATGAGCAGACATCGGTGATCGTCACCACCAATCTCACCTTTGGCGAATGGCCGACTGTCTTCGGCGACGCCAAGATGACCACGGCACTGCTCGATCGGCTCACCCATCACTGCGACATCATCGAGACCGGCAACGACAGCTGGCGCTTCAAGAACCGCTCTCAAAGCTAAAGCCGAAAGGCCAATCAGGCGCACTCGACCGGGCTGCGCAAACTCGACCAGCTCCACCCGGTCGAGCGCTCACATCGTGCCCGTCAAAGGGGTCCCTTTTGGACGAAAAAACGGGGTCCCGTTTCCGCGATCATTGACAGGCTCGGAGGACGATCTGAACAGGCTCGGCTTTTGGCTTGGTGCTGGCGCTCAATCCAACATTGACGAGGGTCCTGATCTGGCTCCGCCGAGGTCCGATCTTGCAACCGCGCGCCATCTCGGGCAGCGCGTGGCGAAGGCGACGCTTCAATTCGTTCACGGCCGCGAAGCCATGAACGCCAGAGCGTCGCGCGGTGGGGGCAGCTATGACTGAAACGTACGCTCATCCGGTTTGCCCCGAACTTCGTCGCCGATTGACCCGAATTGCGTACCGCATGCTGGGATCGGTCGCGGACGCGGAAGATGTGGTCCAGGAGGCGTGGTTACGCTGGCTCGCCTCCGATCGACAGTCCGTGCATGAGCCGGAAGCCTTCCTGCGGACCATCGTGACGCGACTTTGCCTTAATGAACTGAAATCGGCCCGGCGCCAACGTGAAACCTATATTGGCCCGTGGTTGCCCGAACCAATCTTTGATCCGGGAACTGGCGGAGCCATCGACGACATAACCCTGCCGCTCATGATCGCCTTGGAAAGGCTCTCCCCGCTGGAACGGGCAGCGTTTCTGCTGCATGACGTATTCGGCATGAGCTTTGATGAAGTCTCGAAGGCAATCGGACGGAAAGCCGTGACCTGCCGGAAGCTTGCCAGCCGGGCTCGGATCCAAATCCACAAAGCCGGCCCACGATTCTCTGCAAGTCAGGAGCATGGCCTTAAGCTGGCAGCCGCATTCTTCACCGCCTCAAGGAGCGGTGATATGAGTGGATTGCGGAGCCTTTTGGCCGAGGACATTGTGATCTACGCCGATGGTGGCGGCCAGGTTCCGGCATCCAGAGCTCCAGCAGTCGGACTTGCCGCGGCGACAAAGCTTTTTGGTGCTCTCGCTCGGTATTTCGCTAGATCGCCCTCCCGGCTGATACGCTACCTGGCCATCGACGGGCTGCCGGGTTTCATTACGATTGAAGATGGCGATATCGTGCAGACTACGGCCCTGCTGCCGCGCAATGACAGGATTGTCGCCATTTACGTCACGCGCAATCCGCAGAAGCTAAAGCACCTGCGACACTCCGGGGCGTCACCGCTCGTCTCCTCGCTGTCTGGCGGACTGCCACGACGCCGAACCGCCCTGGACGAGGTCCATGACCTGGTGGCCGAGCCGGGTTCTTCCAGCCACAGCCGCAATACTTCTCCAGCCGGCTTGCCGGTGGGCAACACGGGAGCGTTACGGAGTTGAAGAACGGTGAAGTGCGACGCCTCGCCATACGATGTAGCCGAACACCATCGCTATGGCTGCGACCACAGCGACGACGCAGCCGGTGACGGCGACATCGCGGGGCGCGAACGCCCACAGGACAGCAACGGCGATGCCGAGGAGCATCATCACCCAGCCCACCACCCGGTGCACTGCCTGGCGCACCGCCGCCAGGGCGATCGAGGCAGGTGGCGGCCCATCAAGAGCTTTGGGTATTCTGTTGCCCCAGGCCGCGATGCCGAGGCCGAGCAGCACATTGAGCCCGCGTGTCGTGATATCCTCGTCGATCAGCCCCTGCTGCCGGGCTAGGGCAAGCAGCAGGAAGCCTGCGATCAGTATGCCCCCGATGATAAAGGCAGCGAGCAAGCCGCCGCGAGTGCTTGAATAGCGGCTCATTTGCACTTTCCTTCGTGGATTGCGGGAGGTCCGATCGTCTTGTCGGCGCCGGTTGATACTCGTGTCCCAGCGCGCACGCCGAACAGTTCGGCAAAGCCAAGCAACGCGTCCTCCAGCACCGACAGCCTCAGTTGGTAGGTGATGGTCGTGCCGATCTTGTCGGCCGTAATCAGATTGGCCTCGCGCAACACCGAGAAATGCGCGGACATTGTTGGCCGAGACACCGGGAAGTGATCCGCCAGTTCTCCCGCCGTCATTGGTCGCTGGCGCAGCAATTCCAGCACCTTGCGGCGCGTCGGATCGGCGAGGGCTTTGAACACGTCGTTCATACATAGATGTTTAGCTAAATACGAAAATACCGTCAAGCCCAGTCTTGGTTGAGAGGCGAGGCATCCCGGCCAGGCTTTTGGGATCCGGCGGGACGATGGGAGCCGCATTGGGGGCGCTCCCCAGCCTTCGGCGCGGAACTTGTGACCTTCCGCATCGTTGGGCTGCGCGACCGGTTTTTGAAGGCCGCTGTTCGACATAAGGAGAACCACATGCGCATCCTCTTGGCTGCCCTCGGCATCTATGGGTTCTATCGGCTGCTGCGCTGGAAGCGCGGCGGCAGTCAGCGGCAGGAACTGCTGCCGGATATGCGCGGGAGACCGGGCGACGGTCCGGCAGAGGCCAGGTCCCATGTCGTCTATCGCGTGGTCGAACATGACGGCGGCTGGGCCTACGCGGTGGGTGACGTGTTCTCGGAGACATATGCCACGCGGTCGCAGGCCGAGCGCGCCGCCGAACAGGCCGCGGCCGCCCATGAAAGCGCCGGCAGCGATGCCTACGTCGAATATCAGGACCGGGAAGGCCGCTGGCACGGGGAAATGGAACCGGGCGAAAGCCGTCCCGTCACCGACGTGGAGGTGAAGGGGCGGGCTTGACCCGGAGCGGCGTTCCCCGCGAAGCTGGCCGACGGCAGCTGGCTCAGATGGAAGATCGAAAGGGTTATCACCCAGCCCGTCACCGGCCGCAGCTTTCTCCGATACAGATCATGCCGGCGTGATGCTGTCCGCCGTCGATGTGCGCTCCATCGGCGGTGAAACCGGCATCGTCCCGGTAAGCGAGGTGATTTCCCGATCTCATGGCACCCCCGACAGGCACCCTCACGGCTCCGCGCCGGCCGCACGGCGTCGGTCTCTGTCGCCAGCGCCGTGCAGGAACGTGGCCTGTGAAGGCGGGTCGTGCTCACGATTGCGCGAGCTTCGCCTGCAACGACGATCGTGGGACTTTGCGCCTTGCCGGCTTTTCCCCGTTTTCACGCCGCAGGGCCTGCCCGATGCCCAGGCGGGCGGCGAGAGCTGCGGCGTCAAAGGGCGCGTGCACCTTGGCGTCATTGTCGAAATACACATAGACGTCGCGGCCGGCCGCGCGCCGTTTCGTCGGGCTCAGCACCCGCTCCGCATCCGCCGGCTCCCTGCCGGCCGCCCAGGCTCGAATGCGATCTGCCCAGCGGTCGAGTGCCTCCTCGTCATAGCCGCTCGAATAAAGTTGCTCCGAGCCATGCAGGCGGCAATAGACGAAGTCCGAGGTGAGATCCATGAGCAGCGGCCATTCGGGCGTGTCGGCACATACGAGCGCCACGTCATGGCGCCGCAAGAGCTCGATGAATGCGCCCGTGCGGAAGCTGTCATGGCGTATCTCGACCGCATGGCGCAGCGGCCGCTGCGCATCGCTTTCGGTCCAGGCGCGGCCTTCGAGCCGGCTGTCATGCTGCCGTGCAAGCGCGGCCGCCTCTCCCGTATCGCGGGGAAGCATCTTGAAGAAAGCCTCGAACCGCTCCGCGTCGAACGTCATCCGCGGCGGAAACTGCCACAGGATCGGACCTAGCTTGCGCCCCAGGCGCAGCGGGCCCGAAGCCAGGAAATTGGCGAGCGGCGTCTCGATCTCGTTCAGCCGCTTCATATGCGTGATATAGCGCGAGCCTTTGATGGCGAAGACGAAATCGTCCGGTGCTTCCTCGTCCCACCGGGCAAAGTTCTCCGGCCGCTGCATGCGGTAGAAGGTGCCGTTGACCTCGACGGAGCGGAAATGCCGGGCCGCAAACGAGAGCTCCTGTTTCTGCGGCAGCCCGGCAGGATAGAACACGCCGCGCCAGGGCTTGTAGGTCCATCCCGATATGCCGATGCGGACAGTTCCTGCGGTCGCCATGTCGCTTCCATGATTGCATCCCAATGCGGGAAACGGAGCCGGCGGCAACATCGTTCCGCGGCCGGACGTCACTCGGCGTTCGTCATGCCGCTTCTCCTTCGGCGGCCCGATTCCCCTCAAAAACCTCCTTTGCCGCAAAAAGACCGTTCAGGGCTGTCGGAAAGCCGGAATAGACCGCCATCTGCATGATGGTCTCGGTGATCTCTTCGCGGGTCAGGCCAACATTCAGGCCGGCCTGGATATGGACCTTGAGCTGCGGTGACGAGTGCCCGAGGGCCGTCAGCGCCGCGATCGTTGCGATCTCGCGCTCCCGAAGCCCGAGGCCCGGGCGCGAATAGATGTCGCCGAAAGGGAATTCGATCAGGTAGCGCGCGAAATCCGGCGCGATGTCGGCTAGCGATTCTACGACCTTGCGGCCGGCCTCGCCGTCGACCTCGGCAAGAGCCCGCAAGCCTTTGTCGTATCGGCTCTCGGAGCCGGTTTGCTTCTGCGTCGTCATCATCCACCTCATTGGCAAGAATACCGGCAGGGCCGGCGTTTCCGGTATCGGGGCCGAGCAGGCAGCTTGCGATTCGGCGGCACGGCAGGGACATCCTCGCCATCCTCGACCTCGGGCCGGTGCCTTTCGGTTCCCTGACCCGTGTCTGTCATCCTTCGCATGCTCTCGCTCTCGTCACGACGCATCCATCTGTAGGAGTTCGAGCGCGCTCTAGGTCAAGGCACTTTCTTTGCCAGGCATCGTCCCGGACAATGGCGGGAACCCTCGACGGGAACGGCAAATGGGCAGATCGCAGGCTTGATGGTCGCCCAAACATGGAATCAGCCTGGGAGGCAGGCCCTTTGACGGTTGATCGGTGGCGGCTGGCGTTCTATGGTTATGTAGCTGAACATTCTTCCTTTTGGCAGCAATGTCGGGGCAGCTAGCCAGCTCCTACCAGCGCCTCTAGCAAAATACGGAAAGCATAAGCGGATTTTTTCCCGCGAGACCACTCTTACTCTTTGCGGCATAACAACAAGAGGCCAGATGGAAGCCAAGTTAAAAGTTAGAGACGCCTTCAAAGTCTTTGGAACAGCCCCGGAAGATGCTCTGGAGCGCCTGAGGCGCGGCGAGAGCAAGGAGCAGATTCTCGCCGAAACCGGTCAGGTCGTCGGCGTGCAGGACGTCAGCTTCGACGTTGAGGAAGCGCAGATATTCGTCGTCATGGGTCTTTCAGGCTCGGGCAAGTCGACGCTCGTGCGCATGCTGAACGGTCTGATCAAGCCGACCGCCGGACATATCCTGGTGGATGGCGAGGATGTGGCGACCTGTTCGCCCGAACAGCTGCGCCGGATAAGGCGAAACAAGGTCGCCATGGTCTTCCAGCATTTCGCTCTGTTTCCCCACAAGACCATTGCCGAGAACGTCGCCTACGGGCTCAAGATCAAGGGCGTCGGCGCGGCCGAGCGGCGCAAGAAGGCGCTCGCCTCGCTCGATCAGGTGGGCCTTTCGGCCTGGGCGGACAGCTATCCGGCCGAGCTTTCCGGCGGCATGCAGCAGCGCGTGGGTCTCGCGCGCGGCCTGGCGACCGATCCGCAGATCCTGTTGATGGACGAGCCGTTCGGCGCGCTTGATCCGTTGATCCGCCGGGAGATGCAGGACGAGCTGCTCAACCTGCAGAAGACGCTCAAGAAGACCATCGTCTTCATCACGCACGATCTGAACGAGGCGCTGATACTGGGCGACCGCATCGCCATCATGAAGGACGGCCGCTTCGTCCAGGTCGGCTCCGCGCAGGAGATCGTCGCACATCCCGCGGACGATTATGTGAGCGCCTTTGTTGCCGATATCGACCGTGGGCGTGTCTTCACTGCGGGCGACGTGGCGGACGAACCCGCTGCGGTGCAGCTGACGGCAAGCGCGGAAGAGGCGATGGCGATCATGGAGGAGCGGAACCTCAACGCCCTCCATGTGCTGGACGGCGACACCGTCGCCGGCGTGGTCACCTATCAGGACCTGTCGGCCGAGCAGCGCCGCAACGGCAAGGCTAGAATGCTGGCGTCTGTCGTGATCTCCGACTTTCCTTCCGCGGCCAAGAACGCGCAGCTCCACGAGCTTTATGGGCTGGCCAGCAGCGGCTTGCCCATCGCGGTTGTCGGCGAGGGCGGCAAGCTCACCGGCGTCGTGGAGCCCGAGGCGGTGTTCGCCCAGCTTTCCCGCGAGGAGCAGCCGCAAGACGACGGAAAGAGCGAGGAGCCATCATGATCAGCCCGTCGGACATCCTGCTCATCCCCTTGGACGACTGGATCAACACGATAGTGCGCGATTTCCTCGTGCCCAACTTCCGCCCGTTCTTCCGGGCCCTGCAGGTGCCGGTGACGGCGGTGCTCAACGCGTTGGAGGCGTTCTTCCAGTTCGTGCCGATGCTGGTCACCACGGCCGCCTTTGCGCTCGTCGCCTGGCGGGTGGTGGGGCGCGGACTGGCGATCTTCACGCTCGTCGCCCTGGTGTTCATCGACATGATCGACCTGTGGCCGGAGACCATGACCACCCTGTCGATGATCCTGACTTCGGTGCTGTTCTGCACCGTCATCGGCGTGCCCGTCGGCATCCTTGCGGCCGGCAGCGACAAAATGTGGTCCGTGACGCGGCCGGTTCTCGACATCATGCAGACGATCCCATCCTTCGTCTACCTCGTGCCGATCGTCATGCTGTTCGGCGTGGGCATGGTGCCGGGCATCATCGCCACCATCATCTTTGCCCTGCCTCCGATCATCAGGCTCACGAATCTGGGCATCCGCAATGTGCGCGGAGACCTGATCGAGGCGGCGGAGGCCTTCGGTTCGACGCGTTGGCAGATGCTGTGGGAAGTGCAGTTCCCGCTGGCGATCCGGACCATCATGGCGGGCCTGAACCAGACCCTTATGCTGTCCCTGTCGATGGTGGTCATCGCCGCGCTCATCGGCGCCGGCGGGCTCGGGCTCACCGTCTATACCGGGCTGGGACGGCTCGATGTGGGCGGCGCCACTGCGGGCGGCGTGGGCATCGTGCTGCTGGCGATCATCCTCGACCGCATTACCCAGGCGCTGGGCGAGCAGAACGGCGTTCGATCGCTGTCGCTGCGCCAGGTTTTCGTTTCACTGTTTCGTCTGCGCCGCCCGGTTGCGGACGAGGCCAAGAAGACGGGCCCATAGCCCGCCGGGCGGAGGCGCTCTGCTTGTCTCCGCTTTCGACGTGCCGGGCGCCCCTTGCGTCCGGGCATAATGAAAACACAAGAGAAGGAGAGGCATCATGTTCAGTCTCAAGAAAGCCGTGCCAACCCTCGCTGCCGCCACCTTGATGTGCGCCGGTTCGCTGATGCCGGCACAGGCGCAGGAAATGCCTGGCGAAGGCAAATCCGTGCGCATGGCCCGCGCCACCTGGGACACGGGCTGGTTCCACGCCGAGATCTACAGGCAGATGCTCCAGGAGCTCGGCTACTCGGTGGACACCCCCACGACGCTCGACAACCCGCCCTTCTACCAGGCGGTCTCCCAGGGGGACGTCGACCTGTGGGTCAATGGCTGGTTCCCGCTGCACAATACCTATCGCAGCACGTTCGAAAGCGGTGCCGAAATCGTCGGCGCGGTCGCCGAGGGCGGCGCGCTGGAAGGCTATCTGGTCGACAAGGCCTCAGTCGAGAAATTCAACATCGAAACGCTGGACGATTTCAAGCGCGAGGAGGTCAAGGAGGCCTTTGACCGCAATGGCGACGGCAAGGCCGACCTGGTTGCCTGTCCGCCCGGCTGGGGCTGCGAGGTCAACATCGAGCATCACCTGGACGCCTACGAATTGCGCGACCATGTGAACCCGATCAAGGCCGGCTACTCCGCTTCCATGGCAGACGCCGTGGCGGCCTATGAGAATGGCGAGCCGATCTTCTTCTACACCTGGACGCCCAACTGGACGGTCAACGAGCTGGTCCCGGGCGAGGATGTGATGTGGATCGAAGTTCCGGAGGTCGACCTGCCGGAAAACATGATGGATCTCGCCGACGCCGCCACGCTTGAAGGCGTCGAAGGCTGCGTGGACGATCCCTGCACGCTCGGTTTCCCGGCGAACGATATCGTCCCGGTGGCCAATAGCGCATTCCTGGAGGAGAATCCGGCTGTGCGCGCGCTGCTCGAGAACGCGTCCATCCCGCTGCCCGCCATCTTCGCGCAGAACGCCGCGATGAACGAAGGCGACGACGACATCGAACAGCAGGCCGCGAACTGGATCGAGGAAAACCGCGAGACGGTCGATTCCTGGCTCGAGGAAGCCCGGCAGGCAGCGAACTGAGCAATACGAAAACCGGTGTGAGACTGGTTCAATTTGAAGGGCGGCCCGCGGGCCGCCCTTTTTTGGTTGCGCCGTCGCTGCGAATTGAAAAACCCGCCACGGGATAGGTGGCAGGCGGTCATACAAGGTTCGTTTTGGCCGATCCGGGTGCCCGCTTTTCGCCCTTAACGGCGCCTTAAACCGGCCCGCCTAGTCTGCTGCCGCTATAGGGACGGCTGCGCGTGGCGCGGTAACGGGGATAGGTCGATGGCCAGGAACACGCGAAAACGGCGCATAGAGCCGACTTTCGACGCGCCTTCGCGCCGTCGCGCCGGCGGCATGCGCGCAAGCGAGGCCGACCGCATCGTCCCGCCGTCGCGCCGCAGGAAGCCGCGCGGAAGGAAGCGCGCAAGGAGATCGCGGCGCGGCGGCGGCTTCTTCTTCCGCTTCCTGCGAAAATTCCTCTATTGGAGCCTGGTGCTGGGCATCTGGGCCGGCATCGCCGCCGCGGGGCTCGTCGCCTTTTATGGCGCGCGCATGCCGGCGGCCACCACATGGGAGATCCCCGACCGCCCGCCGAACGTGAAGATCGTCTCGATCGACGGCAAGCTCATCGCCAACCGGGGGATGACCGGCGGCGAGGCCGTCGGGCTGCATCAGATGTCGCCGCACATCGCGCAGGCGGTGATCGCCATCGAGGACCGCCGCTTCTACTCCCACTGGGGCGTCGATCCCGTGGGCCTTGCCAGGGCCATGGCGGAGAACATCGTCGAAGGGCGGATCATCCAGGGTGGCTCCACCATCACCCAGCAATTGGCCAAGAACCTGTTCCTTGAGCCCGACCGCACGGTCGAGCGAAAGGTCCAGGAAGTGCTGCTGGCCGTCTGGCTGGAGCAGAAGCACACCAAGGCGCAGATCCTGGAGATGTATCTCAACAGGGTCTATTTCGGTTCCGGCGCCTATGGCGTGGAAGCGGCCTCGCGCCGCTATTTCAACAAGTCCGCCCGCGATGTCACCCTTTCCGAGGCGGCCCTACTGGCGGGCCTTCTCAAGGCGCCGTCGCGTCTGTCGCCGGCGCGCGATCCGCAGGCGGCCGAAGCGCGCGCGCAGATCGTGCTGTCGGCCATGCGCGAGCAGGGCATGATCGGCGACAGCGAGCTCGCCGCCGCCATGAGTGCGCCGGCCACGCGGGCGGCCGCATACTGGACCGGTTCCGAACATTATGTCGCCGATCGCGTGATGGAGGAACTGCCCGGGCTGATCGGCGATACGAAGGACGACGTTGTCGTCGAGACGACCGTCGATCTGTCGCTGCAGAAGCTGGCCGAACGGTCCATCCGAACGCTGATCGCGGAAAAGGGCGAAGAGCTGGCCGTCTCCCAGGGCGCGCTCGTTTCCATCGACGGGTCCGGCGCGGTGCGCGCCATGGTGGGCGGCTATGATTACGCCAACAGCCAGTTCGACCGCGCTTCCGAGGCCCGCCGTCAGCCGGGCTCCGCCTTCAAGCCCTTTGTCTACATGGCCGCGCTGGAGCAGGGCCGCACGCCCTCAAGCATCCGCAACGATGCGCCGGTCAAGATCGGCAAATGGACGCCGGACAACTACAAGGGCAAATATCACGGTCAGGTGACCCTGGCCGAGGCGCTTGCCCGCTCGCTCAATTCGGTGGCTGCCCAGCTGGTCATGGAGGTGGGGCCGAAGGCCGCGGTGGAGGTCGCGCATCGCATGGGCATCGAATCCCGGCTGAAGGCCAATGCCTCCATCGCGCTCGGAACCTCCGAGGTCACCCCGCTGGAGCTGACCGCCGCCTATGTCCCCTTCGCCAATGGCGGCTACAGGCCCGAGATACATTTCATCCGGCGGGTGGTCAGCGTGTCCGGGAAGGTGCTCTACGAGCGCAAGGCCCAGAGGCTGCCGCGGGTGGCAAGTCCCGAAGTGGTCGGCATGATGAACGCGATGATGGCGGGAACGCTCGATTACGGCTCGGGCCGCAGCGCGGCCTTCGGCTGGCCCGCCGCCGGCAAGACCGGCACGACGCAGGGTTCGCGGGATGCGTGGTTCGTGGGGTACACGGCCAACCTCGTGACCGGCGTCTGGTTCGGCAACGACGATGCGCGGCCGACAAAGGCCACCGGCAGCTCGCTCCCCGCGCTCGCATGGCGCGATTTCATGGCGGTTGCCCATAAAGGCGTGCCGGTCGCCGCGCTGCCGGGCGGCTGGAGCAGGGCGCGCGCGCCCGCCGGTGCCGGAACGCCGTCCCGCCCGGTGCCGCAGGCGGCGGTGGCCGGCGGCTCCGCCCCCGCGCCATGCCGTCCTCCGCGCCGTCCGGCCGCCCGGTGCCGCCCGCCGATGTCGGCGGCGGCCATCAGCCGCGGGAGACGTCGATCCTCGACATCATCCTCGGCAATGGCAATTGAGACGTTTCGCGCCCTCGCAATCCGCCTGAATTGGTTCTACATAGGGCGGACGCCAACCGGAGACCGCCGTGAGCCAGATCGATGACCGCAAGACACTGGTGTTGACCGGCGCCAGCCGGGGCATCGGCCACGCCGCCGTCAAGCGCTTCTCGCGCGAGGGATGGCGGGTCATCACCTGTTCGCGCCAGCCTTTCGCGGTGGACTGCCCGTGGCCTGCCGGCCCGGAGGATCATATCCAGCTTGACCTGTCGGACCAGGAAGGCGTGGGTATCGCCATTGGCGAGATCCGCCATCGGCTGGACGCCAATGGCGGCAGGCTCGACGCCCTCGTCAACAACGCCGCCATTTCGCCGAAACTCGAAGGCGGCAAGCGGATGAATTCCATCGACACGCCCATGCATGTCTGGCGCGACGTCTTCCAGGTGAACTTCTTCGCGCCCATCATGCTGGCCCGCGGCCTGTTCAAGGAGCTGGCGACCGCCAAGGGGTCGATCGTCAACGTCACCTCCATCGTCGGCAGCCGGGTCCACCCCTTCGCCGGCACCGCTTATGCCACGTCAAAGGCGGCGCTGGCCGCCCTGACGCGCGAGATGGCCGCCGATTTCGGACCCCACGGCATCCGCGTCAATGCCATCGCGCCGGGCGAGATCGAAACCTCGATCCTGTCGCCCGGAACCGACAAGTTCATCGAGCAAATCCCCCTCCGGCGCCTCGGCCAGACGTCCGAAGTCGCCGAAACGATCTACTTCCTATGCTCGGGCCAGTCATCCTACGTGACCGGCGCCGAAATCCATATCAATGGCGGGCAGCACGTCTAGGTCCTGACCCTAGGGGCGCTCCCCCTCCGCCAACAGCACCTTTTCCATCTCCGGCACGGTGTGGTTCGTCAGCGTCTTGGCGACCTCGCCGACGACCTTTTCCTCTACTTCCTTGTGCAGTGATTTGCGCATTTCGCCCAGCACCAGGGGCGGCGCTACGAGGACGAGCTTGTCGAATTTCCCTGCATGGGCGAGCTTGTACAGCCGCGACGCGATCTCGTCGGCGAAGCGTCGTTTCTCGATGCGGTGCCAGTCCGTTTCCTGAACGGCGCTGCTGTGCCTGTCGCCGGTATCGTACAGCCGGCCCGGCCTGTCCGTGCCCTGTTCGCGCGTCGGCGGATTGTCGTCGTGAATCTCGCGGACCACCTCCAGGTTCGGATATACGGCATCCCCCTCATTGCGCAGGAACAGCGCTTTCTCGCCGTCCGCGACCAGAACCCACATATCGTGCTGAAGCCGGAAATTGGCCATTTTCGCTCTCCACTCGGCGTTGAATTCCTGATGAGAAACGCGCCGGAAGGAGGCGCGTTCCAAAGGTCGACGCGCAAGGATGATCCTGCGCCGCGGATGATTTTTCCGCTTCCCGGCGCCGCAACGCAAAACTCGTTGCTGCCCGCCGCCGGGGGCGCGAGTGGGTTTCTTCTGATTGTCGCGTTCAAAAGGCAGAATTTGGGCTAATACCAGGGACCTTGGTCCTTGGTAGAATGATGAGGAGACCCGGCATCATGTCAGGTGAAACGGCAAGGCTGAACGCATTCCCGGTCTTCATGCGCGTCGAAGGACGCCGCGTGGCGATTGTGGGCGGCGGTGAGGAGGCGCTGGCCAAGGCCCGCCTCATGGCCCAGTCGTCCGCCCAGATCGTGATCGTCGCCGAAGCGCCGGAGGCAGCTCTCGTGGAATGGGCGTCCGCCAACGGCGTTGCGGTCGTGCGCGAGGCCTACGAGGCCGGCCATCTGCATGGCGCGGCCCTTGTCTTCGCCGCGACCGGGGACGAGGCTTCCGACGGCGCCGTGGTCGCCGACGCGCGCGCCCGCTCCATCCCCGTCAATGCCGTCGACCGGCCGGAGCTTTGCGACTTCTTCACCCCCGCTCTGGTCAACCGCGCGCCCGTGGCCGTTGCCATCGGCACCGAGGGCGCCGGTCCCATCCTGGCGCAGATGCTCCGCGCCGCCATCGATCGCATGCTGCCGCCGTCGCTCGGCCGGCTCGCTGCGCTTGCCGCCGCCTATCGCGACCGTGTCGAGACTTCCGTGCCCAAGGGTGCGGCGCGCCGCCGGTTCTGGAAGTCCTTCTTCGCCGGCGCCGCCTCCCGCGCCATTGCGCGTGGCGACGAGGCCTCCGCCCGGAACGCGGCCGAAGGGCTGCTTTCCAGCGACGGCGTCGAGACCGGCCACATCGCGCTTGTCGGCGCCGGGCCGGGCGCCGAAGACCTTCTCACCTTGCGCGCCCAGCGCCTGCTGATGGAAGCCGATGTCATCGTTCACGATGCGCTGGTGCCCGAGGCGGTCGTGGCCATGGGCCGCCGCGATGCCGAGCGCATCCACGCCGGCAAGCGCAAGGGGTGCCACTCCAAGACGCAAGCCGAGATCAGCGAACTGCTGGTCGAGCTCGGCCGCGCCGGCAAGCGCGTCGTGCGCCTGAAATCGGGCGATCCGCTGGTCTTCGGCCGCGCCGGCGAGGAGATGTCGGCGCTGCGCGATGCCGGCATTTCCTATGAGATCGTGCCCGGCATCACCGCCGCCTTTGCCGCCGCCGCCGATTTCGAGCTGCCCTTGACCCTGCGCGGCATCGCTTCCTCGATGGTCTTCACCACTGGCCATGATCTGAAGGGCCGCGCGCTGCCCGATTGGGCGAAGCTCGCCATTTCCGGCGCCACCGTCGCGGTCTATATGGGCCGCAGCACGGCAGCCGAGGTGGCCGGCAGGCTGCAGGACGCTGGGCTTTCGCCGGATACCGCCGTCGCTGTCGTCGAGAATGCGAGCCTCGGCAACCGCCGCCTTGCCCACGGCACCCTGGCCGACCTGCCCGCGCTCAGCGAGCGTGACGACATGACGGGTCCGGTTCTGACCATCATCGGCGACGCGGTCGCCGGCGCCAATTTCGACCGTTCCGAGCCGCTTGCCGCCCGTAAGCGCGCGGCCGCGCGTGTTTGACGAGGACCAGGGATCATGAAGCTACTGACGGCAAATCGGTTGATCGACGGCGAAGTGGTCTGGCTCTCGGCGGACGGGAGCTGGGTCGAGACGATCGAAGACGCCGAGATTGCCCATGACAAGGATGCCGAAACGCGGCTTTCGGCCGCCGGCCTTCTGGCGCTCGCCAACAACGAGGTGGTCGACGTCAATCTCATAGATGTCGAGATCGTCGATGGCGAGATGCGCCCCATCCGCCTTCGCGAGCGCATACGGGCGCTCGGCCCCACCACTCACATCAATCTTGGCAAGCAGGCGCGCAAGCGGACTGCGGCCTTCGGCTGAACACGTCAGGGAAGTTTCATGTACCGTTACGACGAATTCGACCATGACTTTGTGAAGGCCCGCGTCGCCCAGTTCCGCGACCAGGTGGAGCGGCGGCTGTCGGGCGAGTTGACGGAGGACCAGTTCAAGCCCCTGCGGCTGATGAACGGCGTCTATCTTCAGCTTCACGCCTATATGCTGCGCATCGCCATTCCCTACGGCACGCTGTCGCCGCGCCAGATGCGGATGCTCGCCCATATCGCCCGCACCTACGACAAGGGCTACGGTCATTTCACGACGCGCCAGAACATCCAGTTCAACTGGCCGGCGCTGTCGGATATTCCGCAGATCCTGGAGGATCTGGCGTCGGTCGAGATGCACGCCATCCAGACTTCTGGCAACTGCATCCGCAATGTCACCGCCGACCATTTCGCCGGCGCAGCCGCCGACGAGGTTGCCGACCCGCGCCCCTATGCCGAGATCCTGCGCCAGTGGTCGTCGGTCCATCCCGAATTCTCCTACCTGCCGCGCAAGTTCAAGATCGCCGTCACGGGCGCCGAGCGCGACCGCGCGGCGGTGCAGGTGCACGACATCGGCCTCCACCTGAAGAAGAACGAGAAGGGCGAGCTGGGCTTTTCCGTCTATGTCGGCGGCGGCCTTGGCCGCACGCCCATGGTCGGCAAGAAGATCCGCGACTTCCTGCCCGAAGAGGATCTCCTGTCCTACACGACCGCCATCCTGCGCGTGTATAATCTTCATGGCCGCCGCGACAACAAGTACAAGGCGCGCATCAAGATCCTCGTTCACGAAACCGGCACCGAAGAGCTCAAGGCGCAGGTCGAGAAGGAGTTCGAGGCGCTGCGGAATGGCGAGCTCAAGCTGCCGGATGCCGACATCGCGGCGATCCAGGCCTATTTCGCGCCGCCGGCGCTGGCGACCCGGCCCGAGGGCGATGCCCTGCTCGCCGAGGCGGCCGCGCGTGATGCGGGCTTTGCCGACTGGCTGCGCCGCAACCTTCACACCCACAGGAACGCCGATTACGCCGCTCTCACCATCTCGCTGAAGGGCATCGGCGAAATCCCGGGCGATGCTTCCGCCGATCAGATGGATGCGGTGGCCGAGCTTGCCGAACGCTACGGCAACGACGAAATCCGCGTTACCCATGAACAGAACCTGGTCCTGCCCCATGTGGCGCGCGCCGATCTGAAGGCGGTGTTCGACCGTCTCGTAGAGATCGGCCTGGCCACCGCCAATGCCGGGCTGGTCACCGACATCATCGCCTGCCCGGGGCTCGATTTCTGCGCGCTCGCCAATGCCCGCTCGATCCCCGTCGCCCAGCAGATCTCGACCCGCTTCGGCGATCAGAAGCGGCAGGAGGAAATCGGCGATCTCAAGATCAAGATTTCCGGCTGCATCAATGCCTGCGGACACCACCATGTCGGCCATATCGGCATCCTGGGCGTCGAGAAGAAGGGGGCCGAGCTCTATCAGATCACGCTTGGCGGCTCCGGCGACGAGCGCACGTCGATCGGCGAGATCATCGGCCGCGGCTTCGGCCCGGACGAGATCGTCGACGCCGTCGAAACCCTCGTCGAAACCTATCTCGGCCACCGGCAGGGGCGGGAGGAAACCTTCCTCGACGCCTATCGCCGGCTTGGCCCCGCACCATTCAAGGAGGCGCTCTATGGCCGTGAAGCCAAAGCTGCCTGATCTGGAACAGACAGCAATAGACGAAGCGGCGGCCCTCGAGGCCCGGTTCGGCCATCTCGAGGCCGAGGCCATCGTCGAGATCGCCATCAAGCGCTTCCGCGACGAGGGCGGCATCGCAACCGTGTCGTCCTTCGGGGCCGATTCGGCGGTGCTGCTCCACATGCTCGCCAAGGCCGACAAGACGCTGCCGGTACTCTTTCTGGATACCGGCCAGCATTTCGGCGAAACGCTCGAATATCGCGACCAGCTCGCCGCCGACCTGGGCCTTGAAAACCTCGTCGTCGTCGATCCGGACGCCGCCATGCTGGCCGCCCATGATCCGGACGACCTCTTGCACAAGACGGATACCGACCTGTGCTGCGAAATCCGCAAGGTCGAGCCGATGGCCCGCGCCGTGGAACCTTATGCCGCATGGTTCACCGGCCGCAAGCGCCACCAGGCCGCCACGCGCGCGCAAATGCCGGTCTTCGAGGCCGTGGGCCCGCGCATCCGGATCAACCCGCTGGCCCGCTGGACCACCAGGGACCAGGCCGACTACATGCGCGGCCACGGACTGCGCGAGAACCCGCTCGTTGCCTATGGCTATTTGTCGATCGGCTGCTTCCCCTGCACAGAGCCGGTGAAGCCCGGCGAGGATGCACGCAGCGGACGCTGGGCCGGACAGGCCAAGACGGAATGCGGCATCCACTTGCCGGGGCTCGACAACGCGCTGACTTCGGCGGCTTGAGGATGGGCGATATGAACGACACGACCGGAACGATAGAGCCTCGCCTGTGGAGCGAGCAGGGTTTCCTCGACAATCGCTGGCGGCGCGCGGAGAGCGCGGAAGAGCTTGATTCCGAGGGAAATTTCATCGTGCCGCTGGAGGTGTTCGCGGCGCTGGACGAGGCGGCCCGCTCGGCGCTCAAGCCGCGTCTGGGCGTCGAGCTGCAGCCCGGAGACGACGTGGAGGCGCTGGCGCCGCACCTCGACGGGCTGCCCCTGGTGGCCTTGGCGTTCCCCGCCTATACGGACGGCCGCTCCTATTCCAAGGCGCAGCTTCTGCGTTCGCGCTACGCCTATGAGGGCGAAGTCCGCGCCACCGGCGACGTGCTGTTCGACCAGGTTGCGCACATGCTGCGCGTTGGTTTCAGCACGCTGGAAGTGAAGAATGCCCCCACGCTCGCACGGCTCGAAGCGGGCCAGCGGGGCGGCATCGGCCTTCATTACCAGCCTGCTGCGCGCGCCGCCTCTTCCGGCGCTTATTCCTGGCGGCGGCAGGCGGCTGGCTGACCAGAACCCTCCACAAATATGCGCTGCGCACTATATTTGTCCTGAAGGGGTGCATCTGGCGCGAATGCTGCTATAGTCCGCGCCTTCCCCGAGTCGTCCCTGGTGGCGGCTTTTGCGGCCGCTCGCGTGCCCTCTTTTGCATGGAGCAGGGCCGGACCCGATGAATTGCATGGTCCCGGAACCTCCGAACGGTGTCCTCCGAAGGACCGTGCTCGAACAGACGAAGGGCTCTGCCGGCCGCTTGTGGCAGGTGCCCCTAACGCCGATAGAAAGAAGGAAGAACATTGCAGGTAGTTGTTCGCGACAACAATGTCGACCAGGCTCTCAAGGTGCTGAAGAAAAAGATGCAGCGCGAGGGCGTTTTCCGTGAGATGAAAGCCCGGCGCTCCTACGAGAAGCCGTCAGAAAAACGCGCCCGGCAGCATGCGGAAGCCATCCGCCGCTCGCGCAAGCTGGCGCGCAAGCAGGCGCAGCGCGAAGGCCTTCTGCCGAAGAAGAAGCGCGCCGCCTGATTTTCCATCCGTGTCGCCGAGATTGAAGCGCCGGGCAGGTCGCCCGGCCGGCGCGTCTATGGCGGCCATTCGGCGTTCGCACATGCGCAAACGCGAAGTGCAAGGCGCCGCGCGTCCGAAAGAACGCGCGGCGCCGATTTGAGAAATTCCAGGAAATTGAAGCCGGTTTCCGTCTGGTATTGGCGTAAGATCAAATGGTTGGGTCAGTTCGGCGCTTCTTGGAAACGACGAACTGATCTAGCCTCGCCATGCGCGGTTTACCCTTGCGTTCTCCGCCTCTTGCAGTTCACTCAAAAGCTCAAGCAATTCTTCCGGCAGCTCCCGTTCCAGCTCGAAGCCCGGCAGGCGGCGGAGAAACCGAGTATTGTCCGCGTGACGAAATTGCCGGCTGAGTTCATCAGCCGTCGATCCGTCCTTTTGCCGCATCGGTTTTCTTCGCGCTCCTCTGTTTCACTCATGGGATTAATCGGCGCAACGGCATAACGTTCCACAAAAGCCCGTAAGCCGTTCTTTATGGTAAAGTTTTCGTAAAATTTAAACTTCTCGACGGCGGTGGTGCAACCGGTTGAGGGGGCTAACTCCTCACCGGCCAGGTATCCGCGAGACGATAGCCCTGCGGCCACGGATCCTCGGGGTCGAGCATGTGCTGGCAGGTCCCGGTAACCCAGGCCCGCCCCGTGATTTCAGGGATGATCGCCCGCTTCCCGCCAACGCTCGTCTCCCGGGCGATGCGGCAGTCGAACCGGGATCCGAGGATCGACAATCCTGAAAACCGCTGCCCGGCCGAAAGCGCGCCGCGTGCATGCAGCACGGCCATACGGGCCGAGCAGCCGGTACCGGTCGGCGAGCGGTCCAGCTTCGCGGGCTGGATCACCACCGTGTTGCGCCCGGTGACAACGCCGTTCTCCTCGGTGACTGGCATTGTCATTTGGCAGAAGGAGATATGATCCCAAGCGGGATTTTCGGGATGGGTGAAGCCCAGTTGCTCGTTGGCCGCGCGGGTGATCCTCGCTCCCGTCTCGGCGAGTTCCCGCGCCTCATCGGGCGCCAGTGCAAAGCCGAGCGCCTGCGCATCGGCAATCACGAAGCTGTCGCCGCCATAGGCGGTATCCACCACCAGCGTGCCCAGCCCTTCCACTTCCAGCAAGGCGCCCAGCCTGTCCGCGAAGGAAGGGACGTTGGTGACGGTGATGCGCTCTGCCTTGCCGTTCCTGCAGGCAGCCGTGATCTCAACGAGCCCGCCGGGCGCCTCCAGTGTCAGCCGCGTTTCCGGCTCGCGCATCGGCAAAATGCCGCTGTCGAGCAGCACGGTCGCAACGCAGATTGCGTTGGAGCCGGACATGGGCGGCGTGTCCTCCGGTTCCATGATGATGAAACCCATGTCCGCCCGCGGGTCCTTCGGCGGCACCAGCAGGTTCACGTGGCGGAAGACGCCGCCGCGCGGCTCGTTTAGAACGAAGTTCCGCAACGCACCGTCACGCGCGATGAAATCGCGCTGCTCCCAGAGCGTGTCGCCCGGTGGCGGAACCACGCCGCCGACGATCACATCGCCCACCTCGCCTTCGGCGTGGCAGGAAACGATGTGAATGATCTTCGATGAACGCATCCGATTGCCAGAAATTCACCCGAACGAAAGCACCGGTGCGCCGAGCACGTTGAAATCCGGTTCGATCCCGAGCCCCGGCCCCGTGGGCGCCTTCATGGCGCCGTTCGCCCGTTTCGGCGCGTTTCTCGCAATCGTCTTCGTTCCATAGGAGTTGAAATCGGTCGCCGAGAACACGAATTCCTCCGGCGTCGACTGGGCCAGATGGGCGATGGTCGCCGTCACGATGTCGCCGCCCCAGGTGTCTTCTATGGTCATGGGGATGCCGTGGGCCACGCACAGGTCGCGCATCGTCCGGGCCTTCGAAAGCCCGCCCACCTTGGAAATCTTGAGGTTGATCACGTCCATGGCGTCATCTGCCAGTCCGCGCACCAGCACGTCGAGACCCGTGATGTTCTCGTCCATCACGAAGGGCTTGGCCGTCCGCCGCCGGATGGACAGGCATTCCTCGTAAGTGGGGCAGGGCTGCTCGATATAGACGTCGAGATCGGCCACCGCGTCGACCACCCGCGCGGCCTCGTGCCGCGTCCAGCCTGTATTCGCATCGGCCACCAATATGTCGCCGGCGTCGAGAATGCCCCGGCAGGCGCGGATGCGCGCGATGTCGTCGTCCGCGGCGCCGCCCACCTTGAGCTGAAACTTGGTATATCCCTCGGCCTTGTAGCCGCCGATCCTGGCCGCCATCGTCTCCGGGTCATCCTGGGAGATTGCCCGGTAGAGCTTTACCTCCTGCTGCGCAACACCGCCCAGAAGCTGCACCAGCGGCATGCCGGCCGCCTTTCCAAGCAGGTCCCAGCAGGCGATGTCGAGCGGCGCCTTTACGTAAGGGTGCCCGTTCAGGGCGGCGTCCATGGCCCGGTTGACGAGGCCCAGATTGGTGGGGTCGAGGCCGATCAGCCTTGGCGCCACTTCCTCCAGCCCCGCGCGCACGCCGCGCGCATAGGACGGCAGATAGGTCGAACCGAGCGGGCAGCACTCGGCATAGCCCGTCAGCCCCGAATCGGTCTCGATGGCGACCACTGTTGCGTCGAACACCTCGACATAATTGCCGTTCGACCAGGAATAGCGGCCTTCCTTCAGCGGCAGGTCGACCTGAAAGGCCTTGATGGCGGTAATTTTCAAAGCGGAAGGCTCCCTTTCGGATGCTGTTGCTCGACAATGTACCAGCGCAATCGCCGGCGCAATCGCTGGTCCGTTCGATTGCCCACCGTCGCCATCGCACCGGCGCGTAAGCCCCGGCCACCCGTTGCGTCAACTTTAAATTAATTACGCTTGTAATGTCTCTGTTAACCGTAATTTGACGTTTACAAGGCGAATGTCTGTCCCGAGCTAGGGTAATTTTCGGGGTATCGAGGGGCGGACGAATGAACAAATCCCGCATCGTCATTTTGGGCGTTGCCGTCGTCGCGGCGGTCGGGGCGGGCTATATGGCCAAGAACCTGGCTTCCAGGCCCGCCGATAATGTCATTGTCGAAACCGGGCCGCAGGAACCGCAGGTCGAACTCAAGGAAGTCCTGGTCGTCGGCCAGGACGTGCCGATGGGCTCCACGCTCGGCAGTGCGGTGCGCTGGCAAGCATGGCCCGCCGACACCATCAACGAGACCTACATCACCCGAGACAGCCATCCCGATGCGGTCGAAGACCTGAAGAACTCCGTCGCCCGCCTGACGCTCTATTCGGGAGAGCCGCTGCGCCACGCCAAGCTGATCGGCGAAGGCCAGAGCTTCATGTCGGCCATCCTGCCGCCCGGCAAGCGCGCCGTGGCGACGCAGATCGCCGCCGACACATCGGCCGGCGGGTTCATACTGCCCAATGACTATGTCGACGTCATCATGACCCGCCGTTCCGAGAATGCCGCCACGCCCGACGGCTTCGTGACCGAAACGATCCTGAGAAACATCCGCGTCCTGGCCATCGACCAGACGATCCAGGAGGACGAGGACGGCCGCCGCGTCAAGGTCGGCGAGACCGCGACCCTGGAACTGACGCCCGAGCAGGCGGAAGTCATCACGGTGGCGCAGCAGATGGCCGACCGGCTGACGCTCGCGCTGCGCTCGCTGGCCGATGCCAACGAACAGCCGGACAATGACGGCCTCTATCTCGTGACGGGAACCGGCCGCGGCAACAGCGTGCGCCTGATCAGGTCAGGCGAAGTGTCCGAAGTGGGGACCCGGAAATGATGATGGATCAAAACACGCCGGAACGCATCCATTGGCGCAAGGCAAAAAAACTGGCCAGGCGCCTGTGCGCTGGGGCTATGCTTGCAGTGGCCGCCACCGGCCTGCTCGGTTCCCTGGCCCCCTCTCCCGCCATGGCCGAACAGGGCGTGGTCAAGGCCTCAGCCAACCAGCGGGTGAAGCTCGGGCTTAACAAATCGCTCGTCGTCGACCTGCCGCGCGACGCCTACGACATCCTGGTCGCCAACCCGTCGGTCGCCGACGCGGTCACCCGCACGGCGCGCCGCATCTATCTGTTCGGCAAGCAGGTTGGCGAGACCAACATCTTCGTCTTCGGGCCGAATGGCGAGCAGATCGCGAGCCTTGATATCGCCGTCGAGCGCGACGTCGCCGGCCTTGAGGAATATCTGGAGCGCTACATTCCCAATTCCGACATCAATGTCGAACTGCTGAACGACAACGTGGTCCTCACCGGCACGGTCGAGACCCCGCTGGACGCCTCCCGCGCCGCGCAACTCGCGCAGATCTTCGTCAGCGGCGGCGAAGCGACCACCGGCCAATATTCCCAGACCGCCGCCGCGCCCAGCGATGGCGGCGGCGTCGCCATCGACAATCCGGACTCCGAACGCCGCACCAGTCAAATCGTGAACATGCTGCAGATCATCGGCGAGGATCAGGTGACGCTGAAGGTTACCGTCGCCGAGGTGAGCCGGACGGTGATGAAGCAGCTGGGGGTCGACATGCTCGCGAACGGCAGCGTCGATGGGATTCGCTGGAGCGCGTTTAGCGATACGCCGCTTGGCCTCGGCAATGGCCTGTCCAACGCGGGTGCTGTGTTGGGAGGCGGCGGTTCGTTGATCACCTCCTACATTCATGCCATGGAACAGGCTGGGGTCATGAAGACCCTTGCCGAACCAGCGCTTACGGCTGTTTCCGGCGAGAAGGCGACATTCCGGGTCGGCGGCGAGTTCAACATCCTGGATGGCCGCGACATCGACAGTGAAACAGGTCAGGTCACCGACGAACATCGCAAGATCGAATACGGTATCGGCCTTGAATTTCAGCCCACGGTGCTGTCAGCGGGCCGTATTTCCTTGAAAGTTCGCACACAAGTCTCCGAGCCCACCTCCCAGGGTAACGTTTCATTGGCAGGAGGCTTCACAAACGGCGGACACGTCAAAGGCGGGAGCATCATTTCCATTCGCAAGCGTCTTGCCGATACGACAGTGGAACTGCCCTCCGGTGGTTCCATGATGATTGCCGGCCTCGTGCAGGACGATGTGCGTCAGGTGATCAACGGTCTTCCCGGCCTTGCCAAGATTCCCGTTCTCGGCACGCTCTTCCGCAGCCGCGATTTCGTCCGCAACGAGACCGAGCTCATCATCATCATCACGCCTTATCTCTCGCGTCCCACCCAGCGCACGGCGCTCGCCCGTCCGGACGACAATTTCAACGCCGCCAGCGATGGCGCCGGCATGTTCCTGGGCCGCGTGAACCGCGTCTACGGGACCATGAAGACCAATCTGCCGAAGGGCCGCTACCACGGCGTCGTCGGCTACATCTACAAGTGATCGGGGACCGCTTGCCATGTTCGATACGAAGATGAAGAAGGCCGCGCTGCCGCTGGCTGTCATAGCCGCGGTGGCGCTGGTTTCCGGCTGCAGCTGGGCCAAGCGGGACTCGGTGATCGTCGGCTCCGTGCCCGACGACTACCGCACGCGCCACCCGATCGTCATCGCAGAAGGGGAGGAAATCCTCGACTTGCCGGTCAGCAGCACCGCCTACCGCATGACGGGGCACCAGAAGGCGGCCATAGCCGGCTTCCTCGACAAATATGGCGACAGCGGCCAATCGCTGGTGACGATCCTGGTTCCCGCCGGCTCGCTCAACGAGGCCGCCGCGCTCAGCGTGTCGGGCGATTTCGCCGAGTATCTGCGTCGGGCCGGCGTTCCCGGCGAGCGCATCCAGGTCCTGTCATATCAGGCCGGCCCCGAGGAGACCGCTCCCATCAGGCTGTCCTATGGTCTGGTAAAGGCGCAGGTCGGCCCCTGCGGCCGCTGGCCGGACGACATGGCCCAGTCCTACGAGAACAGGAACTGGGAGAATTTCGGCTGCGCCTATCAGAACAATCTCGCCGCCCAGGTTTCCAATCCCAACGATTTCCTCGGCCCGCGCAAGATGACGCCGATCGACGCCGAAAACCGCGACGCGGCGATCACCGACTACAAGGATCGCGTCGTCGCCGAGGATTTCCGGAGGCGATCGGAAATCGAATACGACCAATGATCGAAGGTAACGGGAAATGACCGATCTGGCTTATGAAACCGATCACCTGGACCTGATGAGCACGCCGCAGGATAGCGGCCTGCATCAGCTTCGCCCGGTGCCGCGCATTTCCATCCAGGCCTTCTGCGAAACCGAAGCCGTCGCCAACCCGATCGAGCGGGCGGGGGAAGACCGGCGCATGGCCAAGACCCACCTCAAGGTCCATATGGGCGGGGTAGCCGGGGCGGTCGAGTTCTACCGTCAGGCTGCCACGCCCAATCTCATCATCCTTGAATCGCGGGCCGAGCCCAAGGAGCTTCTGGCTTCTCTGTCGCAGCTTGCCGAGGTCTGCGACCCGACGTCGAAGGTCGTCATCATCGGCCATTACAACGACGTCTGGCTCTACCGCGAGCTCATCCGCTCCGGCATCTCCGAATATGTCGTTGCGCCCATCTCCATGGCCGACATCGTCAGCGTGATCGCCACCATCTTCGTTGATCCGGATGCCGAGCCGGTCGGCCGGTCCATCGCCTTCATCGGCGCGAAGGGGGGCGTCGGCTCGTCGACCATCGCCCACAACATCGCCTGGTCCATGTCCTCGCTCTTCGAAAGCGAGGTCGTGGTGGCCGACCTCGATCTGCCCTTCGGCACCGCCAATATCAATTTCGATCAGGATCCGGCCCAGGGCATTGCCGAAGCCGTGTTCTCGCCCGAGCGCATCGACGAGGTCTATCTCGACCGCCTTCTGGCCCAGTGTGCGGAGCGCCTTTCGCTGCTGGCCGCGCCCTCGACGCTCGACCGCCCCTATGATTTCGACGCGGAAGCCTTTGCGCAGATCATCGACACGGCGCAGCGCTCGGCGCCGCTGGTCGTGCTGGACGTGCCGCATGTGTGGACAGGTTGGTCGAGGACGACCCTTGCCCGGGCCGACGACGTCGTCATCACCGCGACGCCGGAACTTGCCAACCTGCGCAACACCAAGAACCTCGTCGACATGCTGAAGAAGCTGCGCCCCAACGACGCGCCGCCGAAGCTGATCGTCAATCAGGCCGGCGTCCCCAAGCGCCCGGAAATCAGCGCCGAGGACTTCGCCGAGCCCCTCGGCATCACGCCGCTCGCCGTCATCCCGTTCGAGCCGCAGCTTTTCGGCAACGCCTCGAACAATGGCCGCATGCTGGGCGAGATGGACCAGAACAGTCCGGTCGTGGCGCAGATAAACGATCTGGCGCACATCCTCACGGGGCGGCGGGAGATCAGGCCGCAGAGGAAGTCCGCGCTTGCCGGCCTTCTCGGCCGCCTGAACCGCAAGACGTAACCGTAAATAGCGAGCGGTAGCAGCATGTTTGGCAAAAGAGGTTCCAGCTCCACGAACGGCGGCCCGTCGCGCCCGGCGGCGCCGGCCGACGGCGCCGGTCTGACCGAAACGCTCGAGCGGCCGGAGCCCAAGCCGCAGGCCGCTCCTCCTCCGCCGGCGGCCGCCGAACCGTCCAGACGCGCGCCCGAGCCGATGCAGCCTGCGTCTCCGGCGGCACAGGCGTCGGCGCCGCGCAATCCGCGCGAGCGCACCGAATCCTATTACGACACCAAGAGCCAGGTCTTCTCCGCGCTCATCGACACGATCGACCTGTCGCAGCTTTCCAAGCTGGAGCCCGACAGCGCTCGCGAGGAAATCCGCGACATCGTCAACGACATCATCGCGATCAAGAACTTCGCGATGTCGATTTCCGAGCAGGAGGAGTTGCTCGAGGACATCTGCAACGATGTGTTGGGCTACGGCCCGCTGGAGCCGCTTTTGGCCCGCGACGACATCGCCGACATCATGGTCAATGGCGCCCGCCAGGTGTTCATCGAGGTCAACGGCAAGGTCGAGCAGACGCCGATACGCTTCCGCGACAACCAGCAGCTCCTCAACATCTGCCAGCGCATCGTCAGCCAGGTCGGCCGCCGCGTCGACGAATCGAGCCCCATCTGCGACGCCCGCCTGCCGGACGGCTCGCGCGTCAACGTGATCGCGCCGCCCCTGTCCATCGACGGCGCCTCGCTCACCATCCGCAAGTTCAAGAAGGACAAGCTCACGCTCGATCAGCTCGTCCGTTACGGCGCGATTTCGCCCGAGGGCGCCCAGGTGCTCCAGATCATCGGCCGCGTGCGCTGCAATGTCGTCATCTCGGGCGGCACCGGCTCCGGCAAGACGACGCTGCTCAACTGCCTGACCAACTATATCGATCGCGACGAACGCATCATCACCTGCGAAGATTCGGCCGAGCTTCAGTTGCAACAGCCCCATGTGGTGCGGCTGGAAACCCGTCCGCCCAATCTGGAAGGCGAAGGCGAGGTGACCATGCGCGACCTCGTGAAGAACTGCCTGCGCATGCGCCCTGAACGCATCATCGTCGGCGAGGTGCGCGGCCCGGAAGTATTCGACCTTTTGCAGGCCATGAACACCGGTCACGACGGCTCCATGGGCACCATCCACGCCAACAGCCCGCGCGAGTGCCTCAATCGTATCGAATCCATGGTGGCGATGGGCGGCTTCACCCTGCCGCAGAAGACGGTGCGCGAGATCGTCGTCGGCTCGGTCGATGTCATCATCCAGGCCGCCCGCCTGCGCGACGGTTCCCGCCGCATCACCCACATCACCGAGGTCGTGGGCATGGAAGGCGACGTGATCATCACCCAGGATCTGGTGCTCTACGACATGAAGGGCGAGGACGCACAGGGCAGGATCATCGGCGAACATGTTTCCACCGGCGTCGGCCGCCCGGCCTTCTGGGACCGCGCCCGCTATTATGGCGAGGAAGCCCGCCTGGCGGCGGCGCTCGAAGCGATGGAAAAGAAGACCAATTGATGAGCGGGATGGGATGAATGTTCGGTCTTGAGCCGGCGGTGCTGGGTTTTATCGTGCTGGCGACGTGCAGCGCCGGGGCGCTCGCCTATGCCCTGCTTTTTACCACCATCGCAAACGAGCAGAAGGTCGAGCGGCGGCTTGAAACGGTCAAGCGCGCCGAGACGGACCGTGCCGCGGTCAAGGCCTCGCGCGACCGCGTGGCGGAAGTATCCAAGCGCCGCAAGACGATCCAGGACTCCCTCAAGGACATCGAGAACCGGCAAAAGGGCAGGGACCTTTATCTCAAGAAGCCGCCGCTGAAGATACAGATACGCCAGGCCGGCCTGAACGTCAGCATCGAACGCTTCTACGTCTATTCGGCCATTGCCGGCGTCCTGCTGGCGCTGCTGACGTTGATCGTGGGCGCGCCGCTTTTCGCCGTTCCCGGCGCGCTCCTGGTCGGCGGGCTGGGCCTGCCGCGCTGGGTCGTCGGTTTCCTGCGCGCGCGCCGCGTCAAGGCCTTCCTGAACGAGTTTCCGAACGCCCTCGACATCATCGTCCGCTCCGTCAGGTCGGGCCTGCCGCTCAACGATGCCGTGCGCATGATCGCCGCCGAGGCGCCGGAGCCGGTTCGCACGGAGTTCCGCCGGATCGTCGAAGGTCAGCAGCTCGGCATGTCGATGGCCGAATCCACCCTGCGCATGAGCGAGACCATGCCCTGTTCGGAGGCATCGTTCTTCGGCATCGTCATCCAGATCCAGAGCCAGGCCGGCGGCAACCTCTCCGAAGCCCTGGGCAACCTTTCCAAGGTGCTGCGCGACCGCAAGAAGATGAAGGCCAAGGTGGGCGCCCTGTCGATGGAAGCCAAGGCATCGGCGGCCGTGATCGGCTCGCTTCCCTTCATCGTCGCGTTCCTCGTCTACATCACCAGCCCGAGCTATATCGCGCCGCTCTTCACGACCGGCACCGGCCATCTCATCCTGGGCGTGGCGGGCCTGTGGATGAGCATGGGCATCTTCGTCATGCGCCAGATGATGAATTTCGAAGTCTGATGGGGAAGCAGTCATGACCGAAGGCATCGCACGCGCCCTTTTCGATCCGGCATTTCTTATCGCGTTGCTCGTGGCGGTGGCCGTCTTCGCCACCGTTTTCACCCTGCTTCCGGTATCGTCGGGCGACACGCTCAAGTCGCGCATGCGCTCGGTGGCGCTGGAGCGGGACGAACTGCGCGCCAAGCAGCGGGCCCGGCTCGCGGCCGAAAGCGACCGGAAGCGCCGGGGCCTGCGCGAGCAGGAAAGCGGCAGGATCCGCAGTATCGTGGACAGTCTGGACCTGAAGCGGGCACTGGCCGACGAGCAGACGGTCGCAAAGCTGCGCATGGCGGGCTTCCGTGGCCAGAACCCGCTGACCAAGCTGCTGTTCTTCCGGCTCGTTCTGCCGTTCGTGGGCTTCGGGCTGGCCGCCTTCTACATTTTCGCCCTTGGCGCGCTCGCCGACAAGCCGTTCTTCATGAAGGTATTCGTGTGCATCCTGGCGGCCTATGCCGGCTTCTATGCGCCGGTCATGTATGTCTCCAACCGCGCCAGCAAGCGCAAGCAGTCCATCCAGCGCGCCTGGCCGGACGCGCTCGACCTGCTGCTCATCTGCGTCGAATCCGGCATGTCCGTGGAGGCCGCCTTCCGCCGGGTGGCCGACGAGATCGGCAGCCAGTCCGTGGCGCTCGCCGAGGAGTTTGTGCTGACCAACGCCGAATTGTCGTTCCTGCAGGAGCGGCGCCAGGCCTATGAGAATCTGGCCGCGCGCACCGGCCTCGAAACGGTGAGAAGCGTTTCCCAGGCCCTGATCCAGGCCGAGCGGTACGGCACGCCGGTCAGCCACGCCCTGCGCGTGCTGGCCAATGAAAGCCGCGAGGAACGGATGACGGCGGCCGAAAAGAAGGCCGCCGCGCTGCCGCCCAAGCTGACTGTCCCGATGATCATCTTCTTCCTGCCGGTCCTGTTCGCCATAATCCTCGGCCCCGCCGGCATCACCCTGTCCGAAAAGGGCCTGTTCGGGAACTGATGCGATCGAGGCTCGCGCCAAGCTTCGTCATCAACTCTGAGGGGATAGCTCTGTCTCAGCCCGCGCGTGAGCGGCCGCGCTCCGTCAACAGCTCGGTTTTTGCCGAGTTCCGGTCCCGACCTTGAGGACGACACTAATGCGCCCGCCTCGTCATCCCAGACGGGGATGACGGAGGTAGGCGCCAGCTTCCTCAAAGTTGATGCCGGCAGGCCGATTCAGGCTGAACTCTTCCTGGCCCTATCCGGCCGCCGAACAGGAAGCGCAGTGGCCGCGGATTTCGACGGTCGTCTTCGACGGCTTGAAGCGGTGCCCGGCCGTCCATGCGCCGAGGCGCTCCTGCACCACATCGTCCGAGAATTCATCCACCTTCCCGCATTTTTCGCAGATGGCGAAAGCGATCATGTCATGCGCATGGCAGTCGGGGTGGGCGCAGGCGACGAAGGCGTTGATGCTCTCCAGCCGGTGGACGAGACCCATTTCCTGCAGCTTTTCCAGCGCGCGGTAGACCTGCAGCGGCGCGCGGAAGCCCTCGTCGCGCAGCCGGTCGAGGATCGTATAGGCGCTGAGCGGCCCCGCCGCGCTGTCGAGCGCGTGCATGACGAGGTTCTGGTTTCGGGTCAGTTGATGGCGCGTCGTCATCGGCGGGCCTCCATGCTTCGCGCTCGCCGCAGGGGCAGCCGCGCCAGGCTGAGCAGGAACAGGATGAAGGCCGCAACCACGATCGACGGCCCCGACGGCGTGTCGAAGTGGAGCGAGGTGGAAAGCCCTCCCACCACCGCCAGCATGCCGGCGAGCGAGGCGAACACCGCCATGGCCTCGGGCGTGGCCGAAAAGCGCCGGGCGGTGGCGGCCGGGATGATGAGCAGCGACGTGATGAGCAATATGCCCACCACCTTCATGGCGATCGCGATGACGGCGGCCATCAGCAGCATGAAGATGAAGCGCGCGCGCTCGGGCTTCAGGCCCTCGGCCTCGGCGATGTCGATATTGACGGTGGCCGCCATCAGCGGCCGCCAGAGATAAACCAGCAGCGCGAGAACCAGCGCGCCGCCGGCATAGATGATCGCGATGTCGGCCTTCGATACGGCGAGGATGTCGCCGAACAGGAAGCTCATCAGGTCGATGCGGATCCAGCTCATGAACGCCACCATCACCAGCCCCAGCGCCAGCGTCGAATGCGACAGGATGCCCAGCAGCGCATCCGTGGAAAGCCCGTCCCGGCGCTGCAGCATGAGAAGCACCACCGAGGCCCCGGCGGCCACGATGAAGACGCCCACCGTGAGGTTGATCTCGAACAGGAAGGCCAGCGCCACGCCCAGCAGCGCCGAATGCGCCATCGTGTCGCCGAAATAGGCCATCCGCCGCCACACGACGAAGCAGCCGAGCGGCCCGGCGACGATCGCCAGGCCGACGCCCGCCACGATGGCCCGGGTGAAGAAGTCGTCAAGCATCCGGCGCGGCCTTTTCGTTCGGAACGTCTTCGTGATCGTGATGGTGCTCGCAGGCATCGCCGACAGTGCCGTCGGCGCGGCGCACCCGGCCGCCGGAAAGATGCGTGTGGTCGTGATCATGATGATAGATCGCAAGCGTGTCATTGCCGCGCGCGCCGAACAGCGTCTGGTATTCCGCGCTCTGCGCCACGTTTTCCGGCGTGCCCCGGCAGCATACATGGCCGTTCAGGCAGATCACGGTATCGGTCTCCTTCATCACCACATGCAGATCGTGCGAGATCAGCAGAATGCCGCAGTTCGTCCGGTCGCGTATCTCGCGGATGAGGCGGTAAAGCGCCACTTCGCCGGTAAAATCCACGCCCTGCACGGGCTCGTCCAGCACCAGAAGGTCCGGTTCGCGCGCCAGCGCCCGGGCAAGCAGCGTCCGCTGGAACTCGCCGCCCGAAAGCGCCTGCACTTCCGCCCCCTTCAGATGGGAAACGCCCGCCGCCTCCAGCGCCGTGTCGATGCGCGCGCGGGGCAGCGGCCCCGTCAGCCGCATCAGCCGGTCCACGGTCAGCGGCAGCGTCCAGTCGAGGCTCATCTTCTGCGGCACATAGCCGACCTTCAGGCCGCGCGCGCGCTTCACGGTTCCCTCGTCGGGCTTGAGCACGCCGATGGCGGTCTTCGCCGTCGTGCTTTTGCCGGACCCGTTGGGGCCGATCAGCGTCACGATCTCGCCGCGCCGCACCGTCAGGTCGACACCCCGCACGAGCCATCTCCTTGCCCGATGGATGCCGGCATTGTGCATTTCCACCAGCACTTCGGCCGGGTTCTTTGACTGTAGCAACATTCTCCGAGAGCCTTCTTGTCAGGCCATATTGCACACGTTATAGAGTAACGCAATGCGGATGTAATGTCATAACGTTTAACCGCAAGGGCCGCCCTGCGCGGACTGAAACAGTCCCACTTGCCGAGAAAGAAAAGGTTCGACCGATGAAGCTTGCGCGTTCACTTCCCCTTGTCTCCGCCCTTTTGCTTTCGACCGCCGGCCTGCCGGCCCACGCCGCGGAAGGGGTCATTGCCTCGATCAAGCCCGTCCATTCCATCGTCTCCGCCATCATGCAGGGTGCCGGCGAGCCGGCGCTTCTGGTCAAGGGCGCCGCCTCTCCGCATTCCTATTCGATGCGACCGTCGGAAGCCGCATCGCTGGAATCGGCGAAGATCGTATTCTGGGTCGGCCCGGAGCTCGAGCAGTTCCTGGAAAAGCCGCTCGAGACGCTGGCGCAGGGCGCGCGCATCGTCGAATTGGCGCATGCGCCAGGTCTGAAGGAAATGGAGCTGCGTGAAGGGGGAGACTTCGAGGAGCACAGGCATGAGGCTGGAGAAGAAGGCCACGGCGATGAGGATCATGCCGCCCACGAGGGTCACCATGATCATGAGGCGGAGTCCGGCCACGAAGAGCATGCCGAAGCCGGTCGCGAGGACGAGCATCACGGCCACGATCATGGCGGGATCGACATGCATCTATGGCTCGATCCGGAAAACGCCCGCGCCATGGCAAACCGGATTGCCGGGGTTCTGGCCGAGGCCGACCCCGCCAACAGCGCGCTCTACCGCGCCAACCTCGCCGAGTTCGAAACGCGGCTCGATAACCTGATCGCCGAAACCGATGAGCGTCTCGCCGCCGTCAAGGGCCGGCCGTTCATCGTGTTCCACGACGCCTACCAGTATTACGAGAGCCGCTTCGGCATATCCGCCGCAGGCTCCATCACCGTCAGCCCCGAAAGCATTCCCGGCGCGCGCCGCGTCGGCGAGATCCGCGACAAGGTCGAAGAGCTCGGTGCCGTATGCGTTTTCTCGGAACCGCAGTTCGAGCCGAAGCTGGTCGAGGTGGTCACCGAAGGGACAGAGGCAACCGCCGGCGTCCTCGATCCGCTGGGCGCGTCGCTCGAGGACGGCCCGGATCTCTATTTTGAGCTGATCGACAACATGACCGCGTCGCTCGTGGATTGCCTGTCCGGCCAGACCTGACGGCCGCCGACGGCCAGATCAAGGGCGGCTTGCGGCCGGCTAGGAGCCGCCAGCCGCCCGTCTTGCCCGGTTCGTCAGCTTGACGAGGCCCATTCGTCGACTTCGCGCTCGGCCTCTTCCTGGGATTTGCCGTAAAGTTCCTGGATGCGGCCGGCCAGCGCTTTGCGGTTGCCTTTCACGACGTCGAGATCGTCGTTGGTCAGCTTGCCCCATTTCTGCTGGGCCTTGCCCTTGAATTGCTCCCAATTGCCCTCGATCTGGTTCCAGTTCATGTCGCATCTCCTGTTGGATCGCTGCCCCCGATACGGAGGCGCCCGGCAGGGTAACGTCGGAGGACGCCTCGCCGTTCCGGGGCATCTTTGCGATTGGGCGCCAGCGCGCACACCATCTGCACGATTGAAAGCAGGCGCCATAAGGCTTACGTCTCGGTGGATCGGATACGCCAATGGACACCGCCGCCATCTCATTCCGCCCGCCGGCCCCCAAGCCGCGCCAGAAGCCGCCGTCGACGCTGCAGATGATGCGGATCGTCTATCGAAACCCGCTCGAACTGTGGGGCGAGCCCTCCTATAACGAGCCGTGGATCTCGATCACCGGCGGTATCGGCGGGCCGCTCCTCATCGCCAACGACCCCGGCCTCATCCGGCATGTGCTCGTCGACAACGCCCGCAACTACAAGATGGCGCGCGTGCGCCAGAAGATATTGCGGCCGATCCTGCGCGACGGCCTCCTGACCGCCGAGGGCGAGGTCTGGAAACGTTCGCGCAAGGCCATGGCCCCGGTCTTCACGCCGCGCCACATCGCCGGTTTCGCCGCTCCCATGCTGCGCGAGGCCGAATCCTTCGCCGCCCGCTACGAAGCGTCGCTGGGCGGCACGGTCGACGTCTCCCGCGACATGACGATGCTCACCTTCGACATATTGGCCGAAACCCTGTTTTCCGGCGAGATCGCCGGCGAGCCGGACAGTTTCGCCTCCCAGGTCGACCGCCTGTTCGAGACCATGGGCAGGGTCGATCCGCTCGATCTTCTGGGCGCGCCGGACTGGCTGCCGCGCGTCACCCGCCTTCTGGGCCGCAACTCGCTGGCCTTCTTCCGCGATATCGTCTCCCGCACCATCGAAATGCGCGAGGAGAAGATGGCGCGCGGCGACGGCGTGCCGGAGGATTTCCTCACGCTTCTGCTGCGCGCCGAGGGACCGGACGGTCTTGCCCGCGCCGAGATCGAGGACAATATCATCACCTTCATCGGCGCCGGCCACGAGACGACCGCTCGTGCCCTTGGCTGGACCATCTATTGCCTCGCCATGCTGCCGGCCGAGCGCGAACGCATCGAGGCGGAGATCGATGCGGTGCTGGCCGCTGAGCCCGATCCGGTCAAATGGCTAGACGGAATGCCGCTCACGCGCGCCGCCTTCGAGGAGGCGATGCGGCTTTATCCGCCGGCCCCTTCGATCAATCGCGAGGCGATAGAAGATGACCGCTTCGCCGATCTCGACATTCCCAAGGGCACTCAGGTGCTGGTCATGCCCTGGACGGTCCATCGCCATCGCAAGCTGTGGGACGACCCGGAAGCCTATCGCCCCTCCCGCTTTCATCCCGAAAACCGCGAGGCGATCGACCGCTTCCAGTACCTGCCCTTCGGCGCCGGCCCGCGCATCTGCATCGGCGCGACCTTCGCCATGCAGGAGGCCGTCATCGCGCTCGCCGTCCTGATGTCGCGCTACCGCTTCGACGTCACGCCGGAGACGAAACCCTGGCCCGTGCAGAAGCTGACAACCCAACCCCAGGGTGGCCTGCCGATGAAGGTGTCGCGCCGCAGCCTTGACGCTAAACCATAGCGAATACGCGCGCTGGCCCGCCGGAACCACCCTTGACCTTGGGCGCGCCGACCACCAGCGTCGCGCCCGCCGCCGGCAGCGCTTCCAGATTGGCGATGCATTCAAGGCCCCACCGGCCCGACGGCAGCCACTCGTAATGCACGGCGAAATCGGGCGAGGGGCCATGGTCCAGCGAAAGTGTGTCGACGGCGATGCCCTTGGTGCTCGTCTCTTCCATCAGCATCTGCGCCGCCTCGATGTGGAAGCCGGGGAAATGCATGGTCTTCCCGTCCTCTCCCACATTGCGGAACTTGTCGGTCGTCACATGCTCGCCCCAGCCCGACAGCATGGCCACGCACGCCCCTTCCGGCATGTCGCCATTGGCCTCGATCCAGGCCCGGATGTCGTCGGGCGTCACCTGCGCGTCGGCATCGGTGGAAGCCTTCTCCCTGATGTCGATGACCGCCAGCGGGCAGACCAGGTCGCCGACCGGAATCTCGTCCACCGACGTCCCGTCTGCGGAAAAGTGCAGCGGTGCATCCATATGCGTGCCGGTATGCTCGTTAAGCCGCCACTCATTGATGTTGAACTTGTGCTCCGCATAGTTGAACAGCGGTTTGACGAAGAACTGCTGGTCGCCGAAATAGGTGGGAAAATCCTCGGTCAGCGTATGGGTCATGTCCTCCACCTTCGTCGGCATCGCCTTCTGCGCGAACAGGGCCTGCGGGGCAGAAATCGTCGCGGCCGCCGCCGCACCCGCGACCGCGCTGCGGCGGAAAAAGTCGCGGCGGTTCAACATGCGCGACTTAACGCTCTCGGTTACGCAATGATGGCACATCGTCTTGTTCCCTCTGGTGTTTATGGAGGAAAGCAAGAATGCGCCCGCCGCCGGCCGCCTGCAAGGGGGCGGTGGGCGGGTCAATTATCCGCGGCGTAAATGTTCTCCACATGCACCGGCCAGCGCCGGGGCAGGATCGCCACGAGATCGTAGCGGATCGACAGGCGCGCCCTGTCCGGCTGGCGCGCCAGCCACAGATCCGCCGCCGCGTCGATACGCCGTTGCGCGTAATGTCCGACGGCATCCATCGCCTGTTCGAGGCTCGGCCGCGCCTTCACCTCGACGATGGCGACGAGCGCGCCGCGCCGCGCGATCAGGTCGATTTCGCCAACCCTCGTGCGATAGCGGCGGGCGACGATGCGATAGCCCTTCAGCATCAATGCCAATGCGGCCAGCCACTCGCCGCGATGCCCCCGGCGGTAGGCCTTGAGGCGCTTGCGCCCGCCGTCAGCCGCCACGGCCTTCACCCTTGAGCGCAAGCAGGCGCTGGTAGAGGTTCGACTTCTTCTCCCCGGTCATGCGCGCGGCCTCGCCCGCCGCCTTCGCCGCCGGCATTTCGCGCGACAGCGAGATCAGGAGCCGGTCCACCGTCGCCGCGTCTGTCGGCTGCGCCTCGGCCGGCGGCCCGATGCAGACCACCACCTCGCCCTTCGGCGCGCCGGCTTCGGCATAATGCGCGGCGAGCGCGGCAAGCCCGTCCCGGCGCACTTCCTCGAAAGCCTTCGTCATTTCCCGCGCCACCGCCGCCGGCCGGTCGCCCAGCATCTTGGTCATCGCCGCAAGGCTGGATGCCAGCCGGCGCGGGGATTCGAAAAAGACCAGCGTCGCCGGCACGCCCGAAAGCTCCTGCAGCCGGCTTTCCCGCTGCCCGGCCTTGACCGGAAGAAACCCGCCGAACATGAACGCGTCGGTCGGCAGGCCCGATGCCGTCAGCGCGGCAAGCACGGCCGATGGTCCCGGAATGGGCATCACCTTCAGCCCCGCGTCCTGAACCCGCTCCACCAGCCTGAAGCCCGGATCGGAGATCAGCGGCGTTCCCGCGTCGCTGGCCAGCGCCACGCTCCCGCCTGCCTCGATGGCGGCAAGCAGCCGCGGCCCGGCTTCTGCGGCGTTGTGCTCGTGATAGGCCGCCGTCCGGCGGCTGATGCCATAGCGGTCCAGAAGCACGCGTGTGACCCGCGTGTCCTCGCAGGCCACGATATCGGCGCCCGCCAGCACCTGCAGCGCCCGCAGCGTGATATCCGAAAGATTGCCGATCGGGGTGGCGACCAGATAGAGCGCCGGCTCCAGCGGCGGCGCGGCGACCTCCACGCCGGCGACCACATAATGCCGTCGATCTGCCGCTTTCCTCTCGCTCACGCCCGCCAATCTTCCACCGCAAAATTCATGGATTCACACCGCCTTCTTTGACACGCGTTCACCGGGGTTGCAAATTCACCGGCTATAGCGGCGGACGGGGCTTGGCGAGGAACATGACACAGACGAACACCATTCGCGCCGCCCTCGGGCGGGCCTTTGGCATTTTCACGCTGGTCGCCGGCCTTGCCGCCTGCACCCAGCAGCAGGTGGGCCGCGGGCTGCCCACCGTGGCGCCTCTTCCCGACGCGCCCGCCGTCGCCCAGCCGAGCGGCGAGGTCTTCGGCAATGGCGATATCCGCGTGGCCTTGCTTCTGCCCCTGAGTGCGGGCGAGAGAGGCGGGGCCGTTGCCGCCGAAATCCGCAACGCCGCCCTCCTGGCGCTGGAGGATCACGGTTCCTCCTCGATCCAGCTTGTCGTCAAGGATACCGCCGGCACGCCCGAAGGCGCCACCCTGGCGGCGTCCAGCGCGGCGGGGGAGGGCGCGGCCCTCGTCCTCGGCCCGCTCTTTGCCGCCAATGTGCGCGCTGCCGCCGAAGTGCTGCGCCCGCGCGGCACGACCATGATCGCCTTCTCCTCGGACAGCAGCGTCGCCGCTCCCGGCGTCTTCCTGAATTCCCATCAGCCCGAGGGCCTCGTCGACCGCGTCATTTCCTTTGCCGCCTCGCAAGGAGTGTCGAGGGTCGTCGCGATCGTGCCCAACGATGCCGGTGGCGCACTGGCCGAAAGCCAGGCGCGCCAGACCTTGCAGCGCACCGGCGGCAGCCTTGCCGCTGTCGCCCGCTACGATCACGACACCGCCTCCGTGCTCACCGCCGCGCAGGAGGTCGCCCTTGCCGTCCAGGACGCCGACGCCGTCCTCCTGCCGGACGGCGGCAACGCGCCCGCGGCGATCGCCGCCTCGCTTTCGGAGATGGGGGTCGACCTGTCGGGCAAGCGGCTTCTGGGCACCGGCCAGTGGGCCAGCGCCGATCTGTCGAGCCCGGCGCTTCAAGGCGGCTGGTATGCGGATGTGGAGCACGAGCGCATGAACCGCTTCAAGGAGCGCTACCGGGCCCGGTACGGCGCCGAGCCCAGCCTGACCGCGGCGCTCGGCTACGACACCGTCACGCTCGCCGTCGCCCTCGGCCAGCGTGGCGGCGCCGGGACCTTCGCCCCGGCCAATCTCACCCGCGCCTCCGGCTATGCCGGCTATGGCGGCATCTTCCGCTTCCGCCCCGACGGCACGGCTGAAAGAGGCTACGCGGTATACGAGGTAAGGGAGGGCCAGCCCGTCCTTATCAGCCCCGCCCCCGCCAGCCTGGCGGGGGAGAGCTAGCATGGTCGGCCGGGATGGACAAACGGTCGGGCACTGCGCTTTTTCCAGAGATGATGACGGTGGCCGCGCTTGATTCAGCCTGAACTCATCAAGCGATAGGCGTCGCCTACCGCGCCAGATCCGCCACCACCGCGTCCAGCACGACCATTCCCGCCGGCGTCGCGCGCAGGCCGGAATTGCCGACGGGCTCGACCAGCCCTTCATCGCGCAGCGCGGAAATGCGCCGGGGCTCCAGCGGCCGCCCGGCGAGCTTTTCGAAACGGACGAGGTCGATGCCCTCCACCAGCCGCAGGCCCATCAGCAGGAATTCGTCGGCTTCCTCCACCCGCGACAAGGTCTCGCCGCCGGTCACGCCCTGGCCCTTGCGCTCCACGAGGTCGAGCCAGGTTTCCGGCACGCGTTCGGTGAAGGTCACGATCCGCTGTCCGTTTTCGATGAAGCGGCCATGCGCGCCGGGGCCGACGCCGACATATTCGCCATAGCGCCAGTAGATGAGGTTGTGCCTGCTTTCCGCGCCGGGTTTCGCATGGTTGGAGATCTCGTATGCCGGCAGTCCCTGCGCCGCCGTCACCGCCTGGGTCGCTTCGTAAAGCTGCGCCGCCTGCTCGACGTCCGGCACGCTCAGCTTGCCGGCCGCCCGCAGCGCGAAGAACGGCGTCCCCTGCTCGATGGTGAGCTGATAGAGCGACAGATGGTCGGCGGCGTACGAGATCGCCCGCTCTAGTTCTTGGCTCCAGTCCTCCACCGTCTGGCCGGGCCGCGCATAGATCAGGTCGAAGGAGAGTCGGGGAAAGTTGGCGCGCGCCAGCTCTATGGCGTGCAGCGCCTCGCTCACGTCGTGCAGCCGTCCCAGGAAGCGCAGATCCTTGTCGTTGAGCGCCTGAACACCCAGCGAGACCCGGTTGACGCCGGCCATGCGGTAGCCGCGAAATCGGTCAGCCTCCACCGAGGAGGGGTTGGCCTCGAGCGTGATTTCGACGTTCTGCGGCACCGTCCATTCCGCAGCGATGGCGTCCAGAATGCCGCCGACCGTTCCCGGATCCATCAGCGATGGCGTTCCGCCGCCCAGGAAGATGCTCGTCACCTCGCGCGGCCCGGTCCGCTGGCGCATCGTCGCCAGTTCGCGCGCAAAGGCCGCGCCGAAGCGCACTTGGTCCACCGGCTGATGGCGCACGTGGCTGTTGAAGTCGCAATAGGGGCACTTGGTCGCGCAGAACGGCCAGTGCACATAGATGCCGAAACCGGGGTCCCGGTCGAGAATTTCCGTCATGGCCTTGCCAGTCTTGCCTCGGCGAACAGCTTGAACGCGCGGGCGCGGTGGGAAAGGGCGGTTTCCTCGCCCGGCTTCCAGCCGTGCTTCTGGTCGGCGCTCATCTCGCCGAATGTGGTGGAATAACCCTCCGGCTGAAACACCGGATCGTAGCCGAAGCCCAGTTCGCCCCTCGGCGGCCAGACGAGATGGCCTTCCACCTCGCCGCGGTAATATTCGGTCTCGCCGTCGGGCAGGCAAAGGCAAAGCACCGCGACGAAACGCGCCCGGCGCTCCTGCGGGGTCTCCGCGCCTTTTTCCCGCAACAGCCTTTCCACCTTCTCCATGGCAACGCCGAAATCGCGGCTGCCGTCCGGCAGGGTCGCCCAGTCGGCGGTATAGACGCCCGGCGCGCCGTCGAGCGCATCGGCGCACATGCCCGAATCGTCGGCCAGCGCCGGCATGCCGGTCGCCTTGGCGGCCGCCAGCGCCTTGATATGGGCGTTCTCCTCGAACGACGTTCCCGTCTCCTCGGGCTCGGCCAGTCCCAGTTCGGCGGCCGAGCGCACCTCGAAGCCGAAGGGCTGCAGCAGCCCGGCAAACTCCTTCAGCTTGCCCTTGTTGTGGCTTGCAAGAACAAACTTCCGGTCCTTAATTTCTCTCACGAAAAACCCCAGATGCGTGGTTCGGCGAATTCCAGCGAATTGCCGAACGGGTCGCGAAAATAGATGGAGCGCCCGCCTGCCGGCCACTCGAAATCCGCCTCTATGCCGATCCCCGCCGCTTCGAGCCGGCCCCGCCATTGCTCGATTTCGGCGGCATCGGCCGCAAAGCACAAATGTCCTTCGCCGACCGCGCCATGCGGCGGCACCGGCAGCTTGGCCTCGGGCGGCGGCGGCACCTTGGTCGCCTCGGGATCGAACAGCAGCACCAAGGCCTCACCGCAACGGAAGAAGACATGCCTGCCCTCCACCCTGGCGATGCGCTCCAGCCCGAGCACCTGGCCATAGAAGCGCTCGGCCTCATTGAGGTCGCTCACATAAAGCGCGGCTTCGAGTATGGCTTTGGGCTTCATCGGCTCCTGTCCTACGAGACGGCCATCTTCTGCAGATCCACCAGTCGCTGCACGCCCTGCTTCGCCAGCGACAGCAGCGCGCTGAATTCTTCCTCCGAAAAGGGCGCGCCCTCGGCCGTGCCCTGGATTTCGACGATGCCGCCCATGCCAGTCATCACGAAATTGGCGTCGGTCTCGGCGGCCGAATCCTCGGCATAGTCGAGATCCAGTACCGGCGTACCATCACAAATACCGCAGGAAATGGCGGCAACATGGTCCTTCAGCACTTTTTCGATGGAAATCATCTGCCGGGCCTGCATCCAGCTCAGGCAGTCGTGCAGCGCGACGAACCCGCCGGTGATCGCCGCCGTGCGCGTGCCGCCATCGGCTTGGATCACGTCGCAATCGACGGTGATCTGCAGTTCGCCGAGCGCCTGCAGGTCCACGACCGAGCGCAGCGAGCGCCCGATCAGCCGCTGGATTTCCAGCGTGCGCCCGCCCTGCTTGCCGGACGCGGCCTCGCGCCGCATGCGGTCTCCGGTCGAGCGCGGCAGCATGCCGTATTCGGCCGTCACCCAGCCCTTGCCCGTATTGCGCAGCCAGCCCGGCACCTTCTCTTCCAGGCTGGCCGTGCACAGCACATGCGTGTCGCCGAATTTGACGAGGCAGGAGCCTTCGGCATGTTTGGATATGCCGCGCTCGAAGCTGACGGCGCGCATCTCGTCCGCCTGCCGTTTGGATGGTCGCATGGTTCGGGCATCTCCTGAGTGGATTGGTCGAGGGTTGATCGTGGCTGGGCTTGTAACTTTCCGTCTCCCCCGACGCAAAGGAAAACCGCGCCATCCCGCCTGTTTGAGGGCAATGGGCAGACAGGACGATCTGCAAGGGCCGTCGGGTTCACCCGATTGCCCTGAGCGCAGTTGTGATGTGAGCGGCAACGCTTATATTCGCAGGTCAGGAGTTCCTGACCCATGACCAAGCCCGTGACCGATCCGAACCTTCAGTCTCTCGACGCCCGTTCGCGCGACATCTTTCGGCTGATCGTCGAGACTTATCTGCATGATGGAGAGCCGCTCGGCTCGCGCAATCTGTCGCGCATGCTGCCGAAACAGCTCTCCCCCGCCACCATTCGCAACGTGATGAGCGATCTGGAGCATCTGGGGCTAATCTATGCGCCGCATGTTTCGGCGGGGCGGCTGCCCACCCAGCAGGGCCTGCGCTTCTTCGTCGACGCCTTCATGGAGATTGGCGACCTCTCCGAGGAGGAACGCCAGGTGATCGAGGCGCAGATAAAGGCGGCCGGCAAGAGCCAGTCGCTCGAACATATGCTGACCGAGGCGAGCCAGATGCTGTCGGGCCTGTCGCGCGGCGCCGGCCTCGTGTTGGCCACCAAGAGCGAGGCGGCGCTCAAGCATATCGAGTTCATCCAGCTCGAGCCGCGCAAGGCGCTGGCCGTTCTCGTCTCGCAGAATGGCGATGTGGAAAACCGGGTGCTGGACCTGCCGGCCGGCGTCACCGCCTCTCAGCTCGTCGAGGCGTCGAACTTCCTCAATGCCCATATCAGGGGCCGGACCCTTGCGGAGGCAAAGGCCGAGATGGCGCGGTTGAAGGAAGAAACGCGCGCCGCCCTTGATTCGCTGTCCCAATCCCTGGTCGAGCAGGGGCTGGCGGTCTGGGCCGGGGCAGGCAGCGACGCCCCCGCCAGGCTCATCGTGCGCGGCCGGGCGAACCTGCTTGAAAACGTCACCGCCCAGGCCGACATCGAGCTCCTTCGCCATCTGTTCCAGGATCTGGAGACCAAGGAGGCGCTCGTCCAGCTTCTGGAGCTCGCCGAGGATGGTCCCGGGGTGCGCATTTTCATCGGCTCTGAGAACAAGCTCTTCTCGCTGTCGGGCTCATCGCTCGTGGTGGCGCCCTACAGGGATCAGGATTCGCGCATCGTCGGCGCGCTCGGCATCATCGGCCCGACCCGGCTCAACTATGCCCGCATCGTGCCGATGGTGGATTATACGGCCCAGCTGGTCGGCCGCCTGTTGCGATAAACCGGCTGCGGCACGGAGAGGGAAACATGTTCGGTCTGATTGGAAAGATGCGGGCCCAGCCCGGGCAAAGGGATGCGCTCATCGCCATCCTGCTTGAATCCACGGGCGGCATGCCCGGCTGCCTCAGCTACGTCGTGGCGCGGGACGAAGGGGAGGAGGACGCCATCTGGATCACCGAGGTCTGGGACGGCGAGGACAGCCACAAGGCCTCCCTCTCCTTGCCGCAGGTGCAGGCGGCGATCGCCCGGGCGCGGCCGCTCATCGCCGGCTTCGATAGTCGGATCCGCACCGTGCCGGCGGGCGGCGCCGGCCTTGCCGGGTAAGGCCGCAGGTTTAGGGCCGGCGGGTGAGGCCATGCGCACGCACCCCTTGATTTTCCAGCCGCAAAGCTCGATATCCGGCCCGACTTTGGATTTGAAAAAGACGGACAGGCAATGAACACCCATCGCAAGGACGACGACGCGTTCAACAATACCGAGGCGGAGAACGAAGAGGTCCCGACCGAGAACGTGGAAGCCGAGGGCGAAGGCGTTTCGGAGGAAGATGTTCTTCTGCGTCTGGCCAGGGAGAACGAGGAACTGAAGGAGCAGGCGCTGCGGCTGGCCGCGGAGATGGATAATCTGCGCAAGCGTACGCAGCGCGACGTCGCCGATGCGCGTGCCTACGGCGTCGCCAATTTCGCCCGCGACATGCTGCAGGTCTCCGACAACCTTCAGCGTGCCCTGGAGGCGGTGCCGGCCGAATCGCGGGAGAATGCGGATTCCGGACTCAAGGCGCTGGTCGAAGGCGTCGAGATGACCGAACGCGCCATGCTATCGACGCTGGAGCGCCACGGCGTCAAGCGCATCGATCCCAAGGGCGAGAAGTTCGACCCGAATTTCCACCAGGCCATGTTCGAGGTTCCCAATCCGGACGTGCCGGTCAACACCGTCGTTCAGGTCGTGCAGACGGGCTACGTCATCGGCGAGCGCGTCCTGCGCCCGGCCATGGTCGGCGTGGCCAAGGGCGGCCCCAGGGAAGGCGCCGCGTCGAAGGACGCGCAGGCGGCTGAAACGGACGAGCGGTCGGGCGGATCGGGCTGAAAATGTTATGGGCGGCGGTAGGGCTTGCATGGGCGTGTCCCGCCTCGCCTTTCCTTTCCCGCCCGATAGGCTGTCGCGCGAGGGCGATTCCAGGAAGGTGGAGCCGGTTCTCCGTCCGCAATTGCGGAAGACCCAATAGTTGGATCAGCCCGGCGTTCTGTGAGACGCTGAACTGACCTGGCGGCCGAGTAGCCGCGCGGAGCCGCCGATGAACCCCTTGCTGATTCTCGACTATGCGGGCGTGGCCGTCTTTGCGGCCACCGGCGCGCTGGCGGCCTCGCGCAAGCAGCTGGACATCATCGGTTTTCTGTTCTTCGCCGGTGTCACCGGCACGGGCGGCGGCACGCTGCGTGACCTGGTGTTGGGCCTGCCGGTCTTCTGGGTGGTCAATCCCACCTATGTCGCGGTCTGCGCCGTCGTCGGCGGCCTTGTCTATTTCACCGCCCATCTGGTCGAATCGCGCTACCGTCTTCTGCTCTGGCTGGATGCGGTGGGCCTTTCGGCCTACGGTGTCCTGGGCGCCGCCGTCGGGCTTGCGGCATCGGGCTCGCCCATCGTGGCGCTGGTCACGGGCGTATTGACCGCCACTTTCGGCGGCATCATCCGCGATCTCCTGGCGGGAGAGCCCTCGGTCCTGCTCCGGCCCGAAATCTATGTGAGCGCGGCGCTCACCGGCGCCGCCGTTTTCACCGGGGCCGATCTTGCCGGCCTCACGCTCGCTCCGGCCTCGCTGATGGCCTTCGCCGCCGCCTTCCTGGTGCGCGGCGGCGCCTTGCGCTTCGGCTGGACGGTGCCGCGCTACAAGCCGCGTCCTGGCCGCCGGCCGGAAGACATTCCCTGAGCGGGTATCCGGCCTACAGCAGGCCCGCCTGCTGGGCAGCTTCCTTGAGCGAGAACTGCAGGCGCGGTCCCACCTGCTTGATGACCTGGGCAGCGGCGAACGAGCCGAGATTGCCGCAATCGGCGAGGCTGCGGCCATTCGTATAGCCGAACAGGAAGCCCGCCGCGTAAAGGTCGCCCGCGCCCGTCGTGTCCACGACCTGCTCCACTGGCACGACATCCACCCGCGCCGTTTCCTCGCCCCGCACCACCAGCGAGCCCTTTTCCGACATGGTGATGGCCGCGACCGAGCAATCCTGGCGGATGGCCTCGACCGCGTCGTTGAAGGAGGAAGTCTGGTAGAGCGCCAGCAGCTCGTGCTGGTTGGCGAAAACGATGTCGACCCGGCCAGACCGCATCAGCTCCAGGAACTCGTCGCGATAGCGGTCGACGCAGAACGGATCGGACAGCGACATCGCCATTTCCCCGCCGGCGGCATGGGTGATGTCGGCGGTCTGGCGGATCGCCTCCTTGGCGCGCGGCGGATCCCACAGATAGCCCTCGAAATAGCTGACCTTGGCGCCCTGCGCCTTTCCTTCCTCGACATCCTCGGGGCCCAGCTCCACGCAGGCGCCCAGATAGGTGTTCATGGACCGCTCGCCGTCCGGCGTCACGAAGATCATCGAACGCGCGGTCGGCGGATGACCTTCCAGCGGCCGCGTGTCGAAGGCAACGCCCTGGGCGCGGATGTCATGCGTATAGATTTCGCCGAGTTGGTCGTTGCAGACCTTGCCGAAGAATGCCGCCTTGCCGCCCAGGCTTGCGACGCCCGCGGCCGTGTTGCCCGCGCTGCCGCCCGAGGTTTCGATCGCCGGCCCCATGCGCTGGTAGAGCAGCGTCGAGCGCTCGACGTCGATCAGGTTCATCGCACCCCGGATGATGCCGTTCTCCGTCAGGAAGGCCTCGTCGCATCGCGCGATGATGTCCACGATCGCATTGCCGACGCACAGCACGTCAAATTTGCTCATAAAGGTCTCCGGAAAGCGATGGTCTATATGGGCGGGAACGGGTTTAAGCCGATGTAGAACATCGCCGGCAAATATGGAAGGCGCGCTTCGCCGCAACCATTGCGCTGGCGCCGCCGCCCACCTATGTCGCTGATGACACCGGACAAGAAGGGCGAACGCCAAGATGATCCTCGACGCCGCGCGCGCCGCCGCAAGCCAGCTCTTCACGCGCCCCTTCCGCGGCGCGTTCTTGAAGTCGCTCGGGCTTACCCTTCTGGTTCTCGCGGGTCTGTGGTTCGGCCTGCGGGAGCTTTTCGAGTTCTACCTGCTGCCGCTCCTCAACGTCTTCATGCCGGACCTGCCGGGCTGGGCCGGCTGGCTGGGTCTCGTCGGCGCGCTTTTCGCCGGCATCGGCCTGGCGCTCGGCCTTGCCCTTCTGATTGCGCCCATCACCGCCATCATCGCCGGCCTGTTCCTCGACGATGTGGCCGAGGCCGTCGAAACGACCAGCTACCCCGACGACCCGCCTGGCAGCCCGGTGCCGCTCGTGCCCGCCATCGTCATGTCGATCAAGTTTCTGGGAGTGGTGATCCTGGGCAATCTGCTGGCGCTGCTGCTTCTGCTCGTGCCCGGCGTCAACATGATCGCATTCTTCATCGTCAACGGCTATCTGCTCGGCCGCGAATTCTTCGAGTTCGCCGCCATGCGCTACCGTCCGGAAGCCGAAGCCAAGGCTCTGCGTCGCCGCCACGGCTCGACCGTCTTTCTGGCCGGCCTGGTCATCGCGGCCTTCCTGGCGGTGCCGTTTCTCAATCTTCTGACGCCGCTCTTCGCCGCAGCCATGATGGTGCATCTGCACAAGATGGTCTCGGCTCAGACACCGGCCCTTCAGCCGGCGAAGCGCTCGGCCTCGGCGCCGTAATAGCTGATATAGCGGTCGGAAATCTGCTCCACCGGCAGCACCACCAGCACATCGGTGGTGCCGAATTCGCGGTCGATCACGCAGCCGTCGGCGAATTTCGCCCCAAGGCGCAGATAGCCCTTGATGAGCGGCGGCATGGCGAACAGCGCCTGCCTGGCCACGATCGCCTCCTCCGGCATGAGGTCCATCGGCATGTAGCGTGCCGGATTGGCCCGAACCTGCCAGCTTCCTTCCGCCGCGCAGAAATGATGGAGGAAGGACAGCGCCTCGGCGTGCATCGCCGGCACGGTGCCGGGAAAGGAGGCGCAGCCTGTCATGACGTCGATCTTCTTGCGCCGGCAATAAGCCCAGATGCCCTGCCACAACAGCTCGATGGTGCGCTTGGAACGGTAAGGCGGCAACACGCAGGAGCGGCCGAGTTCCAGGAAACGGCGGCCGGGATGGCGCGCAACCAGCGCCTTCAGCTCGAATTCGTCCTCGGAGTAGAAGCCGCCCGCGGCGGCCGCCTCCTCCTGCGGCAACAGGCGGTAGGTGCCGACGATCCTGTCCTGCTCGGCGCCCGGCAGCGAACTGTCGATGACCAGGAGATGATCGCATATGGCGTCGAAGCGGTCCGCATCACGCTCTTCCAGGGCGCCTGCCGCCGGCGGACGCGCACCCATTTCCTGGTAGAACACCTTGTAGCGGATGGATTGCGCGGCCGCGATTTCCTGCTTGCTGCGCGCCAGACGCACCAGCAGCGGCCCGATACGGCCCAGCACGGCCTCGCCGGAAAGATTGCCGGCTAGCTGACTGGCCGGCGGCAATGCGGCCGCTCCCTCGTGGTAGGCGTTTTCTTCCAGCGTCACTGGCTGCACGACTGATTCTCCACGTTTCCAAGGCGTCACATAGAGGTAAGCTGCGACAGAACAATGACAGGAAGATGGTCGGCTTACCACCGGGCCGGCGGCTCGCAGCGGTCAGGCCGCCAGGTTGAGCTCGATAGCCGCAAGCAGCTTGTCGGGGTCGATCGGCTTTGTGACGAAGCCGCTTGCCCCATGGGCGAGCACGCCATGCCGTGTCTTTTCCTGGCCGTCTGCGGTCAGCACTAAAATGGGCATGGCGGGCATGCCTGCCTCTTCTTCGTAGCGGCGCACGGCGGCGATGGCGTCCAGCCCGTCCATGATCGGCATGTGCAGATCCATCAGCACCAGGTCGAAGGCGCGGTCGGCATGGGTCAGCGCATCGACGGCGGCGCGGCCGTTCGAGACCACCTCGACGGCATATCCGGCCTTTGTCAGCGTGACGCGCGCCAGCATGGCGTTGATCTCGTTGTCCTCGGCCACCAGGACGCGCTGTTCGCGGCCGGGTCCGTGCAGCGCCAGCCGGAATGCGCCCTCGCTGTCGGAATGCGTGCCCGCCTCGGCCTCCTGCTGCGCGTTGAGAAGCATCCGCAGCAACGTCCTCGTGCGCGCCGGCCGGGCCAGGAACCCGGAATATCCATGGGCGCGGAAGGTGCCCAGCCTGCCGCGGTCCGTCGGCGCGATCAGCGTCAGCGCCTGGGCGCTATGGGCGCCGGCGCGGCGCAGCCCCGCCAGCGCATCGCCATTGTCGGTCTCCAGGGAGGCATCGATCAGGATCGCGTCGCACGCCGCCTCTCCGTTCTTCAGTGCTGCTTTCGCGGTGGGCACGTCCGGCAGCACTCTGGTCCGCCCGCCATAGGCCTGCACGCTTTGCGACAGCGCGTCGGCCTCGACCAGGTGCGGCGTCACGATAAGGACCTCCCATCCCGCCAGCGCCGGCCCGTCGTCGGATGGCATCTCCTCGAGCTCCTCCAGCGGCAGACGGACGGTGAAGACGGCGCCCTCGCCGGGCGCGCTCTCGACCGAGATGGTGCCCCGCATCGCCTCCACCAGCCGCCGCGAGATCGCCAGCCCCAGTCCGGCCCCGCCATGCTTGCGGGTCGAGCTGGTATCGGCCTGCTCGAACTCCTCGAAAATGCGCTGCAGCGCATCCTTCTGAAGTCCCGGCCCGGTATCCTCCACCGTGAAGGAGAGCGCCGGCCCGTTCTCGTTCCTGTCGAGCGACACCACGACGAGCACGCCGCCGACCTCGGTGAACTTGATGGCGTTGCCCAGAAGGTTGAGCAGAATCTGGCGAAGCCGGCCCGGATCGGCCATCACCATCTCCGGCACGTCGGGCGCCACATGGCATCCAAGGCCGATATTCTTGGCGAAGGCACGCGAGGCCATGAGCTCGACGATATTCTCCACGAGCTCGCGCACGCTCACCCGTTGCGGCTCGATCTCCAGCTTGCCCGCCTCGATCTTGGAATAGTCCAGCAGGTCTTCGATGATGGCCAGAAGCGCGCTCGCCGACGTCGAGATCGCGCCCACATAGGTGCGCTGCTCGGCAGAAAGGCGCGTGTCGGCAAGCAGCGTCGCCATGCCCATGATGCCGTTCATCGGCGTGCGGATCTCGTGGCTGACGGTCGCCAGGAAGCGGGACTTGGCGTGGCTTGCCATCTCCGCCCGCTCGCGCGCGTTCACCAGGGCCGTCTCCGCCCGCTTGCGTCCGGTGATGTCGCGGGCGATGGCCCAGTGCGAGACGTTGCCGCTGTTGCGGTCGCGCAGGGACAGTTCGGTCCACGCGAACCAGCGCAACCCGCTCTTGGCGTAGATCGCCACATCCGTCGAGCTGATGCGCTCGCCTTCCGGGAAGGCCTGTTCCGGCACGACGCTGACATCGATGCCGAGCTGGCTCAACGTCTTGCCGAAAAGGCCGCTCGTATCGGTCCCCATCAGATCGCCGAGCACGCTGTTGGCGTAGAGAATGCGCCCGTCGCGGTCGCGGTGCACCACGAGGTCGCCCAGCGCCTCTAGCAGGCCGTAGAAGCGCTGCTCGCTTTCCTGCATCTCCCACATGCGGTCGGCGAGCATTTCGAGCCGCTGCACCTTGTCTGCGTCGGCGGGCAGCGGGGCAGGTGCCGCAGTCTCCTTGCGTCGGGTGAAAAAAGCCGCGCCTCCCGCGGTCAGCCCGATGGCCAGCAGGATGAGCGTCACCAGCACTGCCGCCCCCGTGAGATGGGAGAGGCCGGCGGTAAGGAGCACGCAAAGGGAGAGTGCCAGTTCGCGGCTGTGTGGCTGCGTGCGGCGCCGCGGCCGGCGCTCCTTCAGGCTGGACCGGATATCTTTCAGCGCCTCTGTGATCGTCGGATGCATCATGGCGCATAATGAAGCACGCCGACGCTTTCAGAAGCTTTCGACCGATCCGTCGCATTTTAACGGTTTCGGTGAGAAAGCCTTACATTTCAACGACCAGGCGCCCGCGCACGCGGCCCGCCACGATGTCCTCCGCCGCCTCCACCACCTGGCTGAAGGGAATGGTCGAGGCAAGCGCCGCCATCTTGCTCCGGTCCAGGTCCCGCGCCAGCCGTCCCCAGGCCTCGAGCCGCAGGCTCTTCGGCGCCATGACCGAATCGATGCCCAGCAGCGAAACCCCGCGCAGAATGAAGGGCGCGACGCTCGCCGGCAGGTCCATCCCCTGCGCAAGCCCGCAGGCGGCCACCGCGCCGCCGTAGGATGTCATCGACAGCACATTGGCCAGCGTATGGCTGCCGACGGCGTCGACGCCCCCAGCCCAGCGTTCCTTTCCAAGTGGCCTGGCCGGGGCCGAAAGCTCCTCGCGGCCGATGATCTCGGCCGCGCCCAGTTCCCTCAGGTAGGAAGCTTCGCTCTGTCTTCCGGTCGAGGCAACCACCTCGTATCCCAGGTTGGCAAGCAGCGAGACCGCCACCGAGCCGACCCCGCCGGCAGCTCCCGTCACCACCACCCGGCCTCGGTCGGGCACGATGCCGTGGCGCTCCAGCGCCATCACGCAGAGCATGGCCGTATAGCCGGCGGTGCCGATCGCCATGGCGTCGGCGGGACTCATCTCCGCGGGCAGCGGCACCAGCCAGTCGCCGCTCACCCTGGCGCGGCCGGCATAGGCGCCGTAATGCGTTTCTCCGACGCCCCAGCCGTTGAGGATGACCCGATCGCCTTCCTTCCATTGCGGATGGCTGGAGCGCGTCACCGTGCCGGCGAGGTCGACGCCGGGGATCATCGGAAACCGCCGCACGACGGGCGCCTTTCCGGTGATGGCCAGCCCGTCCTTGTAGTTGACGGTCGTCGCCTCCACGGCGACCGTCACGTCGCCCTCCATCAGGTCGTCCTCGCTCAGTTCCACGAAGTCGACCGACTGCCCGTGCTCCTCCGATCGCGTGATGAGAACGGCCCTGAATGTTTCGGCCATGGAAACCTCCCTGCAAGCGCACTGTTGAGCTTCAGTCCGCGAATGTGCTTGGCCGGGGCGGCAAGGTCAATCGCGGGCCGGCGCGCGCCGCCAGGCGAGCACTTCGTCGAGGATGACCAGTCCCGCGCCGATGGTGATGAACACGTCCGCCAGGTTGAAGATCGCGAACGACCAGACCGGCGTGTGGAAATAAATATAGTCCACCACATAGCCCAGCGTGCCGCGGTCGACGAGATTGCCCAGCGCGCCGCCGACGATAAGCGCGAAACCCAGCCGCGAATAGAGCTGCGCGCTCTCGGTCTTGAACGCCAGCACCACCACGACGACGAGGATGACGAGCACCAGCAGGCTCAGCCATGGCCCCTCGACGCCGGAGAGCATGGAAAAGGCGACCCCGGTGTTGCGGGAATGGTAGAGCGCCAGGAAGGGCAGGATGTCGACAGGCTCGTGCAGCGGCAGCGAGGCCTCCACCAGCCTCTTGACGATCTGGTCGATGATCAGCGCGGCGAGGACGATGCCGGCATAGGGCGCGATCGGGCGCAGTTTCATGCACTGTTCTCCAGCGGCAGCATGCCGCGGCGGATTTCATAGAGCATCACGCCCGTCGCCACCGCGAGGTTGAGGGAATCGGCCCGCCCCGCCTGCGGAATGCGCACCAGCCGGTCGCAGCACGCGGCCAGTTCCTCCGGCAGGCCCTGCTGCTCGTTGCCCATGAGCAGGACGACCGGCCCCTGCGCGTAGTCCACCGTCCGGTAGTCGACCGAGCCCTTCAGATGGGTCCCCGCCACCAGCCCGTCGAAGCGGGCGCGCCAGCCGAGAAATTCCTGCGGGGCCGCGCGCGAAAGCGGCACGGAAAACAGCGAGCCCATCGTGGCCCGCACGGTTTCGATGGAAAAGGGGTCGGTGCAGTCGCCGATGAGGATGACGCCGTTGGCGCCCACCGCATCCACGGTGCGGATGATGGTGCCCAGATTTCCCGGGTCGCGCACCCGGTCGAGGGCCACCCACACATCGCCGCCGGCCGGCCTTACATCCTTCAGCGCGCGGTACCGCTGCTCAAAGATGCCGACCACCATCTGCGGGTTGTCGCGCCTCGTGACGGCGGACAGCACCTTCTCGCTCACCTCGAGCACCAGCCCGCCCGCGGCCACCGTGCGCGCGGCGGCCGTTTCCACGGCCTTGTTGCCGCGCCCCGCCTTGGCATAGACCAGGGTGCGGATCGTCCAGCCCGTGTCGAGCGCGTCGATCACCAGTTTCAGCCCTTCGGCCATGAAGAGGTGCTCGCGGTCGCGGAACTTCTTCATCGCAAGCGCGCGGATGTCCTTGATGATCGGGTTGGTCAGGCTGGTGATTTCCTTCACCTGCCCCGGGGCGCGAAGCTCCCGCCGGCTTTCGCTCATACCGCCACCCATCGCGAAAACAGCGATGTCGACAACGCCCTTCCGGCGGCCTTCTCGCGGATGATCAATTCGCCCGATTCGACCCCCCCGCCCATGCCGGTGAACTCGTCCCGCACCAGCGCATGGATCGCGAAGAAGGAGGCGCGGATGGAATAGGCCGTCAGCACCATCGCCAGCGGTCTCGGCGACAGGATTTCGCGGCAGGTTTCCACCAGCGCCGGCAGGTGCTCGAAAAGCTGCCACACCTCGCCTTTCGGCCCGCGGCCATAGGCGGGGGGGTCGAGCAGGATGATGTCGTAGCCATTGCCGCGCCTGGATTCGCGCTCGGCGAATTTCATCGCGTCCTCGCAGATCCAGCGTATGGGCCGGTCGCTGAGCCCGGCCATCTCCTGGTTCTCGCGCGCCCAGGTGATCGCCTTCTTGGAGGCGTCCACATGCGTCACCTGCGCGCCCGCGCGTGCCGCGACCAGCGAGGCAAGCCCCGTATAGCCGAACAGGTTCAGAACCTTCACCGGCCGCCGCGCGCCCACGATCAGGCTTTCCATATGCCCCCAGTGCGAAGCCTGTTCGGGAAAGACGCCGACATGCCGGAACGAGGTGAAGCGGCCCTGATAGCTTATGCCGTCGTGGCGCATCGGCCATGTTTCGCCGAGCGGCGTGCCCGGAAAACGCCAGCGCCCCATGCCCTCCTCGTCCGTGTCTCCGGTAAAGACGGCGTCGGCTTTCTCCCATTCCGCCTCGGGCAGCGCCGGCAGCCAGAGCGCCTGCCCCTCCGGCCGCACGATCCGGTAGGGGCCGTACTGCTCCAGCTTGCGCCCGGCGCCCGAATCGATCAGCGCATAGTCCTCATTGGGCAGGACCTCGAGGATCAGCGGCAGCTTCTCCTCGGGCAGCGGCCCCTGCCTGCGGCGCTTTTCGCCGGGCCGGGCCGCGGGCGCCGGGGTGGCGCCGCTCTCCGCTTCCTGCCGCCTGTCGCCGGCACGCTTGCCGCGTTGCGGTCGATGCTTGGCATGCACGGGCTTCAAGAGGGGCTCCAGGTTCGGAAGATTGTCTTCGCCGCTTCTGCCACAGCGAAATGGGGCGCGCAACGTATCCTGCCGGCGCGTTCCCCATCCTCCCTGTGCCGGTCTCCCGGTACAGCTATTGGTGCGCCAGGCGGATGAGGGGCCGCGCGGCATCGTGCCGGGTGACGTCCCGGCTTCTTGCCGGGGGGGGCGATTTCAGCCGCTGTGCCGCGTCAGCGCCGTCCCGGCCGTGCTTCGCGGTTCGTTGGCGTTTTCCGCCTTGCGCAGGCGATCGACCTCATGGCTGCGCTGGCGCGCGATGCGCCGGTAGCGGCCTTGCCGGAACCAGGTGGCCACGCTGCCGATGATCATGCCGAGCGCCAGGGCGGCGAACAGGAACACGAACAGCGGCATCTGCGTGGTCAGCGCCGGATTGCCGGGATTGAAGGGGTCCAGCGTGAACGGGACGAGCGCGCGGTTGGCCACCGCCAGCGCAATGATGATGACCGCCAGCGGCACAAGCACGATGATTGTCACGATGCGACTGAGCATTCCACGCTCCCACGATGCTGCCGAAAGGACGCTCGGCGTTTAGCCTTCCGAATTCAGCCGCTCGCGCAGTTCCTTGCCGGTCTTGAAGAACGGCACCCATTTTTCCTCGACGCTGACCGATTCGCCGGTGCGCGGATTGCGCCCCGTGCGGGCCGGCCTGTTCTTGACCGAGAAAGCGCCAAAACCCCGCAGTTCCACTCGGTTGCCTTCGGCGAGCGCGTCCGTGATCTCGTCGAAGATCGCATTGACGATGTTTTCGACGTCTCGCAGAAACAGATGCGGGTTTCTGTTCGCTATGGTCTGCACAAGCTCAGACTTGATCATTGTTTCGTTCCGCCGCTTCGATTGCCGGGTTTTGCCTTGGTGGTTCCTCGCAGGTCCCGCTTATCTGCGTGATATTGCTCGTATTTTCAATCCGTCAGTCGTCATTTTTCAGGTTGCCAGACCGACAGCAGACCGTCAAGGAAGATGCGGTCCGTGCCCAGCGCGCGCATCAGGCCGCCTTGCGGGTCGAACCCCAGCGCGCCGGCCAGCCAGCGCGCCGCCATGCCCGGCAGCAGAAGCGAGGTGCGGCTGTCTTGCGCCTTCCATTCGACCACTTCGAGGTCGGCGTCGACACCCTTTTCCGCCAGCCACTGCCTGGCTTCGCGCTCGCCGCCCAATGCATCCACCAGCTTGCGCTCGGCAGCCTGCCGGCCGGTGAAAATGGAGCCGTCGGCCAGTCTCAGCGCCTCCTCGCGCGATAGCGGGCGGCGCTCGGCGACGAGATCCACGAACCAGTCGTAGCTGTCGAGGATCATGGCGCGGATCATCGCCCGCTCTTCTTCGGTCGTAGGCGTGAAGGGGTTGGGCTCGGCCTTGAGCCGGCTGGACTTGATCGCCACCAGCTTCACGCCCACCTTGTCCATGAGCTCGGTCACGTCGGGATATTGCATGAGCACGCCGATGGAGCCGACGATCGAGGATTGGCGCGCGACGATGTGATCTGCCGCGCTCGCCACCATATAGCCGGCCGAGGCGGCCAGGGTGCCGACCTGGGCCACCACCGGCTTTTCCTGCGCGAGCAGGCGGATCTCGTCAAAGATGGCTTCGCCGCCGGCGGTGGTTCCGCCCGGCGAATCGACCGTGATGATCACGCCCTTCGCCGCGTTGCTTTCGCGGATGCGCTTGATCCGGTCGAGCAGCTCGTCGTCTTCCAGGATGGTGCCTTCGATGCGCACCTGCGCAATGTGATTGCCGGCGGCGCCGAACTGATCGGCGAAAATCCAGCGCGCGGTGGAAAATAGCGCAACCGCTATCACCGCGAATGCCACCACCCGCCAAAAGGTCAGCTTGCGCCTGAGGCGGCGGCGGTCGATTAGGTCGTCGGCTCGGAGGGACATTGAGGCCTCGCTCGTTCGTGCTTCCTGCGTCAAGCGGCTTTGTAGCCTAAGGAGATGCTCCGGGCCACCGGGTTCCGCCGGTAAAAACCTTCCGTGGAGATCAATTTTTTCCAGCTAACCCCCTGACATTAACCCAAAAATAGCCATATTGCGATGTAACCGGATGAAACGGGCAAGCAGTCGGGGCGGGATGCCTTTAGGTGCCGCCTCTCTGCGGGAGCAACTGTATGAACGGCTCGAACATGTCGGCCCGGAAATCCAATGCGGTTTTCGGGCGATCCAATGCCTAGCGCAAGCCAGAACCAGCAAGCGGTGGAGGCCGACGGCGAACGGCGTGCCCGGGCGTTTCGGTCGTCCGAGCGTGGGGAGGAGGCTTTTGCTAAGGCTGAGCGCCACTCGCGCACCGTTCGCATGCTGAAGTTCGTGCTGCCGACATCCGCCGTCGTCGTGGCCGTGGCGTTCTTCGGCTATTCCATGCTTTCGTCCGGCGGAATGGCTTCCGTGGATCTGGGCTCGGCCTCCATCGAGGACGGCAAGCTGGTCATGTCCAATCCCTCGCTCGACGGCTTCACCGACGAGAACCTTCCCTACCATATGACCGCGACGCGCGCCCGCCAGCCGATCGGCAGCGAAACCGCTGCCATAGAGCTGGAGGGCATCGAGGCGACGGTGCCGATCGACAGCGGCAACAGCGCCAGCATCAGCGCCGAGGCCGGTACCTTCGACCGCCATGGCAACATGCTCCGTCTGGACACCGCCATCACCCTGGAAACCACGTCCGGCATCCGTGCCCGCCTGTCGTCGGCCGACATCGACATTGCCGCCGGCACGCTTTCCACAGGCGATCCTGTTGCGATAGAACTCAAGGGCATGAGCATAGAGGCCGACGCCTTCAGCGCGTCCGAGGGCGGAAAAAAGCTGGTCTTCGACCGCCGGGTACGTGTAACGCTGGACCCGGAAAGTATCAGGCGGGCGCAAGAGGAACCGCAGCGATGATGAACTCATTTCGGCTTTACGGGGCGGCCGTCGCAATTGCCCTGGTGAGCGGGTTCGCCGCTCATGCGCAGGGTTCGGGCGACCGCATGACCGGCCTTAAGCTCTCGGGCGACGAGCCGATCCAGATCGAAAGCGCACGCCTCGACGTCGACGAGAACGAGAGCGTCGGCGTCTTCTCCGGCAACGTCACCGTCGTTCAGGGCGACACCACCATGAAGTCCGGCCGCATGAGGGTCTACTATGCCGGCGACGCGGGTTCGGCCACCACCGGCAGCGCCAATATCGACCGTATCGAGGTCGATGGCGGCGTCTATGTGAAGTCGCAGTCCCAGGTCGCCACCGGCGACCGCGCCACATTCGACATGCAGACGCAGGTTCTCGTCATGTCGGGCGATGAGGTCGTGCTGTCGGAAGGCGAGAACGTCATCGTCGGCTGCAGGCTCACCGTGCAGATGAATTCGGGCCAGGCAAAGCTCGAGAGCTGCAAGGACGGCAAGTCGGCCGGCCGCGTAAAGATGCTGCTCACCCCCGGTTCGCAGGACAGGTGAGCGGCGGCCCGGTGACCTTTCTTTCCCGACTGAAAGCCTCCGGCCGCAAGGCCCCCGCCCAGCGCGCGCCGACGGCCGAGGAACTGGCGCGCTACAAGGGCACCCTGATCGCGCGCGGCCTCACCAAATCCTATAAGAGCCGGCAGGTCGTCTCCGGCGTGTCGCTCGGCGTGCGCGCCGGCGAGGCGGTCGGTCTTCTGGGCCCCAACGGCGCCGGCAAGACGACCTGCTTCTACATGGTCACCGGCCTCGTGCCCGTGGATCGCGGCACGATACAGATCGACGGCCACGACGTCACCTCCATGCCCATGTACCGCCGCGCCCGCCTCGGCATCGGCTATCTGCCGCAGGAAGCCTCGATCTTTCGCGGGCTGACCGTGGAAAGCAATATCCGCGCGATCCTCGAAGTGGTCGAGAAGAGCCGCAAGGAACGGGAAAAGACCCTCGACGCGCTGCTTGAGGAGTTCCACATCTCCCATTTGCGCAAGTCGCCCTCGGTCGCCCTGTCGGGCGGCGAGCGCCGCCGGCTGGAGATCGCCCGCGCGCTGGCCTCCAAGCCCAATTTCATGCTCCTCGACGAGCCCTTCGCCGGCATCGACCCGATCGCCGTCACCGATATCCAGCAGCTCGTGCGGCACCTCACCAGCCGCGGCATCGGCGTCCTGATCACCGATCACAATGTGCGCGAGACGCTGGGGCTGATCGACCGCGCCTACATCATCCATGCCGGCCAGGTGCTGACCCATGGCCGCCCGGAGGATATCGTCGGCAATGCCGATGTGCGCCGCCTGTATCTGGGCGAAGCCTTCACTATGTAGCCGTTGCGCGCGATATTAATCAAAATTGCGCTTTTACCGCCCGGAAGCGGCGCATTTCCTTGACAAGCAAATGTCAGGCCAGTTCATATTCACGCCTGCGCTGAAGGAATGCCGCCAAGGCATGCCTGCGCATGACCTGCAGTGAAGACGGAACATGGCGCTCACACCCAGGCTAAATCTGCGTCAGGCGCAATCGCTGGTCATGACGCCCCAATTGCTGCAGTCGATCCGGCTGCTTCAGCTCACCAGTGTCGAACTGGAGCGTTTCCTTGAGGAGGAGATCGAGCGCAATCCCCTTCTGGAGCGCGATGAGCGCGGCGCCGCCGATGGCGAAACCCTGCCAGAAGGGCTCCAGGACCTGGCCGCCCGCGACTGGGAGGAGGCCGCCCGCCCTTCTTCCGAAACCATCTCCGACCGCCTCGACAGTTCCCTCGAAAACCTGTTCCCGGACGATCCGGGCACGCACGAATCCATCGGACCGGACCTTTCCGCGCAATGGCGCTCGGCCGGCGGCAACGGGCTCGCCGTCTCCAGCGGCGAGGAATGGAGCCTGGAAAACGTCGCCGCCGCCCCGCTCACCCTGCGCGATCACGTGCGCGAGCAGATCGGCCTCGCTTTCGACGAGCCCTTCGAACGGCTGCTTGCCGCCGAACTATCCGAAGGTCTTGACGATGCCGGCTATTTTCAAGGCGATGCGGCCGAGATCGCCGAGCGTTTCGGCGTGGAGGAGGCGGCCGTCGCGCATGTGCTCGGCATCTGTCAGGGTTTTGAGCCGGCGGGCATCTTCGCCCGCGGCCTCGCCGAATGCCTGGCCCTCCAGCTCCGCGTCCGCGACCGGCTTGATCCGGCCATGCGGGCGCTGCTCGATCACCTGGAACTGCTGGCCCGCCGCGATTTCCAGGCGCTGAAGCGCATCTGCGGCGTCGATGAGGAAGACCTGGTCGACATGCTCGCCGAGATCCGGGCCCTCGATCCCAAGCCCGGCGCCGCGTTCACCAGCGGCGGCGCCGATGCGGTCGTGCCCGACGTCATCGTCCGCCCGGCGCCGGACGGCACCTGGGCGGTCGAACTCAACACCGATGCGCTGCCGCGCGTACTGGTCAACGAAACCTATTTCGCCACCGTCTCGGCCAATGCCAGCAAGCAGGAAAAGACGTTCCTGAGCGAGTGTTTCCAGAGCGCCAACTGGATCGCCCGCAGCCTGGACCAGCGCGCCCGCACCATCCTCAAGGTGGCTTCGGAGATCGTGCGCCAGCAGGATGCGTTCCTGGTCCACGGCGTGCGTCATTTGCGCCCGCTGAAGCTGCGCACCGTCGCCGAAGCCATTGGCATGCACGAATCGACCATCAGCCGCGTCGCCGCCAACAAATACATGATGACCCCGCGCGGCCTCTTCGAACTGCGCTATTTCTTCACCGCCGCCATCCAGTCGGCCGACGGCGGCGACGCCCATTCTTCCGAGGCCGTGCGGGACCGCATCCGCGGACTGGTCGACGCGGAGACCGCGGCAAAAGTTCTCTCGGACGATGCGATCGTGGATATCCTGCACGGGGAGGGCGTCGACATCGCCCGCCGCACGGTCGCCAAGTACAGGGAAGCCATGAACATTCCTTCCTCCGTGCAGCGCCGGCGCGAGAAAAGGGCGCTTGCCGGTGCCGTCTCATGAGGGCTCGCGCCGGCCGGGCTCGCCCCGTGAGATTCATTGACAAGCCGGTGGGAAGCCACTAGAAGCCCGCCCGCATGAGATAGCGGTTTCGGGCGGTGGCTTCGCGCTCTGCTCTCATGGTGCGGAAATCGGCAGGCCGGCTGGAATTACCGTTGCGAAACCTTGTTTGCGCAGGCCACAGGTATAAACTCTCAGACCCGAACATCCACTTGAGGGAAGGTCCTTTCTCACATGAGCCTCCGCATTTCTGGCAAGAACATGGACATCGGCGATGCGTTCCGCACCCGCATCGAAGGCAGGATAGGCGAGGCCGTCGACAAATATTTCGATGGCGGATTTGCCGGCCGCGTCACCGTTGAAAAGTCAGGATCCGGCTTCGCCGCCGACTGCTCTATTCACCTCGACACCGGCATGAGCCTGCAGGGTTCCGGCAAGGCCATGGAACCGCAGCTCGCCTTCGACGCCGCCGCCGAGCGTGTGGAAAAGCGCCTGCGCCGCTACAAGCGCCGGCTCAAGTCCCATGCAACCGGTGACGGCCAGGACCTGTCGGACATCGCCTACCGCGTCATGGCGCCGGTCGCCGACGAGGATGACGAGGTGCCCGAGGACTACGCCCCCACCGTGGTGGCCGAATCACGGATGGCCTTGAAGTCCATGTCGGTCGCCTCGGCGGTGATCGAGCTGGATACCAAGGACAGTCCCGTTTTCGTGTTCCGCAATGCCGGCAGCAACGAAGTGAACATCGTCTACCGCCGCGCGGACGGCAATATCGGCTGGATCGACCCGTCGGCTGTCGCCAACGGATGATATCGGCCGGCGGCCTTGCAGCCAGCGCCGAAGCAGAGGATGCATGACATGGATTTGAGCGATCTGATCGAGGTCGAGGCCATAGTGCCCGCCTTGAAGGCCAATTCCAAGAAACAGGTTCTGCAACTCCTGTCGGAAAAGGCCGCCGCCGTAACCGGGCTGTCCGAGCGCGAAATCTTCGATACGATTCTCCAGCGCGAGCGGCTCGGCTCCACCGGGGTGGGCAATGGCATCGCCATCCCTCACGGCAAGCTGCCGGGCATCAAGGAGATAAAGGGCGTTTTCGCGCGCCTGGAACATCCGGTCGAGTTCGACGCGCTCGACGACCTGCCCGTGGATCTGGTCTTCCTGCTTCTGGCTCCCGAGGGGGCCGGTGCCGACCATTTGAAGGCCCTGTCCCGCATTGCCCGTGTCCTGCGCGACAGCGACACGACCGACAAGATCCGCGGCACCAAGGACGCAACCGCCATCCACACCTTTCTGTCCCAGGCCCCCGCCTCGAACGCCGCCTGAAATTACGATCTGGCAGGGCGCCTGCGAAGCATTCCCCTGATCTCGTTGCGGTCCACCGCCCCGGTCAGGACCGCCAGCGCCAGATAGGAAAGCGCCGCGAGCGCGACGATCAGAAGCACGGCCAGCCCGCGCAGCAACGTGCCGCCCTCGGCCAGCGTGCCGCCAAGCGCCGACATCAGCGCCCAGACCACGAGCGCCATGACGGCGCTCGACAGCACGATCATCGCGACCCGCCGCAGGGTGAGCGCCGAGGGGCGGAAATAGCTGCGCCGCCACAGCGTGCCGGCCAGCAGCGCCACGTTGACCCAGGCCGAGACCGACGTGCCGATGGCGATGGCGACATGGCCGAGATAAGGAAACAGCGCCAGACTGACGGCGATGTTCGTCACCACCGACGCCAGCGAATACCACATCGGCGTCTTCATATCCTCGCGCGCGAAGAAGCCCGGCTGGAACACCTTGGCCAGCACATAGGCGGGCAGGCCGCTGGCGAAGGCGGCCAGCGCCGACGCGGTCATGGCCGTGTCCAGCGCGGTGAACTCGCCCCGTTCGTAGAGCAGGGCGATGAGGGGCGCGGGCATGACCATCAGGCCGACAGCCGCCGGCACCGTCAGGCCGAGCGCGAATTCCAGCGAACGGTTCTGCAGATGCTGCGCCTCGGCAAGATCGCCGGCCTTGAGCGACCGGGAAAGCTCCGGCAGGAGCACGACCCCCACGGCGATGCCGATCACGCCGAGCGGCAGCTGGTTGATGCGGTCGGCGAAATTGAGCAGCGAGATCGCCTTGTCCTGCTGCGACGCAATGATCGTGCCGACCAGGAGATTGATCTGCATGATGCCGCCGGTCAGCAGCGCCGGCCCCATCAGCACCAGAAGCCGCCTGACAGCCGGCGTCATCCGCGGCGTCCGCAGCCGCATCGAGAATCCGTGCCGCCGCACGGCGACCACCAGGATGCCGAGCTGGGTGAAGCCCGAAACGAAGACCCCCCAGGCCAGCCAATGGCCGGTCGCGCGCGCGTCGAAGCCGCCCGCCAGGGCGGCGATGAGCACGGCGATGAGAATGACGTTGAGCAGCACGGGAACGAGCGCGGCCAGAAAGAACCGCCGCATCGAATTCATCACCCCCGACAGCATGGCGACCAGCGACATGCAGAAGAGATACGGAAACATGATCCGCGTCATCGCCACCGTGAGGTCGAACTTTTCGGGCGTGTCGGTAAAGCCGGGAGCGACGATGGTCGCGACCAGGAAAGGCATGGCGATCATCGCCAGCGCCGACAGCGCGACCAGCACCGTCACGAGCACCGCCAGCACGTCCTCGCCGAACTTGCGGGCCGCCTCCATCCCGCCGCCCTCCATCTCCTTGGCAAAGAGCGGGATGAACGCCGTGTTGAACGCGCCCTCGGCAAAGAGCCGCCGGAAGAGATTGGGAAAACGGAAGGCCGCGTAGAAGGCGTCGGTCACCGGCCCCGCGCCAAGCGCCGCCGCGATCAGCGCCTCGCGCGCGAAACCCAGCACCCGGCTCGCCATGGTCGCGCTGCCCACGCTGGCGAATTTCCCGATAAGGCTCATGAGAGGAAGAAGCCGGATTTGCGGCGGCGCCTCTGCACCACCCCCCTCTGCCCTGCCGGGCATCTCCCCTCAAGGGGGGAGATTGGACGGCCTCGAAGATTTTGCCAATCTTCAACGCTGCCGGGGATGCAAGTCGTTTGTGAAGGCCGATCTCCCCCCTTGAGGGGGAGATGCCCGGCAGGGCAGAGGGAGGTGTGCGGGAGCAAGCATGCGCGATGACCATCATTCCGCCATTGCCTTTGTCTTGCTCCTGGCCCCGTTGCCGGACGGACCCTTTTCCAGCGTCGCCAGCAGCTTGCGGCTGATCGCCTCCAGCCGGTCGGGATTGTCGATCTTCTGCCCCGTCAGGTCCGTCACGTAGAATGTGTCGATGACCTTCTCGCCGAAGGTCGTGATGTGGGCCGAGGCGATGTCGAGCGACAGGTTCGACAGCGTGCCGGTGATCTCCGACAGCAGGCCCGGCCGGTCCAGGCATTCGATCTCGATGACGGAGAAGCGGTTCGACAGCGTGTTGCGCACCTCCGCCCGCGGCTCCACGCTGAAGGCCTTCGCCGCCCGCCGGGACTTAGCCCTTTGTTCGATCACCTCGGGCAGATAGGTCCTGCCCGCCAAAACGTCCTCGATCAGCTTGCCCACTCGCTCGGCACGCCGGCGCTCGTCGGCATCGAAATCGAAGGCGCGGTTGATAAGGATCGTGTCGAGCGCCCGCCCGTCCGTCGTGGTGAAGATCTGCGCATCGACGATGTTGGCCTGCGCTGCCGAGCAGGCGCCGGCGATCACCGAGAGCAGGCGCGGATGATCGGGCGCCAGCACGGTGATCTCGGTCACCGCCTCGAACGTATGCGGCTTGACCATGGTCGCCAGCGCCTTGCCCTCGCGGTCGGCGGCGCGGATAAAGGCGGCATGGCGAAGCTGGTCCTTGTGGTCGACCGCCAAAAGGTAGTTTTCGTAGTGCAGCCTTACATAGCGCCGGGCCTCACTCTCCTCCCAGCCGGCATTGGCAAGGCCTTCGGCAAGCTCGGTGCGGGCGCGCTCGGCCCGGGTGGCGCGGGAAGCCTCGGAGAAGCCGCCGGTCAACAGCAGTTCCGTCTCGTAGTAGAGCGTGCGCAGGAGCTGGCCCTTCCAGCCGTTCCACACGCCCGGGCCGACGCCGCGAATGTCGCAGACGGTCAATACGAGAAGCAGCTTGAGCCGGTCGACGGACTGCACGATGTCGGCGAAATCCTGGATTGTCTTGCGGTCGTTGAGATCGCGGGTCTGGGCGGTCATCGACATCGTCAGATGCTGTTCGACCAGCCAGGCGATAAGCTCCGTCTCCGCCTTGTCGAACCCCATATGCGGGCACAGCCTGCGGGCGATCTTGGCGCCGGCGACCGAATGGTCCTCCGGCCTGCCCTTGGCGATGTCGTGGAAGAGGACGGCGGTGTAGAGGACCGGGCGGAACGCCTTGAGGCCCTTCATCAGCTCATGGGTGAGCGGATGCGCCTTGTCGCCTTCGCCGCGGTCGATCTCGGCCAAAACGCCGATGCAGCGGATCAGGTGCTCGTCCACCGTATAATGGTGGTACATGGAGAACTGCATCATCGCCACGATCTTGTTGAACTCGGGGATGAGCTTGCCCAGCACCCCCGCCTCGTTCATCCGGCGCATGTTGAGCTCCGGGTCGCGGCTCGAGGTCAGCAAATCCATGAAAAGCTGGTTGGCTTCCCTGTCGCGGCGCAGATTGCGGTCGATGAGCCTCAGGGAGCGGGTGAGCAGCTTGAGCGCTTCGGGATGGTATTCCAGACCATGCCGGTCGGCGAACCAGAACATCCGCAGCATGTTGACCGGATCCCGCTCGAACACGCCGGGATCGGCGATGTTGATGCGGTGATTGTCGATGATGAAGTCGCTGGTGCCGGCCAGCTTCCGCTTGCGCCGCGAGAAGGTCAGGAAGATGCGGTTGAAGCCGGGCACATGCTTGGCCTGCTCCTCCTCGAGGGCGGCGCAGAAGATGCGGGTGAGGTCGCCGACCGACTTTGCCGTCAGGAAGTAGTGCTTCATGAACCGCTCGACGTCCGACAGTCCCGGATGGCTGGTATAGCCGAGCCGCTCGGCAATATCGCGCTGGACGTCGAAATGCAGCCGTTCTTCCGGCTTGCCCGTCAGAAAATGCAGGTGGCAGCGCACCGCCCACAGGAAGTCCTCGGCCTTGCGGAACTGCAGATATTCGCGGCGGGTGAAGACGCCCTTCTCCACCAGTTCCTCGGCCTCGCGCACGCGGTAGTAATATTTGCCGATCCAGAACAGCGTGTGCAGGTCGCGCAGTCCCCCCTTGCCGTCCTTGATGTTGGGCTCCACGAGATAGCGGCTTTCGCCGGCCTTGGCGTGGCGCGTATCGCGCTCGGCAAGCTTGGCGTGGATGTAGTCGGCGCCTGTGTCTTTCACCACCTCCTCGTCGAAACGCGCGATGAGTTCGTCGTAGAGGGCGACTTCGCCGCAAATGAAGCGGGCTTCCAGCACGGCTGTGCTGATGGTGAAGTCGGTGCGCGCCAGTCGCACGCATTCGTCCAGGTTGCGGGTCGCATGGCCGACCTTCAATCCCATGTCCCAGAACATGTAGAGCATGTATTCGGCCACCTGCTCGCCCCAGGGCGTCTGCTTGTAGGGCAGCAGGAAAAGCAGGTCGATGTCCGAGCCCGGCGCGAGCGTCCCGCGCCCATAGCCGCCGACGGCGATCACCGCCATGCGCTCTGCGGTCGAGGGATTCTCGGACTTGTAGATATGGGTGCCCGCGAAGGCGTAGAGCGCCCGGACGATCTCGTCCATCAGATGGGAAAGGCGGATGGCGCAGGCCGTGCCGCCGCCGTCCTCCGAAAGCATGGCCTCGGCGGCCGCCCGCCCTTCGGCCAGCGTCGATTTCAGGAGCTTCATGACCTTGGTACGGGCGGCGGCGGAGGTGGCCTCGCCCTCATTGCCGATCGCCGCAAGCTTCTCGCGCAGCTTTGCGCCGTCGATGATCTGGTCGAGCTTAAGGGGAATTCTTGCCATAAACGCCTCTTGCCGGTGGCGCAGCGCGCCACGTTCCGGCGTCTATAGCGCTTTTGCGGCAGCGGTGAAATGGCGACGCGCGGCCACGCTTTCGATAAATTACCGGCCTCGTGCCTTCAGCTTCTCTGCCGTCCCGCTTCCTCCTTCAGCCGGTAAAGCGCCTCCAGCGCTTCGCGCGGCGTCATCTCGTCGGGGTTGAGGCCGGCCAGCGTTTGCGAAAGACGGTCCGGCTTTTTCGGCTTCTCCGGCTCCTGCCGCACGGCAGCCGTGAACAGCGGCAGGTCGTCGACAAGGCGCGCCGCCTTGCCCGTGGTTTCGCCTTCCTCCAATTCGTGCAGCACGGCGCGCGCGCGCTCGACGACCGCCGGCGGCAAGCCCGCCAGCCGCGCGACCTGGACGCCGTAGGAGCGGTCGGCCGCGCCCTTGCCGATCTCATGCAGGAAAATGACGTCGCCCTCGAATTCCTTCACCCGCATCGTCACATTGGCAAGCCGGCCGAGCTTTTCCGAAAGCGCCGTCATTTCGTGGAAATGGGTGGCAAAGAGCGCCCGGCAGCGATTGTGTTCATGCAGATATTCCACCGCCGCCCAGGCGATCGACAACCCGTCGAACGTGGCCGTGCCCCGGCCGATCTCGTCGAGGATCACCAGCGACCGCTCGCCCGCCTGGTTTAGGATGGCCGCCGTCTCCACCATCTCCACCATGAAGGTGGAACGGCCCCGCGCCAGATCGTCGGAGGCGCCGACGCGCGAGAACAGGCGGTCCACCACGCCGAGCCGGACCTGCCGCGCCGGGACGAAGGATCCCATCTGAGCCAGGACCGAAATCAGCGCATTCTGGCGCAAAAAGGTCGATTTTCCGCCCATATTGGGGCCGGTTAACAGCCAGATTGCCCCGAATTTTGCACTTTCAGCTGGTGAAAGATCGCAGTCATTGGCCACGAAGGGCTCGGCCAGCTGCTTGCGCAGCGCCTGCTCCACCACCGGATGCCGGCCGCCCTCGATGTGGAAATCCAGGCTGTCGTCGACCTGCGGACGGCAGTAATCCTCGGTCTCCGCCAGCACGGCCAGCGCCGCCGAAACGTCGAGCACGGCCAGCGCCGCGGCTCCCGCCCGCAAGGCGTCCGAAGCTGCCACCACTTCGGCCACCAGCCGTTCGAACACGCCAAGCTCGATGCCCAGCGCGCGGTCGGCGGCATTGGCGATCTTTGTCTCCAGCTCCGCCAGTTCCGTGGTGGTGAAACGCATCGCGCTGGCCATCGTCTGCCGGTGGATGAAGCGCGCCTTGGCCTCGTCGGAGCCGTTCAACGCCTGGGCGTTGTTGGCCGTGACCTCGATATAATAGCCCAGCACATTGTTGTGCCGGATCTTGAGCGAGCGGATGCCCGTCTCCTCGATCAGGTCGCTTTCCATACCCGCTATGATGCGGCGCGACTGGTCGCGCAGCGCCCGCATTTCGTCCAGCTCGCCGTCATAGCCGGCGCGCACGAAGCCGCCGTCGCGCTTGAGAAGGGGCAGCTCATCCGCCAGCGCGCGGTCGAGATGGGCGGCGAGCTCGCCAGGCAGCGCCTCGATCTTTTCGACGGCCGCCCGCAATTCCGCCGGCAGGTCCCTGGCACCAAGCAGCCCCGCCGCCTCCCGCGCCGCCGTCAGGCCCGCCGACAGCGCGCCCAGATCGCGCGGACCGCCGCGGTTGAGCGCGATGCGCGACAAGGCCCGGGCGAAATCGGGCACGCCCTTCAGGGTCTCCCGCAACTGATCGCGCAGGCTGGGCTCGGCCAGGAAGAAGGAGACCGAATCGAGCCGCTCGGCGATGACGGACGGGTCCGTCAGCGGCGCCGTCAGCCGCTCGGCCAGAAGCCGCCCGCCCGCTCCCGTCACCGTGCGGTCGATGGCCTTCAAAAGGCTGCCCTCGCGGTTTCCCGAAAGCGTGCGCGTCAGCTCCAGATTGGCGCGGGTGGCAGGATCGATGAACAGGCTGCGGCTCTCGTCGTCGCGCTCGGGCCGGCCGAGCGGCGGGCGCTCGGAAACCTGCGTCTTTTCCACATAGGCGACCGCCCCGGCGATGGCCGAAAGCTCGGCCCGCGAGAACTGCCCGAACCCGTCGAGCGTCGCCACGCCGTAAAAGCGCGTCAGCCGCATTTCCGCGCTGGCGCTGTCGAAGGTGCTGGTCGGCTGCGGCCCGGCGATGCGCCCGAGCGCGTCGAGAACCGGCCGCAGCGCGGGGTCGTGATAGACCGTTTCGGCCATCACCAATTCGCGCGGGTCGATGCGAAGAATGTCGGCCAGAAGCCGATCGGCGCTGGTGGCGGCGACGCGAAAGATGCCGGTCGAAATGTCGATCCAGGCGAGCGCCAGCGACGGTTCGTCTCCGCCCTTCACGCGGCCGAGCGCCATCAGATAGTTCGCCTGGGCGGGGTCGAGCAGCTTTTCTTCGGTGATGGTGCCGGGCGTCACCAGCCGCACGACATCGCGCCGCACCACCGATTTCGAGCCGCGCTTCTTCGCTTCCGCCGGATCCTCCATCTGCTCGCATACGGCGACCCGGTGCCCGAGCCCGATAAGCCTTTGCAGATAGTCGTCCGCCGCATGCACCGGCACGCCGCACATGGGTATGTCGTCGCCCTGGTGCTTGCCGCGCTTGGTCAGCGTGATGCCCAGCGCCCGGCTGGCAATCTCGGCGTCCTCGAAAAACAGCTCGTAGAAATCGCCCATGCGATAGAACAGCAGCGAATCGGCGTTGACCGCCTTTATCTCCAGATATTGCTGCATCATGGGCGTCGCGCCGGCATTGGCGGGCGGCGGTGCGGCCGGCTCGGCCGGGCGCGCGGCGATCAGCGTCTCGTCGTTCAAAACACGCCCCTTGCGGAATCTCCAACCATGTCCCTTCTTGGCCATTTACGGAGCCGGAGTGTAGCCTTATGCACTCGACTTCGGCAAAACTCCACAAGAAGGCGTTCCGGGAGGATCAGACGCACATGCCCGATAAGGAAAAAAACGAACGGCAAGGCCCCTCGGTCAGCCCGCAGGAAGCGCTCGATTTCCACTCCATGGGGCGGCCCGGAAAGCTGGAGATCACACCGACCAAGCCGATGGCCACGCAGCGCGACCTGTCGCTCGCCTATTCGCCCGGCGTCGCGGTGCCTGTCCAGGCCATCGCGGAAGACCCGAGCCGCGCCTTTGACTACACGACGCGCGGCAATCTCGTGGCGGTGATTTCCAACGGCACAGCGATTCTCGGCCTCGGCAATCTGGGAGCATTGGCCTCCAAGCCGGTGATGGAGGGCAAGGCGGTGCTGTTCAAGCGCTTCGCCGATGTCGATTCCATCGATCTGGAGGTCGACACGGAAGACGCCGACGCTTTCGTGAATTGCGTGAAGCTGCTCGGCCCGTCCTTCGGCGGCATCAATCTCGAAGACATCAAGGCACCCGAATGCTTCATCATCGAGCAGCAGCTTCGCGAGTTGATGGACATTCCCGTCTTTCATGACGACCAGCACGGCACGGCGATCATCGCCATCGCCGGCCTCATAAATGCGCTGCACCTGACCGGCCGCGACATGCAGTCGACCCGGCTCGTGTGCAACGGCGCGGGCGCCGCCGGCATCGCCTGCATCGAGCTCGTCAAGTCGCTGGGATTTAGGCCTGAGAACGTGATCCTTTGCGACACCAAGGGCGTCGTCCACAAGGGCCGGACCGAGGGCATGAACCAGTGGAAGTCGGCCCACGCCGTGGAGACGGACAGGCGCACGCTCGCTGATGCGCTGGACGGGGCCGACGTCTTCTTCGGCCTGTCGGCCAAGGGCGCGCTGACGCCTGCCATGGTCAAATCGATGGCCAAGAACCCCATCATCTTCGCCATGGCCAATCCCGACCCGGAAATCACGCCGGAGGAGGTGGCGGAAATCCGCACCGACGCCATCATGGCGACCGGCCGTTCGGACTATCCGAACCAGGTCAACAACGTGCTCGGCTTCCCCTATATCTTCCGGGGCGCGCTCGACGTGCGGGCTACCACCATCAATGACGCGATGAAGGTGGCCGCCGCCCAGGCCTTGGCCGATCTGGCGCGCCAGGACGTGCCGGACGACGTGGCCGCCGCCTATCAGGGCAACCGCCCGAAATACGGGCCGAACTACATTATCCCGGTCCCGTTCGACCCCCGGCTGATCTCGGCGATCCCGGTGGCCGTCGCGCAGGCGGCGATGGATTCGGGCGTGGCGCGCAAGCCGATCCTCGACCTCGACAAATACACCAACGAGCTTTCCGCCCGCCGCGATCCCATCGCCTCCACGCTGCAGCGCATCTACGATCGCGTGCGCCGCCAGCCCAAGCGCGTCGTCTTCGCCGAGGGCGAGGAGGAGCAGGTCATGCGCGCGGCCGTCTCCTACGCCAACCAGAAGCTGGGTACGGCAATCCTCCTCGGCCGGGAAGAACAGATCAAGGATACGGCCAGGAACGCCGGCGTCGACCTTTCAAAACCGGGCATCGAGATCATCAACGCCAGGCTCTCCCGCCGCAACGGGATCTATGCCGACTATCTCTACGAGCGCCTGCAGCGCAAGGGCTATCTCTTCCGCGACTGTCAGCGCCTGATCAACAACGACCGCAACCACTTCGCCGCCACCATGGTGGCGCTCGGCGATGCCGATGCGATGGTGACGGGCGTGACCCGCAACTACTCCACCGCGCTCGACGATGTGCGGCGCGTGATCGACGCAAGGCCTGGGCACCGGGTGATCGGCGCCTCCGTCGTGCTGGCGCGCGGACGCACCGTCATCGTCGCGGACACCGCCGTCCACGACATGCCCGACGCTCACCAGATCGCCGACATCGCCGAGGAGGCGGCCAACTTCGCCCGCCGCATGGGCTATGAGCCGCGCATCGCCATGCTCGCCTACTCCACTTTCGGGCACCCGCCCGGCGAGCGTTCCGAGCGCGTACAGGAGGCGGTGAAGATACTCGACAAGCGCCGCGTCGATTTCGAATATGATGGTGAGATGGCCGCCGACGTCGCGCTCAACCCGCGTCTGATGCAGCAATATCCCTTCTGCCGCCTGTCGGGACCGGCCAATGTGCTGGTCATGCCGGCCTTCCACTCAGCCTCGATCTCCACCAAGATGCTGCAGGAGCTCGGCGGCTCGACCGTCATCGGGCCGCTGCTCGTGGGTCTCAACAAACCGGTGCAGATCGTCTCCCTGAACGCCAAGGACTCCGACATCGTCAACATGGCCGCCATCGCCGCCTACAGCGCGGGAGCCTGATCGCCTGGAAGGCCGTGACATGATGGCGCCAGACCGAACCGAACCCGCCTGATCCCTCCAAAGCCAGCATTCCCACGGAGCTTTCCATGACCGATCTCGTGCTAGCCATTCTCCATCATCTCCTTGTCTTCACGCTCGCCGGCATTCTGGCCGGCGAGTTCGCGCTGATGCGCAAGGGGCTCGGCGGAAGGGAGCTCAAGACCCTCGCCCATATCGACCGCATGTATGGTGTGCTGGCGCTGGCCGTTATCGCCGTCGGGCTCGGCCGGGTGTTCTATGGGCTGAAGGGTTGGGAATATTACGCCGGCAACCATGCCTTCTGGGGTAAGATGCTGGCGTTCCTCATCGTCGCGCTGCTGTCGATCAGGCCGACCATACGCATCCTGGCATGGAGCCGCGCCGGCAAGGACGGCGCCTATGTCGTGCCCGACGCGGAGATCGGCGCCGCCCGCCGATTCCTCGTCTTTCAGATCGTCGCCTTTGCCTTCATCCTCATATTCGCGGCGATGATGGCCCGCTGGACCGGATAGGGAGCCTATCCTGCCAGTTCCACCAGCGGCGCTGGCACATCCGTCGTCTTTTCCGGCGCCTTGCATATGTCGGCAATGACGCAGGCCGGGCAGTCGGGCTTGCGGGCCTTGCAGACATAGCGGCCGTGCAGGATCAGCCAGTGATGGGCGTGGTGCAGATATTCCTCCGGGATAACCGAGACCAGCGCCTTCTCGACCTCCTCGGGCGTTTTCCCGGGCGCAAGGCTCAGCCGGTTGGCGATGCGGAAAATATGGGTGTCGACCGCCATGGTCGGCTGGCCGAAGGCCATGTTGAGGACGACATTCGCCGTCTTGCGGCCGACGCCCGGCAGCTTCACCAGCGCATTGCGGTCGCCCGGCACCTCGCCGTCATGCTCGTCGATCAGCGCCTGCGAGAGCGCGATGACATTCTTGGCCTTGTTGCGCCACAGCCCGATGGTGCGGATATGATCGCCCACCTTCTCCTCGCCCAGCGCGACCATCTTTTCCGGCGTATCGGCGATCTCGAAGAGGCCGCGCGTCGCCTTGTTCACGCCGACGTCGGTCGCCTGCGCGGAAAGCACGACGGCAACGAGCAGCGTGAAGGGGTTGACATGTTCGAGCTCGCCGCGCGGTTCCGGGCGCTGAATGCTGAACCGCCGGAAGATCTCCGAAATCTCGTCGCGACTATAGGCTGAAATGCGCCTGTGCGGACGGCGTGCGGCTTTTTGGGACTTGGGCTTTTCCATACGGCCTCTATAATTCCTTCCATGGATGACACAAGCCAGGCCGACCAGCCCATCTTCAAGGCGCTTCTCGTTCCCCACCGTTCGCTGGGCGGGAAAGGCTTTGCCATTCTCATGGGCGTGCTGCTGGTGCTGTGGCTTTCGGTGGCCGCATTTTTCTGGAGCCTTGGCGCCTGGCCCGTGGTCGGCTTCTTCGGCCTTGATCTTTTGGCTGTCTATATCGCCTTTCGCCTCAACTACCGCCAGGCACGCCAGCGCGAGGAGGTGTCGCTGTCGCGCACCAGCCTGCATATCCGCAAGGTTCCGCCGTCGGGCCCGGCGCAGGAATTCGACTTCAATCCGTTCTGGTCGCGGTTCAAGGTCGAACGTCACGCCGAGATCGGCGTCACCCGCATGACGGTCGAGGCCCGGCAGAAGCAGGTGGGGCTGGGCTCCTTCCTCAACCCGGACGATAGGGCAAGCTTCGCAGAGGCCTTCGGCGCGGCCCTGGCCACCGCCAAGGGGCGGTGAGCGCGCCCAGGGGCGCGGATGCGCCCGCCGGCGCTCGCGGAGCGGAAGAAGCGCAAGAATCGGGTGGAGAACCCATCTCGCGCCCGCCATATTGGCGTTCAAGGAGACAGAACCATGAACGCAGAACTCGCCATTCTTGAACGCGACATCACGCCCGAGGGCACCGACTACGAGATCGTGCGCCGGGTGGTGGAGAAGATCAGCCTCGACTACCGCGACCAGCCTTCGCTGGAGGAGCTCGCGGCGGATGTGGGCGAGACGCCGACAAGCCTGCAGAAGCTGTTTACGCGCTGGGCCGGGCTGTCGCCCAAAGCCTTCCTGCAGGCGGTGACGCTGGACCATGCCCGGCGCCTGCTCGACGAGGGAATGCCCCTGCTGGAGGCCTCGCTCGAGCTCGGCATGTCCGGGCCGGGACGCCTGCACGACCTTTTCGTCACCCATGAGGCCATTTCCCCCGGCGAATACAAGGCGCGGGGCGAGGGTCTCGTCATCCGCTACGGATACCACGTCTCGCCCTTCGGCATCGCCCTGGTGATGGTGACGGACCGCGGCCTGGCGGGGCTGGCATTTGCCGATGCGGGCGGCGAGAAGGCAGCTTTCGAGGATATGAGCCGGCGCTGGCCGGGCGCGACCTATGTGGAGGATCTGGCGGCCACCATGCCCTATGCCGGCCGGGTCTTCGAGCCGGCGCGCTGGCGCGCGGAAGAGCCGCTCCGCATCGTCCTCATCGGCACCGATTTCCAGGTTCGCGTGTGGGAGGCGCTCATGAAGATCCCCATGGGGCGTGCCCGCGCCTATTCCGATATCGCGGCAGAGATCGGCAAGCCCAAGGCCTCGCGCGCCGTGGGCGCCGCGGTGGGCGCCAACCCGCTTTCCTTCGTCGTTCCCTGCCATCGCGCCGTCGGCAAGTCCGGTGCGCTGACCGGCTATCACTGGGGGCTCACCCGCAAGCGCGCGATTCTCGGCTGGGAGGCGTGCCAGCTTCAGGCGGGGTGAGCCGCCGGGTCGGCCGCCCGCCCGCCAAGCCCATTGACGCCCGCCGTGGACAAGGTAGCTTCCGGCATCCCAAACCGCCGGAGGAAGCGCCTTGATCACCATTGTGGGTTCCATCAATCTCGATCTGATCGCCCGCGTCGAACGGCTTCCCGCACCCGGCGAGACGGTCCCGGGCGATCGCTTCTCCACCGCCGCCGGCGGCAAGGGCGCCAACCAGGCGCTGGCCGCGCGGCGCGCCGGCGCGCCCGTGCGTATGGTGGGCGCCGTCGGCACCGACACTTTCGCGGGCCAGGCGGTGGCGCTGCTGGACGAGGCCGGCGTCGATCTGTCGGCGGTAAGAAGATGGGACGGCGCGACCGGCATCGCCGTCATCCTGGTGGGCGGCGACGGCGAGAACGTGATCGCCGTCATACCGGGCGCCAACGGCTCTGTGGACGCGGCCGCCGTGCGCGAGGCGCGCATGGAAGCCGGCGAATATGTTCTCCTGCAAAACGAGATACCGTTGACGGCGGTCGAGGCGGCCATCGACGCCGCGCGTGGGGCAGGCGCCGTTTCCCTGCTCAACACCGCTCCTTTCAGGGCCGATGCCGCGCATCTGTTGGCCAAGGCGGACTATGTCATCGCCAACGAGACCGAATTCGACCTCTACGCCGAGGCTCTGAAACTGGCCGGACGAGACCGCGAGGCCCGCATGAACGCGTTCGTGAAAATGAGCGGCCGCACGCTCGTTGTCACGCTGGGCGCCGACGGTGTCATGGCGGCCACGCCCGACGCGTTCTTCCGCGTGCCCGCCCTCCAGATCACGCCGGTCGACACAGTGGGCGCGGGCGACACGTTCTGCGGCTATCTGGGTGCGGCGCTGGCCGAGGGAATGGCACTTGAACCTGCTCTCGCGCGCGCCTCGGCGGCCGGCGCGCTCGCCTGCCTGAAACCGGGCGCGCAGCCCTCGATCCCCCACCGGGACGAGGTGGAAAGCGCCTTGGCCGCGTGATCGCGGGACCGGTCGTCTCGGTGTTGTAGTCTTTGGAGGGAGAAAGCCCATGCCGCTCGAAACATACTTCGCCTATGTCGTCGTGTGCCTGGTCGCCACGGTGGTGCCCGGCCCCACCAACATGCTCATCGTGGCCAACGGCATGCGCCACGGCATGCGCGCGGGCCTTCAGAACGTCGCCGGAACGCTGGTCAGCCTCACGATCATGATCGCCATCGCCGGCATCGGGCTCACCTCGCTCATCGCCCTTGCCGGCGAGTGGTTCACCTGGGTCAAGATCGCGGGCGCGGCCTATCTTTGCTGGATAGGCTGGAAGATGATCCGGTCCAGCAGCGAGGCCGCAAACCCGGCTTCGTCCGCAAAGCCGTCGCGTGGCTTCTTCCTGCAGGGAATGCTGGTCTCTCTGGGCAATCCGAAGCAGCTTCTTTTCTTCGGCGCGCTGATGCCGCAGTTCCTCGACCCTTCGGCCAATCATGCGGTCCAGATCCTGATACTGGGCGCCACCGCGCTGGCGTTCTCGGCCGCTTCCGACGGCACATATGCGATCGTGTCGGGCAGCGTCGGACGGAAGCTGACCCCGGCGCGCATGCGCCAGATCGCGCGTATCGGCGGCGGCTTCCTGGTCGGCGGCGGCCTCTGGCTCGCCTTTTCCCGGGCGCGTTGAAAGGCCCGGGCATGATCCCGCAGATCGGACACCGGTTTTCGGAAAGATCATGCTCCCGCAAGCGAATAGGCCGCGATGTCGATCTAAGAAGGCGTGATCTAAAGCCGCCCCAGCCGCTCCGTCAGCAAGGCGAAGAAGCCTTCGTGATCGATGTCGCGCATCACCAGCGCGTTCTTCCGGCGCTGGGTCACGCCCCACCAGTCGACCACGGTCATGCCCATGGTCAGCTCCGACATGGTCTCGACCTCGACATTGCACTGCCGGCCCTTGAAAAGCTCCGGCTGCAACAGCCAGGCGATGACGCAGGGATCGTGCAGGGGGCCGCCGTCGGAGCCGTATTTCTCCTCGTCGAAGCGCTCGTAGAACTCCAGCATTTGGGCGACCGCCGCACCCACGCGGGTTCCAAGGCCGCGAAAGGCCGCGACCCGTCTGGCCGTCGTCATGGCCTTGTGCGTCACGTCGAGCGGCATCATGACGATCGGCGCGCCCGAGCGGAACACGACATCGGCCGCGTGCGGGTCGACATAGATGTTGAACTCGGCCGCCGGGGTGATGTTGCCTCCCTCGAAGAAACCGCCGCCCATCAGCACGATCTCCTTGACCCTTGGGGCGATCCTCGGCTCGCGTATCAGGGCGAGCGCCAGGTTGGTGAGCGGGCCGAGCGGGCACAGCGTGACCTCGCCCTCGCCATGGCTCATCAGCGTCTCGACGATGAAGTCGACCGCATGCTGCTCCCTCAGCCTCATCGTGGGCTCGGGCAGGTCCGGCCCGTCGAGGCCGGTCTTCCCGTGCACATGCTCTGCGGTCACCAGGTCACGGACCAGTGGACGGCTGGCGCCGGCGAAAACGGCCGTTTCCCGCTTGCCGGCAAGCTCGCATATCTTGAGCGCGTTCTTCTCCGTGAGCGGCAGCGGCACATTGCCGGCCACGGCCGTGATGCCCAGCACGTCCAGCTCCGGACTGGCCAGCGCCAGCAGGATCGCCAGCGCGTCGTCCTGCCCGGGATCCGTGTCGATAATGATCTTCCGCGCCGGCGCCATGACATTCTCCAGTCTTCTTGAACTCCGCTATCGGGCGAACCATATCAGGCCGGTAAGTGAAAACGCCATAAGGGTTTTCGCTTGTCCACGTCGCTCATTGAGGACAGGAAATATGACGCGTATGACCCCCTTCTCGAACCCGTTGCTGCTGGGGTTCGACAGCATGGAAAAAACGCTCGAACGCGTTGCGAAGTCGGGCGACAGCTATCCGCCCTACAATATCGAACGTATTCGCGGCGACGACAGCGGCAGCGAACGCCTTCGGATCACGCTGGCCGTGGCCGGTTTCGCCGAGCAGGACCTTGAAGTGACCACCGAGGAAAACCAGCTGATCGTGCGCGGCCGGCAGGACGATGGTGGCGAACGGGAATATCTGCACCGCGGCATCGCCTCGCGGCAGTTCCAGCGTGTTTTCCTGCTTGCCGACGGCATGCAGGTGATCGGCGCGACGTTGAAGAACGGATTGCTCGCAATCGACCTGGACCGGCCGGAGCCCGAGCGCCTTGTCAGAAAGATAAACATTTCTGTGAAGGATTGACGCGTCGAAGTCCCTTACCACCGGAACCCGATAGCTCTTTGGCGGGTTGGTCTAGCAGACAGCTCGCCGGATAGGAGGCTGAAATGACTGAGAACGAACAAAAGATCACCGTTACGCAACAGCAATTGGCCCATTTGGGCGAGGGCGCTGTGGCTTATATGCGCGAGATGGACGCCGCCGACCTTCGCGGCAAGTTCCCCGGCATGCCCGAAATGCCGGAGCTGGCTCCCGGCACCAAGCTGTGGGCGCTTTTCGCCGCCAACGGCCAGCCCATCCTCCTCGCCGACGCCCGCGATGCGGCGCTGGCCGGCGCTTTCCAGAACGACCTCCAGCCGGTGAGCCTGCACTAAGGCATTCCCGGTAAACATATCGGTTTCCCGTCCCGCCGTTGGCGGGACGGGACGCCGGCCGTGCCGGTCGCGGCCTTGATGTCGCCTGTCCGGCAGGTGGCGGCCAGGCCTGAGCACTTCGTGCCGCCGAAGCCCACCCATCCATGGACGGCCGGCGGAGAGGCGGCTGCGCGGGGCTTGATCCCGCACGGACCCTCGTCCATAAGCCTCCACGCGCGGCGCGCGCCTTAAGGTTTTTCAGGAACGGTCCATGAGCGAATTCAGCCAACTCGTCTTTTCCGGCATGCAGCCGACGGGCAACCTCCATCTCGGCAATTATCTGGGCGCGCTCCAGAAATTCGTCGCCCTGCAGGACAATTATGACTGCATTTACTGCGTGGTGGATATGCATTCGATCACCGCGCAGCTCGTCCATGACGACCTGGCCGACCAGACGCGTGCCATCGCCGCCGCCTATCTGGCCTGCGGCCTCGATCCGAAGAAGAACATCATCTTCAACCAGAGCCGCGTTCCGCAGCATGCCGAGCTTGCCTGGATCTTCAACTGCGTCGCCCGCATCGGCTGGATGAACCGCATGACGCAGTTCAAGGACAAGGCCGGCAAGGACCGCGAGAACGCCTCGCTGGGCCTGCTCGCCTATCCCAGCCTCATGGCCTCCGACATTCTGGTCTATCGCGCGACCCATGTGCCGGTCGGCGACGACCAGAAGCAGCATCTGGAGCTTGCCCGCGACATCGCGCAGAAATTCAACAACGACTTCTCCGAACGCATCGCCGACCTTGGCTATGGCGTGGAGATGGAAATGGGCGAGGAGCATGTTTCGGGCTTCTTCCCGCTTACCGAGCCGCTGATCGAAGGTCCCGCGCCGCGTGTCATGAGCTTGCGCGACGGCTCGAAGAAAATGTCGAAATCCGACCCGTCCGACCTTTCGCGCATCAACCTTTCCGACGATGCCGACGCCATCGCCAGGAAGATCAGGAAGGCGAAGACCGATCCCGACCCGTTGCCGGGCGACCTCGACGGGCTTGCCGGCCGGCCGGAGGCGGAAAATCTGGTGGGCATCTACGCGGCCCTTGCCGGCAGCACGCGCCAGGAAGTCATCGACGCGTTTGCCGGCCAGCAGTTCTCGGTGTTCAAGCCGGCGCTGGCCGATCTGGCCGTCGAGAAGCTGGCGCCCATCAGTGCCGAGATGCGCCGCATCACGGCCGATCCGGGCTTTGTCGACGGCGTGCTGCGGGACGGCGGCGAACGCGCCGGCGCCCGAGCCGAGGCCACGATGAAGAAGGTGCGCGAGATCATCGGTTTTCTCACCGCCTGACGGCGGGCTTGCGGCGCGCGCGCGCCGATGGCAGATTGCGCGCCGAGGCGGCGCCATCCGCTGCCGAACGAGATGGGCGGGCCTGGCTCGCCGGCTGAACAGGACATGTGAATGGTCTCCAGACGCCTGAGCAGGGAAGCCGGCCATCGCCGCAAATTCCTTGCGATCGTGGATGACACGCCGGAGTGCGAACGCTCCGTCGCCTATGCGGCGCGCCGGGCGCAGTCCACCGGCGGCGCGGTGGTACTTCTTTTCGTGATTGAGCCGGCCGATTTCCAGCACTGGCTGGGCGTCGAGGAGATCATGCGCGAGGAGGCCTTGGAAACGGCCAACGCCACGCTGGACGGCCATGCCGCCAAGATCCGCGAAAGTGTGGGCATCGAGCCCGAACTTGTCGTTCGCGAGGGACATCCGAGCGAAGAGATTCACAAGCTCATCGAGGAGGACCAGGACATCGCCATCCTGGTGCTGGCGGCCGGCAACGCGAAGGAAGGGCCCGGCCCGCTAGTCTCCTCCATCGCCGGCAAGGGCGCCGCTTTCCCCATTCCGGTGACCGTCGTGCCGCACAGCCTGACGGACGAGGAAATCGAGAGCCTGGCATAGTTGCCGCGCCAGGCCCATATGCTGCTTGAACTGGCCGGCCATCCGGCCTATTTTAGAATTATTCCAAAGAACTGCGATGCGGAGCGCCGCCCATGTTTATCCAGACCGAAGCTACTCCCAATCCCGCCACGCTCAAGTTTCTGCCTGGCCGGGTGGTGATGGAGGCGGGCACAGCCGACTTCCGCGATGCCGAGCAGGCCCGTGCCTCCTCGCCGCTTGCCGGCCGTCTGTTCGAGGTTCCCGGCGTCACCGGCGTCTTCTTCGGCTATGATTTCGTCACCGTCACCAAGGAGGACGGCGACTGGCAGCACCTGAAACCGGCGATCCTCGGCACGATCATGGAGCATTTCATGTCCGGCCAGCCGGTCATGTCCGGCACCGAGACGAGTTCCTCGAAAGCCGATGGCGAGGAATTCTACGACACGGCCGATGAGGAGATCGTCTCCACCATCAAGGAGCTTCTGGAAACGCGCGTGCGGCCCGCGGTCGCTCAGGACGGCGGCGACATCACCTTCCGCGGCTACGAAAAGGGCGTTGTGTTCCTGCACATGAAAGGCGCCTGCGCCGGCTGCCCATCCTCTACCGCCACCCTCAAGCACGGCATCCAGAACCTGCTGCATCATTTCGTGCCGGAAGTGCGCGAGGTCGAGCAGGTCGCCTGAATGCATCGTGCTTCCCGAATATCGATTCCGACTTTTCGGGCCGATGCTGTAGGCTTGTTGATGGCCGCGTCCCATTCGACCCGGCCGCCCAGTCTTGATTGCAGATAAAAAGAAACCGGACCTTCACAGGTCCGGTTTTTTCTTGGCGGGCCTGTGAGAAGGCTCGCCTGTGTTACCGAGACGGTTCTTACCGCTTCACGATTACTTTTGCACCAACTTCCGCCCGGTTGTAAAGGTCAATTATATCCTGGTTGATCAGGCGTATGCAGCCGGACGACATGGCCTTGCCGATGGAGTTCCACTCCGGCGTGCCGTGCAGCCGGTAGCCGGTGTCCCCGCCCTTGTTGAAAAGATAGAGCGCCCGCGCGCCGAGCGGGTTGGAAGTGCCGGGCGGCATGCCTCCGGCCCATTTGGCCAGCTCCGGCTGGCGCCCGATCATTGCTCTGGGCGGCGTCCATGTCGGCCATTCACGCTTCATGGCGATGCGTGCGGTGCCGGCCCACTCGAAGCCCTCGCGGCCGACCCCGATGCCGTAGCGCATGGCCTTGCCGTCTTCCATCACGAAATAAAGGAACTTCTCGCGCGTATCGACGATGATCGTCCCCGGCTTCTCCTTGGTCTCGAAGGAGACGATCTGGCGGTGATACTGGCGCGGCACCTTGGAAATGGGGATGGAGGGGAGCTGGTAGCCCGCATCCTTGACCGATCCGTAGTCCGACGAGAAAATATGCGCGGGACCCATGCTGGTGCAGCCCGCCAGCGCGGCGGAAAGCCCCAGGGCTGCTGCAATGAGAATTGGCTTCAAGTTCATGAGAATTTCCTGTCCCCCGGCCGCTCGAGTTGCTGAAGCGACTCTGAATCGGCCACAGTTTCGCCAATATCCTTAAAGTGAGGGTTAACGCTTTGCCAAGCCGTCATTGCTTTTGCTGAAGGGACGATAAGTTCTTGGCCGCAACCTATGGCATATTGGCAACACCGCCGCCGTTTCGAAGCGATCGCGGTTCACGCATAAACGCAGGGGATGCCGCGCCGGCGGCCCGGGGCGGCGGGTTCGCCAACTTGTCAGCAGTGAGCGCCTTGGCGCTTCCCTGATCCGTCCGATGCTGGCAAGATCGCCCCATGCCGATCGTGTCGCCCATCCTCGCCAATCCGCTGGCCGACGGCCGCCAGTCCGAGCGGGCTCTCGTCATCCGCCGCGGCGTCCAGCGCCTTCTCCTGGAGATGGGTGCGGTCGTGATGCCCGAATTGACGCTTGCCACCGGCCGCCGCGCCGACCTGGTGGCGCTCACCCGCAAGGGCGATATCTGGATCATCGAGATCAAATCGTCGGTCGAGGATTTCCGGGTCGACCGTAAATGGCCGGAATACCGGCTTCACTCGGACCGCCTCTTCTTTGCCTCGCATCCGGACGTGCCGCAGGAAATCTTTCCGGCCGAGTGCGGGTTCATCCTGTCGGACGGCTATGGCGCCGAAATCCTGCGCGAAGCGCCGGAGCACCGGCTGGCGGCGGCCACCCGAAAGGCGACGATGCTGCGTTTCGCCCGGGCCTGCGCCGCCCGGCTGACGGCGGCGGAGCTTGCCGGCGTCTCCATTCCCGCTCTCGACGACGAGGCGTGAGGGACACTTCGTTCCGCATCGAAGCATTCAGCAGACCCCGGCGTCCATTATCGGCCGCTCGTGCGCCAGAACGGTTTTGCGCATTCGCGTTTGACGTCGCATCGCGTCAGGCCGATATCGGCCAGCAGGCGGTCGTCGAGTTCCGCCAGGTGCAGGCGCTGCCGCCGCCGGTCAGCCATGCCGGCCACTGTGCGGGCGAAGGTGCGGGTAAGGCGTATGGCGGTGAGCCAGAGCCGTGCAGGCAGCGTGGAAAGCCGGTTGCGGGCCGTGTGTTGCATCGCCGTTCTCCTTTCGATGCAACAACATAGGCGTGGTGAAACGGGAATAGTTCGCCTAGGATCAAACAATGAAAGCAGGAACCGATCTCGCGCAGGTAGGCAGTCTCGTCGGCGATCCGGCGCGCGCCAATATGCTGGCCGCGCTGATGGGCGGGGCGGCGCTCACGGCGAGCGAACTCGCCATGGAGGCAGGCGTCGGCCTGCCCACCGCCAGCGCGCACCTGTCGAAGCTGGCGGAAGGCGGCCTCGTCGACGTTTCCCGCCAGGGCCGCCACCGCTACTACCGGCTGGCGGACGATCGCGTTGCGTCGATGCTCGAAAGCATCATGGGCGTGGCGGCGGTTTTCGGGCCGAAGCGTGTGCTGCCCGGGCCGCGCGACGGCGCGATGCGGGAGGCTCGGATTTGCTATGACCACCTGGCGGGCGAATATGGTGTCGCGATGTTCGACGGTTTCGTGCGCCGCGGATATCTGGCGGCGGCGGATGGGAGCATCGGGCTGACCGCCGCTGGCGAGCGCTATTTCACGGGATTCGGGATTGAGCTGCCGGCGCTCCGGAAAGGCCGCCGCCCGCTCTGCCGCGCCTGTCTCGACTGGAGCGTGCGGCGCACCCATCTGGCGGGCGCGCTGGGCGCTGCTATGCTGGACCGGATGATCGCGCTCCATTGGGTGCGGCGCGAGGCCGGCAGCCGCGTGCTGCGGTTCACGCCGCCTGGCCGTCGGGCATTCGATGAGATGGTAAGGGAGGAATGAAGCCCGCCCGCGGCCGGGGCCGCGGGCGGGCGTCTGCGGCAAGGGCCTGTTATTCGGCTGCTGCGATGTTGATGCGGTTCTCGGCGAGCTGGGTCAGCTTCTCGTCGGTCGCCTTTTCCTGGGCCAGATTGCGCTTGAGGACCTCGGCGCAGTCGTTCCGGCCCAGTTCCTGCGCCCACGTGATCAGTGTCCCGTAGCGGGTGATCTCGTAGTGCTCCACCGCCTGCGCGGCGGCGATGAGCGCGGCGTCCAGCACCTGCTTGTCCTCGACCTCGCCTGCCACTTCCTCGGCCTCCTGGATAATGCCGTCGATGGCGGGGCAGTTGACGCCCTTGGCCTCGGTCCCGTGCATGCGGAAGACCTCTTCCACATTGGCGATATGGCCTTCGGTTTCCTTCCGGTGCTTCTCGAAACCGTTCTTCAACTCGGCGGACGTCGCCTTGTCGATCATCTTCGGCAGCGCCTTGAGGATCTGCTTTTCGGCATAGTAGATGTCACGCAGCGTGTGGACGAACAGATCGTCCATGGTTTTGATGTCTTTGGAAAAGAGTCCCATGACTTGACCTCGTTGCTAGGCATTGGGTGGCGGGAAGGGCTCTTCCCGCCTGTTTTCGCCTAACGGGCCGAGGGGTCTACGGTTCCCTGCAAATATCCCTCCGCCGGCGATTTTTCTGCGCTCGGCGCTGTGCTGTTTCGGCCACAGTCTCAGGAAAGTCGTCCGGTCGCCGCGGCAATGCCCGGATTGCTCCCATTTTCCGCCACGCACCGGTGCTTTTTGCACTGCGATATGTGAGGCCGTTCACCAGCTATTCACCCATGTTTCGATAGGGTGGAAAGGTGGAGGACGGCGAAGAGCAAGGAATTGGGGACCATGGGTTTGGTCAAGCTTATTGTGCGGTGCACCAAGGCAATGCGCGAGATCTTTCTCCCGCGCTATCATCCCGAACGCCACTATATGCGTGGACCGGGACCGGCCTGCGCACGGCGGCGGGACGGCGGCAATTCCGCCCACGCATGAGCGTTTGGCATTCAGGTTAGCGGCAGGATCTGAGCACGATAGGCTCTCCTCCTTCGGCCCCAAGCGTCCGGCATTGCTTTTCTTCGCCGGCGCACAACTCCCAACCACCGGCCGTTTTGCCCGATGACGCCAGCACCAGCTGCTTTTGCGGCGGCAGTGAAGGCTCGTAGACCCACCAGCCATCGACCAGCTCGGCGTCGGAATCCGGCTCCATGCCCGCACCCGAGCCCTTGACGCGCGCCTCGACCAGCCGCAGGCCCGACTGCTCCACGACCCAGCGTTCCTGCCATTCGACCTTTTCCACCGAGTGCGTCCAGGACAGGGTGAACATGGTGGCGGCTATGACGAAGGGGGTGCCGCTGACAACAAGGCAAAGACTCATTCGACGGCACCGTGCTTGTCTGTATTGGCAGGGATGTTGGCGTTGCCCTTGAAGAAATAAAGGCTGGCGAAGAAGGCGGCCGCAAGCCCGAAGCCGATCTCGTCCGTGACCGGCAGGGCCGCTATCAGCGTGAAGGCTGCCGCTGTGGCAAGCAGCCGTTCCCACGCCGCCAGCGGTCGCGACAGGTAGCCGATCACCGCTCCGCCCCAAAGGGCGATGGCAAGCCCGGTCTTGAATATGATGTAGGCCACGGCGGTATAATAGCCCCATGCCTCGGCCAGAGGTCCGCCGTCCTGCAGCATCAGCGCCGGCGTGTAGACCGCCATGAAGGGGATGACGAAGCCCGCGGCGGCGATCTTGATCGCCTCCATGGAGATCTTCAGCCCGCTTTCCTTGGCGATGGGCCCGGCCGCGAAGCAGGCCAGCGCCACCGGCGGCGTGAGATCGGCGAGAATGCCGAAATAAAAGACGAACATATGGCTGACGATCAGCGGCACGCCCAGCTCCAGAAGCGCCGGTCCGGCGATCGACGACGTGATGATGTAGTTGGGGATGGTGGGAATCCCCATGCCCAGGATGATGCAGGTGATCATGGTGAGCACCAGCGACAGGAACAGGCTGGTCTCGCCCACCGAGACGATGAACTGGCCGAAAGTATTGGCCGCTCCCGTCAGCGTCATGGTGCCGATGATGATGCCGACGATGGCGCAGGCGACGCCCACCGGCAGCGCCGTTTTCGCGCCCTCGGCCAGCGAGGCGCGGCAGACGTCCAGCGTCTTGCGGCCGCCCTCGACGAAGATGTTGGCGGCGATCAGCAAAAGGCCGGCTATCAGCACCACATTGATGCCGAACCGGAAGAAGCTGGCCGCCACCAGCCCGAGGCCGATCCAGAAGATCACCCGCAGCACCTGGTTGGGCAGCCCCAGCGCCACCGATCCTCCGAGGATCAGCAGCACTGTCATGGCAAGCCCGATCGTCCCGGCGAAAAGCGGCGTATAGCCGGTGAAGAGAAGATAGACGAGCACGGCCAGGGGGAGGATCAGATACCACCGCTCCCTGAGTGCCCTGACGGCCGAAGGCAGTTCCGATTTCGGCAGGCCGTGCAGACCGTGCTTGCCCGCTTCCAGATGCACCATCCAGAAGGCGGAGGCGAAATAGAGCACGGCGGGAATGATTGCCGCCTTCACCACCTCGTAATATTCGATGCCCAGCGTCTCCGCCATGATGAAGGCGACCGCGCCCATCACCGGCGGCATGATCTGCCCGCCCATGGAAGCGGTGGATTCGACGCCGCCGGCAAAGGCGGCGCGATAGCCGAAGCGCTTCATCAGCGGAATGGTGAACTGGCCCGTGGTCACCACATTGGCCACGCCCGAACCGGAGATCGTGCCCATCAGTCCGGACGAGATGACGGAGACCTTGGCCGCGCCGCCGCGCGCGTGGCCGACCAGGCCGAGCGAGACGTCGGTGAACAGCTTGATCATGCCCGCCCGCTCGAGGAACGAGCCGAACAGGATGAACAGGAAGATGTAGGTGGCGGAGACATAGACGGGGATGCCGTAAATGCCCTCCGTGCCATAGGCCATGTGGTCGATGACCTGCGAGAAGTCATAGCCGCGATGGTCGAGCGGTGCGGGCAGATACTGGCCGAGCAGGCAGTAGGCCAGGAAGGCACCGGATATGATCGGCAGCGCCGGCCCCATCAGGATATAGGCAGCGGCGAAAACCGTTGCGAGCGCGATCACGCCGAACACGATATCGCGGAAAAGGGGATCGCCGGCGCGCAGCAGCAGCGGCTCGTATTCGACGAACTGGTAGAGCGCGACCGCGACGCCGGCCAGCGCCAGCGCCCACGCCCCGGCCTTCATTCCCGGGCCGGCCCCGCGCGCCATGGCCACCAACGGAAAAACGAGCAGCATCAGGAAGCCGACATGGAAGCCGCGCATCACCTGGCTCGGCAGGCTGATAATGTGGGCGGCGGTCGCGATCTGGAAGAGCGAGAACACGACCGCGATCCACATGAGAAGCCGCCCTTCGGCGCTGTCGTGGAAATCCCCGTGGGTGGGGTCCTGCAGGTCTGCCCCCGGATGGGCGGTAGGTATCGTGTCGCTCACGGCGGTCCCCGTTATTATTGTTTCTTGGGCTTCGGCCGGCTCTCCAGTTGCGTTTGCCGCCGCGCCCCTGCGCGCACCCCTTTGCCCTGAGCCTGTCGGGCATCTCCCCCTCGAGGGAAGATCACCTCTTCATGGAAGTCTCGCTTCTTCCTCAAAGAATTGGCGAAACCGGCCATGCCAGCCAATCTCCGCCGTTGAGGGGGAGATGCCCGGCGCCCTCGGCAGGCTCAGGGCAAAGGGGCGCGCGCAGGACGCGGCGGCAAACCTGGAGAGCCAGGGTCAGCACCCAGTCGATCTTGGGAAAGGGGCCTGCCGGCCCCCTTCCTGCCTGAGCCGTCGTCCTACATCAGCCCCTTTTCCTTATAGTACCGCTCGGCGCCCGGATGCAGCGGCAGCGGCATGCCCTTGGGGGCATCTTCGAGCGAGATCGCCTTGGCGGCCGCATGGGCGGCGACCATTTCGTCCAGGTTCTCGAAAAGCTGCTTGGTCATCTGATAGGCCGTTTCCTCCGAGACATCCTCATGCGTGACGAGGATGTTGGTGATGGCAAGCGTCGGCACGTCCTCGGTCTGGCCCTCATAGGTCCCGGCGGGGATTGTCGCGGCGACGAAGGGCGCCCCCAGCGTCTCGGCCACGCTTTCCGGGACGGAGACGATGGTCACCGGCAGGGAGATCGCCAGATCCTTGATGGAGGAAACGCCGAGGCCGGCGGACTGCAGCGTCGCGTCGAGCTGGCGGTTCTTGATGAGCTCGACCGATTCGCCGAACGGCAGGTATTCGGTCTTGGAAAGGTCGTCATAGCTCATGCCCATCGCATCGAAGATGCGCCGGGCATTCAGCTCGGTTCCCGACTTCGGCGCCCCGACGGACAGGGCCTTGCCTTTCAGATCCTCGAAATTCTCTATGCCGGACTCTTCGGAAGCCACGATCTGGATATAGTTCGGATAGATGGCGGCGATGCCGCGCAGCTTGTCCAGCTTCTGGGGGAAGCCCACCTCTTCGTCGCCTTCCCATGCCGATTTTACCGAATCGCCCAGCGCGAAGGCGATCTCGCCGCGGCCCTGCTGCAGCAGGTTCAGGTTCTCCACCGAAGCCTTCGTCGACTGTACCTGTGTGCGTGCGCCCTCGATATTGTCGCCGTAGATCTTCGAAAGCGCGACGCCCAGCGGGTAGTAGACACCCGACGTGCCGCCCGTGAGCACGTTGATGAACTCCTGGGCGCTCGCGGTTGCGCCGCCAAGGCCCACGCTGAGCGCCAGCGCGCCAGCCGCTAAAAGATTCCGTTTCAACCCGAACATGAGCTCCTCCGATTTGTTTGTGCCCGCGCCAGTGGCAGCGCAAAGGAAGCAAAATCTAGGCGATCTGCTCTGCGATGCCTACAGGGATTTTGCGCCAGGCGCAGGCGGGAGGCGCACCATAGCCCGATGACGGCGATGGGGAAATGGCAATTGGCCCCGTTTCAACTTTCGGCGAACATCTTCTGTAGCCGCCCAAAGGCCATGGCGTCGCGGGCGAAGGTAAAGGTGCCGGTCTCCCGCATCTCGTTCGCCGCCCGTTCGACCGCGCCGAAAGCCAGGTTGGTGAGCTTGGAGCCGAGCGAGATGCGCTTCACCCCGGCCTCGGACAGGCTGGCGACGGAGAAGCCGTCCACCGCCAGCACATTGACCGGCTTGGAGACCGCGGCGCAGATTTCGCGCACCTGCGCGATATCGCTCAGCCCGGGTGCGTAAAGCACGTCGGCGCCAGCTTCCTCGAAGGCCTTGAGCCGGGCAATGGTGTCGTCCAGGTCCGGCCGGCCCCAGAGGAAGTTCTCCGCCCGCGCCGTGAACACGAAATCCCGCTTGAGCGCCCGCGCGGCCTCCACGGCCGCGACCACCCGTTCCACGGCGAGCGTAAGATCGTAGATGGGCTTGTCGGCGTCCCCCGTCGCATCCTCAATGGAGCAGCCGGCGAGCCCTGCCGCATCGGCCGCGAACACCGTTTCGGCGGCGCTGTCGGCGCTGTCGCCTTTGCCTTTCTCAAGGTCGGCGGAGACCGGCAGGGGCGTTGCCCCGGCGATCTCCCGGCAATGCTCGATCATCGCCTCGAAGCCTACGCCGCCATCGGGCAGGCCGCGCGAGAAGGCATAGCCGGCGCTGGTCGTAGCCAGCGCCTTGAAGCCCAGCTCGGCCAGCAGCTTGGCCGTGCCGATGTCCCATGGATTGGGAATGATGAAAGCGGTGTCGCCGTGATGCAGCGCGCGAAAATCTGGGTCAGCCATGACGGTGCCTCCCTTCTGGCAAACAGATGATGCTTAAAGGGAGACGGCGCGCACGCCTTGTCAAGAAGGTTGATTCACGCTCATGCCAATTGCACCGGCGGTTGAACCACCCCTGCACGGCAAAAGGGACAAGGCTCACCGGCTCGCCCGGCGTCAGACCGTTCCGGTGGAGCCGAAACCGCCGGCGCCGCGGGCGGTCTCGCCCGCATGGCTGCGCTCCTCGGTTCTCACCCGCGTCACCGGCGCGATGACGAGCTGGGCGATGCGCATGCCGCGCGTTATGGCAAGATCCGCGTCGCCGTGATTGATCAGCAGCACCTGCAGTTCGCCCCGGTAGTCCCAGTCGATCGTGCCCGGCGTGTTGAGGCAGGTGATTCCGTGCTTGAGCGCCAGCCCCGAACGCGGCCGCACCTGGCCTTCGAAACCTTGCGGTATTTCCGCGATGAACCCGGTCGGCACAATTGCCCGCCGCCCCGGCAGGAGGATGATCTGGCGATCCTCCGGCACGGCCGCGCGCAGATCCATGCCGGCCGCGCCCTCGCTCTCATAGGCGGGCAGGGCGATGCCCTCCGCATGCGGCAGGCGCACGAAGCCGAGGGTGGGGCCGATGACCGGCATGGAGGAAAGTGTATTGGCCATGCCCCTATCTGGCGCGAGAGGCAGCGGGCGTCAATTCCGCCGTCTTCCGCCAGGGCTCTTTTTCAACGTCTTTTAGCGGAACTTGATGAATTGAAGCCGGATCGAGTTGCGGGTGGCATCCCGCCCTCGTGGTTCGACAAGCTCACCATGAGGGCCGGCGGCTGCGCCGCCACTCCGGCGCCCCGTGCTGCACCGGCGTCACCTTGCCCTCACCCTCATCCTGAGCCTGTCGAAGGACGGGGGGGTAAGGGCACGCGCCAACTCACCTGAGTTCTGCGACCGATATGCAGCCGTCAGCCCCGGCGGGCCAGCAGGTTGGCGAAACGCTGCAGGTAGAGCGGCCACCCTCCATCCCCGGCGACACCGTCGCGCACGCCTTCCCAGCCGTCGCCGTGGCGTTCCAGCTTGCGGTGCTCGATCTCGACGCGGGTTCGGTTTTCCGCCTCGGCGGTGAACCGCACCTCCCACTCGCTCGCCTTGTCGGGGTCGGTCTCGATCTGCCACTGCGGTGAGATGTCCCAGCTCAGCAGCACTCGATGGGGTGGCTCGTAGGCCAGCACGCGCGCCCAGCGGCATTCGCTGCCGTCGGTGCCGCGGTCATAGATGTGGCCGCCGACCCGGGGCTCGAACACCGTTTCGGCGATCGGGACGGCGAGCATGTTGTGCTCGCGCGGCTTGAAGCTGCCGAACTCCTCGGTGAAGACCCTGAATGCACGCTCGACCGGCGCCTCGACCACGATGGACTGTTTCACTGACGTGTCTGCTGCATGGGTGCTCATCGCTCTTCCTCCGGTGGTTGCTCGACGGCCGCCTTGTAGGCCGCCAGAGTCTTGCTCCAGAAACGGTCGAGCTCGGCGCGAAGGCGCGCCAGCCCGTCGGGATCGACATGGTAGATGTTGCTGGCGCCTTTGGGCGTCGCGCGGACAAGCTGCACCTCTCTCAGCACCTTCAGATGCTGCGAGACCGCCGACTGGGTCACCGGCAGCGCCCGGGTGATCTCCGCCACCGAGCGCGGCCGCTCCGCAACCAGTTCGAAGACGGCCCGGCGGGTAGGGTCGGCAAGTGCCGTCAGCGGTGCAATATCATTAGCCATTGCTAATCATTAGTAGAAACTAATGAAAAGGTCAAGCCGGGCTGGAATCCGGGCTCGGCCTCCCCATATCCGAGCCGATTTCCATTCGACAGCGGCGGCCCCGGCTGGTAAGAGCCCGCCGACAAAGGGATTTCAGGACATGGCCGAGAAACTCGCCGATGCGGTGGCGCGCCGCCGCACCTTCGCGATCATTTCGCACCCCGACGCGGGCAAGACGACGCTCACCGAGAAGCTGCTTCTTTTCGGCGGTGCCATCCAGCTCGCCGGCGAGGTCAAGGCCAAGAAAAACAGGGTTCAGACGCGATCCGACTGGATGAATATCGAGCGCGAGCGCGGCATCTCCGTCGTCACCTCGGTCATGACCTTCGAATATGGCGACCACGTCTTCAATCTTCTGGATACGCCCGGCCACGAGGACTTCGCCGACGACACCTATCGCACGCTGACCGCCGTCGACAGCGCCATCATGGTCATCGACGCGGCCAAGGGCATCGAGCCGCGCACCCTGAAGCTGTTCGAGGTCTGCCGCCTGCGCGACATCCCCATCGTCACCTTCGTCAACAAGATGGACCGTGAAAGCCGCGATCCCTTCGAGATTCTCGACGAGATCGAAGAGAAGCTGGCGCTCGACACGGCCCCCGTCACCTGGCCCATCGGCCGGGCGAAGAGCTTTTCCGGCACCTACAATCTCGCCAATTCCACCATGCGCAGGTCCGACAACGATGTCGAACCCCTCGCGGTCAACGGTCCGCAATCGGACGCCGTCGCCGGTCTTTTGCCCGAGCATGAGCGCGACGTTCTGGTCGAGGAGATGATGCTGGCGCAGGAGGCTTGCCGCCCGTTCGATCTGCAGGCCTTCCGCGAAGGCCATCTGACGCCCGTTTATTTCGGTTCGGCGCTCAGGAACTACGGGGTGCGCGATCTGATCGAGGCTCTGGGCGCCTATGGCCCGCCGCCGCGCGCCCAGGAGGCCGATTCGCGCCGCGTGCAGGCGACCGAGGAGAAGATGACTTCCTTCGTGTTCAAGATCCAGGCCAATATGGACCCCAACCATCGCGACCGCATCGCCTTCGTGCGCGTCTGCTCCGGCCGGCTGGAGCGCGGCATGAAGGCCAAGCTGGTGCGCACCGGCAAGCCCATCAGCCTTTCGGCGCCGCAGTTCTTCTTCGCCAAGAGCCGCATCACCGCCGACGAGGCCTTTGCCGGCGACGTGGTGGGCATCCCCAATCACGGAACGCTGAGGATCGGCGATACGCTGACCGAGGGCGAGGAGCTCCTGTTCCGCGGCGTGCCGAACTTCGCGCCGGAAATCCTGCGCCGCGTGCGGCTCGGCGACGCCATGAAGGCCAAGAAGCTGAAGGAAGCGCTCCAGCAGATGGCGGAGGAGGGCGTCGTCCAGCTCTTTACGCCCGAAGACGGCTCTCCGGCCATCGTCGGCGTGGTCGGCGCGCTGCAGCTCGACGTGCTCAAGGAGCGCCTCAAGAACGAATACGCCCTGCCTGTCGAGTTCGAGATGGCGCGCTTTTCCGTTTGCCGCTGGATATCGTCGGATCAGAAGGGCGAGGTGGACCGCTTCATCGCCGCCCATCGCGGCGATATCGCCCGCGACCTCGACGACGATCCCGTCTTCCTCGCCCAGCACGAGTTCGGCCTGAAATATGAGGCCGACCGCTGGAAGGCCATCACCTTCACCGCCGTCAAGGACTACCAGGCCCGGGAAGCTGCCTGATGCCCGCACAGGTTGTGGAAAACGGATTTCCGCAATTGCGATCCGCTGCGTCGGCGCTACGGTGCGATCTCTGTAGGCGTCGTGTAAAGGTAGCGTAACCCCGGCGTTCAGCGCGATCCGGGGTAGGCGCGAATGGTGGCGCCATTCGCGCGGACCGTGGGTGTCATGTCCGTATTGAACGTGCGGTCCCGTGCTTGGAGCTTGTTCCTGTTGGGCTTCCGGGTAAATATTGCCGCATTTCCGCCGCATGAAGAAAATCAATTTCTTCATGCGGCTTTTTGCGCTGTCCGCCGTGCTCAATCCTGACATGCAGACCGCCTATCATTAGATAACGAGGCGAGGCGGAGCCTGGCTCGGCTTCGCCCATTTCGTCGGTGCCGTCAGCTTTCGGCGTTGAGCCGACCGGCTGTCACGGCCAAACCAGGGAGATTGGAATGGGTTTGCGCATCAACGATACCGCGCCGGATTTTACGGCCGAAACCACCCACGGGACGATCAACTTTCATGAGTGGATCGGCGACGGCTGGGCAGTGCTCTTCAGCCACCCGAAGAATTTCACGCCCGTGTGCACCACCGAGCTCGGCACGATGGCCGGCCTTGCCGACGAGTTTGCAAAGCGCGGGGTGAAGATCATCGGCATTTCCGTCGATCCCGTCGAGGATCACCAGCGCTGGAAGGACGACATCGCCAAGGCCACCGGCTATGCGGTCGACTATCCGCTGATCGGTGACAAGGACCTGAAGGTCGCAAAGCTCTACGACATGCTGCCTGCCGATGCCGGCGACTCGGCCGAAGGCCGCACGCCCGCCGACAATGCGACGGTGCGCTCCGTCTATGTCATCGGCCCCGACAAGAAGATCAAGCTGGTGCTCACCTACCCGATGACCACCGGCCGAAACTTCGACGAGATCCTGCGCGCCATCGATTCCATGCAGCTGACGGCCAAGCACCAGGTGGCGACGCCGGCCAACTGGAAGTTCGGCGAGGACGTCATCATCACCGCGGCGGTATCCAACGAGGATGCGGTCAAGCGGTTCGGTTCCTTCGACACCATCCTGCCTTACCTGCGGAAGACCAAGCAGCCTTCCGCCTGAACGGCGGTCTTCAACTCCGTTTGAAAACGGGGCGGCCCATCCGCCCCGTTTTCTTTTGCGCGCTTGCACCTGTGTGGCGCGGCTCTACATCGCAGCTTTGGCAATGGCGCGCGCCGAGCCGATCCGCTATGGTCGCGCCGATTTGGAAAAAGGCGAGCGATGTCTGACGAGCGCACAACCGCGGCGGGCGGCATGGAGAGGGCCTTTGGCTTCCGCAGCGTCGACGAAGGCGAGAAGCAGGGCCTGGTCAACGAGGTGTTCCACCGGGTGGCCGGCCGCTACGACCTGATGAACGACCTCATGTCGGGCGGCCTTCACCGGCTGTGGAAGGACGGCATGGTAAGCTGGCTCAACCCTCCCACGAAGCCCGGCTTCAAGGTCCTGGACGTTGCTGGCGGCACCGGCGACGTTGCCTTCCGTGTCGTCGATGCCTCCAAGGGCGCCGCGAATGTCACGGTGCTCGACATCAACGGCTCGATGCTGGGCGTCGGCCGCGAGCGCGCGGAGAAAAAGGGCGTTGCCGCCAAGCTGACCTTCGTCGAGGCCAATGCCGAGGAACTGCCCTTCGAGAAGAACACCTTCGACGCCTACACGATCGCCTTCGGCATCCGCAACGTGCCGCATATCGACCGGGCGCTGGCGGAGGCCTACCGCGTCCTGCGCCCGGGCGGCCGCTTCCTGTGCCTGGAATTCTCCGATGTGAACCTGCCGCTGCTCGACAAGATCTACGACCAGTGGTCGTTCCACGCCATACCGCGCATCGGCCAGGCCGTGACGGGGGACGGGGAGTCCTACCGCTATCTGGTGGAATCGATCCGAAAATTCCCCGACCAGAAGAATTTCGCCGCCATGATGGAGGCCGCCGGCTTCGGCCGCGTTTCCTGGCGGGATTATTCCGGCGGCATCGCCGCGCTGCATTCGGGCTGGAAAATCTGATTTGAGCACAGTCGGCGCATATCTCCGCCTTGCGCGCGGTGGCTGGATTCTCGTGCGTGAGGGCGTCATTGCCGCGCTGCCCGGAGACCAGCTCGAAGGCATGCCGCGTTTCGGCTGGCGCCTGGCCCGTCTCATGTCGCGCCGCCGCTCGGCCCGCCGCGACCGTCCGGAGCGGCTGGCGATCGCCGTCGACCGTCTGGGCCCGTCCTACGTGAAGCTCGGCCAGTTCCTCGCCACCCGGCCCGATGTCGTCGGTCACGACATGGCTTTCGACCTGGCAAGCCTGCAGGACCGGATGGAGACGTTTCCCGAGGCCCAGGCCCGCAGCGCCATCGAAGCCTCGCTCGGCCGGAAGGTCGAAGACCTCTACATGGATTTCGGCGCCCCGGTGGCCGCCGCGTCCATCGCCCAGGTTCACCCCGCCAGCATCATGCGCGAAGGTGAGAAGACGCCCGTCGCCGTCAAGGTGATCAGGCCCGGCGTGCGCCGCCGTTTCTACAACGACCTCGAAAGCTATTTCCTGGCCGCCCGCCTGCAGGAGCGGTACATTGCCGCCGCCCGCCGCCTGCGGCCCGTCGAGGTGACGCAGACGCTGGCGCAGACCACCAAGATTGAGATGGATCTGCGCCTTGAGGCAGCGGCCATTTCCGAACTGCACGAGAACACGAAGGACGATCCGGGCTTCCGCGTGCCCTGGGTGGACTGGCAGCGCACCGGCCGCGATGTCCTGACGCTCGAATGGATCGACGGCGTCAAGATGTCAGACGTCGACGCCCTGAAAGCGGCCGGCCACGACCTGGAAGAGCTCGCCAAGGTCCTCATCCAGTCCTTCCTGCGCCACACGCTGCGCGACGGCTTCTTTCACGCCGACATGCATCCGGGCAATCTGTTCGTCGAGGCGGACGGCACCATCGTCGCCGTCGACTTCGGCATTGTCGGCCGCATCCGAAAGAAGGAGCGCCGCTTCCTCGCCGAAATCCTCTACGGCTTCATCACGCGCGACTTCCGCCGCGTCGCCGAGGTGCATTTCGAGGCGGGCTATGTGCCCGGGCACCACGACGTCGCCGCCTTCGCGCAGGCGCTCAGGGCCATCGGCGAACCCATCCACGGCCAGTCCGCCGAGACCATCTCCATGGCGCGCCTCCTCACCCTCTTGTTCGAGGTGACCGAGCTCTTCGACATGCAGACGCGCCCGGAACTGCTGCTGCTGCAGAAGACGATGGTGGTGGTGGAAGGCGTCTCGCGCACGCTCGACCCGCATTTCAACATGTGGAAGGCGGCGGAGCCCGTGGTGTCCGATTGGATCGCCGCCAATCTCGGCCCGCGCGGCATCGTCGCCGACGCGCGCGACGGCTTCACCGCGCTCGCAGCGCTTGCGCGCCAGGCGCCCGAGCTCGCGGCGCGCACCGAGCGCCTCTCGCGGGAGATCGACGAGATGGCCGCGAAGGGCCTGCGGTTAGACCCGCGCACCGCCGAAGCCATCGGCAAGGCCGAAGCGCGCCACACGCGCACCGGCCGCATCGCCCTGTGGGTCATCGCCATAGCGCTCGCTGCCATTGCATGGCAGCTCGGCTGACGGTCATCGACTGCGGAATGCGGCCTGCCGCTTCTTTTCAAGGGCGCGGATTTCAGCCATACCGATATCGAACCCGCCCTCAAGCCAGCATGAGGCAGCCTTCGGCCATGACCGCATCTCTTTCCGGCAAGCGCATTCTCCTCATCATCGGCGGCGGCATAGCAGCTTATAAATGTCTGGACCTCATCCGCCGCCTGCGCGAGCGCGGGGCTTCGGTCCGCCCTGTGATGACGGCCGCCGCGCGGGAATTCGTGACCCCGCTTTCGGTGGGCGCCCTCGCCGCCGATCATGTCTTTACCGACCTTTTCGACAGGCAGGCAGAGCAGGATGTGGGGCATATAAGGCTTGCGCGCGAGGCGGACCTGATCGTGGTCGCTCCGGCCACCGCCGATCTCATGGCAAAGCTTGCCAACGGGTTGGCCAACGATCTGGCCTCCACCATCCTGCTGGCCGCCGGCTGCCCGGTGCTCTTCGCGCCGGCCATGAACCCGGCCATGTGGGCGCACCCGGCAACCCGGCGCAACCGCGCGGCGCTGTCGCAGGATGGCATCCGCTTCATCGGCCCGAACAATGGCGAGATGGCCGAAAGCGGAGAGGCCGGCGAAGGCCGCATGGCCGAGCCCATGGAGATCGTCGCCGCCATAGAGACCCTACTGGACAGCGCGCCGAAGCCGCTCGCCGGCAAGCGGGTCGTCGTCACCTCCGGCCCGACCCATGAGCCGATCGACCCCGTGCGCTATATCGCCAACCGCTCCTCGGGCAGGCAGGGCCATGCCATTGCCGCCGCCCTGGCGCGGCTTGGCGCCGACGTCCGGCTCGTCTCCGGCCCGGTCTCGATTCCCGACCCCGCCGGCGTGACCGTCACCCGCATCGAGAGCGCGCGCGAAATGCGTGAGGCCGTGGAAGCGCTGCTGCCCGCCGATGCCGGCATCTTCGTGGCCGCCGTCGCGGACTGGCGCCCCGCGAACGAGACGGCGGACAAGATAAAGAAGCAGAAGGGCACGGGCGCCCCCGCTCTGGCGCTGGTGGAAAATCCCGACATCCTTGCCGGCGTCGGCCATCACGAAAAGCGCCCGCGCCTCGTCGTCGGCTTTGCGGCCGAAACGCGGAACGTCATCGACAACGCCCGCAAGAAGCTCGACAAGAAGGGCGCGGACATCATCGTCGCCAACGACGTCTCCCACGACAGCGGCGTCGGCGACAGGGGCGTCATGGGCGGCGCCCGCAATCGCGTCGTCATCGTTTCCCGCGATGGCGAGGAAGCCTGGCCCGAGCTCGAAAAGGAAGAAGTCGCCGAAAGGCTGGCCAGGCTCGTTTCGGAAAAGCTGGCCCGGCAGCCGAAATGACATCGGCGCCCACGCTGGAAACCGCACGCCTCCTCCTGCGCGCGCACCGGGCGGAGGATTTCGATGTGCTCTTCGCCCTGTGGACCCATCCGGAAGTCGCCCGCTACATCAGCCCCACGCAGGATCGCGCCGAGGCCTGGCACAAGCTTCTGATGAAGCCGGGCATGTGGGCGCTGATGGGGTTCGGCTATTGGGCCGTGGAGGACAAGGCGACCGGCCGGCTGATCGGCGATGTCGGCTTCCACGACATGCGCCGCGAACTGGAACCGAGCCTCGACGGCACGATGGAGGCTGGCTGGTCCCTCGCGCCCGATGCACAGGGCAGGGGCTTTGCCCTTGAGGCCATGGAGGCCGCGATCGGCTGGCGTTCGAAGACCCACCCGCATCTGCCCGTCACCTGCATCGTGGACGAAGAGAACGGCCGGTCGCTCAAGCTCGCCGCCCGCCTCGGCTTCCGCGAGACCGCGCGCACGATCTATAAGGAAAAGCCGATCGTCGTGCTGGCGCTCCCGACCTCTGCCCCGGACGGCTGAGCGCTGATCACCACGATCCCTTCGCGCCATCGACCAGGTGGATGATCGAGGCCGGGCTGGATATCCAGAACCCGTCGAAATTCTCGCCCAGCGCCTCAATCTCGTCGCAGCGGGCGATGCCTGCCTTTTCGAGATGCTCCGCCGCCGCGGCGGTGTCGTCGGTGGTCAGTTCGAGCCACAGTTCCGCCTGGCTCATCGCCGGCGCCTTGTCGATCCAGAGCTGGTTGTGGCCGAACCGGAAGCCGACCGCCGGCAGCAGCTCCTCGATCTGCTCGAGCCCGATCACGTCGCGGTAGAAGGCGACCGTCCGGTCATACTGATGCGGCGGCACTTTCATCGCGATATTGCGTCCGCCCTTGAAGCTCGGTCTCATTTTTCCTCCTGGCTCGTCTGGAATATCTGGATCAGGTTGCCGCAGGTGTCCTCGAACACGGCCATCGGCGGCATGTTCTCTCCCATGCGGGCGGGCTCGCCGCGAAACGTCACGCCCAGCTTCCTCATGCGGTCATATTCGGCCTGCACATCGTCGCAGCCAAACGCCGTGAAGGCGATCCCGGCGTCGAACAGCGCCTTCTGGTAGTCCCTGGCGAAGGGATAGCCTGCCGGCTCCAGCAGCAGCTCGACGCCATCCGGCGCGGCGGGCGATACGACGGTCAGCCACCGCGCCCCGCCGGCGGGAAAGTCCTGCTTCTTCACGAAGCCCAGAACCTCCGTATAGAACTTTTCCGCCTTGGCCTGGTCGTCGACCATGACGCTGGTGAGGGGGATCGTCAGCATGGCTTTTGCCTGTCTCTGGAACTCGGTTGGACAAGATGGATGGCCGAGGCGTAAAGCCCGGCGTCCATCAATGGTTCAATCGGCGGCAAACCTGCCGCTATACATCTTCTCCAGTTCGGGGATCCGCGACCAGAAGCGGTTGGCGCCGCCGCCTTGCAGCGTGGTTTCCAGCACTTCCAGATGGGCGTGCCAGCCGCTCGACACATTGGCCATCTCGTCCCGCCCGGCCAGGCGCTTGTGGGTCACGATCAGCCGCACCTTGTCCCCTTCCGGAAACAGCTCGAAAACCACTTCGCTTTCCGTGCCTTCGCCCGGCCAGGTCATGGCGAGCAGTCGCGGCGGGTCTATTTCGGTGATGCGGTGTGGCGAGAGGAATCCCTGCGTGTTCATTTCCGCGTATTTTTCCGGCGCGGGTTCGTCCGTGAACTCGGAATGCTTGAACAGCAACTCCGCTTTCCCGCCGGCCTTCAGCTCCATCTCACCGCCGGCAAGCCATTGCCTGCGCTTGTCGGCCTCCGTCAGATAGGCCCAGACGCGCTCGGCGGGCCCAGGCAGGAGGCGTTCGAAACGCACCGTGTCGGGCGCGGTCATGACGCCGTAGGCGTCCGGATCGGGCAGGCTCATGAATATCCTCCAAAGGTCTTGTCTTCCTCGATGAGCAACCGCGCCTGCATGTCGAGCATCGCGCCCCAGCCCTTCTCCACCTGCTTTTCGTATTGGGCCCATTTGGGGTCCATCTCGTGGACGAGCGCGACGGTGCAGCCCGTGCCGGCGGGCTCGAAGGTCACCGTCACGGTGGAGTTGTTCTCCATCTCCTCCTCTTCGGAGGTGAACCAGGTGAACACCAGCTTCCGCGGGCGGTCGATCGCGAGATAGGTGCCCCAGTGCACGGCCTCCCCTTCCGGCCGCATGTCGGAGAAGGTGAAACGGCCGCCTATTCGGGCATCCACCTCCACGCGCCGGACATCGGCGGGCAGGCCGTTCTCGTCCAGCGCCATTTCGGACCAGGCGCGTATTCTATCGGGGTCGAGCCAGGCGTCGAAGACGCGCTCGGGGGGAAATCGAAGTAGCGAATGACTTCTACGGCGAAGGTCCTGCGCGTCACAGTTTCTTTCCTTCTCCTGCCTGTTCGTCCTCGGCCTTGAGCAGCGCTTCCAGCGTGTCGAGCCGGCGGGTCCAGAAGCGCTCGTAATAGCGCAGCCAGGCCTCTGCCTCGGCCATCCGCGCAGCCTCCAAACGGCAATAGTGAATGCGGCCTTCCACGCGCCTGCGCACCAGCCCCGCCGCCTCCAGAACCTTCACATGCTTGGAGGCGCCCGCCAGCGTCATGGAATAGGGGGAGGCAAGGGCGCTGACGCTCTTTTCCCCGCCCTCGGCCAATGTCCTCAGCATCGCCCGCCGCGTGCTGTCGGCGAGCGCATGAAAGACGGTGTCGAGCGTTGCTTCCTGATGGTCAACCATATGGTTTATAATATCGGCCCATCCTTGAAAGTCAACCACATGGTATAATGACTGCGAAAAGAAAAAGGCGCCGCATCGGGCGCCTTTTCAAGAATGCAGGGGAGCCTACTCGCTCTCGTCGGCCGATCCGGCGTTGAGCTGGCCGTATTTCTCCAGGCCGATCGTGTCCAGCAGCTCGAGCTGGGTTTCCAGGAAGTCGATATGGCCTTCCTCGTCTGCGAGAAGTTCCTCGAAGAGCTTCATCGAAACATAGTCGCCAGCCTGATTGCAGATGTCGCGCGAATCCTTGTAGGAGGTGCGTGCGTCATATTCGCCGGCAAGATCGGCTTCCAGCACCTCTTTCACGTCCTGGCCGATGCGCAAGGCGCCGACATTCTGCAGGTTAGGATGACCTTCCAGGAAGATGATGCGCTGCACCAGCTTGTCCGCGTGATGCATTTCCTCGATGGATTCGGCCCGCTCCTTGGCGGCGAGCTTGGTGTATCCCCAGTCCTCCAGCAGGCGATAGTGAAGCCAATACTGGTTGACGGCGCCGAGCTCCAGAAAAAGAGCCTCGTTAAGCCGCTCGATGACCTTTGGGTCGCCTTTCATTGAATTTGCTCCCGAACTTTTCGCGCAACGCACGAACGCGGTCGAGATGCGTCACCACACTGGCTTCGCCCTCTTGCGCGTGGCTGTGGTAATCTTCGGTTACCCGAATGATTGTTTCCACCACATTTGGGAAGCAACCGCAACACCGGCCGCGCTGGGCCATCGCGTGATACACCTTGGCGGGAACGATAAGCTGCCAGGGATCCTCGTCGAGCATGGCGCGAATCTGCGCCTCGAGTTCCTTCTGCGTGATGAGATTACACTGACAGACAAGCATTCCTTCGCCCTTGGGTTTCAAAGCCTGGGAGCCTGCGCTTGCAGGGCTGGACGAACGATTTTCCGGGAAGAGACCAGCCCAGGGCAGCGCCGCACCGGCGGCTTCATTCCTATTTGGGCATGGCGTTCTTCAATGGAAAGGGTTCAAGGCCCAGACATCTGCGAACGCGTCCTTTCGGACAGGCCCATAACAACCCTTCTTGAGATTGCCTGTCAAGATAAGTCATCCGCTGGGGCAAAAAGACGCGGAGGCCTTGCGGCCTATCCCCCGTGTTTCTCCAGAAAGGCTTCCGCCGAAAGCATCCGGAAGTCGTCGAGCGCGCTCCGCAATCTCTCATGATCCCAGTCCCACCACGCAAGCTCCAGAAACCGGTCGGCAACCCTTCCGTCGAAACGCGGACGGATGACGCGCGCCGGCACGCCGCCGACGATGGTGTAGGGCGCCACATCCTTGCTGACCACCGCGCCGGCCCCGACCACCGCGCCATGGCCCACCGTCACCCCCGGCAGCACCGTGGAGCCGTGGCCGAACCACGTATCGTGCCCGATCGTCACCACGTTGCTCCGCCGCCAGTCGAAGAATTCCGCCTCGTCGGTCGCATCGTCCCAATAGTCGCCGGCGCGATAGGTGAAATGGTGCAGCGTGGCGCGCCACGTGGGGTGGTTGGTCGCGTTGAAGCGCACGGCCGCGGCGATATTGGCGAATTTGCCTATCGTGGCGCACCAGGCGCTGCAGTCCTGCATCATGTAGGAATAGTCCCCGAGCTGGGTCTCGTGCACCCGGCATCGCTCCGCGATCTCGGTGAAGCGGCCGAGCGTCGAGCCGGTCACCTCCGCCGTCTCGTGCACCAGCGGCTTTTCGGAGAGCCGCGTCATGCCGCCCTCGCCGGCGCGAATTGGGTGACGTCGATGATGCTGTCGGCCACCTGCTCGCGCACATCCTGGTCGTGGAAGATGCCCAGCAGCGCCGTTCCCGCCGCCTTCTTCTCCGCGATCATCTCCACCACCACCTGCCGGTTGGCCCGGTCGAGCGAGGCCGTCGGCTCGTCGAGCAGCAGGATGGGATGCGCGGTGATGAAGCCGCGCGCGATGTTGACCCGCTGCTGCTCGCCGCCGGAAAAGGTCGCCGGCGGCAGCCGCCATAGCCGCTCCGGCAGGTTGAGCCGCGCCAGCATCGCCGCCGCCTTCGCCCGCGCGCTTTCCGGCTCCGTGCCTTCGGCAATCGCCGGCTCGGCGACGATGTCGAGCGCCGAAACGCGCGGCACCACGCGCAGGAACTGGCTGACATAGCCGACCGTGCGCCGCCGCACATCGATGACCGTGCGCGGATCGGCGGTCGCCAAATCCACCAGCGCGCCGTCATGGGTGACGATGATCTGGCCGGCGTCGGCCGCGTAATTGCCGTAGACCATCTTCAGGATCGAACTCTTGCCCGTGCCCGACGGGCCGCCCAGCACCGCGCACTCGCCCGCCCTGACGGCGAAGGAGACGTTTTCGACCACCGGCAGGCGCACGCCGCCCTGCAGATGCATGGTGAAGGTCTTGGAAAGCTCGGAAACGACAAGCGGAGTGGTCATGGGCCTGTTGATACTCATGGTTGCGGTGCTGGTTTGGTCAGATCGACCCAAGGTCGTAGCCTGAGGAGGAAGGACATGCAGCGCATATTCGACGACGAAGGCTGCGGCCATGGGTCGATCTGGCCAAACCCTTTCAGGGCGAGGCATGCAAGGCCAATGGACGTCGTTGCAAAAACCTTGAAGTGGCCAGCACTGCGGCAGTTTTTGCGCCTAGCCATTGGCCTTGCATGCCTCGCCAGCGCCACAACCATGAGTATCAACAGGCCCATGTCACACCTGCAGGATCGAGGAAACGAGAAGCTGCGTGTAGGGCGCCTGCGGGTCGTCCAGCACCCGGTCGGTGAGGCCGGTTTCCACCACGCGCCCCTCCTTCATCACGATCATGCGGTGCGACAGGAGCCGCGCCACGGCCAGATCGTGGGTCACCACGATGGCCGCCAGCCCCATGTCCTGCACAAGCCCGCGCAAAAGGTCGAGCAGGCGCGCCTGCACCGATACGTCGAGACCGCCGGTGGGCTCGTCCATGAACATCAGCCGGGGTCCCGTCACCAGGTTGCGCGCGATCTGCAGGCGCTGGCGCATGCCGCCGGAAAAGGCGCGCGGCTGGTCGTCCACCCGGTCCCCGGCGATCTCCACGCGCCCCAGCCAGTCGGTCGCCGTGGCCCGGATCTGCCCGTAATGCCGGTCGCCCAGCGCCATCAGGCGCTCGCCCACATTGGCGCCGGCCGAGACCGTCATGCGCAGGCCGTCTGCCGGGTTCTGGTGCACGAATCCCCAATCGGTCCGCATCAAGAACCGCCGCTCCGCCTCGCTCATCCGGTAAAGATCGCGAAAGGCGCCGTCCCGCATACGGTAGGAGACAACGCCCGATGTCGGCAGCAGCCGGGTCGACAGGCAATTGAGCAGCGTGGTCTTGCCCGAACCGGACTCGCCCACCACCGCCAGCACCTCTCCCGGCCACAGATCGAAGGAGATGTCCTCGCAGCCGATGCGGTTGCCGTAGAATTTCGAGACCGAGCGCACGGTGAAAAGGGGTTCGGCGGTCATTGGGCGGCTCCTCCGGATATGAAGCAGCGCGGGATACCCCCCTCTGTCCTGCCGGACATCTCCCCCTCGAGGGGGGAGGTTAGCCGGCATCGACGACGTCCGAAACCTCTTGGCACGATGAAAGAGACGAGGCGTTGATGAAGAGATAATCTCCCCCCTTGAGGGCGAGATGCCCGGCAGGGCAGAGGGGGGTGCGATACGCGAAGACATTTGTTCATTGAACCTCTCCTTCACCCGGCGATCCCGTTGGTCCGGCATGCCCCTCCGCCCGCCGCTTCTCGCAATAATCCGTGTCGGAACAGACGAACATGCGCCCGCCCGCATCGTCCAGCACCACCTCGTCGAGATAGACGCCCGCGCTGCCGCACAGCGCGCAGGGCTGGTCGAAGGTCTGCACCCGGAATGGATGATCCTCGAAGTCGAGGCTTTCCACCCGCGTATGGGGCGGTATGGCATAGATGCGCTTCTCGCGGCCCGCTCCGAAAAGCTGCAGCGCGGCAGACATGTGCATTTTCGGATTGTCGAACTTCGGCGTCGGCGAGGGGTCCATCACATAACGCCCCTCCACCTTCACCGGATAGGCGTAGGTGGTGGCGATGTGGCCGTGCTGGGCGATGTCCTCGTAGAGCTTCACATGCATGAGGCCGTATTCCTCCAGCGCGTGCATCTTGCGCGTTTCCGTCTCGCGCGGTTCCAGAAAGCGCAGGGGTTCGGGAATGGGCACCTGATAGATCAGCACCTGGCCCGCTTTCAGCGGCTCCTCGGGAATGCGGTGGCGCGTCTGGATGATGCTTGCCTTCCCGGTCTCCGTGGTCACCGCCACCTCCGCCACCTTCTGGAAGAAGGCGCGGATGGAGACGGCGTTGGTCGTGTCGTCCGAGCCCTGGTCGATCACCTTCAACACGTCGTCCGGCCCGATGATGGAAGCCGTCACCTGCACGCCGCCGGTGCCCCAGCCATAGGGCATCGGCATTTCCCGGCTGGCGAACGGCACCTGATAGCCCGGGATGGCGATTGCCTTGAGGATCGCCCGGCGGATCATCCGCTTGGTCTGCTCGTCCAGATAGGCGAAATTGTACTGGGCGATGTTGTCCGCATGCGCGTTCATTCCGCCGCCTCCCTGCCTTTGGCATAGCGCGAGAGCCGGTCGGCAAGCGTGCCCGTATGCAGCTCGAACATGTGGTTGTCGTCGTCGTAGAAATAGATGGAGCGGCCTTCCCCTTCGACGCGCGGGCGCGGCGGCTTCATGTCGAGCTCCAGCCGGCGGATGCGCTCCAGATAGAGGTCGAAATCCGAGTCGTCGATCTTGAAAGCGATATGGTTGTAGCTGCGTTCCGGCAACGCCTCCCCCTCCATGATGGCGATCCACAGGCCGCCAGCCACGAAGAATTTCTCGCGCGCCACGGAAAAGGTTTCGTCTCCGCTCGAATAGACCTCCTCGGCGCCGAATATTCCGGTGAGGATCTCCGTCATTCGCTCGAGATCCGAAACGACGAACGTCATATGAGACAGCCCCTCGATCATTCCGCGGCCTCCTTGCGCGCCGGGTCGTTGCCCGACCTGCGCTCCTCGAACTCGCGCCGCAACTGCCGCACCAGTCCGAGCTCGGCCTGGAAGTCGACATAATGCGGCAGCTTCAGATGCTCGACGAAGCCGGTCGCCTGCACATTGTCGGCGTGCGAGATAACGAATTCCTCATCCTGTGCGGGGGCGACGATGTCCTCGCCCAGCTCCTTCGCCCTCAGCGCCCGGTCGCACAGCGCCATGGCCATCGCCTTGCGCTCGGACTGGCCGAAGACCAGGCCATAGCCGCGGGTGAACTGCGGCGGCGCCTTGGCGGAGCCCTTGAACTGGTTGATCATCTGGCACTCGGTCACGCGGATGCGGCCGAGCGGCACGGCAAAATCCAGCTCGGGAACGTCGAGCTCGATCTCCACCTCGCCGATGCGTATCTCGCCGGCGAAGGGATGGCTGCGCGCGTAGCCGCGCTGGGTGGAATAGCCGAGCGCCAGAAGGAAGCCCTCGTCCCCCCGCGACAGCGCCTGCAGGCGCGCGTCGCGCCCCTGCGGAAACTCTGGCGGCGTGCGGGTGATGTCGGCCGGCTCCATGCTGTCGGGCAGCGCGCCGTCCGGCTCCACGAGCCCTTCGCCGGCGAGAATCTCCGTCACCCGCGGCATGCGGCTCTCTTCCGCCTCCCCCTCGCGGCGTTCCGGCGCCTCCGGCATGCCGTCGCCGGCCAGCCCGGGGTCGAGCAGCCGGTGCGTATAGTCGAAGGTGGGGCCCAGCAGTTGCCCGCCCGGCAGATCCTTGTAGGTGGCCGAGATGCGCCGCTCCACCAGCATCGCGCCGGTGTCCACCGGCTTCGAATACCCGAAGCGGGGCAGGGTGGTGCGGTAGGCGCGCAGGAGGAAGATCGCCTCGATCATGTCGCCGCGCGCCTGCTTGATGGCGAGTGCGGCAAGCCCGGCATCGTAGAGCGAGCCTTCCGCCATCACCCGGTCGACCGCCAGCGCAAGCTGGCCCGCGATCTGCTCCAGCGTCAGCGCCGGCACGTCGCGCGGCCCGCGCCTCCGGTCGGCCAGCAGCCGGTGTGCGTTTTCGATGGCGGCCTCGCCGCCCTTCACCGCGACATACATGGCTCAGCCCTCCTGTTGGTGGATGCGCACGGTGCGCGGCAGTCCGATCAGCCCTTCCCGGCAGACCAGCAGCACGTCGATGCCGCGCGGAAACCGCGCATTGTTCTGTTCCCATTGCCGTGCGAAGTGCCGGGGCAGCGGACGCGGCGCGATTGCCCTTTCCGTTTCGATTCCGGGCCCGGCAAGCCGCAGCGCCGGCCCGCCCTCAAGGCTCGCCACCTCGAGCACCAGCGTCGCCGACCGGTCGGGATAGTCCTGGCTGCCCTGTGCGAAGTTTTCGAGCCCGATCAGGTCTCCAGGATCGGCCACGAAGGCGAAATGCGCCTCCGCCGCATGCACAACGATGGGTGCGCCGGTGTGGAAGCCGAGCCAGGCGGCAACCGCGCTTTCCTCGCGCATGGCCGCATCGAGCCAGATCGGCGTATCGGGATCGCACAGCGCCAGCGCCACTGCGCCGGCTTCCGGCGAAAGCGGGGCGGGCGGGCTGGGCAGCGGGAAGCCGGCCATGCCCAGGCCGGGCCGCGCCATGCCGTCCATCAGCGCCCGGAACACGGACTGCGCCTCCAGCACCGGCCGCGCGAACCCGCCTTCCATCGCAAGTGCCTCGAAATCCATCAGTCCTCTCCTCGGGTCATTGTGAAGAAGTCGACCTGCGTGGCCGCCGTCTCCTCGCGCCGCCGGCCGTCGGCCTCGCGCTGCTCCGCGCGAAGCGGCGCGAGGATTGCGTCGGCGATCCGCGCCCGGTTTTCGGGCTTCTGCGCCAGCGCGTCGATCACCGCCGCGACGCGCGCCTTCTCCCGCGCGCGGCCGAGCGCATAGGAATGCCCGATCTCGCCGGTCGGCAGCTTCACGCTGGCCCGCGTCACCGTCGCCTCGCCGAAATTGAAGGCCGCGCCGCCGCCGCCGATCCGCCCGCGCAGCGCCACGAGCCCGGTTTCCGGGCCGCGCAGGGCTGTCGCCGCTTCCGGCAAACCGCTTGCCGCGAACAGCGCCATAACGCGGTCCTCCGGCGCCCTCGCAAGCACCGCCATCGCCTCACGCCTGGAAAACTGGGATTGTTCGGGTTCGGCCATCCGGTTCTCCTCGTCTTTCGTTGATTCATCTATTGTTATAGACAACTATACAAATTATAGTCCTTTCCTAGTTCCTGTCCATGACAGGACTGTGACAAGGCGGGCTTCTCCTGGAGCACGATCCCGAAAAGCGGGATGCCGATTCTCGGAACCAACCGGGTTCCAGCAAGGAAATGGAGGCGGGGTAGAGGCGATGCAGACGTCACCGGATGAAGCTATCGAACGGCGCAGCGGCGTGGCGCTGTGGCGGCAGATCGCCGACCGTATCCGCCTGGGCATAGCCGAGGGCCTGGCCGACGATGCGGGGCGCCTGCCCACGGAGATGGCGCTGGCCGGACGCTTCGGCGTCAACCGGCACACCGTGCGCACCGCCATCCAGGCGCTGGTTCAGGAGGGCGTCCTGCGCAGCGAGCAGGGCCGCGGCACCTTTGTGGAAGGTCCGCGCCGCCTGTCCTATCCCATCCGCGCGCGCACCCGCTTTTCAGCCGGCCTTGCCGGCCAGGCGCGCGAAAGGCGCGGCCACTTGCTGTCCCACGCCTACGAGCCTGCCCCGCCGCAGGCGGCCGAAGCGCTTGGCCTTGCGCCGGAGACCGCGATCCTGCGGCTTGAAACCGTCTCGCAGGCCGATGGCCGCCCCGTCTCGCGCGCCACGAGCTATTTCCCCGCCGCCCGCTTCGCTGGGCTGGAAAAGCACTTCGCCGATACCGGCAGCATCACCGCCGCCCTCGCGGCGCTGGGCGTGCCCGATTATGTCCGCGCCACCACCCGCATCTCCGCGCGCCATGCCGACAGCGCCGACCTTGCCCACCTGAAACTCTCCCCCGGCGCCATAGTGCTCATCACCTTCGCCGTGAACGCCGACAGCGCGGGGATCCCGATACAATATTCGCTGACGCGCTTTGCCGCGGACCGGGTGGAACTGCAGGTGGATGGGGAGGGTTGAATGCAGCCCGCGCACATCCCGAAATCCTCCCTCCCGAAATCCTCCCTCACGGTGAAGTGACGCCCTCGCGAGCGCGCTTGCATTGATTTGCCTGCCGCTGGCATGCTCAATCGCAATTCACGAACAATCGGGAAGCTGCCATGTTGAAATCCACTCTCGCCGCCGCCGCCTTGCTACTTTCCGCGTTGGCGGTCCGCGCGGAGCCGGTGGACCCGGCCGACTGGGACGGCGTCCTAGCGCAAGCCGAGGGCCAGACCGTCTATCTCAACGCCTGGGGCGGGTCGGAAAACATCAACGCCTATCTCGAATGGGCGAATGGCGAGTTGAAGGAGCGCTTCGGCGTCACCCTCGTGCATGTGAAGCTCGACGACACCGCCAACGCGGTCGCCAAGGTCGTCGCCGAAAAGGCGGCGGGGCGCGATGCGGGCGGCAGCGTCGACCTCATCTGGATCAACGGCGAGAACTTTGCGGCGATGAAGCAGCGCGGGCTGCTTCTTTCCCCCGGCTGGGCCGAGAGCCTGCCCAACTGGCAATATGTCGATTACGAGAACAAGCCCACCATCCGCACCGATTTCACGATCCCCGTGGAGGGGCAGGCCGCGCCCTGGGGCATGGCCAAGCTCGTCTTCTTCTACGACACGGCGCGCACGGACAAGGCCGATCTGCCCGAGAACGCGACCGAGCTGCTCGCCTGGGCGGAAGCCAATCCCGGCCGCTTCTCCTATCCCCAGCCGCCGGATTTCATAGGATCCTCCTTCCTCAAGCAGGTCCTGGTCGAAAAGACCGAGGATCGGTCGCTGCTGCAGAAGCCGGCCGACGAGGAGACGTTCGCCGATGTCAGCGCGCCGCTGTTTGCCTATCTCGACCGCCTCCACGAGGTCGCCTGGCGGTCCGGCCGCACCTTCCCCGAGAACTACCCGGCCATGAAGCAGCTTCTGGCCGATGGCGAGCTGGAGATCATCTTCGCCTTCAATCCGGCGGAGGCTTCGAGCGCCATCGCCAACGGCGAGCTGCCCGATACGGTGCGCTCCTTCACCTTCCCCGAAGGGACGCTCGCCAACACCCATTTCCTTGCCATCCCGTACAATGCCTCGGCCACGGCGGGCGCGCTGGTGACGGCCAATTTCCTCATGTCGCCGGAGGCCCAGGCGCACAAGCAGGACCCGAAAGTGTGGGGCGATCCCACGGTGCTGGCCGTCGACAAGCTGCCCGAGGAAGCCCGCGCCCGCTTTGCCGCGCTCGATCTCGGCATCGCCACCCTGTCCCCCGCCGAGCTCGGCCCCGCTTTGGCCGAGCCTCACCCAAGCTGGATGGAGCGCATCGAGGAAGAATGGAAACGGCGCTACACGGCGGGAAACTGAAGCTGACGCCGCCTGGCCTCGGCTCGCCCCAGTCGCGCCGGCCATGCTGACCCGCCTCGGCCCGCCGCTTACCATCCTTCTGCTCACCGGGCCGCTTCTGTTCGGGCTGGCCGGCACGCTCTTGCCGGCCTTTGGCTTTCTGCCCGTGCTCGGCGGCATGGAGCTCACGCTGCGGCACTTCGAGGCGCTGTTCGATGCGCCCGCGATATGGGCCTCGGCGGGCATCAGCCTTGCCGCCGGCCTCGTCACAGCCGCCATATCGCTGCTTGTCGTCATGGTCTTCGTCGCGGCCTGGGCCGGTACCCCGCTTTTCGCCCGCATCCAGCACATGGTCTCGCCGCTCCTGTCGCTGCCGCACGCGGCGGCGGCATTCGCGCTGGCTTTTCTCATTGCGCCCTCGGGGCTTCTCGCCCGCCTCATCTCGCCGGCATTGACGGGCTGGCACCACCCCCCCGACCTCTTGATTGTGCACGATCCCATGGGGCTTGCCATGATGGCCGGCCTCGTCGCCAAGGAAATCCCTTTCCTGATGCTGATGACCCTGGCCGCCCTGCCCCAGGCGCGGGCGGCGGAAACGCGCCGCCTCACCACGGCGCTGGGCTATGGCCGCGTGGCCGGCTTCGTCTACGGCACCTGGCCCATCGTCTACCGCCAGATCCGCCTGCCGGTCTTCGCCGTCATCGCCTTCGCCACCTCGGTCGTCGACGTCGCCGTCATTCTCGGCCCCACCCGCCCGGCGCCGCTGGCCGTGCGGCTGGTCGAATGGATGTCCGATCCCGAGCTCTCCTTGCGCTATCTGGCCTCCGCCGGGGCGGTGCTGCAGCTGGCGGTGACGGGCTTCGCTCTGGCCTCCTGGCTGGCGCTGGAAAAGCTCGCCGCGGCGCTCACCAGGCGCGCCGCCGGCAGGGGCCGCAGGCTGCGCCGGGACGCGCTGGCGCGCTATGCCGCGTTCATGGGCATGCTGGCTTCGGCATTGGCCGTGTTCGCCGGGCTGGCCGCGCTGGCGGTCTGGTCCTTCGCCGGCCTCTGGCAGTTCCCCGACGTCGTGCCCCAGAGCCTCACGCTGAAATCATGGCTCCGCACGCTGCCGCGCACGGCCGAGCCGCTTCTGACCACCCTTCTCGTCGGCCTCGCTGCCACCTTCATCGCCGCCGTCCTCGCCATCCTTTGCCTGATGCGCGAGGACGAGACGGGCAGGCGGGCGGGGCAGGGCGCTCTGGCCCTCATCTATCTTCCGCTCGTCGTCCCGCAGGTCGCATTCATCTTCGGCCTCCAGTTCCTGCTGATCATGGGCGATCTGCTTGCCACGCTGCCGGCGCTGATCCTTGCCCATCTCGTCTTCGTCATGCCCTACGCCTATCTGTCCCTCAAGGACCCGTGGCGCGCCTTCGACAAGCGCTATGACTGGCTGGCGGCGGGCCTCGGCAAGTCGCGCTGGCAGCGCTTCTTCCACGTCCGCCTGCCGATGATGCTGCGCGCCGTCCTTACCCTTCTCGCCATCGGCTTTTCCGTTTCCGTCGGCCTTTATCTGCCGACCGTGCTCATCGGGGCAGGCCGTCTCACCACGATCACCACCGAGGCGGTGGCGCTCGCCTCCGGCGGCAATCCCCGCATCATCGGCGTCTACGCCTTTTTCCAGATGCTGCTGCCGGCCGCGGGCTTTGCGGTTGCAACGCTCGTGCCGGCCCTGATATTCCGTCGTTTCCACGGGATGCGGGTATAGCGGTGTTGGACAGTTTGCGCGAAAAGGGGCTGGTGCTGGATGGCGTATGCATCCGCCTCGGCGGGCGAGTGCTCGTATCGCTCACGCGGGCCGTTGCCCCCGGCGAGGTGCTCACGGTCATGGGTCCTTCCGGCGCGGGCAAGTCCACCCTGCTTGCCTATATAGGCGGCTTCCTTGACCGGGCTTTCACCGGCGAGGGAAGGGTGCTGATAGACGGCGAGGATATTGCCGGCCAGCCGGCCGAGACCCGCCGCGCCGGCATCCTGTTCCAGGATCCCCTGCTTTTCCCGCATATGAGCGTGGCCGGCAATCTCCTGTTCGCCATTCCAGAAGCCGTCACCGGCCGCGACGAGCGCCGCGCCCGCGCCGAGGAGGCGCTTGCCGGCGTCGGGCTCGCCGGCATGGGTGGCCGCGATCCCGCCACCCTTTCCGGCGGCCAGCGCGCCCGCGTCGCCCTCGCCCGCGTGCTCCTGTCGGGCCCGCGCATGCTGCTGCTCGACGAGCCCTTCTCCAAGCTGGATCAGGAACTGCGCCAGCAAACGCGCGAACTGGTCTTTGCCAAGGCTCGCGAAAGCCGCCTGCCGGTTCTCCTCGTGACCCACGATCCCGCCGACGCTAAAGCCGCCGGCGGCGACGTGATCACCATAGAAGCATGATCCAAAAAATGGACACCGGTTCTTCGAACAAGGCTCCATCGAGGAGATGGATCATCATCAACGTTGGAGGGTGCCCACCTCCGTCGTCCCGGAAGCCCGAAGGGCTATCCGGGACCCATTGGAAGAACGGCATGGAGCACGGCCCGGTCCTCGCCCCGGCGCATGTCAGCGCTGACGGTCCCTTCTGCGGAGTCCGGCCGCGCCAACCCAATGGGTCCCGGCTCTCCCTGCGGTCGGCCGGGATGACGGCAGCGGGCATCCAGTTGATGACGAGGTGGGGTGCCCATCGCCGCCCCCATGCGAAAGATAATCATCCTCCTCAACGCCGGAATCAGGGGCGGGTTCGCCAAACAGGGTCGATAACCAAGCGGGGCCCCCGCCGTCGTCCCGATCTGCAAGCATGAGCGCGCTCGACCTGCCCACCCTGCCGGTCAGCGCCGTGCTGCCGGCGCTGCGGCGTGCGCTGGACGAGAGCCGCCGCGCCGTGCTCGTCGCCCCGCCGGGCGCGGGCAAGACCACGCTTGCTCCGCTCGCCCTGCTCGATGCGCCGTGGGCGCAGGCCGGCCGCATCGTGCTTCTGGAGCCGCGCCGCCTTGCCGCCCGCGCCGCCGCCCGCCGCATGGCCGCCCTTCTGGGCGAGGAGGTGGGCGGCACCGTCGGCTACGCCATGCGCATGGAGCGCAAGCTTTCCGCCCGCACCCGCATCCTCGTCGTCACCGAGGGCGTTCTGGCCCGCATGATCGTCGAGGATCCCTCGCTGGAGGACGTCGCTGCCGTGCTGTTCGACGAGTTCCACGAGCGCTCGCTCGACGGCGATTTCGCCCTGGCGCTGGCCCTCGATGCGCAAGGCGCGCTGCGTCCGGATTTGCGCCTCCTGGTCATGTCCGCCACGCTGGACGGGGCCCGTGTCGCAAGGCTGCTGGATGGCGCGCCGGTCATCGAAAGCGAAGGCCGCAGCTTTCCCGTCGATATTCGCCATCGGGACCGCAAGCCCGACCAGCCGGTCGAGCAGGCCGTCGCCGAGGCCGTCCGCGATCTGGCGGGCGAGACCGGTGGCGGCATCCTCGCCTTCCTGCCCGGCCAGCGCGAGATCGCCCGCACGGCGGAGGCGCTGGCAGGCCGTCTGCCTGAATCCGTCGACATCATCCCCCTGCATGGCGGGCTCGATGGCGCGGCGCAGGATGCCGCCATCCGACCGGCGCCCCCGGGCCGCCGCAAGGTGGTGCTGGCAACCGCAATCGCCGAGACGTCGGTCACCATCGACGGCGTTGCGGCCATCGTCGATTGCGGGCTCTCGCGCCTTCCCAGATACGAGCCGGCCACCGGCCTGACCCGGCTCGAGACCGTGCGCGTCTCCCGTGCCTCGGCGGACCAGCGCGCCGGCCGCGCCGGCCGCACCGCGCCGGGCATCGCGCTGCGCCTGTGGCGCAAGGAGCAGACGGCGGCGCTGCCCGCCTTCACCCCGCCGGAGATCCTCGAAGCCGACCTTTCCGGCCTCCTGCTCGACTGCGCCGCGTTCGGCGTCTCCGACCCGCGCACGCTCGCTTTCCTCGATCCGCCGCCGGAGCCGGCGCTGGCCGAAGCCCGCGCCCTGCTGGGCGCCCTGGACGCGCTGGACGATCGCGGCCGCCTCACCGAGACGGGCGAGGCCATGCGCAGGCTCGCCTTGCCGGTGCGCCTGGCCCATATGGTCGCCATGGCGGCCCGGCAGGGCCATGCCCGCCCCGCCGCGCGCCTCGCCGTGCTGCTGTCGGAGCGCGGGCTGGCCGGCACCGGCGTCGATCTCGACGAGCGCCTTGCCCGCTTTTCCGCCGACAAGTCGCCGCGCGCCCGCGCCGCCCGCGATCTTGCCGAGCGTCTTGCCCGCAATGCCGGCGGCGGCAATACCGGCGCATCCGGGGAAGGTCCCGGCGCCGGCGCGCTGCTCGTCCATGCCTGGCCCGACCGTGTCGCCGGCGCGCGCGGCGAGGCCGGCCGCTACGTGCTTGCCAATGGCCGGGGCGGCCAGCTCGACCCCGCCGACCGGCTCGCGCGCGAGCCTTATCTGGTCGTCGCCGATCTGCAGGGCAAGGCGCAGAATGCCCGCATCGCGGCCGCCGCCGCCATCGCCGAGCCGGACCTTGTCGAAGCCCTCGGCGACCGCATCCGCACCGAGGTCGAAACCATCTTCGACGCCGGCAGCAAGAGCCTGCGCCAGCGCGAAACCCGCCGCCTCGGCGCCATCCGCCTTGCCGAACGCAACCTGCCGCCGCCCACGGGCGAAGCCGCCAACCGGGGCATCGCGGAAACCGTGCGCGCCAACGGCCTCGCCATCCTGCCCTGGGGCAGGGAGGCGCAGGGCCTGCGCGCGCGCCTTGCCTTTCTGCACGCGGCCGAAGGCGCGCCATGGCCGGATGTGGGCGAGGAGGCGCTGCTGTCGTCGCTGGAGGATTGGCTTGTGCCCTTCCTGACCGGCCAGCCGCGCCTTTCCGCCATCTCCCCCGCCATCCTCGTCGAGGCGCTGACGAGCCTCGTGCCCTACGATCTGCAGCGCCGCCTCGGCCAGCTTGCCCCCAGCCATTTCACCGCGCCCACCGGCAGCCGCGTGCCGATCCGTTACGAGAACGGCGAAGCCGTGCTCGCCATCCGCGTGCAGGAGCTTTTCGGCCTTCAAAAGCATCCGGTGATCGGCGGGCGCACGCCGCTGACGCTGGAGTTGCTTTCCCCCGCCCACCGCCCCATCCAGAAGACGAGGGACCTGCCGGGCTTCTGGTCCGGCTCCTGGGCCGATGTCCGCGCTGATATGCGCGGCCGCTATCCCAAGCACCATTGGCCCGAGGACCCGGCCGCCGCCGCACCCACGAGCCGCGCCAAGCCGCGTCAAAAATAGCACTTGGCGAAGAGGACATGCCGGCGCATAAGCCGGTGATGCACGCAATGCAGGAAGAACTCGGCACAAACCAGACCCGCCGCAGCCAGAGCCTGAGGCTCAACACGCTGATCAGGCTGCGCTGGCTCGCCATTGTCGGCCAGAGCGCGGCTGTGCTGGTGGTCGCCTACTGGCTGGAGTTCCCGCTGCCGGTCGGCCCCTGCTTCGTGCTCATCGCCGCTTCCGCCTGGCTCAATCTCTATCTGACGTTCCGCTATCCCGCCGCCCACCGGCTGGCGCCGATGGCGGCGCTGTGGATACTCACCTTCGACGCCTCGCAGCTTGCCGGCCTGCTGTTTCTCACCGGCGGGCTCACCAACCCCTTCTCGCTTCTGATGACGGTGCCGGTGGTCATCTCGGCCACCTCCCTGCCGCTCATGTGGACGGGGGTTCTGGGCCTTTACGTCGTCGTCATGGTCAGCCTGCTCGCCGTGTTCCATCTGCCACTGCCCTGGTATCCGGGCACCGAGCTCGCCATGCCCTTGGTCTATGTGGCGGGCATGTGGATGGCGATCGTCTCCTCCATCGCCTTCACCGCCCTTTACGCCTACCGCGTGGCCGAGGAAGCGCGGCTTCTGGCCAATGCGCTGGCCGCGACGGAGCTGGTGCTCCAGCGCGAGCAGCACATCTCCGCGCTCGATGGCCTGGCCGCCGCCGCCGCCCATGAGCTGGGAACGCCGCTCGCCACCATCTCCCTGGTGGCCCGCGAGATGGAAAAGGCGCTGGGCTCAGACCCGCGCTATGCCGAGGACGTCACGCTGCTGCGCTCCCAGAGCGAGCGCTGCCGCGAGATCCTCAAGCAGCTCACCAGCCTGTCCTCCGAGAGCGAGGCCCATCTGGCGCGCCTGCCGCTCACCTCGCTCATCGAGGAGGTGGCCGCCCCGCATCGCGATTTCGGCATCGAGATCAGGCTGGAGCCGGAGGAGACGCGCGGCCGCGAGCCGGTCGGCCGCCGCAATCCCGGCGTGCTCTACGGCATCGGCAATCTGGTCGAGAACGCCGTCGACTTCGCCCGCGAAACGGTCACCATCCGCTGGCGCTGGAACGCCGAGGAAGTCGGCATCACCATCATCGACGACGGTCCGGGCTTCCCCGCCGAGATCATGGACCGCATCGGCGAGCCCTATATGACCAGGCGCCCGGCGAGCGGGTCCAGCGGCGGGGGGCTGGGCCTCGGCCTGTTCATCGCCAAGACCCTGCTGGAGCGCTCGGGCGCCGTCATTCATTTTTCCAACGCCGGCGGCGAGGGCAAGGGCGCCACCGTCGACGTGCGCTGGCCGCTGGATGCCTTTCTGGCCAATAACAGCTTCCAGCCTTATGCCAATGGTGGCCGCGACGCTGGAAAATCCGGCGATAATGGCTAAATAGGCTGCAGAAAGCGAGACGATGATGAGCGAAGACATCCTTGAACAGGGCGAGCCGATCCCCGGCGACGAGCGCAGCCTTCTTATCGTGGACGACGACCGCCCGTTCCTGGCCCGCCTGGCGCGCGCGATGGAGGGCCGCGGCTTCGAGGTCGAGACCGCCGAATCGGTGCAGGAGGCCGTCGCCAAGGTGAAGGCGACCGCGCCGGCCTTCGCGGTGGTCGACATGCGGCTGGGCGATGGCAACGGCCTCGACGTCGTGCAGGCGATCCGCGACAGGCGCGACGACGCCCGCACCGTCATCCTCACCGGCTACGGCAATATCGCCACCGCCGTCACCGCCGTGAAGCTGGGCGCCGTCGACTATCTGTCGAAGCCCGCCGACGCCGACGACATCTATACCGCGCTCACCCGCCGGCCCAACGAAAGGGCCGAGCCGCCCGAAAATCCCATGTCCGCCGACCGGGTGCGCTGGGAGCATATCCAGCGCGTTTACGAGATGTGCGACCGCAACGTCTCCGAAACCGCCCGCCGCCTCAACATGCACCGCCGCACCCTGCAGCGCATCCTGGCCAAGCGCGCGCCGCGGTAGGGCGCCGGGTTTTCCTTGCCGGCCTCCGGCGATCCCGCGCTCGATCCCTCCCCCTTCGGCAAGCTCAGGATCGGGAGGGGTGGAGGTACTGCGCCGCCATATGCAATTGCCCCGCCCTTGGCTTGAGGTGAGGAGTGCCGGGCAAACCGAACGGTAACCCTCCACGCGCGCGCGCCCTCACGCGTTCCCGATCAGCATCCCCGCGGCGAACACCAGCGCCCCGCCCAGCACCACCTGAAAGGTCGCCCGGCTCCACGGCGTTTCCATGTAGCGGTTCTGGATAAAGGCGATCGCCCACAATTCGATGAAGACGACGATGATGGCGAGGGTGGTCGCGGTCGAGAAGTCCGGGATGAGATAGGGCAGGGCGTGGCCCAGCCCGCCAACCGTCGTCATGATGCCCGTCGTCAGCCCGCGCTTGATCGGCGAGCCGCGCCCCGAGATCACCCCGTCGTCCGAAGCCACCTCGGTAAAGCCCATGGAGATGCCCGCGCCGATGGAGGCGGCAAGCCCCACCAGGAAAGTCTGCCACGTATCCCCCGTGGCGAAGGCGGCGGCGAAGATCGGCGCAAGCGTGGAGACCGAGCCGTCCATCAGCCCGGCCAGCCCCGGCTGCACATAGGTGAGGATGAACTGCCGGCGCTCCGTCTTTTCTTCCTCGGCGCGCGCGCCCTCGGGCAGATGCTCCTCGCCCAGCCGCTGGGCCAGCGTCTCGTGCCCCTTTTCCGCCGCCGCCAGATCGCCCAAAAGCTTGCGCGTCGCCGCGTCCTGCGTCCGCTTGGCGGCCTCCACATAGAAGCGGTGCGCCTGCTCCTCCATCAATTCGGCCTGCGCCCGCACGGTTTCGAGGCCCAGGGGCCGCACCAGCCAGTCCGGCTTGCGCTCGTAATAGCCGCGCACATGCTCGCGCCGTATCAGGGGAATGCGCTCGCCGAAGCGCTTGCGATGCATCTCGATCAGCGCCCCGCGATGCCGGTCCTCCTCCTCCGCCATCGCCTCGAAAACCTTCGCCGAATGCGGATAATCCTCCCGCAGCCCGTCCGCATAAGCCCGATAGATCCGCGCGTCGTCCTCCTCCGAGGAGATCGCCAGCGCCAGCACCTCCTGCTCCGAAAGAGACGAAAAGGCCCGCCGGCTGAAACTGAAAAAACGTGTGAACATGAGGGTCGCAATCCAGATAGTTTAGAATAATTCTAAACTAGAGAGCGGCTGAGGGAAGGTCAAGGAGGGCGGGATAGTGGTGTATCGGCCGGTCGTTCTTCCATTCCCGCATCATTCGCCGAGCCTCGCCTCGCTTCGATAAGCCCGTTCCGTGCTCCAAGGTCTGCAGGAACTTCGGGGGCAGGTTTCGGTTGAGAGGAAAGTACCCCGTAAGGGCGTGAGCGCGGCGTCGCCCTATCAGAACGAGGTTCCTCCACGAACGCGGGAGAGCAGACATGAAAAAGCACCCGGCTATTGTTGGCGTTGTCGGCGGGATTGTTGGCACGATCCTGGTGGCCATCGTCGTGTGGCTGACCGTCGTCTACACGGGAGCCTACAATGTGGCTGCTTCGGATCCGCATTTCGATGCGGTCCGGTGGAGTTTCGACACGACCATGCACCGTTCCGTGGCCAACCGGGCCGGCGGGGCAGACCTTCCCGAAAACGCTTCCGAGGCCCTTCTGGCCGAGGGCGCAGGGCATTACGCGGAAAGCTGCGCCCATTGCCACGGCGGGCCCGGCCAGGAGCCGGCCGCATGGTCCCGGGGGATGCGGCCCGAGCCGCCGCACCTTGTTGAAGCCGCCATCGAATGGACGGGCGAGGAAATCCACTGGATCGTTTCCAACGGCATCAAGATGACGGGCATGCCTGCCTTCGGCGAGCATCACTCGGCAGAGGAAATCACGGCGATTGCCGCCTTCGTCAGCGCTCTCCCTGGCCTCTCCGCCGACGATTATTCAAGATTGACCGGTTCCGCTCATGGACATGCGGAAGAGACGCCGTCGCCCGCCGCAGGCGAGCCGTCAACTGGAGCGGCCGAACCCCATAGCGAATAGCGCGAACAGGAAGGCAAGATGTCCTATATCCGCTTCGGCCTCATGATCCTCACCTCCACGGTGGCGATGTTCATCCTGATGTATCTCAACACCTACGCCTGGGAGCATGTGTTCTTCAGCGAGACCCGCACCTACATGGCGATCCTGATGGGCGCGACGATGGCGGTGATCATGCTCGCCTACATGCTGGGCATGTACTCCAGCAAGCAGCTCAACATCGCGATCTTCGCGGGAGCGGCGATCGTCTTTGCGCTTTCCCTGTGGCTCGTCCGCAGCCAGGCGATGGTCTCCGGGCCGAGCTACATGCGCGCCATGATCCCCCACCACTCGATTGCGATCATGACCTCCGAGCGGGCGCAGATCCGGGACCCGCGCGTCCGCAAGCTCGCCGACGAGATCATCGAGGCGCAGCGGCGCGAGATCGCCGAAATGCGCTACCTCATCGCGCAAACCTCCTCTGGAAATGAGGCGGAGAACATCTACCACGACCCGCCCGCCGAACCGGGCACCGTGGAGGATGCCCTTTCGAACACCCTCATCAGCCGGCTCGACCTTGCCCCGATGCCCGAGGCGGAGGCCGACCGGGTGCTCGATGCGGATGCCCGCTGCACTTTCAGCCGCAGCCCCGAATCCGAGCCGGTGCTCTGGACCGCCCGGGACGGCGGCGGAGCGGCAGTGAAGCTGAACGGGGTCCTCGTCACGCTCCAGGCAGCCGGCGACCCGCAGGCCGGCATCGCAGAATATTCTTCGCCCGGAACCAGGATCATCGTGCGCCCGCTCGGCGAAGAGGCCGATTGGCGCGCGGATGCGGAACTGGTCTTCCAGCTCGACCAGGGCCTGACGGTGGGGTATCGTGGTTTCTACGCTTGCCGGAGCTGATGAGGAAGGAAGCGCGCGCGCCGGAAGTGCGTATGGTCGCGGCTTCACCGGCCCCTTGCCCAACGGGCGTCACGATCCAGGCGCGCGAGTCAAAGTGCAAGCCAACTGCAGTCAAATGCGCGTCGAGCACGGCGCGCAACCGGCCGAAGCACCTCATCAGTCGACAAGGTCGTATCGGCACGCTGATCCTTCGTAAGCAACATCTCCGCCACTGCGTCATGCGCCGCGCCTTTGGATCAAAGGAGTAAGTTCGACCGTCGAGCCGAAACACCCTCAATCCAGCGTCCGCCGGAACCGCAACAACGCGATTCCCGCATAGATGAAGATGAACAGCGCCAGCACCCCCGTCTCGAAGGCCACGGCGGGCAGTTCGGCGCCTTTCAGCATCACCGCGCGGATCACCCTCAGGAAGTGGGTGAGGGGGAATATCTCGCCCAGCCACTGCGCCCATAGCGGCATGCCGCGATAGGGGAACATGAAGCCCGAAAGAAGCAGCGAGGGCAGGAAGAAGAAGAAGGTGAGCTGCATCGCCTGCATCTGCGTTCTGGCCACGGTTGAGATCGTGTAGCCGAGCAGCACCAGCGCCAGCACGAAGATGAGCACGGCGGAAAGCAGCAGCGTGAAGCTGCCGATGAAGGGTACGCCGAAAAGCAGCTTCGCCGCCGAAAGCACCACCGCCACCTGCACCGCGCCCACCACCAGATAGGGCAGCACCTTGCCCAGCATGATTTCGAGCGGACTTGCCGGCATGGCGAGAAGGTTTTCCATGGTGCCGCGTTCGCGCTCGCGGGTCAGCGCGATGGCCGTCATCATCACCATCGTCATCTGCAGGATGACGCCGAGAAGCCCCGGCACGATATTGTATTGCGATATGCCCTCCGGGTTGTAGCGCCGGTGCACCACCACTTCGAGCGCGCCTTGCGGATCCCCCGCCGCCATGCCGCGCTCGCGGGTCAGCGCCTGCTGCGCCACCGTGCCCAGCGTCGAGATCGCGCCGCTGGCCACCGATGGATCGGTGGCGTCCGCCTCGATCAGGATCTGCGCCTTCCCGCCCCGGTCGACCTGCCGCGCGAAATCGGAAGGGATGGTGACGACGAACACCACCTCGCCGCGCGCCATAAGCCTCTCGGCCTCCGCCGCGCTTTCCACCACATGGTCGAAGCGGTAATAGCCCGTGGTCTCCAGCGCCGAGACCATCGCCCGGCTGTAATGGTCCTGGCTCACCGAGACCAGTGCCGAGGGCAGGGCCTTGGGGTCGTTGTTGATCGCATAGCCGAAAAGCACGAGCTGCATCAGCGGCACGCCCAGCATCATGCCGAAGGTGATGCGGTCGCGCCGCATCTGGATGAATTCCTTGATCAGCATGGCGCCCAGCCGGGCGAATGAGAATACGGCGTTCATTGCATATTGTCCGTGGCATCCGCCATGAACTGGATGAAGACGTCCTCGAGGCTCGTCTCGCCCGCCGCAACGCGCACGCCCTCCCGCTTCTCGATCTGCCTGAGCGAGGCCGACAGCGCGGCAGCATTCGCGCCCACCACATGCAGCGTCGCGCCGAAGGGTGCCACCTGCTCGACGCCGGGCAGCGCCGCGATCTCCCGCGCCAGCGCCTCCAGCCTCGGCCCGCTGACGATGAAGGTGGCCAAGCCCGCGTCCCTCACCACCTCGTCGACGGTCCCCGTGGCCAGCATCTTACCGTAGGAGATGTAGGAGATGCGGTGGCAGCGTTCGGCCTCGTCCATGTAGTGGGTCGACACCAGGACGGTCAGCCCGTCCGCCGCCAGCCGGTGTATCTCGTCCCAGAAATCGCGCCTTGCCTTGGGGTCGACGCCCGCCGTCGGCTCGTCGAGCAGCAGCAGCTTCGGCTCGTGCATGATGCAGGCCGCGAGCGCCAGCCGCTGCTTCCACCCGCCCGACAGCGTGCCGGCAAGCTGGTTGCGGCGCGAGGTCAGGCCGAGATCGTCCAGCGTGCGCCGCACATGGTCGCCGGCCGGCTTCAGCTCGTAAAGCCGCGCCACGAAGGACAGGTTCTCCGCGATCGTCAGGTCTTCGTAGAAGGAAAAGCGCTGCGTCATGTAGCCGACCTCGCGCTTGATCTTCAGCCCGTCGCGCGCAAGGTCGTATCCCAGCACCTGGCCGCCGCCGCCATCGGGGGTCAACAGCCCGCACATCAGCCGGATCGTCGTCGTCTTGCCCGATCCGTTGGGGCCCAGGAAGCCGACGATCTCGCCCCGTTCCACCTGCATGGACACATGGTCGACAACGGTCTTGTCGCCGAACCGCTTGACCAGATCGTGGACGTCGATCGCCGGCATGGCTATTCGCCCGCCAGGCTTACGTCGACGATCTGCCCCGGCTGCAGCCGCCCGGTCGCCTCGTTCGCCGGCTTGGCCTCGACGAGGAACACCAGCTTCTGCCGCGTCTCGATGGAGTAGATCACCGGCGGCGTGAATTCGGGGTCCGGCGAGATGTAGGATATGGTGGCCGAAAGGTCGGGCGGGCAGCCGTCGCAGCGCACGTTCAGCCGGTCGCCGACCGCGATCGAGGAAAACGCCACCTCCGGCACGTAGAGCTTCAGCTTCACCGCCCCGTCCGGCAGCATGGAGATCACCGGCGCGGACGGCCCGGCCAGGTCGCCCGCATTGCGCACGATGTCGTCCACGCGGCCGGCCGACGGCGCCTTCAGCATGCGCTCCGACAGCCGCCAGCGCGCCTCGTCGAGCGCCGCCTTCGCCTGGTCGCGCTGCTTTTCGGCCGCTTCGATGGCCTGCTTGCGGGCCGGCAGGCGGGCGACCGCCAGATTGGCCTCGGCCTCCCCCACCCGCGCGCTGGCAAGCTCTGCTTCCGTGCGCGCCTTGTCGCGCTCGGCCTGGGTGGCGATGCCGCGCTGGAACAGGTCCTCCGTCCGCGACTCCACGCGCTCGGCCTCGCTCTGTTGTGCCCTGGCCGAGGCGAGCGCGGCCTCCAGCACCGCGATCTCCTCCTCGCGCTTGCCCTGGCGCAGATCGGCGAGCCGCGCATCCGCCTCCGCCAGGGCCGCTTCGGCCCGGGCGACGGCGATCTCGGCATCCCGTCGTTCCATCTCCGCGACCGGCTGGCCCGCTTCCACCCGCGCGCCGCGGCGGACATTGACGGCCCGCACCTGCCCCGTCTCCAGCGGCGCCAGCAGCACATATTCGCCCTCGACATAGCCCACGGCCAAAGGCGCCGCCGGCCCGCATGCGGTCAGGAAAGAGGCGATCACGGGCAGGGTGCACAGAAAGCTCATGGCCTGCCTCCGCGCGCCTTGAGCATGGCGTCGAGATTGGCGCCCACCACCTCCACGACGCTTCCCGCTTCCCGCCCGCCGATTTCCGGCCAGCCCATGCGGCGGGTGACCGCCTCGCGCGCGATGCGGAAATAGACGATCTGGCCGATCAGCGTGAACACGGTAAGGCGGGTGCGCTCGCTTTCGGCGGGCTCGCCCGTCGCCGCTTCCCACAACTGGCAGAACCGCTTGTGCACCGGCTCGAAGACGCCGGCATAGATGGTATCCAGCGCCGCCGTCGGATGGGCGAATTCGCGGATCAGGAACTGCACGATATCGCCCGGCTCGGGCCGCACCAGAAGAAAGCCGACCATCCGCTCCAGCGCCTGCCGCAGCAGCGCCTCCGCCTCGGCCCGCGATTTCGGCGACGCCGTCTCCAGGCCCGCCGGCCCAAGGGCGCTTTCGGCGGCCCGGCCGATCAGGCTCACGATATAGTCCGCGCAGGCCGCCCGCAGCCCTTCCTTGCCGCCGAAATGATAGGCGATGGAGCCGATATTCGCGTCCGCCGCCGCCGCGATCTGCCGCGTCGACGTCGCCTCGAAACCGTTCTTGCCGAAAAGCCGCAGCGCCGCACGGATCAGCGCCTCCCGCGTCCGCTCAGCGCCGCTCTGGCGGGCGGTGCCGGCGGAGGCGGGCGGGCTGCCGGTGCTGCCGCCGGCGGGTTTTTCTGAGGGTCGTTTTGTCATCATTCGGTGATTTAATCATTCGATTGATTAAAGTCAACCGTTGATCATGGCCCGCTCAGATGGCAATGAGTGATCCACCGGCTGCGGAGAGACCCATGCCAACCGAGAGCGAGCGCAAGTTTTTCGTCGTCGACGACGGCTGGAGGGCGGAAGCCGCCGAGGCTTCCAGGATCCGCCAGCTATATCTGTGCACCGGTCCCGACCGCTCGGTGCGGCTTCGCTTCCGCGCGGGCCGCGCGCCCATGCTCACCTTCAAGTTCGGCGCCCATGCCCGCGACCGCCAGGAATACGAATATCCGGTGCCGGCGCAGGAAGCCGAGGAGATGGCGCGTTTTGCCGTCGGCAATGTCATCGAGAAGACCCGGCATCTCGTCCGCCACCGCGGCTATGTCTACGAGATCGACGAGTTCTCCGGCGCGCTGTCGGGCCTCGTCCTGGCCGAGCTGGAGACCGGCGACGAGGTCGGCGAGGCCGATCTTCCCGCCTGGCTCGGCATGGAAATCACCGGCAATCCCGCCTACTACAACGTCTCGCTCGCCCTCAACGGACTTCCGGAGCCTGGCACATGAGCTATCGCATCGACCCGGCGCTGCCCGTCGCCAGGGAGGTTCATCGCATTGCCGATGAGGAGATCGCCGCCATCATCGCCGGCCTGGAAACCATGCCCGGCGGTCGCCAGATGGCGGTCCATGCCGCCCGCAAGCGGCTCAAGCGGCTGCGCGGCCTGATGAAATTGGTCGGCGGCGGCAATGAAGCGTTCCACGACCGGTACAACAGGCTCTTCCGCGACCTGTCGCGGGCGCTGTCCCATGCCCGCGACGCCGACGCGCTGGTCGAAACCGTCGACCGCTTTCCGGACGAGGGCAAAGCCGGCGGAAGCGATCTGCAGGTCGTCCGCGAGCACCTGGCGAGCCGCCGCGACCGCATCGTTAACGAGACGAGCGCCTTCGACGAAGCCCGCGCCACCACGCTTGCCGGCCTGCGCGCGGCCCGCGAGGCCTTTGCCGGGCTCGATCTCCCGGACGACCCGGACGAGGGCGCGGCCCTGCTCGCCCGCGGCGCGCGCGATATGGTCCGGAAGGCCAAGCGGGCGCTCAGGCGCGCGCGCAAGCGAGGCGGGGCCGACGACTTTCACGAACTGCGCAAGGCGCTGAAATATCACTGGATGCATCTCGGCCTGCTGGACGACATGTGGCCGGGCGCCTCGTCCGTCCGCCGCAAGCGGGCCAACGCCCTGGGCGACCTGCTGGGCGAACTCAACGACATCGCCAACATGTACGAGGTGCTGGACGCCGAGGAGCAGGCCATCGGCGCGCCGGAAACCGTGGCGCGGTTCCGCCGGAAGCTGGAGAAGCGCGAAAAGGTGCTGCGCAAGGCCATTCTCGCCCGCGCCGGCGCACTATTGGAAGGCGAGGGCAAGAAGCTGAGGAAGAAGATAGGGCGCGCCATGGCAAAATCCGGAAAAGCCGCGTGAGCGGGGTTGTGGAGGACGCCCGGCCTTGCCAATGTCGGCGCCGTTGCCTCTCCTGGTGCAAGACCTGGCCTCGTCGATGACACAACAGACCGACAGCCTGCTGGACCGTTTCGGCCGCTTCCTGGCCCGCCGCCTGCAGGTGGAATCCTCCGGCTATCAGCCCTACACGCCGTCCGATCCGCAAACCCTGCACCGCACGCTGCAGCCGGGCGACGTGCTGCTGGTGGAGGGCAATCTGCGCATTTCGGCGGCCATCAAATACCTGACCCAATCGACCTGGAGCCATTCGGCGCTCTATGTCGGCGATGCGCTGGAAGAGCTGGGCGACGGCTCCGAGCGGCCGCGCCTCATCGAGGTCAATCTCGGCGATGGCTGCATCGCCGTTCCCCTGTCCAAATACCGCACCTACAACACCCGCATCTGCCGCCCGAGCGGGCTCACGCCCGACGACCGCAAGGCGATCGTCGATTTCATGGTGGCAAGCCTCGGCCTGCGCTACGACATGCGCAACATCTTCGATCTCCTGCGCTATTTCCTGCCCGCGCCGCCCGTGCCGGTGCGCTGGCGGCGGCGCATGCTCGCGCTGGGCTCTGGCGATCCCACCCGCGCCATCTGCTCCTCGCTCATGGCTCAGGCGTTCCAGGCCGTGCAATACCCCATTCTGCCGGACATAAGGCCCGTCCCCGGCCAGGCCTCGGCCGAATCCACCTATTCCCGCGCCGAGATCCTGCATATCCGGCACCATTCCCTCTTCACCCCCCGCGATTTCGACCTTTCTCCCTATTTCGAGATCGTCAAGCCGACCCTCGTCTACGGTTTCGACTACAAGAAGCTGCAATGGGCCGAGCCCGTGGAGCCAAAGGCGGTGGAGGCCGAGCCGGGAGCCGAAGGCGGGGAAGTGGCCTGACATGGAAAGCCACGGCGCGCTCGCGCTCACCTTCGCCCTGTTCGCCGTCTATGCGCTCTTCGGCAGAAAGCTGGAAGCGTCCGTGCTTTCCGGTCCGCTCATCTTCACCGGCCTCGGCCTTGCCTTCGCCTTTGTCGATTGGGCGCCGTTCTCGATCGCCGGCAACGCCGTCATCCAGTTCCTGGCCACGGTCACCCTGGTCATCATCCTGTTCCGCGACGCGGCCAATATCCGCATATCCGGCATCATCGCCGAGCGCGCCATCGCGGGCCTGTCCATGCGCCTCCTGGTCGTCGGGATCCCGCTGACGATCGCCGCCGGTGCCGCCGCGGCGATGCTCGTCTTTCCGGGCCTGGGGCTTTACGGCGCCATCATCCTCGCCATCGTGCTCACGCCCACCGATGCCGCGCTCGCCCAGCCCGTTTTCGGGAACCGCGACCTGCCGGAAGTCCCGCGCGAGGCGCTGGACGTGGAATCGGGCCTCAACGACGGCCTCTGCCTGCCGCTGCTGCTCGTGGCCCTGGCGCTGGCCACCGGCGCGGAAGGTCAGCCCGGATTTGCCGGCCACGTCTTCTTCTTCGCCGGGGAGTTGGTCTTCGGGCCATTGGCCGGTGGACTGATCGGCCTTGCCGGCGCCTGGGCCACTTTGCGCTACGTGGCGCTGGGCGATTCCGACCCGGCCACCCGCACGCCCATCATGGTCGCGCTCGCCGGGCTGGCCTATTTCACGGCAGAGATGGTCGGCGGCAACGGTTTTCTGGCCGCTTTCACCGCCGGCCTCGCCTTCGGCTGGCGGCTGCCGGACGACCTGGTGGAACGGACCTCGCGCTTTGCGACAACCGAGGGCTCGCTGCTGACCAACGTCACCTTCCTCCTCTTCGGTGCCGCCATCCTGCCGCGCGCATTCGGCGCATCGGCCGGCCCGGCGCTGCTTTACGCTGCGCTCAGCCTGACCGTGGTTCGCATGTTGCCCGTATGGATCGCTGCCATCGGAACTGATATCGGCCCGCGCGCCAGGCTGTTCATGGGCTGGTTCGGTCCGCGTGGCCTGGCATCGGTGCTCTACCTGGTCCTGGTGGTCGACCAGTCGGGCTTTGCCGATGCCGGCACAGTTACCGATATCGCCGTCTTCGCGATTTTCCTGTCCATTCTCCTCCACGGCATCTCGGCACCCTTCGCGGTGCCGATCTTCTTCGGAAGGGGGAAAAGCGGGTAAGCCCCGCTAGCGCTATAACCGCCGCCGCGCCCCGCGCGCCGTGACCGGCTCCGTTTCCAAGCAATTGCGGACGGAAAACCGGTTTCCACTTTTCCCGGAATCGCTCTGTGGCGAAGGCGGCGCGCCGCTCAATCGCTCATCTTCAGCGCCTGGATGAAGGCCTCCTGCGGGATCTCCACCTTGCCGAACTGGCGCATGCGCTTTTTGCCTTCCTTCTGCTTTTCCAGAAGCTTGCGCTTGCGGGTCACGTCGCCGCCGTAGCATTTGGCGGTCACGTCCTTTCTGAGGGCGGAGATGGTTTCGCGGGCGATGACCTTGCCGCCGATGGCGGCCTGGATGGGGATCTTGAAAAGGTGCTGGGGGATGAGGTCCTTCAGCTTCTCGCACATGACGCGGCCGCGCTTGTCGGCCTGGGAGCGGTGGACCAGCATGGACAGCGCGTCGACGGGCTCGCCATTGACGAGGATCGACATCTTTACGAGGTCGCCCTCGCGGTAATCGGTGAGTTGGTAGTCGAAGCTGGCATAGCCGCGGCTGATGGATTTGAGCCTGTCGTAGAAGTCGAACACCACCTCGTTGAGCGGCAGGTCGTAGACCAGCATGGCGCGTGAGCCGGCATAGGAAAGGTCGGCCTGGATGCCGCGGCGGTCCTGGCAGAGCTTGAGGATGGCGCCCAGATGCTCGTCGGGGGTGAGGATGGTGGCGCGGATCCACGGCTCCTCAATGGAGGCGATCTTCATCACGTCCGGCATGTCGGCCGGGTTGTGCAGCTCGATCTGCTCGCCGCTGATCAGGTTCATGCGGTAGACGACGCTGGGGGCGGTGGCGATGAGGTCGAGGTCGAACTCGCGCGAAAGCCGCTCCTGGATGATCTCCAGATGCAGGAGGCCGAGGAAACCGCAGCGGAAGCCGAAGCCGAGGGCGGCGGAGCTTTCCATCTCGTAGGAAAAGCTCGCATCGTTGAGGCGCAGCTTGCCGACGGCGGCGCGCAGATCGTCGAAATCGTCGGCATCGACGGGGAACAGGCCGCAGAAGACGACCGGCTGGGCCGGCTTGAAGCCGGGCAGCGGGCGCGTGGTCTGGCGCTTTTCCTCGGTGATGGTGTCGCCCACGCGGGTGTCGGCGACCTCCTTGATGGAGGCGGTGATGAAGCCGATCTCACCGGGGCCGAGGCTTTCCACCATGACCATCTTGGGCGTGATGACGCCGACGCGGTCGACCTGGTACTTGGCGCCGGTGCCGAGCATGCGCACGGTCTGGCCCTTCTTCAACTCGCCGTCGATGATGCGCACCAGAACGATGACGCCGAGATAGGCGTCGTACCAGCTGTCGACCAGCAGCGCCTTGAGCGGGTCGCCCGCCTCGCCCTCCCGGGGCGGCGGCAGGCGGTTGACGATGGCCTCCAGAACGTCTTCCACGCCAAGGCCGGTCTTGGCGGAAATCATGAGGGCGTTTGAGGCGTCGAGGCCGATGACATCCTCGATCTGCTGCTTGATGCGCTCGGGCTCGGCGGCGGGCAGGTCGACCTTGTTGAGGACGGGGACGATCTCGTGGTCGTTGTCGAGCGCCTGGTAGACATTGGCCAGCGTCTGGGCTTCCACGCCCTGGGAGGCGTCGACGACGAGCAGCGAGCCTTCGCAGGCGGCGAGCGAGCGGGAGACCTCGTAGGCGAAATCGACATGGCCGGGCGTGTCGATGAGGTTCAGCACGTAATGCTGGCCGTCCCTGGCGTCGTATTCGAGGCGCACGGTGTTGGCCTTGATGGTGATGCCGCGCTCGCGCTCGATGTCCATCGCGTCGAGAATCTGCTCCTTCATCTCGCGATGCTCCAGCGATCCCGTCATCTGGATCAGCCGGTCGGCGAGCGTCGACTTGCCATGGTCGATATGGGCGACGATGGAGAAATTGCGGATTCGGGAAAGGGGCGTCTTGGTCATGCCCGCGCGTATAGAGCATTTGGCCAGCGCTTGGGAAGGCGGAATCGAGCCCGCCTTCCCGGCCGCTCTCAGGCGTCTTCCGGCAATTCGTGCGGGTAGGAATGGTGCTCGTGGGCGATGCGCCACTCGCCCTCCTCCCTGCGCAGGCCGAGGGTGAGGCGGACGCGGTTGCCGACGACGCCGACGATGCCGCAGGCATAGGCGATGTCGCCGCCCACCTCGACGCGCATCTCCTCGATGTCGAAGGAGCCGGGGCCGCCGGGGCTGTAGCGGAAGAAGAGCTCCCAGGTCTTGCGGTATTCCTCCATGCCGCGCGCCTGCAGCGGCATCGGCACGTCGAACATCAGGATGTCGGCCGTGTGGCGGGCGAGCACGCCCTCCATGTCGCCCTCGCGCACGGCCTTCGTCCAGTCCTCGATCAGCGCGCGCACGCGCGCCACTTCCTCGTTGCGGTCCATCGGCATCCTCCGAATGTTGATGGACCAAGGACGGCCGACGGGCCGCCCCGCCGACAGCTCAGTCGTAGGAAAGATGCGTCGCCTTGCCGCCGAAGACGCGGTAGGCATAGATCGTGTAGCCGAGGATGATCGGCAGCACGATGACCGTGCCCACCAGGATGAAGCCGAGGCTCTCCGACGCCGCCGCAGCCTGCCAGATGGTGATGCGGTCGGGCACCACATAGGGATAGAAGGAATAGGCAAGGCCGGCAAAGCCCAGCGCGAACACGAATGCGAGGGCCACGAAGGGCTTCAGCGAATGGGCATCGTCGGGCGCCGGCAGGCGGTAGCTCATGCGCCAGAGCCACAGGAACAGGCCGGCGGATATGATCGGCAGCGGCGCCAGCCAGACGATCTCCGGCAGCGAGAACCACTTTTCGAAGATGCGCGGGCTGGTCAGCGGCGTGGCGGCGGAAACGGCGGCCATGCCGCAGGCGGTGAAGACCAGCGCGCGGCGCAGCCAACGCACGGCCTTTTTCTGCAGATCGTCTTCGGTCTTGTAGATCAGCCAGGCGGCGCCCATGGCCGCATAGGCGGCGGCAAGGCACACGGCGACCAGAAGCGCGAAGAGGATGGCGGACAGGCCCTGCTCCAGGCCGAGCACGTAGATGCCGAGCATGTAGCCCTGGGCAAGAGCCGCCAGCGCCGACCCGGCGAAGAAGATGCAATCCCAGCGGCGCTTGCGGTAGGCCGGCACCTTGGCGCGGAAATCGAAGGCGACGCCGCGCAGGATGAGGCCGAAAAGCAGCAGGAAGACGGGAATGTAGAGGGCGGTGAGAATGGTGCCGTGGGCGATCGGGAAGGCCACCAGAAGCAGGCCGACGGCGAGCACCAGCCAGGTCTCGTTGGCGTCCCAGAAGGGACCGATGGCGGCGATCATCACGTCCTTCTCCTCCTTTTCGGCGGCGACGAAGAGGATGCCGATGCCGAGGTCGAAGCCGTCGAGGATGACGTAGAGCAGGATCGACAGGCCCATCAGGCCGGCGAAAATGAGGGGAACCAGCGTCGGCCAGTCGATGTTCATGGGTCTACTCCGGTCCACTGAGGAAGAGGGGTGGCGGCTGTCGCATCCATGCCTTTTCCGGTCATCGTCATTCTCCCGCCCTCATCGGCTGGTCGAGGGCCCTGTCCTGCACGACGGGATCGGGCTGGCGTTCGCCTTCCCGCGCGGCCTTCACCGCCAGATAGATCAGCACGCCGATATAGACGATCAGGAGAACGGCGTAGAGCGCCAGGTAGCCGGCCAGCGTGAAGGCCACCTGGCCGCCGGTGACCGGCCCGACCGCCTGCTCGGTCTTCAAGACGCCATGGACCAGCCAGGGCTGGCGCCCGATCTCGGTCGTATACCAGCCGGCAAGGACCGCTACCCAGCCCGACACGGCCATCGGGACCAGGGCATAGGCGACCGGCCGGGGCAGCCGGTTTCTGCGGAACAGGTACCAGGCGGCGGTCCACGACACGACCAGCATCAGCACGCCGATGCCGACCATGATGCGGAAGGCGAAGAAGACCGGCGCGACGGGCGGGTGCTCGCCCTCGAACTGGTTGAGGCCCGGCACGACGCCTGCCGCGCTGTGCCTGAGAATGAGCGAGGCAAGGTCCGGGATCGCGATCTCGAAGCGGTTTTCGCGCGCAGCCTCGTCGGGCCAGGCGAAAAGAACGAGCGGCCTGTTGGGGCCGGTTTCCCAATTGGCCTCCATGGCGGCGATCTTTGCCGGCTGATGCTCGAGCGTGTTTAGGCCGTGCTGGTCGCCCACGAAAATCTGGATGGGGATGAGGATGGCCCCCAGGGCGACGCCGGTGCGCAGCGTCTTCCACATGGATTCGGAACGGTCGCCCAGGAGATAGCGGAGCGCCGACAGGCCGGCGATCAGGAACGCCGCCGTGAGGCCGGACGCCAGCAGCATGTGGACGAGGCGGTAGGGGAAGGAAGGATTGAAGATGACCGCCCACCAATCAAGCGCGTGGGCCACGCCGTCGCGCATCTCGAAACCGGCAGGCGTCTGCATCCACGAATTGAGCGCCAGTATCCAGAAGGCCGAAAAGGTGGTGCCGGTGGCGACGAGCGCCGTCGCCAGCGTGTGCACACGGTTCGACACGCGGCGGAAGCCGAACAGCATGATGCCGAGGAACACCGCTTCCAGAAAGAATGCGGTCAGCACCTCATAGGCCAGGAGCGGGCCGGCGATATTGCCGACGGTCTCCATGTAGCCCGGCCAATTGGTGCCGAACTGGAAGCTCATGGTCACGCCCGACACCACGCCCAGCGCGAAGGAAAGGGCAAAGACCTTCACCCAGGTGAAATAGGCCTGCATCCAGGCGTGATCGTTGGTGCGGTTGTAGCGGAGCTTGAAATAAAGGAGCACCCAGCCGAGCGAAATGGTGATTGCCGGGAACAGGATATGAAACGAGATATTCGCTGCGAACTGGACGCGGGAGAGCAAAAGCGGGTCCACCGGGACCTCCCTTCGTGATTGTCGCGAGCAAGGGTAGGCTGCCGGGCGGCCAGCGTCAAAGCGGCGCGCGGTCGCTGCGTCATCCCGCCGCCTTGCGCGCGCCGGGCGCCGGCGGCGCACGCCGGCGCCATCGGCTCCTTAACCGAAACTTCACCTCAAGGGCACAAATTCCGACAGCCGGTTTACGCTGGGGAAGGTGGGCGTGTCCGGGACGATTGGGGGACGAGCATGGGTGATTATGAAAGCGCCGCGACCGGATGGTCAGCGCTGGTGGCGCAGGATGGCGGCGCCTCGCCGGGTCTGGTGGCGCTCTTTTCCAGCATTCTGATCCTGGCCTGCCTGGCTGTGATGCAGGTCTGGCGCATGCATGTCGGCACGCGCGGCGCGGGCGCGGAACGCGACGCCGGCGACATGATCGCGGCGGCGGTGCGGGGCCTGCGGCTGCGCTATATCGTGGTGATGGGTGCGCTCATCATACCCGGAGCCTTCTTCATCCTTGGCTCGCATGTCACCAATGCCCGCTTTTCCAACGCCACTTCCTTTGCCGATCTGGTCGCCGAAGCGGCCGAAACGACCAATGTCGCCGTCCGCACCGCGCTTCAGATGGCCGACCCCGCGACCGTGAACTCGGGCTGGACCGAAAAGGCGCTGGCGGTACACGCGCAGCAGCTCGAACGGATCAGCGGGAAGATGGAGGCGGTATGGCCGCGGCTCGACGCCGACATGCAGGAGCGCCTGACCGTGGCTACGCCCTACGGCCCCAGAACGCCTCTGGCCATGCTCAAGGAATTTCACGACCAGGTCCGCGAGGCCTCGCAGGCGAGTGCTGAAGAGCGTGCCCAGGCGGGCAAATACCTCACCGGCGTCACCCACCTGGTAGTCGAGCCGGCGCTCGATCAACTGTCGGCAGCGGTTCGCCAATACAACCGGGAACTGGCCAACCGGGTCAAGCTGACGATCAACATCGTGGCGGTCGTGCTGCTCGCGTTCGCCGCCGGCATCCTGCTCCTCATCTTCCTGCCGATGGAACACTCGATCCGCGACGCGCTTGCCCGGCTCAAGAAGGCGCTGGAGGACGCCAAGTCCGCGGACCGGGCGAAATCGGAATTCCTGGCCAATATGAGCCACGAGATACGCACGCCCATGAACGGCGTGCTGGGCATGTCGGAACTGATGGCAAGCACCGAACTGGATCCGCGCCAGCGGACCTACAACGACGTCATCCTGAAATCCGGCAACGCGCTTTTGACCATCATCAACGACATCCTGGATTTCTCCAAGATCGACGCCGGCCATGCGCATCTGGAGGCAGCGCCCTTCAACCTTGCCGAAACGGTCGAGGATGTGGCGACGCTGGTCTCTTCGCGCGCTTCGGAGAAGGACCTGGAACTGATCGTCCATGTCGACCCGTCGCTGCCCGAGTGGGTGGTCGGCGACATGGGCCGCATCCGGCAGATCCTGACGAACCTTGCCGGCAATGCCGTCAAATTCACCGAGAGGGGCCATGTGCTGATCGACGTGTCGCGCGACGGCGACCAGATCCTGTTTCAGGTGATCGACACCGGCATCGGCATTCCGGAGGAAAAGCTGGCCAGCGTTTTCGAAAAGTTCAGCCAGGTGGACTCGTCCTCGACGCGCCGGCATGAGGGGACGGGCCTCGGCCTTGCCATCGCCTCGCGCCTGGTCGACCTGATGGGCGGCAGCGTCGGCGCCACCAGCACGGTCGGCGAAGGGTCGAATTTCCACTTCCGGCTGCCCCTTGCCGCCCACCAGGGCTGCGACCCGAGGCCGGTGCGCGTGCCTGCCGACATGGAGGGCGCGCGGATCCTGATCGTCGACGACAATGGGATCAACAGAAAGATACTCGCCGAGCAGATGCGCAATTGGAACCTCGACTGCTGCGCGGTGGAAAGCGGCGCGGTGGCCCTGGCGTTCATCGAGGAGGCCGAACGTGGCGGTGCGGGCGTCGACCTGATGGTACTCGACTATCAGATGCCGCAGATGAGCGGGGCGCAGGTGCTGCGCGAAATGCGCGCCCGCGGGCTTCTCGAACGCATCGGCGTCGTGCTGCTCACCTCCGTCGACGATACGATCGCGCTCCGCGAGCTGAAATCGTCCGGGGCGGAGGCCATCCTGACGAAGCCCACCCGCTCGGCGCTGCTGCGCGAAACGATCGAGGAAGTGCTGGCCGGAATGCAGGAGCCGGGCAGGCAGCCGAAGGACCGGCGGCCCCATCCCGAACCGGAAAGGCCCGCTCCCGTGATCCCGCATGGGCCGAAGCTTGTGGAGATGCAGGAAAGGGAGCCGGCGGTGGCGGCGAGGCCTGAGACAGGCGACGTTGAAATACTGGTCGCCGAGGACAATGAGGTGAACCAGCTCGTCTTCGAGCAGATCCTGGGCGGCATGGGGCGCCAGTTCGCCGTGGCCGAGAACGGACGCGAGGCCGTGGACGCCTGGCGCCGGCACCGGCCGGCGCTCATCCTGATGGACGTCTCCATGCCCGAGATGAACGGGCATGAGGCAACGCGCGCGATACGGCGCGCGGAAGAAGCCGAAGGAGTGCCGCGCACGCCCATCATCGGACTGACGGCGCACGCGCTCGAGGGGGACCGGGAGCGCTGCCTGGAAGCGGGGATGGACGACTACATGACCAAGCCGGTGTCGCCGGCGCGGCTGGAAGCCAAGATTCGCGAATGGCTGGCGGACGAGCGCCGTGCGTCCGCGGGCGAATAGGCCCGATCGGGTGCGGGGCGCTCCCACTCGAGGGCGGGCAATTGCATAGGGTCATGGTTCTTGTTGCCCGCTTCGCCGGCGACCCCCACCCACAATCCCGGCGAATCCGGTCCAGCCGGAACCTCGCGCCCGCCCGATTGTTGACTGGGAAAGCGCGGAGGTTCCCATGGCAAGGCCTGCTCAAAAGGACATCGTGAAGGCGCTGATGGCGCGCCACGGCCGCACCTATTGCGAAGAGCTCGGCATCCCGCTGGAAAAGAACACGCCGTCGCCGCTGTTCCAGTGGCTGGTCGCCTCCCTTCTCTTTTCCGCGCGCATTGGCGCCGGCCAGGCGGTGAAGGGCGCCAAAGCGCTCTTCGATGCCGGCTGGCGCACGCCGGAAAAGATGCACGCGGCGACATGGCGCGAGCGCGTGACGGTTCTCAACGAGCACGGCTACGCGCGCTACGACGAGAGCACCTCGCGCATGCTGGAGGACGCTTCCGGCCTGCTGATCGAGCGCTATGGCGGCGACCTGCGCTGCCTGCGCGAGGAAGCGCGGGGCGACGTGAAGAAGGCGCAGAAGCTGCTGACCGCCTTCAAGGGCATCGGCCCCACCGGCGCCGCCATCTTCCTGCGCGAGGCGCAAGGCGCGTGGGACGAATTCCACCCCTTCGCCGACAACAAAGCGCTCAAGGCCGGCAAACAGCTCGGCCTCGGCGCCGACGCCCAGACGCTCTCCCGCCACGTCTCCAGAAACGAATTCCCCACCCTCCTCACCGCCCTCGTCCGCGCCGATCTCGCCGGCGATCTGGATGCCCTGGCGAAAGGCAAGGCGGAAGCGTAGGGCGCCAGGCTTCGGCGCTTGGGGCGGTGGAGTGACCCGCAAGCGCAGGCCCGGCAAGGTGGATGTCTCGCAGGAAGCGTCCGACCCGGCCTGAAGATGAGCGATTGAAAGGCAGCGCCAAGCGCCCTCCCAGTAGCCCTCATGGTGAGCCTGTCGAACGACGAGGGCGCTTGGCGCGGTTGCACCAAATATGAGGTCCTTTCTTCCCTGCGCCTTCGATGGCGTGGATAAATCCGCGCCTCCAACGCCTTTTCCGGCCGGCCAACCCATTGTTTCCACTGCCTTTCCCATCCCTCCACACGCCCGCCCGTCATTTTCTTATCCCCACCCGCCCGGCCTGCCTTATCATGCTCCCCATCGCCCTTGCGGGAACCGGGTCCGGACCGGGGATCAGGGAGGGCGGCGGCAGCCTCCCCCTCCGGGTCGGTACCGGAGGCATGTGAGGGCCTGCAGCAGGCCGGAGTCCTGTGTCCTGAGCGTGTCGAAGGACGCAGGGCGCGGAGAAGCCGCGGGAGGTTCGGTCCAGGCGTCTCAGTGACGAGCCTGGGCGCCCCAAAAGGGCAATGGGAACCTTCCTTGACCGGTCATGCAGGACAGCGGCCGGCGGGGCGCGTTGATCGCGCCACATAAACTACACAGAGAGGCACGGACAACGCGCCCCGCTTCCCACCCTGTCGAAGGGATCAATGGCCAGACGCGAAAGCGGGCGTGGCGGCGATGACGCTTGGCCGTCCTTTCCGTCACCCGGCCGGCGGGAGAGCCGGGCCTATAAAGAGGCGCGGCCGGGCGGCACGGAAGGTGCCGTCGCTACCGAGGATCGATCAGAGGAGGACTAGCCATGCTTTTCCGATTGTCAGCCAAGGGGTCGCCGATAGGCTGCGGCTTCCGGGACGACGTGAATGGACGTGCCGCAACCCCTCCGGCGGTGGAGCGAAAGTGAAGGACCCCTCAATACCCCGCCGCCCGGTCCACCACATTCGTCAACGGCTCGCCCCGCTCGAAGGCCTCCATCTGCGCCAGCATGGGCCGGGCAAGGTGGGCGGGGTCGGAGGTGGCGGCCGCGTGCGGGGTCACGAACACCCGGTCGTGGGTCCACAGCGGGCTTTCGGGCGAAAGCGGTTCGGCCTCGAACACGTCGAGGCTCGCCTCCTTCAACTTGCCCTCGTCAAGCGCCCGCAGGATGTCGGCCTCCCGCTGCAGCTTGCCGCGCCCGGCATTGATCAGGCACGGCCCGCCCAGCGGCCCGTCCTGCCGCAGCCGCGAGATCAGGCCGAAATCGACAATGCCGGCCGTCGCCGGCGTCAGCGGCAGGAGAACGACCAATATGTCGGTGGCGTTCAGGAAAGGCGTCAGCCCGCCCTCGCCGTGAAAGGTGCTGACCCCCTTCATCGCGTGCTCCGTGCGGCTCCAGCCATTCACCTTGAAGCCCAGCGCCAGCAGCGCCTTGGCCGCCGCGCGGCCCAGCTGGCCGAAGCCCATGATGCCCACATTCACTGCGTCGGCCGGCGGCTGCGGGCGCTCATGCCACACTTTGCCGGCCTGCTGGCGGCGGTAGAGCATGCCCTGCCGCTGATGGTCGAGCACGCGCCAGCTCACATATTCGCACATATATTGGGTCAGGTTGTCGGCCACCACCCGCACCACCGGCACGTCCGGCACCTGGTCGTCGGCGAAGATGTGGTCGACGCCCGCGCCGATGGAAAAGATCGCCTTCAGATTGGGCAGATGGGCAAGGACGCCCGGCCGCTGCTTCCAGACCACCGCATAGTCGATGGAGGGATCCTCCGCGCCGTCCGGCTCCAGCACCACCTCGCGCTCCTTCGACAGAGGCTCGTACCAGCGCTGCGGGTTGAACCCGGTCACGGACAGAAGAATGCGGCCCTTGCCGGCTTTGTTCATGGCTCTTTCCTTCCTCGCTGCGCGCGCCGCGCCCGGCCGTGCTGCCTTTATCGCTATTACGCCGCCGCTTTGGCTTCAAGGTCCGGCGGCGAGTGGCCGATTGAGCCAGGGCCCGCCTTGCGCTACAGCTTCGCCGTTTCAGGGGAGGCGCGCATGCGGCTGACGACGATCGGCTTCGACGCAGACGACACGCTCTGGCAGAACGAGCAGTTCTACCGGATGACCGAGCAGCGCTTCGCCGCGCTGCTCGCCGGCCACGCCGATCCGGAAAACCTTTCCGCCCGGCTGCTCGAGGCCGAAAAGCGCAATCTCAAGCTCTACGGCTTCGGCATCAAGGGCTTCATCCTGTCGATGATCGAAACCGCGCTGGAGGTCACCGAGGGCAGGGTGCCGGCCAAGACCATCGCCGATATCATGGAGGCGGGCCGCGAAATGCTGGTCCACCCCATCGAGACGCTGCCCCATGTCAGCGACACGCTGGAGCGGCTGGCCACCGACTACCGGCTGGTGCTGATCACCAAGGGCGACCTGTTCGACCAGGAAAGGAAGCTCGCCCAGTCCGGCCTCGGCGATCATTTCGACGGCGTCGAGATCGTCAGCGACAAGAATCCCGAGACCTACCGCGCCATATTCGCCCGCCACGGCGATGGCCCCGAGCGCGCCATGATGGTCGGCAATTCCCTCAAATCCGATGTGCTGCCGGCGCTCGACGCCGGAAGCTGGGGTGTCTTCGTGCCGCACGAACTGACCTGGGCGGTAGAGCACGCCGAAAGGCCCGGCGGCGCGGCGCGCTTCCATGAGATCGGCCATCTGGGCCACCTGCCGCCGCTGGTCGAGCGCATCGCGCGGGATTGAGCGGGTTGCTGCGGCTCTACCTGCGCTTGCTGGCGCCGGCCGCTGATTTGCCTATAGTGTCTCCCGTGCTTTGGCTGGATTCGGGGCCGGCCGGAGCCACGGGAGAAGCGGCAGGGAATGATCAACCGAAAATCTGCGCACCTGGCTGCCGTCGCGGCGGCATGCCTGTCCGTTGCCGGCTGCGGCGGCGGTTCCGACAGCACAAGCTCCGCCTCTCCGCCGGCATCCAGTCCGCCGCCCGCGTCCAGCCCGCCGCCGGCATCCAGCCCGCCGCCCTCATCGGACTATCCGACCTTCCACATGGCCGCTGCAACGGTTCACGCCGGCACGGCGGAGTTCCAGGCGGTCGATCCTTCGGCAGCGGCTGAAGCCTCGCTGCGTTCGACCCTCGGCGTGCCTCCCTTGTGCAGCGGCGTCGCCAACGCCAACTGCGCGAGCGCCCACAACTATCTTCTGCAGAACATCCACATCGCCCACACCGCCACGCTCCCCAATGGCGACAGGGTTCGCGGCAAGGGTCAGCTGATCGCCGTCGTCGATAACGGCTTCCTCCTCACGCATCAGGAACTGGCCGGCAAGTCCATCAAGACCTATCCCGGCACCGCCATGGGCGTCGACGATCACGGCACCGCCGTCGCGGCCATAGCCGCCGGTCTGGCAAACGGCACGGGCATGATGGGCGTCGCGCCCGAGGCCGACCTGCATTTGTCCTCGTGGGAAGACCACAGCGGGCCCGGCCAGAACGTGTTGACCTTCCTCGCCGCCACCACAGACGACGCCCGCCTTTCCGGCGCGGTGGCGCAGAACAATTCATGGGGCTGGGCGACGGAGAAGGCTGCCTCCCAGGAACTCACGGATTATTCCGGTACGAGCTCGGCGCAGTATGCCCAGCATATCACCGGCCGCCTAGGCGGAACGGCGGCCGAGTGGCAGAACCTCTTTGCCGCCTATGACCGCTTCCAGCAGTCCGGCGTGATCGTCTTCGCCAATTCCAACAATTCGAGCCTCGGCGATGCCTCCGCCTGGGCCTCCCTGCCGCTTTTCGTGCCGGAACTTCGCGAAGCGTGGATCGCCGTCAGCAATGCGCTTTTCGCGGTCGATTCCAGTACGGGCGACATCCTGAAAGCCGACCTCCTGTCGGCCCCATGCGGCTCGGCAGCCCCGTTCTGCCTCACCGCCGACGGTTCCGTCTACAAGCCCACTGCCAGCAGCGACACCGCCTATTCCGTGGCAACGGGCACGTCTTTCGCGGCGCCGCAGATTTCGGGCGATGTCGCGCTTCTGGCGCAGGCTTTTCCCAACCTGTCGCCGGCCGAGATCACCGTGCGGTTGCTGGCGACGGCGCGCAACGATTGGGCCGGTTTCCAGAGCACCAGGGCCGGCACCTCCACCTTCGCGCCCGGCGTCACCCACGACTATTCAAGCGATTTCGGCCACGGCGTGCCCGACATGGAAGCCGCGCTCTCGCCGGTTGGCGGACTTTCCATCGCCAGCGGCAGCAATCTCGCCACCGCCACGATGAGCCCGCTCGACGGCGGCGTCGCCACATCGGGTCCGATGATCGGCAATGCCGTCGCACGGGCGCTGGGCGACCGCGAGATCATGGTGGTCGACCGGCTGGGCACGGATTTCTACGTGCCCGCCACCGCCTTGACCGCCGATGCGCCCGGCTTCGCCGCTACCGACCCCCGGCATCTGGCCCGCAATGTCGACCAGGTCGCGGCCAGTTTCGCCTTTGCGGAAATGCAGGCGCCGGCTCTTTCGATCCTCCACGATGCCGCCGTGCCAAAGCTTTTTTTCTCCCAATCGCTGGCAAATCTGGATGGAAATAGCGCCTTTTCACAGATTTTTCCGCTGGGACAGCGCGATTTCCTCCAGTTTTCAGGCAGTTTCCGCCAATCTGAGGCCGGTTCCGACGCCGGATTCTCCGTCGCGCGCCTTACCCGCCACCAGGGTTTTGCGACCGAACTTTCCTTCGCATTCGGCCACAGCACGAGCAATTTCTTCGGATGGGACGCGCCCGGCCCGTTCCTGTCGGGCGATGCCTCCGGCAATTTCTCAAGCGGCCTTTCGGTCAGCCTTCCGGTGGATGGCCTGTGGACGCTTTCGGCCTATGCGGAGCTCGGCTCCGCCTTCGTCAACGACGATGCTGCGATGCTGGTCGATTACGGCTCGTTCGCCTATGCCGCCGGTGGCGTGACGGCCCGGCGGCGCAGCCTGTTCACGGCCCGCGACACGATCGATTTCTACGCCGGCATGCGCCCAAAGGCGGTTGCCGGAAAGGCGGACTTGCAGGTGCCGGTCGGCCGGGGCACCGACGGCAGTCTCCACTACGAGAATGTCGCCGTCGACCTGGCCGATGCCGACATTCCACTCCGGCTGGGCTTCGTCTATCGCAATATGACCGAGCAGGATTTCGAGCTGCTGCTGGGCTTCAACACCGACTTCACCGCCACCAATGAGGTCGAGCCCGTGTTCTCGCTGTCGGCGGGACTGCGCAAGCAGTTCTGAGACTGCTTCCCGGAATTGCCCTGCGCCTTGGTTATTGCGCAAAACATGCCTATCTGGCAGGCATGCGCAGAATGAGTGAGCAATCATGACCGAAGTCACCCGCCAGGCCGTTCTCGACAAGCTGTCCACGATCAAGGGCCCGGACCTCGAAGGCGACATCGTATCGCGCGGGCTCGTGTCGGAGATCTTCATCGCCGACGGCAAAGTGTTTTTCTCCATCACCGTGCCAGCCAACCGGGCGCGGGAACTGGAGCCGATGCGGCAGGCCGCGGAAAAGGCGGTCAAATCCATCCCCGGTGTCAGTGGCGCCATGGTCGCGCTGACGGCGGAAAGGCAGGGCGGGGGCATGGGTTCGTCCGAAACGTCCAGGCCCGCGCCGCGCGCAGAGCCGCCGCCGCCACGGCTCCAGCCCCAACCGCAGCCGGCGGGCAAGACAGGCGTGCCCGGCGTGGAGGCCATCATCGCCGTGGCCAGCGGCAAGGGCGGCGTCGGCAAGTCGACCACCGCCGTCAATATCGCGCTTGGCCTTGCCGGGCTTGGCAAGAAGGTCGGCATTCTCGATGCGGACATCTACGGCCCGTCAATGCCCCGCCTGCTCGGCCTGAAGGGCAAGCCGGAAACGATGGATGGCAAGACGCTGAAGCCGATGGAGGCGTTCGGCGTCAAGGTCATGTCCATCGGCTTCCTGGTCGAGGAGGAAACGCCGATGATCTGGCGCGGTCCGATGGTCATGTCGGCACTGCGCCAGATGCTGCGGGACGTTGCCTGGGGCGAACTCGATATACTCGTGGTCGACATGCCGCCGGGCACCGGCGACGCCCAGCTTACCATGGCCCAGCAGGTGCCGCTTGCCGGCGCGGTCATCGTGTCGACGCCGCAGGATCTGGCGCTGATCGACGCGCGCAAGGGCCTGAACATGTTCCGGCGGGTCGATGTGCCGCTGCTCGGCATCGTCGAGAACATGAGCTACTTCCTCGCGCCCGATACCGGCAAGAGATACGACATATTCGGTCATGGCGGTGCGCGGACCGAGGCCGGGCGCCTTGGCGTCCCCTTCCTCGGCGAGGTGCCGCTGACGATGGATGTGCGCGAAACCTCCGACGCGGGCACGCCGGTCGTGGCGTCCAACCCCGAAGGGTCGCAGGCGAAGGTCTATCGCGCGATTGCCGAAAAGGTCGCGGCGCGGCTCGAGGAGGAGGGCGCGAGCGCATCCACTCCGGCGATCGTGTTCGAATGAGCCTGGATAAAGCGTTACATTGAATTGAGTTTCGATCTCGTTCATGTAACGTTTTGATCGGCACGGGAGGATCACATGGCCAGCGCGGTGGAAGAATCAGTTCTGGTGGAGCAGCGCGGCAATGTCGCGATCATCACGCTCAACCGGCCCGACAAGCTCAATTCCTTCAACGAGGTGCAACATGCCGCACTGCGCGCCGCACTTGACCGGTGCGCGGATGACGAGGCCTGCCGCGCCATTATTTTGACCGGTGCCGGGCGTGGCTTTTGCGCGGGCCAAGACTTGTCCGACCGCGATCCGGCCATGCTGGGCGAAGCGCCCGACCTCGGCCGCACGCTGGAGACTTTCTACAACCCGCTCGTCCGCCAGTTGCGGGCCCTGCCCAAGCCGGTTGTCTGCGCCGTCAACGGCGTTGCTGCCGGGGCTGGAGCGAACATCGCGCTTGCTTGCGACATCGTGCTTGCCGCCAGGTCGGCAAAATTCATCCAGGCATTCTCGAAGATAGGGCTCGTGCCAGATTCCGGCGGCACATGGTTCCTCACCCGCCACCTCGGCGAGGCCCGCGCCAAGGCGCTGGCGCTAACCGGGGATGCGCTTTCCGCTGAGACGGCTGCCGAATGGGGGCTGATCTGGCGGGCGGTGGATGATGCCGTGCTGATGGAAGAGGCGCTGGCCATCGCCGGGCGACTGGCCGACGGGCCAACCCATGCCTACGGCCTCATTAAACAGGCAATCCAGGCAGCGTCAGGCAACACGCTGGATGCCCAACTCGACCTTGAGCGCGACCTGCAGCGCGAGGCTGGCCGCTCCGACGACTACCGCGAAGGCGTCAGCGCATTTCTGGAAAAGCGCCCGCCCAGGTTCACCGGCCTCAAGAAGCGTTAGACCTGCCAGCAGCATTCCAGCAACTTGATTTGGCCAAGAAGCCTGTCTCTCAAGCTCGGCAATGTCCGTCGCGAGGCGGAGCTCGCACAGCTCCTCTACAACGTCCCGCCGCTCTATCATTTGAGCGAGGGAAGGCTGAAGGAACGGCTGCCGATCATCGTCCGACAGCAGGCCTTCTTCCAGCCGCTGCACGAGCGGCTCGGCACACAGGAACTGACTTCATTTCGCCCGGACGACCGGAAGCTGCAGGAGGCCGTCTTCGCCGACGGCACCCGCCTGATCGGAAACATCTCCGGCGACCTGAGAGAAGTGGAGGCCCGGACCATCGGCGCCTACACGATCATCACCCTAGGCGACGGGAGGCTGATCGGCTCCTACCAGTCGCGCGAGGACTGACCGGCGCCGCCGGGCGCGCGTCTCTCAGGAGGCCGCCGCCTCGGCGCTTCCACTCACGCGGGCGTTGAAATCGGAGAAAAACTGGGCGGCGAGCTTCTTCGACGTAGACTGGATGAGGCGGCTGCCGAGCTGGGCCATCTTGCCGCCGACATCGGCCTTTGCCTTGTAGGAGAGGATGGTTGCGTTTGGACCATCCTCCTTCAGGGTCACGTCGGCCCCGCCCTTCGCAAAACCCGCGACGCCGCCCTTGCCTTCACCCGATATCGTATAGGAATAGGGCGGGTTGAGGTTCTGCAGCTCGACCTCGCCGTTGAACTTCGCCTTGATCGGGCCAATCTTGAGCGAGACGACCGCCGCGAACTCGGTGTCGGATTTCTTTTCGAGCTCCTGACAGCCGGGGATGCAGTCTTTCAACACGGCGGGATCGTTCAGACCTTCCCAAACGGTCTGCACCGGCGCCTCGATCCGTTCCTCGCCCTCGATCAGCATTGCCATCGCCGTTTCCTCCGCATGTGCGCTTTCCAAGGGCTAAACCAGCCCGCCATTTATGTCCATAAGCTCAAAGGCGGTGGTCAAAAACAAGCGCTGCGCCTTGCTTGCCTTTTTCGCCGCCCGCTTCGTTGCGTCATTCGCTACATACTCTGGTATGCGCCGAATGACGCGCCTTTCAGGGCGACGAAAATCCGGCGCTTTCCGCAGCACTTGTTCCGGCCACCGCCTAAGCCGCCGCAGACCGCCTTCCCGCGACCGCCGCCAGCTCGCGGATGCCCGGCTCGATGTGCTGCAGGGCGATGGACGAGATGCCCAGCCGCATGAAAGGAGACGGTCTCTCCGGTCCATCGAAGAAGCGCGGGCCGGGCTCGACCAGCACCCCGCGCTGCGCCGCCGCCTTGGCAAGCTGGGTCGTGTCGGTGCCTGCGGGACCGCGCAGCCAGAGCGATGTGCCGCCCGGCACATCCGCCGACTGCCAATCGGGCATATAGTCCCGGATCGCTCCGACAAGCCGCTCACGGCGTTCCTCGAACGCGGAGGAGAGCCGGCGCACCAGTGCATCGTGATGACCGAGCGACAGGAACAGGGCGACCGCGCGCTGGTTGTTCGCCGGCGGGTGACGCAGCATGAAGCGGCGCAACGCCCGCAACTCGGCCACGAGCTCGGCGGGGGCGACGATATAGCCGAGCCGCAGGCCCGGCGCGAGTGTCTTCGACATGGAGCCGACATAGATGACGCGGCCGGTATGATCGAGACCCTTGAGCGCTTCCTGCGGCGTCTCGTCGGCGAGCTGGCTGTCGTAGTCGTCTTCGATCACGACCCAGTCATTGGCTTCCGCCTTCTGCAGCAACGCCTCGCGACGGGCCCGGCTGAGCGGCATCATGGTCGGGCAATGGTGGCTCGGCGTGGTGAACACGAAATCGGCGTTGTGCGGGATGCGGTCGACGTCGATGCCGTCGCTGTCGACGGGAACGGGCAGTGTTTCGGCGCCGGCCAGCCGGAAGATTGAGCGGGCGTCCGGATAGCCGGGATTCTCCATCGCCACGCGCGCTCCGCGCTGCATCAGCAGCGTCGACAGCATGTAGAGCGCGTGCTGGGCACCCAGCGTGACGATGATCTCGTCGGGATTGGCGAAGATGCCGCGCCGTGGCAGGAGCCGGGCCTGGATTTGCTCGATCAGCAGCGGGTCGTCCTTGTCGACCATGTCGGCTGCCCAGTTGCGGATCTCCAGGACCGCCAGCGCCATGCGGTTGCACTCGCGCCATTCGGCGGTGGGAAAGAGCGTCGGGTCGAACTGGCCGTAGACGAACGGGTAGGACGACTGCATCCAGTTCTCGTTCTTGGGCGCATCCGGCATTTCGCTGGCGAACACCTGGCGCCGCGCTTTCCAGTCAATCTGGTTGGTGTTGCGCGCGCCCTTGCGGGGCGGGCGGGGCGGGGCCGCCAGGACCTCCGGATTGACGAAGTGGCCGCGCCTTTCCCTGGCGATCAGAAACCCCTGGTCGACCAATTGCTGGAAGGCCAGCACGACCGTCCCGCGCGCCACGCCCAGTTTGTCCGCAAGGATGCGGCAGGACGGCAGCGGCATCGACGGAGCGATCTGCCGGTCAAGAATGGCCGATACGATCGCCTGGCGAATCTGCGCCTGGAGTGTCTGGCCCGAATCAGGGGAAATCTTGAAAAGGCCCGCCCAAAGGGCGGTATCGTTGCGTATTGGCATAGGCTTTCCTCTCGCGGCGCGGAGCCTAACGCCACGGAACTTGAACCGCAAGTCTGGCACAAGCCATTGCGCCAAACTCCTTTTCCGGCGCGCCTTTTCTTTTCTTGAGCCAAGCCCTAATTTGCGCCGCAACCAGTGTGAAGTCTTTCGCCACCATGGGGTCTTTTTCAAATGAGCGCATTCACAACCGCGCTGGACGCATTGCGCCGGCATCGCGAGGAACACCGGGATTTCGACCTCCGGGAGGCGTTCCGGGACGAGCCGGCGCGGTTCGAGCGGTTCTCCGCGCGCTTCGACGACATGCTGCTCGACTATTCCAAATGCGCGGTGACCGAAGAGACCTTCCTGCTTCTTGAGAACCTAGCTACGGCAGCCGGGCTGGAGGAGCGGCGCGACGCGATGTTCGAGGGCCGCCGGATCAATGTCACGGAAGACCGCGCGGTTCTGCACACGGCGCTGCGCTCGTCCTCCGGCGCTTCGATCCGCCTGGATGGCCAGGAGATTTCGCGGGACGTGGAGGCCGTTCTGGCGGCAATGGCGCGATTTAGCGAAGGCGTGCGCGGCGGCTCTTTGGAGGGGGCGACCGGCAAGGCTTTCACCGATGTCGTCAATATTGGCATCGGCGGATCGGACCTTGGCCCGGCGATGGCGACGCTTGCGCTCGCGCCCTATCACGATGGTCCGCGGCTGCACTACGTCTCCAATGTTGATGGCGCGCATATCGCCGACACCCTCAAGGGGCTGGCGCCGGAGACGACGCTCTTCATCGTCGCCTCGAAGACCTTCACCACAATCGAGACCATGACCAATGCCGAGACGGCGCGGGGGTGGGTAAAGGAGGCGCTGGGCGCGGAGGCGGTCGGCGCCCATTTCGCCGCCGTTTCGACGGCGCTCGACAAGGTCGCCGCCTTCGGCATCGACAGCGATCGCGTCTTCGGCTTCTGGGACTGGGTGGGTGGACGCTATTCGCTCTGGTCCGCCATCGGTCTGCCGATCATGATCGCCATAGGGTCCGAGGACTTTCGCCGTTTCCTGCAGGGGGCGGAGGCGGTCGACAACCATTTCCGGGTCGAGCCGCTGCGCCAGAACCTGCCGGTTCTGCTCGGCCTCATCGGCTATTGGCACCGCGTTGCCTGCGCCTATCCCGCCCGCGCCGTCATTCCCTACGACCAGCGGCTTGCCCGCCTGCCGGCCTATCTGCAGCAGCTCGACATGGAATCGAACGGCAAGCGCGTAACCCTCGACGGCGCGCCGGTGCAGACGCCCACTGGCCCGCTGGTATGGGGCGAGCCCGGCACCAACGGCCAGCACGCCTTTTTCCAGCTTCTGCATCAGGGCACCGACGTCATCCCGGTGGAGTTCATCCTGGCGGCCAACGGGCACGAGCCGGCGCTGAAGCACCATCACGACCTCCTTGTCGCCAACTGCCTGGCGCAATCGGAAGCCCTGATGAGGGGGCGCACGCTGGAGGAGGCGACGGCGCAGCTTATCGCCCGTGGCATGGATGAGGCGAGGGCGGCCGAACTCGCACCGCACCGCGTCTTCCCCGGCAACCGGCCGAGCGTCACCATAGTCTACGACAAGCTCGACCCCTTCACGCTCGGCCGCCTGATCGCGCTCTACGAGCACCGCGTGTTCGTGGAAGCCACTCTCTACGGCATCAACGCTTTCGACCAATGGGGCGTCGAGCTCGGCAAGGAACTGGCGACGGAGCTACTGCCGGTGGTGCAGGGCGACAAGGAAGCCTCCGGCCGCGATGCGTCGACGGCGGGGTTGGTGGCGCATGTCGCTCGTCTGAGGAAGTAGACGCCGGCGGCGCGCCTCGCTCAAGCCGCCTTCGCCGCCAGCCGTTTCCTTATGCTCTCGACATCGGCGCGCGGCGTCGCCGCGAACAGCGTCTTCGTGTAGTCGTGCTGCGGGTTCTGGAACACCTCGTCCCGCGTGCCGTATTCCACCGCCTCGCCGTAATACATCACCATCACCTCGTCGGCGATGTAGCGAACCACCGAAAGATCGTGACTGATGAAGACGAAGGTCAGGCCGAACTCGTCCTGCAGGTCGGCCAGGAGGTTCAGCACCTGCGCCTGCACCGACAGGTCGAGCGCGGAGACGGGCTCGTCGAGCACGAGCAGGCGCGGGTTGAGCATGAGGGCACGGGCGATGGCGATGCGCTGGCGCTGCCCGCCGGAGAACATGTGCGGGTATCGGTTGAAGTGCTCGGGCTGCAGCCCGACCTTGGTCAGCATCGCCATGGCGCGTTCGCGCCGCTCGGCCTCCGGCACGTTCTCGTTGATGATCAGAGGCTCCATCAGCACGTCGCCGATCCGCTGGCGCGGGTTGAGCGAGCCGTAAGGGTTCTGGAAGACGATCTGCACCTTGCGGCGCATGTCGCTGTCGAGCCGCTTCTTGGTTATGTCGACCTTGGCGCCGTCAATCAACAGCTCGCCCGACGTGGGCGCGTCGATCATGGTGATGATGCGCGCCAAAGTGGACTTGCCGCAGCCCGATTCGCCGACGATCGCCAGCGTCTTGCCCTTCTCCAGCGTCAGATCGATGCCCTTGAGCGCGTGGATCGTGCGGCCGGCGCCGAACAGGCCGCCGCCGATATGATAGTCGCGGGTGATTCCGCGGGTTTCCAACACGATCTCGCTCATGGCCGCGCTCCCGTGTAGGGGGCATCGTCGAGGGAGAAATCGACCATGGTGGGCAGGCGGTCGCCAGTGGCATTCTCAGGCAGGGCCGCAAGCAACGCCTTGGTGTAGGCGCTCTTGGGGTTCTCGAACAGCGAAAGCACGTCGGCCTCCTCCATCTTCCTGCCCTTATACTGCACGACTACCCGGTCGGCTGTCTCGGCCACCACGCCCATGTCGTGGGTGATCATGATCATGCCCATGCCCTTCTCGGCCTGGATCGAGACCAGGAGGTCGAGGATCTGCCGCTGGATCGTCACGTCGAGCGCCGTGGTCGGCTCGTCGGCAATCAGGAGCTTTGGATTGCAGGCGATAGCCATGGCGATCATCACGCGCTGGCACTGGCCGCCCGACATCTGGTGCGGGAAGGCGCGCAGCCGGTCCGAAGCGTTGGGCAGGCCCACCGCCTCGAACAGTTCCACCGTGCGGTCGCGCCGCTGGCGCCTGTTGAGATCGGTGTGCATCTTCAGCGTTTCGTCGATCTGAAAGCCGACCGTGAAGCACGGATTGAGGCTGGCTACCGGCTCCTGAAAGATCATGGCCATGTCCTTGCCGACGATGCGCCTGCGCTCCGCCGGGGGCAGGTTGAGAATGTCCCGGCCGAGGAAGGTAACCGAATCCGCCGTCACCTTGGCCGTCCACGGCAGCAGCCCCATCACCGCCAGCATGGAGACCGACTTGCCGGAGCCCGATTCGCCGACGATGGCCAGCACCTCGCGCTCGTTCACCGACAGCGACACGCGATCGACGGCGCGCAGCGTGCCGCCGGCAGTATCGAATTCCACGGTGAGATTCTTGATGTCCAAAAGGGCCATGGTCACGACCTTTTCAATTTGGGATCGAGCGCGTCGCGCAGCCCGTCGCCCATCAGGTTGATGGCCAGCACGGTGATCAGGATGGCAAGACCCGGGAAGGTGACGACCCACCAGGCGCGCAGGATGAACTCGCGCGCCTCGGCCAGCATTGTGCCCCATTCCGGTGTCGGCGGCTGCGCACCCATGCCGAGGAAGCCGAGCGCCGCCGCATCCAGGATAGCGGTCGAGAAGGAGAGGGCGGCCTGGACGATGAGCGGTGCGGTGCAATTGGGCAGGATGGTCTTGAACATCAGCCGGAGATTGCTCGCGCCCGCCACCCGTGCGGCGGTGACGTATTCCCGGCCCTTTTCGGACATCACGGCAGCGCGCGTCAGCCGCACGTAATGCGGTTGCTGGACCAGCGCGATGGCGATCATCGCGTTGACGAGGCCCGGTCCGAGAATGGCGACGAGCACCAGCGCCAAAAGCAGTGACGGAAACGCCAGGATGATGTCCATCATGCGCATGATCACCGTATCGACGGCGCCGCGGAAATAGCCCGCCACCAAGCCGACGATGATGCCGACAGAGACGGCCACCGATACGACGACGACGCCGATGAACAGCGAGAAGCGTGCGCCATAGATGAGGCGTGAAAGCAGATCGCGGCCCACCGCATCGGTGCCCAGAACGAACGACCAGCTGCCGCCCTCTTGCCAGGCCGGCGGCAGCAGAAAGGCGCCGCGGTTCTGCATGCTGGGACTGTGTGGCGCGATGAGCGGCGCGAGCACCGCGATGACAACGATCGCTGCGAATATGTAGAGCCCGATGACGGCGCCGCGGTTCTGGCTGAAATAATACCAGAACTCCGCAAGCCTGGCCCGCCTTGTAACGGCGATGACCGTGCCGCCTTCCAGGCCGATGGCGGCGTTCGGATCTTTGGTGTTCATGGCTAGTGCCTGATTCTTGGATTGATCAGACCGTAGAGCACGTCCACGATCAAGTTCACGATCATGATGATGGCGGCGATCAGCAAGAGCCCGCCCTGCACCACGGCGTAGTCGCGCTTGAAGACGCTGTCGACCATCCACTTGCCGATGCCCGGCCAGGAGAAGATCGTCTCGGTGAGGATCGCCCCAGCCAAGAGGACGCCGACCTGAAGGCCGATTGTCGTGACCACCGGAATCAGTGCGTTGCGCAGAGCATGCAGCCCCACCACCCGGAGCGGCGGCAGTCCTTTCGAACGCGCGGTGCGCACATAGTCCTCACCTAAAACTTCCAGCATCGCCGAGCGCGTCTGGCGCGCAATGACGGCGAGCGGAATGGTGGCGAGCACCACGGTGGGCAGGACAAGGTGTGAAACGGCCGACTTGAAGGCCCCTTCCTGGCCCGAAAGCAGGCTGTCTATGAGCATGAAGCCTGTGACCGGCTGGAAGTAATAGAGCAGCGAGATGCGCCCGGAGACCGGCGTCCACTGCAAAATGCCGGAGAACAGGATGATCAGCAGCAGGCCCCACCAGAAGATCGGCATGGAATAGCCGACGAGCGCCGTCCCCATGACCGATTGATCGAGCCACGAGCCACGGCGGACGGCGGCGATGATGCCGACGGGAACCCCGATGACGATCGCCAGCATGATGGCGCAGAACGATAGTTCCAGCGTTGCCGGGAAAAGCGTCAGGAACTCCTGGAGGACCGGGCGCTTGGTAACGATCGACGTGCCGAAATCGCCCTGCAGCAGGTCTGTCAGATAGGTGAAATACTGCATGACCAGCGGCTGGTCGAAACCGTAGAGCGCCCGCAATTGCTGGTAGCGCTCTTCGGTCATGCCGCGCTCGCCGGCAAGCAGCATGATGGGATCGCCCGGCAAGAGGCGAATGAACGAGAAGGCGACGATGGAGACCCCGATGAAGGTCGGGATCAGCAGCGCCAGCCGCGACAGAAAGAAGCGGAGCATGAAACGCAATCACCGGCGACAGCTCTCGCTGCCGCCGGTTCCTATACTGGTCGGACGCGCCTATTCGGCGATGTCGACGCCTTCGAAGGCGTGACCGCCGAGCGGGTCCATCTTGTAGCCGGTGACTTCCTTGCGCATGGGCATATGCACGACGGAGTGTGCGATGGTCGCCCACGGCGCCTCGCGCTTGAACACGACCTGAGCCTCTCTGTAGAGCTCCGCGCGCTCTTCCTGCGTGGAAAGCGTCTTGGCCTCCTGGATCAGCGCATCGAACTCCTCGTTGCACCACTGCGCGCGGTTGGCGCCACCCACGGCGTCGCAGCCGAGCAGCACGGCGAGGAAGTTGTCAGGGTCGCCATTGTCGCCGGTCCAGCCCAAGAGCACCGCGCCGTCACGGTCCACTGCCTTGGAGCGCTCCAGATACTCGCCCCACTCATAGGAGACGATCTCGACATCGACACCGACCTTGGAGAAGTCTTCCTGGATGAGCTCGGCCATGCGGCGCGCGTTCGGGTTATACGGACGCTGCACGGGCATTGCCCAGACCTTCATGGAAAGGTCGGTGACGCCGGCTTCCTCGAGCATCGCCCTGGCCGCTTCCGGATCGTACGGATCGTCCTCGATCTCGTCATTATACGACCACATGGTCGGCGGGATCGGGTTCTTGGCCGCCTGTCCCGCGCCCTGGAACACGGCGTCGAGAATGGCTTCCTTGTTGATCGCCATGTTCAGCGCCTTGCGCACTTCCGTCTGGTCGAAGGGCGCCTGCTGCGTGTTGTAGGCGAGATAGCCGACATTCAGGCCTTCCTGCTCCTCTACCTTGATCTCGTCGTTCGCCTTCAGGCTCTCGATATCGGCCGGATTCGGATAGGGCATGATATGGCATTCGCCGGCGAGCAGCTTCTGCTGGCGCACGGAGGCTTCCGTCGTGATGGCGAACACCAAGTCGTCGATCGGCTGCTTGCCGGCCCAGTAGTCGGGATGGGCCTTATAACGGATCACCGCGTCGGGCTGATAGGCCACGAACTGGAAAGGACCGGTGCCGATCGGCTTCTGGTTGAGATCCGACTGATTTGCGTTCTCGGCCAGCTGATCAGCATACTCCTGGGAGAAGATCGAAGCGAAATCCATGGCCAGATTGGCGATGAACGGGGCTTCCGGGCGGTTCAGCACGAACTTGACCGTGTAGTCGTCCACCTTCTCGATGGACTTGATCAGGTCCGGCATGGACATGCCGTTGAAATACTCCCAGCTCGCACCCTCGACATACGCGTGATAGGCGTGGTCCTGATTGAGCTGCCGCTCGAAGGAGAACAGCACGTCGTCGGCGTTGAAATCACGGGTCGGTGTGAAGAAATCGGTGGTATGGAACTTGACGCCTTCGCGCAGCTTGAACGTGATCTCCAGGCCGTCGTCGGAAATCTCCCAGCTCTCGGCAAGGCCGGGAACCGTGTTGGTCGTGCCCGGCTCGAACTGGACGAGCCGGTTGTAGATCGGCTTCGACGAGGCGTCGAAGGTGGTGCCGGCGGTATAGAGCGCCGGGTCGAATCCTTCGGGGCTTCCCTCCGAACAATAAACCAGCGTCTTTGCGCTTGCCGCGCCACTCAAGATCGTGGCGGACAGCAACGCTGCCGCAAACATTTTGCTTTTCATAGGATTTATCTCCCTGGTTCTGCGTCGGGCCGTTCCCAAAGGCCCGTTGAACCCTCATATAAGCAAAGTTCTCTTGGAGAGGGAACTCCCCTTGATGGAATTGGAGCAATAAAATTTCACTCTGGGCGAATATTGTTTCGCCGCGCCGGGAGCCAAGGGCACGCGTTTTGCCGCGTTCATGCGGGGTTCGGGCGGTTCCGTCCGGCCTGAAAAATGTTTAGGGACAGGAGGAAGAAATGGACGATAGCTGGGTCGACGAGGTTCTGGCCTTCTGGTTTGAGGAACTGGAGCCGAAGGACTGGTTCGAAGGCAGCGATGCGCTGGACGACACTATACGCACGCGCTTCGGTGCGCTGCACGAGCGGCTGGCGGGCGGCCAGGTGCCGCCCGAGGTGATGGAGGAGCCGCGCACCGCGCTTGCCGCTGTGATCGTGCTCGATCAATTCTCCCGGAACATTCATCGGCGCAGCGCCAGGGCTTTTGCCGCCGACGACATGGCCCTGCGCATAGCCCGCAACGCGGTCGACAAGAAATTTGACGACGACATGACGCCGGAGGAAAGACAGTTTCTCTACATGCCGTTCCAGCACTCGGAGATTTCGGCCGATCAGGAACATTCCGTGATGCTCTTCAAGAGCCTCGGCGACGAGGAGGCCATCAAATACGCGGTCGAGCACCGCGACATCATCGAGAAGTTCGGCCGTTTCCCGCATCGCAACCGGGCGCTGGGGCGCGAAAGCACGCGGGAGGAGATCGCCTTTCTCGAGGGCCATGTCGGCTTTGGACAATAGCTGCTCCTCGGCACCGGAAGGCGATGCTGGCGCCCAATCCTGCCGGTCGCCGCTTCCACCGATTGCCCTTGCTAGAGGGCATGGGCTGGAAATACACTGCCGTGAAAGTTGCGGTACGACGGCCTGCGCACCCTTGGCAAAGATAGGATGTAGCGCGGCCCAGAAAATTGACGTAAACGTGAACGTTAGACTGCCAGGCATTCAGGGAGGAAGATTTGGCGAACTCAAGCGGCACGGCTGAAAAAGGCGCAAAGCGCAACACTAGGGCGAGCGGCGCCTCCAAGACGGGCACCACCCGCGCCGGCGCGGCGGAAACCAAGCCAAAGGCAGCGGCGAAGTCCGCCAAACCAGCTGGTAGCAAGACCACGGCGAAGCCTGCGGCAAGCAAGACGACGGCCAAGCCCGCTGCGGGCAAAGCGGCTGCGGGCAAAGCGGCGGCGAAGCCGGCCGCCAGCAAGCCGGCGGCGAAATCTGCCGCTACTGGGAGCAAGACAACAGCGGCCGCCGCCAAGCCGGCGGCGAAATCTGCGGCAGGCAAGACAGCGGCAAAGCCGGCTGCCGGCAAAGCCGCCGGCAAGGCGGGCTCTGGCGCCGCGGCGAAAAAGCCGGCCACCGCCAAGCGCGCTGCGGCGGGCAAGGCTGGCGCTGCCGAAAAGCGTATCTGGCTGAAGAGCTATCCTTCCGTGGTTCCCGCCGAAATCGGCCCCTTCGAGCACAAGTCGCTCGGCTCGATGATGGTGGAATCGTGCCGCAAATATGCAGACCGCCCGGCCTTCACCTGCATGGGCAAAACGCTCAGCTTTTCCGAGCTGGAGAAGGCTTCCATAGATTTCGGCGCCTATCTCCAGTCGCTGGGCCTGAAGAAGGGCGCCCGCGTTGCGATCATGATGCCCAATGTCCTGCAATACCCGGTGGTCATGATGGCCATCCTGCGGGCCGGCTACGTGGTGGTGAACGTGAATCCGCTTTATACGCCGCGCGAGCTGGAGCACCAGCTCAAGGATTCCGGCGCCGAAGCCATCATCATCCTGGAGAATTTCGCCAAGACGCTGCAGACGGCCATCGATAAGACACCCGTCAAACATGTCGTCGTGGCCACGATGGGCGACATGATGGGGCTCAAGGGCCATATCGTGAATTTCGTCGTGCGCAGGGTGAAGAAGCTTGTGCCTGCCTGGTCGCTGCCTGATCACGTGCCGTTCAAGACGGCGATGAAGAAGGGCGCCGCCGCCACCTTCAAGCCGGCCGACAACGAGCTCGATGACGTTGCCTTCCTCCAGTATACCGGCGGGACGACCGGCGTATCGAAAGGCGCGACGCTGCTGCACCGCAACGTCATGGCCAATGTCATGCAGAACGAATTGTGGTTGGAGACCGCCTATATCAAGAAGCCGCGCCCGGAACGCTCCATCTATATCTGCGCCCTGCCGCTCTATCACATCTACGCGCTGACGGTGAACGCGCTGATGGGCGTCAAGCTCGGCGCGCAGAATGTGCTGATACCGAACCCGCGCGACATACCGGGCTTCGTGAAGGAGTTGAAGAATTACGAATTCAATGTCTTCCCGGGCTTGAACACGCTCTTCAACGCGCTGCTCAACAACGAGGATTTCCAGAAGCTCGATTTCAGCAAACTGAAGCTGACCTTCGGCGGCGGCATGGCCGTGCAGCGCGCGGTGGCCGAGCGCTGGAAGAAGCTGACCGGCTGCATGATCGCCGAGGGCTACGGGCTGTCGGAGACGTCGCCGGTGGCGACGGCCAACCGCTTCGACAATGAGGAATTCACCGGCACCATCGGCCTGCCTCTTCCTTCCACCGACATCGCGATCCGCGACGAGAACGGCAAGGATGTGAAGCAGGGGGAGGTCGGTGAAATCTGCATTCGCGGTCCGCAGGTCATGGCCGGCTACTGGAACTTGCCCAAGGAAACCGAAAAGGCCATGTCCAAGGATGGCTTCTTCAGATCCGGCGACATGGGCGTGATGGACGAGAACGGCTATGTGAAGATCGTTGACCGCAAGAAGGACATGATCCTGGTTTCCGGCTTCAACGTCTATCCGACCGAGATCGAGGACGTCATCTCCCAGCATCCGGGGGTCCTCGAAGTGGCTGCGGTCGGCGTGCCCGACGAACATTCGGGGGAAGTGCCGAAAGTCTTCGTCGTGCGCAAGGACGACAAGCTGAGCGAGAAGGAAGTCATCGACTTCTGCCGCGACAAGCTCACCGGCTATAAGCGGCCAAAGCATGTCGAGTTCCGCGACGAGCTGCCGAAGTCGAATGTGGGAAAGATTTTGCGGCGTGAGCTGCGGTGAGCTGTCGGTTCGTCGATGACGAGAGGGGCGGTTCCGCCGCCGCCTCTCGTTCTATTTGCGTTCGGTGGCCGCTCTGGCCCCGACTTGGACTCACTTCGATCTAGACGACCATCACCGGACACTCAGCGAGGCTCGTCACCTTGTGGGAGACGCTGCCGAGCAGGTATCCTTCCAGGTCGCCAAGACCGCGGCTGCCCAGCACGATCAGGTCGATCTCCCGTTCCTTTGAGAACTTGACGATCGTGCGCGCCGGTTGCCCGGACTTGACGAAGGCGCGGGGAGCCTCCGCGCCATGTTCCAGCGCGAACTTCTTGGCCTCGTCCGCGACCTCCTTGGCATGACCCCGCAACACATTGTCGAGGTTCTCCGGCTCAGTGGGCCGCACCATCGACATAGAGGCTTCAAGCAGGCTGTGATGCCGGAAGACGGTGAGCAGCATCAGCTCCGCCTTCGTCATCTTGTGCAGGTCGATGGCCATCTTGAGCGCCTTCAGCGCGCCCTCGGAGCCATCGACAGGTACGAGTATGCGTTTGAACATGAATGCGCCTCTATCTAAACGCCAGATCTCGCAGGAACAGGGCGATCTGCGGGAAGAAGATGAGCGCGGCCGAAACGCCCAGCAGGATGACGATGAAAGGCGGCGTGCCGCGCACCACCTCAATGTACGGCCGCTTGAACACGGCAATGGCCGTGAATATGTCGCAGCCAAAGGGCGGCGTGGCCGAGCCGATCGCGACCTGCAGGGTGATGATGGTGCCCACAAGCACTGGATCGAGCCCGACATTTTCGACCACCGGTGCGAATATCGGCACGAGTATGAGGATCACCACGATCGGATCTACGAACATGCAGCCGATGAAGAAGGCAATCGAGATCACCACCAGGACTCCGATCTGGCCCATCTGGTCGATGCCGATGCCGGAGAGAATCTGGTGCGGAATCTGGGCGAAGGAAATAACCCACGAGAACGCCGCGCCAGCGGCGATCAGGATGAATACGACGGCGGTGATCAGTCCGGTGGATTTGGCGGTGTTGTAAAGGCCGCGCAGGTCGAGCTCGCGGAAGACCACCATCTCGAGGAAGACGGCATAGAGCACGCACGCCGCTGCCGCTTCCGTGGGGCTGAAAATGCCGCCATAGATGCCGCCGATGATAATGACGGGAAAGCCGAGCGGCCAGAGCGCCTTGCGCATTGCCGTCAGCCTCTGGCCCCACGGGACCTTCTCTTCGGTCGGCACCTTGTTGCGCACGGCATAGATCCAGGAATAGATCGAGAAGAGCAGCAGGATCAGAAGGCCTGGGCCAACGCCGGCGATGAAGAGTTCCGAGATCGAGGTATTGGACACCACACCATAGATGATCATGCCGATGGACGGCGGGATCAGGAAGGCGATGTCGGAAGAGTTGACGATCAGCGCGAGAACGAAGCTGTCATTGTAGCCGGCCTTGAGCATGCGCGGGCGCAAAGGCGAGCCGACGGCCACGACCGTTGCCTGGGTCGACCCGGATACCGCGCCGAACATCGTGCAGGCGGCGGCGGTGGAGATGGCCAGGCCGCCCCGCAAATGCCCGACAAAGGACATGACCATGTCGATGAGGCGGCCGGCCGACTGGCCGCGTGTCATGATGTCGGCGGCGAATATGAACATGGGCACGGCGATCAGCGAGGCGGGGCGTATGCCGGCCATCATTTGCTGCACCATGGTCTCAAGTTGGCCGAGACCGCCGAAGAGGGTGTAGAAGCCGATGAAGGCGCCGATGATGAGCGGGATCATCATCGGGAACCCGAACAGCAGCAGCACGATCATCGTGGAGAAAATTGCAACGGCCATGGTGCGCCCTCAGACCTCGATCTCGTCGTCGTCATACCCCTCGAGCACGTTGGTCGAGAGATAGATGTCCTTTTCCAGCATGTTCTTGATGGCGGTCAGGATGTATTGGAGGCCGGTCATGAAGAAGCCGACTGGAGCCCACACATAGATCAGCCAGACCGGGATCTGCAGGGAGGGCAGAACGCGCCCGCGACCGTAGAGCGTCATGATATACTGCGTCGAATACCAGGCGAGGCCCAGCATGAAGACCGCGGTAACGAGCGTAATCCCGATCATCAGCGGCTTACGGGCGCTGCTTGGCATGGCATCATAGATGGCCGACATGCGGATATGGCGCCCGTGGCGCGCCGCATAGCTGATGCCGGCGAAGGTTATCAGAATGACGAGAACGCGGTTGAGCTCTTCGGAGAAGAATATGCTACTCTGGAACACGAAACGACCGATGACGTTGGAAATCGTGTTGATAGCCATGAGAAGCACGCCGGTCGCCAAAAGAATGGATTCGAGCCTGCTGATGCCCATATCGATGGAGCCAAGGATCCCGGGCAGTTCCGACCGGTAATCATCGGTCTGGATGTCGTCGACGGAGGTCGTATCGGTCTGTGACTGCGGTTGAGACTCGTGATGCTGTTTCGGCAACGGCGTTATCCCGCAAATGATTGAAGTGAATGAGGCGGGCGCAATGCGCCCGCCTCATGGTCTTAGTTGGTGACCTGGTTCAGGTCTTCCTTCATCTGGTCGAGAATCTCCTTGCCGCTCTCGCCGGTCATCTCGATAAAGGCTTCCTCAACGGTAGCTGCAGCATCCTTGAACGGCTGGCGCTCCTCCTCGGAGAGGATGTTGATGGTCATCTCCGGCTTGGCTTCCTTGATCTTCTCGATCGACTCCTCGTGAAGACCCTGCTGGTACTCGAGAATATGTTCGAAAGCGACGTCGATGGCGCTCTCGATCATCAACTGGTCCTCGTCCGGCAGACCGTCGAAGAAGTCCTTGTTGGCCATTACCGCCGTGGTGAAGTTGTTGTGGCCGGCACAGGTGATGTAATCCGTCACCTCGTACATCTTGGTCGACTCGATGAAGAACATCGGGTTTTCCTGCCCCTGGATGATGTTCGTCTGCAGGCCGCCATAGACCTCACCCCACGGAAGCGGGGTCGGTGTCGCGCCGAATGCCTGGTAGCTTTCCACCAGCAGCGGATTGGTCATCACGCGGAACTTCACCTCGTTGAGGTCTTCCGGAGACGTCACCGGCTCCTTCGTCGTCATGCAGACTTCGCCTTCCGGGAACATCGTCAGAAGCTCGAGCCCCTGATCGGCGTAGAGTTCCGGAAACATCTCGTTGACGGCAACCGAAGTGCGGAAGAATTCAAACAGATCCTCTTCGTCCTGTGGCAGCAGATAGGGCACGAAGAAAACCTGAGCTTCGGGGATCAGCGAGCCGGTGAAGCCGGGGGATTGGTCCACGAACTGCAGGATTCCCGATTGTGCCTGCTCCATGATGTCGGCGGATTCGCCGAGCGTGCCGTAAGGGAAAAGCTGGACCGTGTGATCCGAGTTCGCCTCGACTTCCTCCTTGAACTTCTGGGCGAACACGCCCTGCACTTCGTCGAGCGCTTCTTCGAAGGCATAGCGCCAGGTTTCCGCGGAAGCACTCGTCATGCTCGCGGCCAAAACCGCAGCACCGGCGATGCCTGTCAGCAAATAGGATTTGAGTGAAGTCATTCTGCTCTCCTCTGTTGGTTGTACGTCGCGTTGTTGCTTTATCCGATGACATAGGGCGAAACGGCCCCGGCACCAGCCAGGGCAAGCGCATTCGCAAATGCGGACGGAAAGCGCCGTCCGCTGCACCGGCTAACTGGCGGGGAGCCAGCCCGGGACTGTCGCATAGCCCGGTGTTCGCACCGACATACGGCTGCGCTCCCGTCCAGAATTGCGGCGGCGCGGACCATAGGCAGTGCGTGTCTCATCGACAGGAACGGGATTCGCCACCACCCGCCATACGGGTGCGGAAGCCATCTTGCGCGGCGCCCGCGCAATCGCTTTCCTGATACGAATTCCCGGTGCGGCCAAGCGCCCCTCCTGGTCCCTGCCGTCCAAATTTCCCCGCTAAACGTGAAACACTGCTTCCCTTGTGTCAAATCGATTATGTACAGGTAGGCGCGACTTCAGGCGCCGCCATCGCGTCAAACGATGAACGAATACGCGCAAAAGCCGGGAGAATCGCACCTCCCGGCGCCTTTTCCCGGCCTTTGAAAATGCGGCAGAATATCAGGCGCGCGCCGTCGCCTGGCGCTCCAGAACCGTCTTGAGGTTGAACGCCGCTTCCATCAGTTCCCGGGTGTAGGCGCTGCCGGGACTGTCGAACACCGCATCGGTGGGGCCCTCCTCCACCACCTGACCGGTCTTCATCACGATGGTATAGTCGGCCAGCGCCTTCACCACCGCCAGGTCGTGACTGATGAAGATGAAGGAAAGGCCGTGACGCTCCTGGATGTCGCGCAACAGCGTGATGATCTGCTTCTGGACCGATCTGTCGAGCGCCGAGGTCGGTTCGTCGAGGACGATGACCGTCGGCTTGAGGATGACGGCGCGGGCAATGGCTATGCGCTGGCGCTGCCCGCCGGAAAACTCGTGCGGAAAGCGGTTGCGCGTCGCCGGATCGAGGCCCACTTCCTCCAGCGATCTGACCGCCGCCTTCTCGCGCTCCTTCTGGCTCATCCAGGGCTCGTGGACGAGCAGTCCCTCGGTGATGATCTCGCCCACCGTCATACGCGGGCTCAAGCTGCCATAGGGGTCCTGGAACACCATCTGTAGATTGCGGCGATAAGGGCGCATTGCCGCCCGGTCGAAGCCGTGGATCGGCGTTCCCTGATAGACGACGCGGCCTTCCGAAGGCAGCAATTGCAGTATGGCCCGCCCCAGCGTCGACTTGCCTGAGCCCGATTCGCCCACGATGCCTATCGTCTGGCCCTTGCGCAGCGTCAGGCTGACTTCCTGCACGGCCTTCAGCTCAAAGCCGCTCGAGAAGAACCCGCCTTTTTGCCCGAAGGTGACGGAAAGCTTCATGGCGTCGAGCAGGATGGGCGCGCCGTCCGGCACCGGCGGCTTGTGCCCCTCCGGCTCGGCCGCCAGCAGCATCTTCGTGTAGTCCTCTGCCGGCCGCTGGAAAATGTCCTCGGTGGCGCCCTCCTCGACCACCAGGCCCTGCCGCATGACATAGACACGGTCCGCGAATGCCTCGACGATGGTCAGATCGTGGGTGATGAACAGGATGGCCATGCCCAGCTTCTGCTGGAGTTCGGCCAAAAGCCCGAGAATCTCGGCCTGGATCGTGACGTCGAGCGCCGTTGTCGGCTCGTCGGCGATCAGGAGATCGGGATCGTTGGCGAGCGCCATGGCGATCATCACGCGCTGCCTCTGTCCGCCCGAAAGCTCATGCGGATAGGATTTCAGGCGCCGTTCGGGGTCGGGTATATGCACCAGCTTCAAAAGTTCCAGCGCCCGCTTGCGCGCCTCGCCGGCCGACATGCCGCCATGGACGCGCAGCGGCTCGGAGATCTGCCGCTCGATCGTGTAGAGCGGGTCGAGCGAGGTCATCGGCTCCTGAAAGATCATGGTGATCTTCGCGCCGCGAATGCGGTTCAGCTTCCGCCGCGGCAGTCCGATCAGTTCCTGTCCGCGATAGGTGACGGAGCCGGTCGCACGGCCGTTGGAGGCGAGGAGGCCCATGGCGGCCATCATGACCTGGCTCTTGCCCGAGCCGGATTCGCCCACCACGGCCACGGTCTCGCCAGCGCTGACCTGCATGTCGATCCCGCGGACCGCTTCAACCACGCCGTCGGGCGTGTCGAAGGAGACGCGGATGCCGCGGATGTCGAAGATCGTCTCGGCTTTGTCGTTCTTCATCTCAGCGGTCCTTCGGGTCGAGAGCGTCGCGCAGTCCATCCCCCAGGAAATTGAGCGCGAACAGGAGGGCCGTCAGGGCCAGTGACGGGTAGAGCAGCATGTAGGGGGCGCCGCGCATGTTCTTGGCGCCTTCCGAGATCAGCACGCCAAGACTGGTCAAGGGTTCCTGAACGCCCAGCCCCAGGAAGGACAGGAAGCTCTCCAGCAGGATTACCTTGGGGATGAGCAGCGTCATGTAGACTATGACGGGCCCCAGCGTGTTGGGGATGATGTGGCGGCGCAGGATGCCTGCCGAACTGACGCCCAGCGCCTCGGCCGCCTGCACGAATTCGCGCCGGCGCAGCGAGATCGTCTGCCCCCGCACGATGCGCGCCATGTCCAGCCACTCCACCGCGCCCACGGCGATGAACATGAGGACGACGTTGCGGCCGAAGAACACCACCAGAAGGATCGCGAAGAATGTGAAGGGCAGCGAGTAGAGGATGTCGACCACCCGCATCATGAGGCTGTCGACGCGCCCGCCCAGGAAGCCGGCGGTCGCGCCGTAGAGGACGCCGATGAGGAGGGCGACCCCGGTGGCGAGCGTCCCGATCATCAGCGATATGCGGATCGAGATCAGGATGCGCGAGAAAAGGTCCCGCCCATTGGCGTCGGTGCCGAAGATGAAGCGGTGGCGCTCCACATGGGCTTCGATCGAGACTGCCCTGCCGTCGGCGCTCTCGCCGACGATGCGCGCATTCGAGAACAGATCGGAGCGGTCGAGATAGCGCGTGACGCGCGGATCGATTTCTCTGTCGGACGATGCCTCGACGCGCAGCGTGGCACCGTCAAGCTCGATGGCGTCGACATCCAGCCGAGCCCGCTTCATCAGCGCTTCGGCCGCGGGCACGATTTCATCGACGCGTGGATAAGCCTCCAGGCTCGCCGGCACCTTCACGAAATTGGGATAGACCTTGGAATAGTCGTGCGGCGAGAGTGCGGGACCGAAAATGCCTGCGAAGGCAAAGACGATCAAAAGGACGAGGCTGGCCATGGCCGCCTTGTTCCGGCGCAGCCTGATGAGCGCGGTGGCCCAGAGCGAGCGGCCTGCCGATGCCGTGTCGGCGGCGGCTTCGGGTGTATTGGTCGCAATATCAGTCATAGCGCACTCTCGGGTCCAGCACCGCATAGAGAAGATCAACGATCAGATTGAAGACCACCACGAACACCGCGATGATGATGACCGTGCCCATGACCAAGGTGTAGTCGCGGTTGAGCGCACCCTGCACGAAGTAGCGGCCGATGCCGGGCAGGCCGAAGATCGTCTCCACCACGACCGAGCCTGTCAGCAGCGCCGCCGCTGCCGGTCCGAGATAGGAGACGACGGGAAGGCAGGCAGCGCGCAGCGCGTGAACGACGACGATCATGCGCGAAGGCAGGCCATAGGCCCGTGCCGTGCGCACATGGTCGGAGCGCAGCGCCTCGATCATCGAGCCGCGTATGAGGCGGGCGACGATCGCGATCTGCGGCAGCGCCAGAGTGAGCACCGGCAGGACCATGTTGGCAGGGCTGCCATTGTCCCAGCCGCCGGCGGGCAGCATGGAAAGCCACACGCCGAAGATCAGCGACAGAAGCGGCGCGACCACGAAATTGGGAACGGTGATGCCGAAGGTGGCCACCGCGATGACGCCGTAGTCGATCCACGAGTTTTGCCGCAGCGCGGCGATGCAGCCCAGCAGCGAGCCGAACAAGAGCGCGACCAGCAGCGCCGTTCCGCCAAGCTGTATCGAAATGGGCAAACCGCTGCCCAGAAGCTCCTGGACCGAAAAATCGCGGTAGATGAAGCTCGGGCCGAGATCCCCGCGCAGGAGATTGCCGAGATAGCGCAGATATTGCTCCCAGAGAGGCTTGTCGAGGTGGAACACCTTGTTGATGTTCTCCAGGACCTTGGCTTCCAGCGCCCGCTCGCGGTCGAAGGGGCCGCCCGGCGCGACGCGCATCAGGAAGAACGATGCGGTGACGACGAAAAACAAGGTGGGAATCGCGCCCAGGAGGCGACGCAACACATAGCCGAACATTGGCATGCTCTCATATTCGCAAGGGGCCCGGAGCCTGGCCTGGAGCAACTCGGGGAAAGCGCGGATCGGGCTTCGTCCGTGATCGCGCTGTACCCAGAAGACGGCTAGCCTGCCAAGGGGCGGCCTACTGGCACAGGCACCGCTTCCCGCCTTGCAAGGCGGGAAGCGGCACTCCGGGCAATCGCCTGCCTACTCGGATATGCTCATGAAGCGGGTGGGGTGCACGTTCTGGATATTGTCTTTCCAGCCCTGCAGTTTGTCGGACACGAGCGAGAGCGACGAGTAGAAGAGCAGCGGAATGAACGGCGTATCCCGTAGGAACATCCTCTCCGCCTCGGCCAGAATTTCAGCCCGCTTCTCGAGATCGGTTTCGGCCGCGGCCTTGTCCATCAGCGCATCATATTCGGGATTCTTGTACTTGGCGTAGTTGAAGCCCGTGTTGTCGCTTTCGACGAGGAAGAGGAAGTTCTGCGGGTCGGAATAGTCCCCGATCCAGCCGGCGCGGGCGACCTGATAGTCGTCGCTGTCGCGCAGATGGGCATAGTGGGCGGAGCCGTCGCGCACGTTGAAGGTGACGTTGACGCCGAGCGGACTCCACATGTCGGCGATCGCCGTTGCCGTATTCTTGTGGTTTTCCGACGAGTTGTAGGAAAGCTCCAGCTCGAGCGGCTTATCGGGGCCGTAGCCGGCCTCCGTCATCAGCTCGATCGCCTTGTCCTCGCGGTCGATCAGCGATTCCTCCGCCCACTCATATTGCGGCGGATTGTCGATATAGTTGCCGATGCCGGGCGGCACCTGCGAATAGGCGGGCAGCATGGCTCCCGACCAGATCTCCTCGCCGATGAACTCGCGGTCGATGACCATGGACAGAGCCTGACGCACGCGCGCATCGCTCAACGCTTCGTTCTGCGTGTTGAGGGCATAGTAGTAGGTGCCGAGATAAGGCGGCGTGCGCACCTGGTCGCCGAGACGGTCCCTGATGGATTTGAGCTGCTCGGCCGGCAGATCGGAGCAGCTGTGCACTTCACCCGCTTCGAACCGGCGCACGCAGGAGGCGCGGTCCTCGAAGGGGATCCATTCGATGCGATCGATGCTGACCGTGTCGGCCTCGCGGAAATTCTCGTTCTTCTCCATCACGATCTTATCGTTGGGGGTGATGGATACGAGCGTATAGGCGCCGTTGGTGACGATGTTTTCCGGCTTCACGAAGTCGGAGCCATGCTCCTCGACGGCCGCCTTGTTGAGCGGCAGCCCGGTCTGGTGGGTGAGAAGCTCCAGGAAATAGGGCGTGGGCTGTTCGAGCGTAATCTCCAGCGTCCTGTCGTCGATGGCCTTGACGCCGAGTTCGCCGGGCTCGAGCTCACCCTTGTTGATCTTCTCTGCATTCTTGATGGGATAAAGAATGGTCGCGTATTTCGCACCGGTCTCCGGTTTCTGTATGCGCTGGAAAGAGAAGACGAAATCTTCCGCCGTCACCGGATCGCCATTCGACCAGGTCGCATCGGCGCGCAGCTTGAAGGTGTAGACGGTGCCGTCGTCGGAGACCTCCCAGCTTTCCGCAACACCTGGAATGACATTGGCCTCGGGATCGTAGATCACCAGTCCCTCATAAAGGTCGCGCAGGAGGTTCGCTTCCGAGACCGTCGACGTCTTGTGTTGGTCCAGCGTCTCGGGATCGCTGTCATTGCCGCGCACATAGGTCACGGCCGACGCCGCGCTCACGCTGGCTATAAAGGCTGCGCCTGCAAGCAACCCTCGCATCATCGTCTTGTTCATCATGCTCGTCACTCCCATCATCCGCTTTTGCGGCTTGTCGTTGATTGGCCCGGAAAGGCGCCTTCCCTGCTGCGCTTATGTCAAGCAACGCAAACGCCCGCCATGCGCGCATGGCGTGCAGCGGCCTGTATGAGCTTTGCGGGGGAGGGGCCAGATCTTGCGCTGTTCGGTGCCGGTGAGGCCGGCCATTGAGCCGAAGGACGAACGAGATGCAAACAGCACTTCCTTGCCTCCCAGCCGGTGTGGAACCGGTCAGACTTCCAGCACGGCGACCGGCTGGCCACCGTGAACAAACGCGTACCCGAGCCGGGTCGAGGCCTGATTAGGCATGGAAATGACGTAAGCGTCAAACGGATTCAGCAGGCTCTCTAAAACAGCAAGAAGAGGTCATCCGGCGCCCTTGGAATGCAATATTGTTGCAGCCGCACCCCTCGATCAGGCGCAAAACCTTCCGCGGCCTGTGCACAAGCATGAAGTGCATCCAGCATGTCCCGGTCCCTCGGACGGGCGCCCGGGCCGGCATCTGCATGCTCGTGCGAACCTGTGTGAGAAAATGGTGCCGCTTGTCAGACTCGAACTGACGACCCCATCATTACGAATGATGTGCTCTACCAACTGAGCTAAAGCGGCGTGCGCGGGGAGCCGGCGGACCGGCATCGATTGCGTGCGCGCCTGATACAGGCATCGCGCCGCAAGATCAAGGCCGAACATCCCGCGCTCCATCCAAATCCTGCGCCGCAGCAAAGTTCGGCGAAATGACAATGGACTCTATGTCTTCCTGCGTTAATCTGTCGGCAAGCCGTCTCGCCGGGCGGGGCGCATCTTTGTCTAGGCACACCCTTTGGAGGAGGACCCATGGCAGATTTAACGATGACGGTGAACGGCCGCAGGATATCCGGCACGGTGGAAGACAGGACCCTGCTGGTTCACTTCCTGCGCGAGAACCAGGGCCTGACCGGCACCCATGTGGGGTGCGATACTTCCCAATGCGGCGCCTGCGTCGTGCACGTCGACGGCAAGGCGGTGAAATCCTGCACCATGCTTGCCGCGCAGGCATCCGGTTCGGAAGTCCTTACGATCGAGGGGCTTTCCGACGGTGCGGAGCTGCATCCGGTCCAGGCGGCGTTCAAGGAGCACCACGGCCTCCAATGCGGCTTCTGCACGCCAGGCATGATCATGGCCGCCACCGATATGATCCGGCGCCATCCCGAAGGCCTCGACGAGAAGACGGTGCGAGCGGAGCTCGAAGGCAACATCTGCCGCTGCACGGGCTACCACAACATCGTCAAAGCCATTCTTGCCGCATCGGAAGCGATGGCGGGCAGGGCGAAGGCTGCTTAGGGGAGTGAGGCAACAGGGCAATAAGGCGTTGGGAAGGAAGACATCGGGCGAAGGAAAAGGAACTGCTTTTTCATTCCCCCCTGTTGCCCCACTGCCCTATTGCCCTGAAATTCGGGAGGAATTTCATCATGGGTATCGAAGGCATCGGCGCGCGGGTGGCGCGCAAGGAAGACAAGCGTTTCATCACGGGTCTCGGCCGATATGTGGACGACATGGTCGTGCCGGGCATGAAACATGCCGCATTCGTCCGCAGTCCCCACGCCCACGCAAGGATCAGGTCCATCAATGTCGATGCGGCGGGCGGCATGCCGGGCGTGATCGGGGTGTTGACCGGTAAAGAGCTGCAGGGCGACGGCATCGGCAACCTCATCTGCGGCTGGATGGTCCATTCCAAGGACGGCAGCCCCATGAAGATGGGCGCCTGGTCGGCGCTGGCCACCGAGAAGGTGCGCTATGTCGGCGATGCCGTCGCAATCGTCGTGGCCGACACCAGGGGCCAGGCGCGCGACGCGGCCGAGGCGGTCGAGATAGACTACGAGGAACTTCCAGCCGTTACCGATGCCGTGAAGGCATTGGAAAAGGGCGCCCCTCAACTTCATCCGGAAGCCGAAGGCAACCTGATCTACGACTGGGAAATCGGCGATGGCGCGGCGACCGACAGCGCGCTTGCCGGCGCCGCCCATGTCACCCGCATGAAGATCGTCAACAACCGCCTCGTGCCCAACGCCATGGAGCCGCGCGCCGCCCTTGGCCATTACGACAAGGCGGAAGATCACTACACCTGCTGGACGACCAGCCAAAACCCGCATGTCGCCCGACTGGTGATGAGCGCGTTCTACAACGTGGCGCCCGAGAACAAGCTGCGGGTGATTGCGCCGGATGTCGGCGGCGGCTTCGGCTCAAAGATATTCATCTACCCCGAGGAGATCGTCTGCCTGTGGGCTTCCAAACGCACCGGCGTGCCGGTCAAATGGGTGGCCGACCGCACCGAGAGCTTCCTCACCGATGCGCATGGCCGCGACCATGTGACGGAAGTCCAGATGGCTTTCGACGCTGACAACAGGATCACCGGCCTGAAGGTCGACACGATCGCCAATTTTGGCGCCTACATGTCGCTCTTCTCCTCGTCGGTGCCGACCTATCTCTATGCCACGCTGCTGTCGGGCCAGTACGACATTCCGGCGATCCACGCCAATGTGCGCGCGGTCTACACCAACACGGCGCCTGTCGATGCCTATCGCGGCGCAGGACGGCCCGAGGCCACCTATGTGGTCGAGCGCGTGGTGGAAACGGCGGCGCGGGAGCTTGGCGTCTCGCCGGCCGAATTGCGCCGCAAGAATTTCATTCGGGAGTTTCCCCATCAGACGCCGGTGATCATGAACTACGACGCCGGCGACTACGACGCTTCCCTCGACGCGGCCATGCGCGAGGCCGACTATGACGGCTTCCCCGCCCGCCGGGCGGAGGCCGAGAAGCGGGGCAGGAAGCGCGGCATCGGCATGAGCTGCTATATCGAGGCCTGCGGCATCGCGCCGTCCGCCGCCGTCGGTTCCCTGGGCGCGGGCGTCGGCCTTTGGGAATCGGCCGAAGTGCGGGTGAATGCGGCCGGCACCATCGAGGTGCTTACGGGGTCGCACAGCCACGGTCAGGGCCACGAAACGACGTTCTCGCAGCTCGTGGCGGAACGTTTCGGCGTTCCCATCGAGCAGGTCTCCATCGTCCATGGCGATACCGACAAGGTGCAGATGGGCATGGGCACCTATGGCTCGCGCTCGGGCGCGGTCGGCATGTCGGCCATAGTCAAGGCGCTGGACAAGGTAGAGGCCAAGGCCAAGAAGATCGCCGCGCATCTGCTGGAAGCCGACGAGAGCGACATCGTGATCGAAAACGGTGAGGCCAAGGTGGCCGGCACCGACAGGACGGTGCCCTGGTTCCAGGTGGCGCTCGCTGCCTATACCGCGCACAATTTGCCGGAGGGCATGGAGCCGGGGCTGAAGGAAGGCGCGTTCTACGACCCGACCAACTTCACCTTCCCCGCGGGCTGCTATATCTGCGAGGTCGAGGTCGATCCGGAAACCGGCCATACCGACATCGTGCAATTCGTGGCGGCGGACGATTTCGGCAACGTCATCAATCCGATGATCGTCGAGGGGCAGGTGCATGGCGGGCTGGCGCAGGGCATCGGACAGGCGCTGCTGGAGGGCTGCCACTATGACCCGGCCACCGGCCAGCTCATCACGGCGTCCTATATGGATTACACCATGCCGCGCGCGGACGACCTGCCGTCCTTCCGCGTATCGACAACCAACACCCCGTGCCCCGGCAATCCGCTCGGGATCAAGGGTTGCGGCGAGGCCGGCGCGATCGGTTCGCCGCCAGCGCTTATCAACGCGATCACCGACGCTATTGGAAACAATGACCTGACCATGCCCGCCACGCCCCAGAAGGTGTGGGCGGCGATGCAGTGAGGAGACCATAAGATGTACAACGCGAGCTACCACCGTGCCTCCTCCGTCGATGAGGCGGTCAAGCTTTTGTCCGATGCGGAGGATGGCAAATTCGTCGCCGGCGGCCAGACGCTCATCCCCACCATGAAGGCACGGCTGGCCGCGCCCACCGACCTTGTCGACCTGCGCCATATTCCCGACCTGATGGGGATCAGCGTCTCCGGCGACAGCGTGAAGATCGGCGCAGGCACGACCCATGCCGAGGTTGCGTCCAATGCTGCTCTCGCCAAGGCCTGCCCGGCATTGTGCCATATGGCCGGCCATATCGGCGATCCGCATGTCCGCCACATGGGCACGCTTGGCGGCTCCATAGCCAACAACGATCCCGCGGCGGATTACCCGGCCGCGCTTCTGGCGCTGTCGGCGACCATCCACACCAGCAAGCGCGAGATTCCGGCCGACGATTTCTTCACCGGCCTGTTTGAGACGGCGCTGGAGGAAGACGAGATCATCACCGCGGTTTCATTCGCTCTGCCGGAAAAGGCCGGCTATGCGAAATTTCCCAACCCCGCCTCCCGCTACGCGCTAACCGGCGTGTTTGTGGCAAAGCGTCCCGACGGCGTCCGTGTCGCCGTCACCGGAGCGGGCGAGGAAGGCGTGTTCCGCGCCGGCGAACTGGAAACCGCGCTCGCAGCGTCTTTCGATGCCGCCGCGCTGGACGGCGTGAAAGTTTCGGCCGACGGGCTGATGTCGGACATCCATGCCTCGGCCGAATATCGCGCCAACCTGGTGGTCGTCATGGCCAAAAGGGCGGTCCAGGCAGCGCTTGCGTAGCGGCGCTCAGACGTTCAGCGCTTCCACCAATCGTGCCGCGCCCTGGCGGAAGGGATCGACAGCGGGGAGTCTCATCCGCGCCTCGACCTCCCGCAGGCATTGCACCGCCTCGTCCTCGCCGAGCGCCGCCGTGTTGACGGAGATGCCGGTCACTTTGACATCCGGATTGACGATCCGCGCGGTGGCAAGCGTGAGCTCGCGCAATTCCTCAAGGCTGGGCAGGCCGTAGTGCGGCAGGCCGCGCATATGGGTGCGGGTCGGCTCGTGGCATAGAACCAGCGCGTCGGGCTGCCCGCCGTGGATAAGGGCCAGCGTGACGCCGGAGAAGGAGGGGTGGAACAGGCTGCCCTGGCCTTCGATCAGGTCCCAGTGGTCGGGCTCGTTTTCGGGCGACAGCCATTCGATGCTGCCCGCCATGAAGTCGGCCACCACCGCGTCGAGCGGCACGCCCGATCCGGTGATCAGGATGCCGGTCTGGCCGGTGGCGCGGAACGTGGCTTTCATGCCGGCCTCGCGCATCGCCTTCTCCATGGCAAGGGCGGTGTACATCTTGCCGACCGAGCAGTCGGTGCCGACGGCAAGGCAGCGTTTGCCGGCACGGCGTTTCCCGTCGCCGATCGGGTAGTCGTGCTGGGGAACGCGCACGTCGAAGAGCTCCGTGCCGCTGCGCTTTGCCGCCGCCACCAGATCGGGCAGGGAGGTGAGCCTGTTGTGGAGGCCGGAGGCGATGTCCATACCTGCCTCGGCCGCTTCGACCAGCGTCGCCAGCCACTTCTGTGAAATGACGCCGCCCCGGTTGGCGGCGCCCACCACCAATGTCTGCGCGCCCCTGGCGCGTGCCTCGGCCACGCTGAAATCGGGCAGGCCGAGGTCAGCCTTGCAGCCTTCAAGCCGGAGCTGGCCAAGGCAATGTTCGGGCCGCCAGTCCTTGATGCCCTGCGCAACCTTCGCCGCAAGCGGATCGGGGGCGTCGCCGAGGAACAGGAGGTAGGGCGTTTTCAGCATGATCAGGCTCCGTGGAATGAGGGTTTTATTGCTGCGGGCAGCACGCGCCGCTGTCAAGAAGGGGGCTATTGGTCCAGTCGATTGGCACGGCTTTTCATGCGGACTCATTCAGCGCGATTGATTGAGCGGGCGCATAGGGTTAACGATTGCAGCGGCAAACCGGGGGAATGCGCTTGGAAGCGGTCAGAACGGCAATCAGAAGAGCCTTTGAAAAGGGCGATCCGGGCGACCGCGCCTTCAGGGAGAAGGTGTACCGGCAGGTCTTCGCCGCTTTCGAGCGGTCGCTGGCCGCGCATCGCGACCTCTCCGCCGAGGAGATGCGGCTGCGCCGCGACCGGCTGAAATCCGTCATCACCGAGGTAGAGAGCGAATTCGTGCCGGCCCGGGAGCCGCAGGCGCCCGCCGCCGCCCCGCCATACGCTCCCGAAGCGGCCTTCCCGCCGCCCCAAGAGGCGCAGGACGCATTTCCGCGCGTCGAGCGCGATGACCGGTTCATGGAGGCCGGCGAAACCGAGCCGGAACCGGCCTATGACGAGCGCATCCCCATGGCTGGGCCCGTCCCGCGCCGCCGTTCCTTTGCCATGCTGTTTCTCATCTCGACGCTGGCCGCCGCCATCGGCATCGGCGCATGGTGGACCATCGACAGCGGCATCCTGATGACCGAGGCCGAACGGGACACTTCCGTCCCCAACCCGCCAGCCGGCACGGAGGAGGAATCCTTTGATCCCGAAGCCTCTGCGCCGGCACGGACGGCCGTTGGTCCCGCCGAACCCACCGGCGACTGGGTCACGGTCTTCACGCCGAGCGACCCTACCACGGCGGCGGCTGCCGCCGGCGCGCAGGCCGAAGTGGTGGAGGGCGATGAGCCGGCGCTGCGGGTGAGCTCGCCCGGAGCGGACACGGCCATCCAGTTCGACGTGGGCCAAGGCATTCTGGAACGCTTGGCCGGCCGCCGCGCCGTCTTCAGCCTGACTGCATCGGCGGAGGAAGGCGAGGAAACGCAGATCTCCATCTCCTGCAGTTTCGGCGATCTCGGCGATTGCGGCCGCATCCGCTACGTGGTCGGCGCGGCGCCCGGCGAGTATCTGTTCGAAACCCGCTTTCCCGATCGGTCGCCGGGCACCGGCGGAACCATCGCCGTGGTGCCGGACATCGACGGCCTCGGACGCCGCCTCTACATCCACTCGATCAGGGTTTCGCCGGCTGGCTGAGCCGCTTCTCGTCCAGCATGTCCTCCAGCGTTTCCAGCCGGTCGGCTTCATGGGAGGGCTTGTCCCAGCGCAGCCGGGAGATGCGGGGAAAGCGCATCGCGACACCGGATTTGTGCCTCGTCGAGCGGTTCAGCCCCTCGAAGGCCACTTCCAGGACCAGTCCGTGGTCGCGGTCGGCACGGACCGAGCGGACCGGCCCGAAGCGTTCGATCGTGTTGTCGCGCACATATTTGTCGATCTGCTTCAACTCCTCGTCCGTGAAGCCGAAATAGGCCTTGCCGACCGGCACCAGGGATGGGTCGTCGAGGGGCCCGGTCCAGACGCCGAACGTATAGTCGGAGTAGAAGCTGGAGCGCTTTCCGTGGCCGCGCTGCGCATACATCAGCACCGCATCGACGGTGAACGGGTCGCGTTTCCACTTGAACCAAGGACCCTTTGGCCGGCCCGGCAGATAGGCGCTGTCCTTCCGTTTCAGCATCACCCCCTCGATCACCGGATGAGGCGGATTGCGGCGCTTTTCGTCCAACTCGTCCCAACTATCGAATGGAACTTCCGGCGACAGGTCGAAACGGTCGGAGGGCAGGCTGGCGACGAGCGCGGCCAGAGCGGCCCGGCGTTCGGGATAGGGGAGACTGCGCAGGTTCCGCGTACCCAGTGCCAGGAGGTCGTAGCAGCGCAGGAAAACCGGATACTGCGACAGCATTCTGGCCGAGACGGTCTTGCGGTTGAGCCTCTGCTGCAGGTCGGAAAAAGTGCCAGTGCGCTCGCGCGGATCGCCCACCAGCAACTCGCCGTCGATGGCAGCATCGAACTCCATGGCATCGGCCAGATCGGGAAAGGCGGAGGAAACGTCGTCGCCTGTGCGGGAGTAGAGTTTTCGAACGCCTGCCTCCGCGCTTGCCTGTACGCGGATGCCATCCCACTTCCATTCGGCCGCGTAGTCGGCCGGATCCAGGGCCCGGTCGGCTTCTGTAAAGGCGTGCGCCAGCATGACCGGGCGAAACGGCGCCCTAGCTGCGCTCTCCGGCTTCGGCGCCCGCGCCTCCAGCCAGGCGAACAGTTCCTCGTAGGGCGGCTTCAGCCCGTGCCACAACTCCTCGATCTCGCCCACGTCGACGCCGCCGAACTGCGCCAGCGCCTGCTTGGCAAGCCGCGCCGATACGCCGATGCGCAATCCGCCGGTGGCCAGCTTGATCACCGCGAAACGGCCGGAGGGATCGAGCCGGTCGAGGAGATCGGCCATCAGCGTCGGCGCATCGGAGCGGCTGGCTGCCCTGAGCCGCTCCACGACCTCGCGCAGGGGCGGGGCAGCATTTCCGGAAGGTTCGGCGGGCCAGATCAGCGAGATCGTTTCGGCAAGGTCTCCGACATAATCGTAGGAATAGGCGAACAGGAGCTCGTCGACGCGCTCGCTCACGAGCCCGCGAAGCATGGCTGGCTTGACGGCAGGAAAGTCCAGCCCGCCGGTGATCCCCGCCAGCCCGTAGCCGCGATCGGGATCCGGCGTATCGGCAAAATAGTCAGTCAAAAGCTTCAGCTTTCCGTTGCGCGATGGCGTGAGCACCAGGCGGTCCAGCAATTCCGCGAATGCCTGCATCACTCCGCCTCGTCTTCGTAGCCGGTCAGGTGCAGCGGCCGGGCGACGATGCCGTTGAGCTCGCACCAGCGCACCAGCGCCTCTTCCCGGCCGTGCGTCACCCAGACTTCCTCCGCGCCGGTGTCGATGATGGTGCGCGTCAGTTCGGTCCAGTCGGCATGGTCGGAAATGATCAGCGGCAGTTCCACGCCTCGTTGCCTGGCGCGCTGGCGAATGCGCATCCAACCCGAGGCGAACGCGGCCACCGGGTCGGCGAAGCGGCGCGACCAGCGGTCGGAAATCGCCGAAGGCGGGGCGATCACGATGGCGCCCGCCCGTGGCGCGGCAGCGGTATCGTCGGTGGTTGCCGGCTCGAGAGGTCCGAGGTCGAGCCCACGCGCTTGATAATACTCGCAAAGCCTCTGCACGGCCCCGTGGATCGGGATGGGAGCGGAATAGCCGCTCTCCCGAAGATGCGCGATCACCCGCTGCGCCTTGCCCAGCCCGTAAGCGCCGACGATGTGCGTGCGCTCGGGAAACTGGTCGCGCGATTTCAGAAGCCGCCCGATCTCGTCTGCCGCCGGCGGGTGGACGAAAACCGGCAGGGCGAAGGTTGCCTCCGTGACGAAGACATCGCACCGGATCGGCTCGAAGGGCAGGCACGTGGGATCTCGGCTGCGTTTGTAGTCGCCGGAAGCCACGATCCTCAGGCCGCCGTGCTCCACGCATATCTGGGCTGAGCCCAGCACATGGCCCGCCGGATGGAAGGTCACCTCGACTCCGTCGAGCCTGACGGTCTGGCCAAGCTGAGCTTCCTGCCGGCTGCCTGCAAATTCCGCGCCGTAGCGGATCTCCATGATGTCGAGCGTCTCGCGCGTCGCCATCACCGCACTATGGCCGGCGCGGGCGTGATCGGCATGGCCGTGGGTGATGAGAGCACGCGCCACGGGCCGCACCGGATCGATGAAGAAATCGCCCTTGGGGCAATAAAGGCCCTCTGGCCGGGAATGGAGCAGGTCGCGCGGGTTCATGCAGGGCAAAGATAGGCATTTTGCCGGGCGAAGAAAGCAGCTTGCCTAAATGTCCCTTTCCGCGCATAAGCCGCCGTCCTTCAACATTTGCCGCCACGCCTCCATGAACCCGCTCCGATTTTCGTCCGGCAGCCTGATTGCCGACCGCCGCGCCGACTATGCCGAAATGCTCCTGGCTGCGGGCGACATCCGGGCCGCCGCCGATCTGATGGCCGATGCGGTCGCGCTCGTGCCGGATTGGGTCGGAGGGCACTACCGGCTGGGCGAGATGCGCGCGGAGGCTGGCGACGTGGCCGGCGCCCACGATGCCTGGCGCGAATGTCTGCGGCTGGACGCTGCAGACCGGCTGGGCGCAAGCCTCAAGCTGGAGCTTCATGGAGCCGTCAGCGGACTGGACACCGCTCCGAGCGCTTTCGTGGAAACCTTGTTCGACCAGTACGCCGAGACCTTCGATGAGGCACTGGTGGAGAAGCTTGAATACCGCGTGCCCGAACTTCTGGAAAAGGCCGTGCAGGCAGCGGCCGCAGGACGGACCGGGTTTGCCCACGTCGTCGATCTTGGCTGCGGCACGGGGCTCATGGGCGAGCGCCTGCGGCGCATGGCAAGCTTCATCGAAGGCTTCGACCTGTCGGCTGAGATGCTCAGAAAGGCCGAGGGCAAGGGCCTCTACGACCGGCTCCGGCAGGCGGATCTGCAGACCCTGCAGTCGCTTCCGCGCCAAGCCGATCTGGTGACGGCAGCCGACGTCTTCATGTATCTGGGCGCTCTCGACCGCATATTCGCGATGGTCGCCGCGCATCTTTCCCCAGGGGCGTTGTTTGCCTTTTCGGTTGAAAAGCACGATGGTCCCGGCGATCTGCAGCTCCGCCCGTCCCGCCGCTATGCGCACGCACCGGCTTACATCGCCCGCGTAGCCGCGGCTGCGGGCTTCGATCTCGTGTCGCAGGAAGACGCCGTTATCCGGATGGATCGTGGGGAGCCCGTCGTGGGGCTGATTGTCGTTGCGCGCAAAGGTGTGGCGACGGACGGCGTGGCCGAAAGGGCACCCGGAACGGCGGCGGATCAAAGGCCGCCCGCGCACTGATCTGAGCCCGCCTATCTTTCGCGCACCGGGCAGAAATCGCCTTGGCGCGGAGCCTGTTCTGCTTTAGTTCTATCTTACCTTGACCCGCCAGTCTTCGATTTCGAGCGGCACTGCCGCGCCATTACTGCCAGCACCGTTCGGCGAATGGTTCGCTACGCGCGGCTGGACGCCGCGCGCGCACCAGATCGAGCTGCTCGCCAAAACCCAAGCGGGGAACTCGGCGCTCCTGATCGCGCCTACGGGAGCGGGAAAGACGCTGGCCGGATTCCTGCCGGCGCTGACGGATTTGGCTGCGCGACCAAGGCAAAAGCCGGGCATGGCGCGGCGCGGCGTCCACACGCTCTACATCTCGCCGCTCAAGGCGCTTGCCGTCGACATTGAGCGCAACCTGGCGAAGCCTGTCGGCGAGATGGCGCTTGATATAACCATGGAAACCCGCACCGGAGACACGCCCGCGCATAAGCGGCAGCGGCAAAAGCTCGCCCCACCCGACATTCTGCTGACCACGCCCGAGCAGCTTGCGCTTCTGATCGCCTCGCCGGATGCCGAACGCTTCTTTGCCGATCTCCGCTTCGTCGTGCTCGACGAGCTGCACTCGCTCGTGACCTCCAAGCGCGGCCATCTGCTGGCGCTGGGCCTGGCGCGGTTGCGGGCGTTCCGGCCCGGCCTGATCAATATCGGTCTGTCGGCCACGGTCGCCGAACCGGAGGCGCTCAGGCGCTGGCTTGTCGACCAGAAGACAGCCGGCGCCATGGCCGAAATCGTCAGCGTGACCGGCGGCGCCAAGCCGCAGATCACCATTCTTGAGACCGAAGAGCGGGTGCCGTGGGCGGGCCACTCCGCACGCTATGCAATTCCCGCCATCTATGACGCGATAAGGCGGCACCGTACGACGCTGCTCTTCGTCAATACCCGCAGCCAGGCCGAGCTTTTGTTCCGCGAGCTCTGGCATATCAACGAGGACAATCTGCCCATCGCGCTTCACCACGGTTCGCTCGATGTCGGGCAGCGGCGCAAGGTGGAAAAGGCGATGGAGACAAACAGCCTGCGCGCCATCGTCGCCACGTCGACGCTGGATCTGGGCATTGACTGGGGCGATGTCGACCTCGTCGTGCATGTCGGCGCGCCCAAGGGTGCGAGCCGGCTTGCGCAGCGCATCGGCCGCTCCAACCACCGCATGGACGAGCCGAGCCGGGCGATCCTGGTGCCGGCCAACCGCTTTGAGGTGATGGAGTGCCGGGTCGCGCTTGAGGCGAACTATCTCGGCGCGCAAGACACGCCCCCGCTGGCCGAAGGCGCGCTCGACGTCTTGTCCCAGCACGTGTGGGGCAGGGCGGCCGCCGGGCCCTTTGACGAGGACGAGTTCTTCGAGGAGGTGCGGAGCGCCGCGCCCTATGCCGGGCTCGACCGGCAGACATTCGCGCGCGTCGTCGAATTCGTGGCGACGGGCGGCTATGCGCTGAAGACCTATGAGCGCTATGCCCGCATCCGCAGGATGAAGGACGGGCGCTGGCGCATCTCCCACCCCCGCTTCGCTCAGCAATACCGGCTCAATGTGGGCACCATCGTGGAATCCCCGATGCTCAACGTGCGACTCACCCGGCTGCGCGGCAAGGGCGGCGGTGCGCGGGGCGGAATGGTGCTTGGCAAGGTGGAGGAGTATTTCCTCGAAACGCTGAGCCCCGGCGACACCTTCATGTTCTCGGGCCGCGTGCTGCGTTTCGAAGGCATCCGCGAAAACGAGTGCTATGTCACGACGGCAGCCGGACAGGACGCCATGGTGCCGTCCTATGCGGGCGGCAAATTCCCCCTGTCCACCTATCTGGCGCAGGAGGTGCGCGCCATGCTGGCCGATCCCGACCGCTGGCGCGCATTGCCCGAACAGGTGGCCGACTGGCTGCGCATCCAGGAGGAGAAGTCAGTCCTGCCGATGAAGGGCGATCTCTTGATCGAGACCTTCCCCCGCGCCAGCCGCTTCTACCTGGTCGCCTATCCTTTCGAGGGCAGGCTGGCGCACCAGACGCTGGGCATGTTGCTGACCCGCCGGCTGGAGCGGGCCGGCGCCCGCCCGCTCGGCTTCGTCGCCACCGACTACGCACTGGCCGTATGGAGCCTCAACGATATGGGTCACATGATCCGGACCGGCAGGCTGAGCCTTGATGCGCTCTTGGACGAGGACATGCTGGGGGACGACCTGGAAGCATGGCTGGCCGACAGCTGGCTCCTGAAGCGCACTTTCCGCAGTTGCGCACTGATCTCCGGCCTTGTGGAAAAACGCCATCCCGGCAAGGAAAAGAACGGGAGGCAGGTGACCGTCTCGGCCGACCTTATTTATGACGTCTTGCGCAGTCATGAGCCGGACCACATCCTGCTTCAGGCAACATGGCGGGATGCGGCCACGGGACTGCTCGACATAGCGCGCCTCGGCGAGATGCTGTCGCGCACCCGTGGCCGACTGGTACATAAGGACCTTGAGCGAATCTCCCCCTTGGCCGTGCCCGTGATGCTGGAGATCGGCAAGGAGCCGACGCCGGGCGACGCCAATGAGGCACTTCTGAGCGAGGCGGCGGGCAGCCTGACCGGAGACGATCTTATCGAGGAGGCGATGGGCCGCCGATGAATGCACCGGAGGTGACGGCACGTGACATGCTGGCGGTGGAGACTGTCCTGGCCGGCGAGAGGATCGTCTGCGATGCCTCGGGCGCATTGTATCTGCCGGCCGACCGCATGCTGATCGTCTCCGACCTCCACCTGGAGAAAGGATCTTCCTACGCGCGCCGCGGCAGTTTCCTCCCGCCCTACGATACCGTGGCCACGCTTGCCGCCCTCGACATCGTCATCCGCCGCTACGAGCCGGCCATCGTCGTCAGCCTGGGCGACAGTTTCCACGACAGTGGCGGCTCGGCGCGGATGCCGGAAGCGTTTCGCGCGGTGCTGGTGAAAATGATGAGTGGACGTCAGTGGTACTGGGTGTCCGGCAATCACGACCCCGAAAAGCCGGAAAACCTGCCCGGCGACTGCGTCGACGAGATGGCTTTCGGCCCGCTGACCCTGCGCCATGAGCCCCAAAGGGACGCGTTCTTGGGAGAGATCGCCGGCCACCTGCATCCGGGCGCCCGCATCGTGCGCCGCGGCCGTTCGGTGCGTCGCGCCTGCTTCGCCAGCGACGGCAGCCGGCTCGTGATGCCCGCTTTCGGCAGCCTGACGGGCACGCTGAACGTGCTCGACCGCGCCTTCGCCGGCCTGTTCCAGGCCGAAAGGCTGACCGCCTATATGCTCGGCAAGAACCGGGTCTATCCCATCGGTCGGCCGATGCTGCGGGCCTAGATCATTCCAAAACAGTGGGGACGGCTTCAGACCAGTGCTAATCCCGTCTGAAGATCAGGCGCCCCAGCCAGCCCGTCAGGATGGCGATCAGCACCGCGAAGATGCCATAGAGCAGGCTTTGCTGATGCGCGAAGTCGTAGATGCGCTGTTCCAGGCCGGCCTTGCGGATGGTCAGCGCCGCAGAGGTTTCCTGGACGAACATGCCATTGCGGAACAGGAAGGCGCGCGCCTTATGGGTGCCGACGGACACATTGGGCGCGAGCTTCAGGGTCGCGCGGAAAAGGTTCTGCGAAAGGAACTGCACGCCGCCTACCAGTTCCACATAAAGGCCCGCAGCTTCCTTGCGCTGGCGCAGCGCGGCGGTGAATTCCTGGATCGTACTTGGATCGCCCTCGGCGTTCAGCGGCTGCAGGTTGAGGTTCCTCGGTCTGAGCGCAAGGCGTCTGTAGTTTTCCATATCCGTTATGTCCTGCGGCGCCCGCGTCATGGCCACGGAATAGGAAGCCGGCACATCGGTGAAGACCACGGACTGGGTGTTGATCCACATGCCCAGCACACGTGTTTTCTTGCGCACCACGATCGGTTGCGGCGGGCCTTCCAGCACGACGACGATGTCATAGCGGCCCTGGCGGCTGATCAGCGGGTCGGTGTTGTCGAGCGCGCCGAAGATCGTCAGGTTCGCGCCGGCGAAATCGGAGGTTATCGAAACGCGGTCGGTCGAAAGGCCGATCTCGATGCTCTCGCCCTGCCCGGTCTGGGCAAGCGACGGGGACGATGCCAACAGCATGACGATGAAGACGGCCGCCGCGCGCTGCACCCTCATGTGTGCATGCCCCCAAGGGAATAGAGGCTCGCCGGCTCCACGAAGAGGTCGAAGGCCAGACGCAGCGCGACCGCCAGGACGAGAGCGGCCAAAAGCGCCCGCAACTGCTCGCCGCGCAATTTCTGGCCGACCCTGGCCCCATACTGCGCGCCGGCGACCCCGCCCACCATCAGCAGGAACGCCAGCACCACGTCCACGGTCTGGTTCGCGGTCGAATGCACGATTGTGGTGAAGGCGGCGACGAAGATGATCTGGAACAACGAAGTGCCGATGACGATATTGGTCGGCACCTTGAGCAGGTAGATGAGCGCCGGCACCATGATGAAGCCGCCGCCCACGCCCATGATGGACGCCAGGAAGCCGATGATCGCGCCCAGCGCCAGCACCGGGATCACGCTGACGAACAGCTTCGAAGTGCGGAACCGCATTTTCAGCGGCAGGCGGTGAATCCAGTTGTGTTGCCCCGGCTTCCTGAGCGAGGCCCTTTTCCCGCCGCGCGCGCGGCGGATGGCGCGTAGGCTTTCCACCATCATCAGCCCGCCCACCGAACCCAGGAAAGCCACGTAGAGCAGCGAGACGATGAGGTCGAGCTGACCGAGGCTGCGCAGATAGGCGAAGACGGTGACGCCGACGGAGGAACCGACGATGCCGCCGGCAAGCAGCACGAATCCGAGCTTCACATCCAGTGTGCCGCGCTTGAAGTGGACCAGCGCTCCCGAGAAGGATGAGGCGATCACCTGGTTCGCGCCGGTGGCCACCGCAATGGCCGGCGGAATATTGTAGAATATGAGCAGGGGTGTGATGAGAAAGCCGCCGCCGACGCCGAACATGCCCGACAAGAAACCGACCGCACCTCCCATGGCGAGAAGAATCACCATGTTGACGGACATTTCCGCGATCGGGAGATAGATGCCCACCCGCGACACCTGAGAATAGCTGCGAACCGAGCACGCAACACGACGTGCCGCATGCAGATTAGAATTTCATCGTTCTTGCGCCCTCAATGTGGCGAAGTCAAACCGCGCCGGGCGGAAAACTTTGAAATGTCGCGGAAAAACGCCACTTCGCCCGCGACCTGACGGCCCGTGATGCTACTGAACCGCCTCGTTGCTCTTGAGCAACGCGCGTACCAGGGGATCGTTGATCTCGCCGGTTTCCTCCAGCCCGTTGGCCTTCTGGAATGCCCGGATCGCGGTGCGCGTCTTGGCGCCCATCACCCCGTCCGGCGGGCCGGCGTCAAAGCCGAGCTTGCCGAGGATGAGCTGGATGTTGGTGACCGCCTTCTTCATGTCTACGCTGGAGGTGGTTTCGGTTCCCGTCCGCCATTCATCGCGCACGTCCACCGTGTTGGCCTCCGGATCAACCTCCTTGACCTTCCACAGCGTGGCCTTGCCTTGCGCCTTGGCCAGATCGGCGGGGGCCATGGACTTGGCGAGCTCGTCGCGCTTGGAGGCAGCATCCGCGTCGCCGGACCTGGCGGCAATGTCAAACCACTTATAGGCTTCGGTCAGGTCGCGCTGCATGCCGACGCCCTTGGCGGCGAGGATGCCGAGATTGTACTGGCTGTCGGCAACGCCGTGTTCGGCAGCTTCGATGAACCAGCGGGCGGCCGATTCGTTGTCCGGCGTTCCATCGGCGCCCATCGCGTAGAGAACGCCCAGATTGTGCATGGCGCTTGCGTTGCCCTGCTGCGCGGCGAGCTGGTACCACATTTTCGCCTTCTCGATGTCGCGCTCGACGCCCGCGCCTTTCTCGTGGATATTCCCGATCCGATATTGCGCGGGTGCCAGTCCCAGCTCTGCCGCCATTGTGTACCATTCCGCCGCCTTTGCGAGGTCGACATCGACGCCATTGCCCTCGCTGTAGCGGTTCGCGATCTCGAAGAGCGCTTCCGCGTCGCCCTGAGATGCCGCCTCGCGCAGCGGCAACGGTCCGATGCCGGCAGGAATGTCGGCCAGGTTCATAAAGTCCTCTTCGATTTCGGGTGCGGCTTCGGCCGCCTCGATTTCAGCTTCGATTTCAGGCCGTCCCACGGTTTCGGCCGGCATGGGAGCTGCCGGCTCCGGCTCGACGCTCGCCGTGTTCGAAACGGGGGCGGCGGACTCCCGCGCGCCGTCCTCGGCAAGCTCTTCCGCCGACTGCTCTACGAGGCGGACATTCTCCGCCTGCCGTTCCGGCGGCTGCACCGCGGCAGGAGCCGGCTCGCCGGCCGCATGGTCGAGGGGCGCTTGGGCCTGCGCAAGCAAGTCAGGCCCGTCGTCGGAAAGCAGTGTGCGTCCGGCATAAAGACCGCCCGCGATCACCGCCGCAGCGCCGAGCGTTAGCAGGAGCTGCTTCTTGCGCCGCCCAAGTATCCGACCGATTCCTAAGGGTCCCGATTTGCCGCTTCCATCGGAGCGGCGGTGCTTGTGTATCTCCGTTTCCGCGGCGGCTGCCTGCGCAGCACGCCGGGCCGCGGCGATAAAGTCTGCTTTGGCCGTGTCGGCCGAAGCTGTTTCCCTGGTGCCCTTTTCCTCGCGTACGCGGCGCATGATGGCGTTCAGGTCTGGCGCGCCCGATCCGGGCTCCAAGGGCTCGTTCACCCGGACCGGATCGACATCCCGCTCGATTTCAGCTTCGCCGGCGTCGCCTGCAAGCACCGGCTCGGTGCGGTCGTCCTCTTCCGTTGGGCGTGCCCGTCTGGCCGTTAGTGCGCGGGTCAACCCTCCTAGCATGGACCGCTTGGGCTCGACGATCTCGTCGGCCGGCCGATCCTCGCCCCGCAATGCGGCTTCAGCCGCCGCCGCGGCCGCTTGGGCGGGCGTGCGCCGTACTTCCGGACCTCGGGCAAGTTCCGGCTCGTCGGCCCCGAACCCCGGCGCAGGCGAAATGGAAGGGGGATCGCCCACGGTGATCTTGCCGATCGGACCGGTTCGAGCGGGTTCGCCCGGCACGCCGGCGCTTTCGATCGAGCCAAGCCGGTTAACGATTTTGAGGAGCGTGTCGTGGATCGCCTCGAACGTCTTGGCGTGGCGCTCCTCCGACCTGCGAGCCAGAGCTTCGAGTTCCTTGAGGTCTTCCCGCAGATGGCCGTCGGTGGCGGCGCCGGGATCAAGCCGGTCGATGGCCTCCCGCGCTGCTTCGCGCGCGGCCTCCAGGATGGCCGAATGATTGTCCGCAATGGCTTGCTCGATCGAGGCAAGGCGAGGCCCGATATCCTCCACTTCCGGCAACTCGGCGCCAGGCCGGGCCAGATGCGCCGAGAGTGCGGCGACCTGCATTTCGAGATTGCGGATGATTTCAGGATCGATGCCGGAGTCACGCGTGGCGCTGTCGTTCAGCCGGTTGGAAATCTCTTCGAGTCGCGATTCCAGCGCCTGTATCGCCGCGTTCCCGGTATCGTTTCGAGAACCGTTCTCCAGCCTTGCCGCAAGCTCGGAAAACCGGGATTCGATCATGTTCATCACGCCGGTTTCGCCGTCGGCGTCAGCCCGCTGGTCGAGCCGGGCCGCAAGATCCTCCAGCCGGCGTTCCAGATCGCTGAACAGGTTTTGACCATGCTGTATGGCATTTTCCTGCCGGCGTTCGATCATTTCCGAAAGGCTGGCGAACCTGTCTTCCAGTCCGCGGAAGAGCAGCTCGGTGTCGGGCTGCTGCGGTGTCGCGTCAAGGCGTTCGGCGATGTGCGCTATGTGCTTGGCGAGCCGGGCCACCGTCTGCTCGGGAACGTCGATGCGGCTCGCGACCTGGTCGACGCGCTCGGAAAGGGTGTTGAGCCGCTCAACCACCTGGTGGTCGCTGCGGTCGCTTGTCAATTCGTCGAGCTGGCTCGCCAGCGACCCGATGCGCGCCTCGATGCGCTCCAACGCCAGAGTGTCGACCTGCCGGTCCTGCGCGGCGGCGGAGGATGCGCTTATCGCGCGTGAAATTTCGTCCAGCCGTTCCTCGACCATCGCGTATAGATCAGACTGGCCGTGTTGGGGCTGCCGGGCGAACTGCTCCAGCGAAGCGGCCAGTCCGCGCACGCGCTCTTCGAGGGAACGCAGGGACAGGGATTCGGGTAGTCCGTTGACGGCCCGACTGATTTCTTCGAGCCGTTCGCCCAGCGCATCGATAGCTGGGTCGGGCTGATGCTGCAGCCCGGTGGCGATACGATCCTCAAAGGCGTCCCAGCGCCGGTCGAGTGACTTCACGCTCTCCTCGCGTGCCAACGAGGCAATGGCCGCCTTCACCTGTTCGAATTCAAGGCGCAGCAGCTTAGTGCCCTTGTCGTCGCTACGCTCGGCCAGGAGCGCGATGCTTCGCGAAAGGCGCTCCAGTTCGGCATTCAGCTCGGCGTCGACCGGCGATGCTGCCGTAGAGGCGGCCACATGCGCAAGCTCGCGGCGTAATTCGTCCAGCTGCCGGCGCACGCCCGTGTCCATCGTGCTTCGCATGTCCTCGCGCAGCGCCTTCAGCTCCGCCGCGATGTCTTCTATGGACGAGAACTGATCTTCCTGCCGGCGTGCGTTCTCCAGTTCACGGGTGAGGTGCTCAAGCGAGGCGCGGTCGCGGCCGTAGGCGGTCGCACGAGGTCGGCCAGCCGGGCCTGCCTGTTCCGGCATGTGCGCCGGTCGCTCCGGAAAGCGACCACCGCCGGACGGTAACCGCTCGGATTCGAGCGAGCGGCCCAGACGCGTTTCCAGATGGTCGAGCGTGCGGTTGATCTCTTCCAGCGAATTGCCCGGCCTGCGCTGGCGTCCCGCGTTGATGCTGTCCAGATATGACCGCTTGCCGTTCATAAAACGCCCGCCTCTCCGCAGCAGGCCAGCCTGCCGCATTTGGAACATCATGCGCGGGGATGCGGGTTCGCGTCTGCCCATTCAGGCTGGTTGCGAGGTCCACGTGGAATATCCCCTCGAACGAAACCTCACGACTGGTGCGAAGCAAACCACACGCGACGTCTCTGGAGCCGAACATTCCCCAAACGTGGTAAACATCTGGTTAACCATTGTTACTTTTGTCTCTCAAACGTGACCCGTCGCCCACAGGCTTCGAGCGCAGGCGCCTTGCAATTGACTCAGATGACGCACATATGGCCGCCCACGGCTCGGCGGTTTGACCCCGACCGTACCCTACCAGTCACAGCGATCTCGTTCGGCTCTCCTGGAGCACGCTCTGGCATAACCCCACAAAGGCTGAACGCCCGCCAGGGAAGGCAGTTATGGCATCTACTTTTGCATGGGCCGCAAACGCAGCGGCCGCGAAGCATATTTCCGATGAAGAATCCTATTATCGTATTGGCGAATTGGCTCGCGAGTTCGACGTCACCCTGCGCGCACTGCGCTTTTATGAGGACAAGGGCCTGATCCGGCCCAAGCGGCGCGGCACGACGCGGCTTTACTCCAGCAACGACAGGGCGCGATTGAGCCTCATCCTGCTGGGGCGCAAGATCGGCTTCCCCCTTAGCGACGTGAAACACATTCTGGACCTTTACGACCCGCGCGGCTCCAACGTTCATCAGCTCAAGACGGTGCTCGACAAGTCCGAAAGGCAGATGAAGCAGCTTGAACAGCAGTATTTCGCGATCGAGGAGGCGGTAAGCGAGTTGAGTGGGTTGATCCGGGATATCCAGAACCGGCTGGCACATCTCCAGGTCAACGACAACGACCACTCTACCGAGTACACGGGCGCCAACTAGGCAATACGACGGCATTCGCTGGCATTGGGGCGTCTCGTTTCACGGCGAGGCGCCCTTTTTTCGTCAGAAAAGTACGGCCGCGCGGTAAGAATGACGTTTACGCAAACGTCAAAGTTTGTTATCTGCGATCCAACATCCTCCGGCGGGATTCCTGCCGGCGTTTCCATGCGAGTTGGAGGAATTCATGCCCACCTATCGTGCGCCCGTGCGGGATACGCTTTTCGTAATTCGCGACGTTCTGGGATATGAGCGTTACAACAACCTCGCCGGTTTCGCGAACGCTTCGCCGGATGTCCTTGAGGCCATACTGGCCGAAGGGGCGAAGCTGGCCGAGAACGTCATGCAGCCGCTGAACCGCATCGGTGACGTTCAGGGCTGCACCCGCCAGAACGACGGCACGGTCACCACGCCCGAGGGTTTCGCGGAAGCCTACCGCCAGTATTGCGAAGGGGGCTGGATGGGCCTTTCGGCGCCCGAGGAGTTCGGCGGCCAGGGCCTTCCCTACCTCGTCCATTCGGCGGTCGGCGAATATCTGTCCTCCGCAAATATGGCGCTGATGATGTATCCGGGGCTCACCCAGGGCGCGATTGCCGCGATCCTCGCCCACGGCACGGATGAGCAGAAGCAGAAATGGCTGCCCCGGATGATCGAGGGGACATGGACCGGCACCATGAACCTCACTGAGCCCCATTGCGGCACGGACCTCGGCCTTCTGCGCTCCAAGGCGGTGCCCAATGGCGACGGCAGCTACAAGATCTCCGGGCAGAAGATTTTCATCTCGGCCGGCGACCACGACATGGCCGAAAACATCGTCCATCTCGTCCTGGCCCGTATCGAGGGCGCGCCGGAGGGCACCAAGGGCATCTCGCTGTTCATCGTGCCCAAGCGCAAGGTGGATGAGGCGGGGGTGCCGGTCGAAAGCAACGGCGTTTCTTGCGGCTCGCTCGAAGAGAAGATGGGCATCCACGGCAATGCCACCTGCGTCATGAACTACGATGAAGCCGAGGGCTATCTGCTGGGCGCGGAGAATGGCGGCCTGAAAGCCATGTTCACCATGATGAACGAAGCGCGCCTTGGCGTCGGCCTCCAGGGACTGGCCGTTGGCGAGGCCGCCTACCAGAACGCCGCCGACTATGCCCGCGAGCGCCTTCAGGGCCGCTCTCTTACCGGCCCGAAGGCGCCCGACAAAAAGGCCGACCCCATCATCGTGCATCCGGATATCCGCCGCAAGCTGATGACCATGCGTGCCGTCAACGAGGCGGGCCGTGCACTGCTTTTGTGGACGGCGCTACAGTCGGACATCGCCCACCGCAGCGAAGACGAGGCCGCGCGCCAGGAGGCCGAAGACCATCTGGCGCTGATGACGCCCGTCATCAAGGGTGTTCTCACCGACAACGGTTTCGAACACGCGGTCATGGCGCAACAGGTGTTCGGCGGCCATGGTTATATCGAAGAACACGGCATGAGCCAGTTCGTGCGCGATGCGCGGATTGCGATGATTTATGAGGGCGCCAACGGTATCCAGGCGCTCGATCTGGTGGGCCGGAAGCTCGCGCTGAACGGCGGCCGCGCGATCCAGACCTTCTTCAAGACGGTCGGCGAATTCTGCGAGGAAAACCGCTCCGACGAAAACATGGCGCCCTATACCAAGGGTCTCAAGAAAGGCCTCAACGACCTCCAGGCGGCCACCATGTGGCTGATGCAGAACGCCATGCGCGAGCCGGACAATGCCGGCGCGGCGTCATATGACTATATGCACCTGTTTGGCCTAGTGGCGCTCGGCTATATGTGGGCACGCACGGTCAAGGTCGCCCAGGCACAGCTTGCCGAGGGAACCGGCGACAGGGAAATGCTGGAACAGAAGCTGGTCGTTGGGCGCTTCTTCATGGACCGCCTGATGCCGGAGACCGCCGCCCATCTGGCCCGCATCTCGTCCGGCGCCGGCTCAATGATGGCGCTGCCGGCGGAGGCGTTTTAGTGCGGGTTTCGCCGCGTTCGTTCTGCCTTGAACAAAAATCTGTTATAGGCGGAGGAAAGGGAGGAAGCGTTCATGAGCAGTGATCCGCAGTCCATACTGGGTGTCCCTCAACCGGCCTGGGCCGGCGAGGATGTCGCCATGCTCTACGACATGGCGAACCGGTTCCTTTCGGAGGAGATCGCTCCGCGATATGAGGAATTCGAGAAGGCGGAGTGCTTCGACCGTGAAAGCTGGCGGAAGGCCGGCAGGAATGGCCTGCTATGCGCTTCCATTCCGGAGGAATATGGCGGTTCGGGCGGCACATATGCCCACGAAAGCGCGATCGCGGAGGCCATCGGCCATGTCGGCGTGGACGGTTTCGGCATCGCGCTGCACAACGCCATCGTCGCCCCATACATCCTCCACTACGGTTCGGAGGAACAGAAGAGGAAATGGCTGCCGAGGATGGCGACCGGCGAATTGATCGGCGCCATCGCGATGACCGAACCGGGTGCCGGTTCCGACCTCCAGGGCGTGAAGACGCGGGCGGAAAAGGACGGCAACCAGTATCGCATCAACGGGTCCAAAACCTTCATCACCAATGGACAGCTCGCCAATCTCATCATTGTCGTGGCCAAGACCGACCCCGCCATGGGCGCGAAGGGCACTTCGCTCTTCATCGTCGAGACGGACGAGGTGGAAGGTTTCGAGCGCGGGCGCAACCTCGACAAGGTCGGCCTCAAGTCGAACGACACCTCGGAACTGTTCTTCAACGATGTGCGCATACCGACGAGCAACCTGCTGGGCGAGGACGAGGGGCAGGGTTTCGTGCAGCTCATGCAGCAATTGCCACAGGAGCGGCTGTTGATCGGCGCCCAGGCCATCTCCATGATCGAGCGCGCGCTTGCCGTTACCATCGAGTACGTAAAGGAGCGATCGGCGTTCGGGCGGAAGGTGATCGATTTCCAGAACACTCAGTTCAAGCTGGCCGAACTCAAAACCGAGGCAACGATAGCCCGAGTCTTCTACAATGACAGCGTCGCCAGGCATCTCGAGGGTCGCCTCGACACCACGACCGCCTCCATGGCCAAGTATTGGCTGACGGATCTGCAATGCAAGGCGGTCGACGAATGCCTGCAGCTCTTCGGCGGCTACGGCTACATGAACGAATACCCGATCGCCCGCATGTATCGCGACGCCCGCGTGCAGCGCATCTATGGCGGCACCAACGAGATCATGAAGCTTTTGATTGCCAGGAGCCTCTAGAAATGGCTGCGCGGCGCTATCCCCTTCCCAAACGTTTCCAGGCGGCCTTGTCGGAGGACGCCTACGCAAGCCTGCGCGCGCTCAACACCCGCTACGGGCTCGGCAACAACTATCTTCTCACGATCATGCTTGAGCGGCTTGATGACTTCGCCGATCCGGAGAAGCTCGACACCGTTTTCAAGAAGTTCATCGCTCAATACGGCGCCCCGGCGGCAGGCATGTCCCGCGACGCTTAGACAAGGAGACGTCCCAATGGCTGATGCATATGTGTATGATGCCGTGCGCACGCCGCGCGGCCGCGGCAAGAAGGATGGTTCGCTGCATGAGGTGCCGGCGGTGCGACTTGGCGCCAAGGTGCTGGAGGCCATGCGCGACCGCAACGGGCTCGACACCGCCAAGGTCGACGACATCATTTTCGGCTGCGTCGACCCGGTCGGCGAAGCGGGCTCGGTGATCCCACGCTCGGCCGCCTTCGAGGCACGCTATGACAACGCGGCACCCGGCATGCAGATCTCCCGCTTTTGCGCCTCCGGCCTCGACGCGATCAATCTCGGCGCAGCCAAGATCGCCGGCGGCTTGGACGAGATTGTGATTGCCGGCGGCGTCGAGTCCATGTCGCGCGTCGGCATGGGCATGTCCGGCGGCGCTTGGTTCATGGATCCTTCCGTGGGCTTGCCGTCCTACTTCATGCCGCAGGGCGTTTCCGCAGACCTGATCGCCACCAAATACGGCTTTTCCCGCGACGATGTGGACGCTTATGCGGTGGAAAGCCAGAAGCGCGCCAAAAAGGCATGGGACAAGGGTTATTTCAAGAAGTCCGTCATCCCTATCAAGGATCAGAACGGCCTGACGATCCTGGACCATGACGAGCACATGCGCCCGACTACCGACATGCAGTCGCTGGCCTCGCTCAACCCGTCCTTCGTCATGCCCGGCGAGATGGGCGGCTTCGATGCGGTGGCCGTCCAGCGCTATCCCGAGATCGAGGGCGTGAACCACGTCCACCATGCCGGCAATTCCTCCGGCATCGTGGATGGGGCAGCGGCGGTGCTGCTGGGTTCCAGGAAAGCCGGCAAGACGCTCGACATGAAGCCGCGCGCCAAGATCCGCGCCTTCACCAATATCGGCTCCGAACCGGCGATCATGCTCACCGGCCCCGTCGACGTGACGGAGAAGCTTTTGAAGAAGGCGAACATGAAGCTGTCGGATATCGACCTGTTCGAGCTCAACGAGGCCTTCGCCAGCGTTGTGCTGCGCTACATGCAGGCTTTCGACATCGACCACGACAAGCTCAACGTCAATGGCGGCGCCATCGCCATGGGCCACCCGCTTGGCGCCACCGGCGCGATGATCTTCGGCACGGTGCTGGACGAGTTGGAGCGGCGCGACCTGAACACCGCACTCGTGACCCTGTGCATCGGCGCCGGCATGGGCACGGCAACCATCATCGAGCGCGTGTAAAGACTGGCGAAGGAAGAGATTATGGCTGATTACAAGAACTTCACCGTCGAAACCGACGCCGACGGCATCGCGCTCGTCACCTGGAACATGCCCGACCGCTCCATGAACGTCTTCACCGAAGAGGTGATGGACGAGCTCGAGAAGATCGTCGAGGAGGTGGCGGGCGATGAGGCGATCAAGGGCGCGGTGATCACCTCGGGCAAGGAGACCTTTTCCGGCGGCGCCGACCTGACCATGCTGCAGAAGATGCTCGGCCTGTTCGAGACGGAGAAGAAGAAGGATCGCGACAAGGCGATCAGGCTTCTGTTCGACGGCGCCGGCCGCATGAGCTGGCTGTGGCGCAAGCTTGAGACCTCCGGCAAACCGTGGGTTTCGGCCATCAACGGCACCTGCATGGGCGGCGCGTTCGAGCTGTCGCTGGCCTGTCATGGCCGCGTGGCCGCCGATAGCGACAAGGTCAAGATGGCGCTGCCCGAGGTCAAGGTCGGCATCTTCCCCGGCGCGGGCGGCACTCAGCGCGTGCCCCGGCTCACCAATACGCAGGATGCCCTGCAGATGCTGACGACCGGCCAGAACCTTTCGCCCAAGAAGGCGAAGTCCATGGGGCTGGTCCACGAGGTCGTCCCGCCGAAGAAGCTGGTGGAAGCGGCGAAGAAGATGATCAAGGACGGGCTCAAGCCGGTCCAGCCCTGGGACGAGAAGGGCTTCAAGCTGCCGGGCGGTCCCGTCTATTCGGCCGCGGGCGCCAATCTGTGGCCGCCGGCGATCGCCATCCTGCGCCGCGAGACCTACGGCAACTACCCCGCCGCGACCGCGATCCTGAAGTGCGTCTATGAGGGGCTTCTGGTGCCCTTCGACACCGCGCTCACCATCGAGCAGCGCTATTTCACCCAGATCATGCAGACGACCGAAGCGAAGATGATGATCCGCTCGCTGTTCGTCTCCCTGCAGGAGCTCAACAAGGGCGCGCGGCGGCCCGTGGACGTGCCGGCCAGGAAGCTGAAGAAAGTCGGCGTCCTGGGGGCAGGCTTCATGGGCGCCGGCATCGCCTTCGTCACCGCAAAAGCCGGCATACCTGTGGTGCTCGTCGACCGTGACCAGGAAGCCGCCGACAAGGGCAAGGCCCACTCGGCGAAGCTGATGGACGCCCTCATCAAGAAGGGTCGGGCGAGCGAGGCCGACAAGGAGAAGCTGCTGTCGCTGATCACGGCCACGCCCGACTATCAGGAGCTGGAGGGCGCCGGCCTCGTCATTGAGGCGGTCTTCGAGGATTCTTCCATCAAGAAGGAAGCGACGGAGAAGGCCGAGGCCGTGCTGAAATCCTCGGCGATCTTCGCTTCCAACACGTCGACCATTCCCATCACGAGCCTGGCGAAGAATTCAAAGCGGCCGAAGAACTTCATCGGCATCCACTTCTTCTCGCCGGTCGACAAGATGATGCTGGTCGAGATCATCATGGGCAAGCGAACCGGCGATAAGGCGCTTGCCGTGGCGATGGATTATGTCCGGGCAATCCGGAAGACGCCCATCGTCGTCAACGACACGCGCGGCTTCTACGTCAATCGCTGTGTCCTGCGCTACATGCAGGAAGCTTTCTCGATGCTGATCGAGGGCGTTCCGCCGGCGATGATCGAGAATGGCGCAAAGATGGCCGGCATGCCGGTCGGTCCGCTGGCGCTCACGGACGAGACGGCCATTGATCTCGCCCAGAAGATCATGAAGCAGACCATCCGCGATCTTGGCGAAAAGGCCGTGGACCCGCGGCACATGGAATTGATCGATACCATGGTCGACAAGCACGGCCGCCATGGCCGCAAGAACCGCAAGGGCTTCTACGACTATCCGGAAAAGCCTGCCAAGAAGCATCTATGGCCGGGGCTGAAGGAGCTTTACCGGCAGAAGCCGGCCGAGGCCGTGGACATCGAGGAGGTCAAGCAGCGCCTGCTCGTTACCATTGCGCTCGAGGCTGCCCGGGTGATGGAGGAGGGCATCGTCACCGACCCCCGCGAGGCCGATGTCGGTTCCATCCTCGCCTTCGGTTTTGCGCCCTACACGGGCGGGGCGCTGTCCTATATCGACGGCATGGGCGCTGCCCGTTTCGTCGGGATCGCCAAGCGCCTGCAGAAGAAGTACGGCAAGGGCTTTAAGCCGCCGAAACTGCTGGTCGACATGGCCGAAAGCGGCGAGACCTTCTACCAGCGCTTTGCGCCGGAGAGCGCGGGCGAGGTGAGGAAGAAGGCGGCATAGCATTGCAGCGGTGATTTACCGCCGCGCCCTCCGCACTCCTGCCCCGTAGGGCAGAGGGCGAGGCGCGGCGGAAATCGCAACCACCGAAGGGATACAGCCATGTATGTCTGGATCCGCCTCCTGCGGGTCGCGGCAACCCGCGGTCGCCGTGGGCCGTATCGCATGGGGGACGAGGGGCGGCTGTCCTTTCGCTGCCTTCCCACCGACATCGACACGAACGTTCATCTCAACAATGCCCGCTATATGATGCTGGCCGATATGGGCCGCATCGACATCTTCTTGCGCAGCGGGTTGGTGCGCGCGGCGCGCGAGCGCGGCTGGGCCCCGCTTCTGGGCGGTCTCCAGGTGGCCTATGTGCGCGAGATCGGCCTTTGGAAACGTTTTGACGTGGTCTCGACCATTGAGACATGGGAAGGGACCCAAGTGCTGGGCCAGCACCGCTTCGTGCTGGAGGACGGTCGCACGGCGGCCATCATCATGACGACCGGCGGCATCTACGATTTCCGCGCCCGGCGTTTCGTTCCGATCGATGAAGTGGTGCGAACCATTGGCCACGAAACCCCGCCGCGGCCGCCAAATGCCGAGGAGCGGAGTTTCATGGCGTCCCATGAGGGGCTGCGATCCCGCGCCAAATCGCCGGCCTGAAACTCATCCGCCCTTTCCGCGCATGGCCGCTAAGACTACCTTTGGACGATCGTCCGCAAACCGGGAGCCGCTTCCATGTCCGCAAGTATCGACTACTACCTCACATCCGCATCGCCCTTCGTCTATCTGGGCCACCAGCCGCTGCGTGCGGTGGCGCAGAAACATGACGCCACGCTGAACGTGAAGCCGGTCAACCTGATGCGCGTCTGGGACGTCTCGGGCGCGGTTCCGCCAGCGAAGCGTCCGCCGGTGCGCCAGCGCTTGCGGCTCGTGGAATTGCAGCGCATCGCCGACTATCGCGGCATGCCGATCAATCCGCGCCCGAAGCACTGGCCGGTGGATCCGGCCCTTGCCGACCACACGATCATTGCCCTGGTGGAGGCCGGCCATGACCCGCTGAGTTACATGGAGCGCGTCTTTGCGGCTCTCTGGGCCAATGAGGAGGATATTGCCGACGAGGAGGTGCTAACGAAATATCTGGAGGCGGAGGGCTTCGACGCCCGCGCCATCCTGGCAAGGGCGCACGAGCCGAACGCAGCGCAGATCCGTGAGCGCAATACTAACGAGGCCATCGAGGCCGACGTCGTCGGCGTTCCGGCTTACGTGTTGAATGGCGAGGCGTTCTGGGGGCAGGATCGCGTCGAGTATCTCGATCACGCGCTGGCGACCGGAAGGCAGCCGTTCACCGCCTGACATGTCAGTTCGATGGACAAGGAATTGGTAAGGCGTTAGAACCAATCTGAAGGCATTTTTTCCTGTGCCAGTTCGATACGTCCGGGGGAGGCGCACGTGCTATCGCACGAAAAGGTATGGGCCGCTATCGATGCGCTCGCTGCGCGCTATTCGCTGTCCGTTTCGGGCCTGGCGCGCAGGGCTGGACTCGACTCGACCGCCTTCAACAAATCCAAGCGCTGCTCCGTCGACGGGCGCCCCCGCTGGCCCTCGACCGAATCGCTTGCCAAGGTGATGGAGGCGACGGGGGCGACGCTGGACGATTTTTTTCAGCTGATGAAAAGCGACGACGCCGTTTCGGTCAACTATGGACCGCCGCCCACCACCGTGCCGCTGCTGGGATTCGCCCAGGCCGGTGCCGGCGGCTTTTTCGACGATGCCGGATTTCCTGCGGGTGAGGGATGGGAACATGTGGAATTGCCTGGCGCCCATCGTGAGGGCGCCTATGCGCTGCAGGTGCAGGGGGATTCCATGTTGCCGCTCTACCGCGACGGCGATACGCTGATCGTAGAGCCCGGCGCTGCCGTCCGGCGCGGCGACAGGGTGGTGCTCAAGGCTGCTTCCGGTGAGGTGATGGCGAAGGTGCTCCTGCGCAAGACCCCGACACAGATCGAGCTCCTGTCGCTGAATGCTGAGCATCCCAACCGCGTGTTCGCACCGGACGAGGTGGAATGGATGGCGCGCATCGTATGGGCAAGCCAGTAGGAAACGGGGCTGTTCTTTTTCTGGCGACCGCTCTGGCGGCGGCTCCAATGGGCGCGGCCGAGGCGCAGGACGTCCGCGTCATCGCGCCCGGGATCGTGGCCCCGCCTCCGGTCGCGTCCGAAGCGCTTGAGCGCGTGGGACCGCGGGAGCCGCTGAGCGATCTGGTGGCCGGCGCGGGCATGCAATCGGAAAAGCCCGATCGCTTATTCAAGCCGGTGGCCCTTGCGGCTGGCCGTATGTCCGTGGCGGGTCGTGAGATCGCACTCGCATCCATCGAGATCATTGATGCGGAAAGGGTCTGTGATGCCGGGCATGGGGGAACCTGGCCTTGCGGTCGGCACGCGCGGACCGCGTTCCGCCTGTGGCTGCGCGGTCGGGCTCTTGCCTGCCACCCGGCAGACGAAGAAGCAGGCAAGGGGAATGCGGAAATGGACGTCGCCCGCTGCACGGTCGGCGGAGAGGATGCGGCCGCATGGCTGGTGGCCCGGGGCTGGGCGCTCGCCGCTCCCGGCGGACCCTATGAGGAGCTCGAAGAAGAAGCGCGCGCGGCCCGCCGGGGCATTTTCGGTGGCGGGCCCTGATATTCAGCCGCCGAGTTCGCCCTTCAGCGCCTTGTCGATGAGTGCGCGCGTTTCGCCGATCCCGTAAAGCGCGACGAAGGAGCCGAAGCGGGGTCCGCGCTCCTGACCAAGCAGCACCTGGTAAATCATCTGGAAGAACGCCACCGAAACGCCGGGGCCGCCGCTGGGACTCTTCTTCTTGTGGTCCTGATAGCGCTCGATCCCGCGCGCCACGTCGAGTGCCGCGTTCTGGATCGTTTCGCCGTCGGCATCCGCCGGCAGTTCGCGGAGCTTTGCCGAAAGCTCCTCGAGCGCCTGGCGCTCCTCCGCGTCGGGCTTGCGGAACTTCTTCGCCGGCTTCACGAAGTCGTCGAAGTAGCGAATGGCGTAGCCGGTCAGCCGGTCGAGTTCCGGATGCGTTTCGGCTGTCACGCCCGGCGCATAACGCGAGATGAAGCCCCATAGGACGGCCTTGTCATGCGCATTCGAGGCGCTGACGAGGTTGAGCAGCAGCGCGAAGGGCACCGGCAGGTCGATATCCGGCGGATTGCCGTCATGGATATGCCAGACGGGATTATTGAGCCGGGCCGTCCAATCCTGTGTCCGATAGCCGGAAAGGAAGGAGTAATATTCGTCGACCGCCTTCGGGATGACGTCGAAATAGAGCTTCTTGGCCGTCTTCGGCTTCTGGAACATGTAGAGCGACAGGCTTTCCGTGGGTGCATAGGCCAGCCACTCATCGATGGTGATGCCATTGCCCTTGGACTTGGAGATCTTCTCGCCATTCTCGTCCAGGAACAGCTCGTAGTTAAAGCCGTCCGGCGGCGTGCCGCCCAGGACGCGGCAGATCTTGCTCGACGTCTTCACATTGTCGATATGGTCCTTGCCGGACATCTCGTAGTCGACGCCGAGAACGGCCCAGCGCAGCGCCCAGTCCGGCTTCCACTGTGCCTTGCAGCCGCCCTTCAGAACGCTTGTTTCGTAGCGCTTGCCGGTGCCTGGATCGGTCCACACGACGGTGGCGCGGTCGGCGTGAACCTCCTCGATGGGCACCTGCATCACGACGCCCGTTTCCGGGTGCAGCGGCAGGATCGGCGAATAGGTCTTGCGCCGCTCCTCGCGCAACGTTGGCAGCATGATCGCCATCACCGCGTCATACTGATCGAGCATCCGCACCAGCCCCTCGTCGAAGCGGCCCGAGGTGTAGTAGTCGAGCGCGGAGGCGAACTCGTAGTCGAAGCCGAAAGTGTCGAGGAAGGCGCGCAGCCGCGCATTGTTATGGTGGCCGAAGCTTTCATGCGTTCCGAATGGATCCGGCACACGCGTCAACGGCTTCCCGAGATGGCCACGCAGCATCTCCGGGTTGGGCACGTTGTCCGGCACCTTGCGCATGCCGTCCATATCGTCGGAGAAGCACAAGATCGTCGTCTTCACCTGGTCCTCGGTGAGGACGCGGAAGGCGTGGCGGACCATGGACGTGCGGGCCACCTCGCCGAACGTGCCGATATGCGGCAGGCCCGAAGGACCATAGCCCGTCTCAAACAGCACCGTTTCAGGATAGTCGCGCCCTTCGTAGCGTTTGACGATCCGGCGCGCCTCTTCGAACGGCCAAGCTTTGCTCTCGGCAGCAGCCGCGAGCATTTCGGGCGTAAGATCAAGCGCGGTCGTCGTCGTCATTTCCGCATTCCATGGATTGGAGGGATGTTTTTAAGGGCCAAGCTGTTAAGGCTGACGCGACCATGCGTCAATCCGAACCGCGTTTTTCGTTGCAGCGCGGCGTGCGGCTTCTTATCCATGGGTTCTGACATTGCCTTCCGCGGCACCCCGCCGGGACCACTTTAAGGAGAGATTCCATGACCGCCGAACCATCAGCCCACGAGGCTCTCATCTACCTGATGGTCGTCATGTCGGCGGCCGACCGCGACATGACCGACGCCGAGCTTGGCCGCATCGGCGAGGTGCTCCGCACGCTGCCCGTCTTCAGGGGGTTCGACGAGAACCGCGTCATTGAGGTTGCGAGACAATGCCAGCGGATCTTGCAGAAGGATGACGGGCTGGAGACGATCCTGAAGCTGGTCCGCGAGACCGTGCCGACGTCGCTCCACGACACTGCCTATGCGCTGGCCGTCGAGGTTGCGGCGGCGGACCTGCATGTTGAGCCCGAGGAGAGGCGTATGCTCCAGATCGTGCGCAGCCGCCTCCATCTGGAGCCGTTGGTGGCCGCGGCAATCGAGCGTGCTGCCCAGGCCCGCCACCGCCGCCTCGTTCAGTGACGCCTCATTCAAGCGGTTGTGACTGGCAAAGCCGGCTTTTCCGCCCGATATAATGGGCATGAGCGAAGTCATGTTCTCCGAAGCGGCAATCAGGCTGGGTGCTTTCGCGACGATTTTCATTGCGATGGCCGTCTACGAGCTGTGGTCGCCGCGGCTGGAGCGGGATGAAATGGCCGGCGCTTGGAAGGCACGGCGCTGGTTTACCAACATTTCTCTGGTCCTGATCTCCTCGGTGATGCTGCGCGTCATCTTTCCCGCCGCCGCCGTCGGCGCGGCGCTATGGGCCGAAACGCAGGGCCTGGGATTGTTTCCCGCGTTGGGCATATCGCCGCTCTTGGCCGGCATTCTTTCCTTCGTGATCCTCGATTTTGCGGTTTGGCTGGAGCACGTGGCTAGCCACAAGATCCCGCTCCTGTGGCGTATTCATCGGATGCACCACGCCGACAACGGCTTCGACGTGACCACCGGGCTGCGATTTCACCCGCTGGAGATCGTGCTGTCGATGGTCTGGAAAGCCGCCGTCGTGGTTGCGCTCGGAGCGCCCGTCCTGGCAGTGCTGGCCTTCGAAATCGTCCTCAACGGCACATCCATGTTCACCCATTCAAACGTCCGGCTGCCTGCCCGCATCGACCGCGTCATGCGGCGTGTCCTGGTCACGCCGGACATGCATCGCGTCCACCACTCCTGCATCGGCACCGAGACCGATTCCAACTACGGCTTCAATCTATCTGTGTGGGATCGGCTGTTCCGAACCTATATCGCCCAGCCGAGACTCGGCCATGAAGGCATGAAGATCGGCCTCGATGACTACAGGGGTAGATCGACTGCCGCCCTGTTATGGGCGCTGGCGCTACCGTTTCGGCCGCTGCGGCCGCGCCGTGCGCGGCAAGGCTCAGTAGAAGCCAGCCGGGAAGTAACGTAGGTAAAGTTCGTCAAAGGTGCCAGACAGCTCGATCTCCTGGAGCGCATAGTCGAGCGCGTCGGCCAGGTCGGAGCGCTCTTCGTCGACGGCGATAGCCAGCCCCTGGCCGAAATATTCCGGCGCCAGATACGGACCGCCGATGAATCTGCAGCAACCGGCAGCCTCCTCACCGGCCAGCCAGAAGCCCAGCCGCATGCCGTCTCCGAAGACCGCATCGATCTTTCCCGCTTTGAGGTCCGACAAGAGCCATGAGGCACGTGAATAGGTGACCGGTTGGGCTGACGGGAACAGGTCACGCAGCATTTCCTCATGCGCCGACCCATCCAGCACGCCCACCCGCCGCTCTTCGACGGTGATGTGGACAGGCTCCTCGATCGGACTGTCGCGTGCGGCGAGGAAGCGGGCAGGAAACTGCAGATAAGGACGCGAAAACGCGTAGACCATGCGCCTCTCGCTCGTGATCGCCAGTCCTGCGATGATGGCTTCTCCCTGGCGGTTGGCCAGCGCCGTCTCCAGTTCGTTCCAGGGCAGTGCCTGTATCTGGCAGCGCTCCGCTATGGCAAGGGCCTCGCAGATCGCACGGGACAGGTCGACGTTGAAGCCGGTTAACCGGCCCTCGTCATCGAGAAAGTTGAATGGGAAGAAATCGGTTGTGGTCAGAAACCGCAGGCGCGGCAAGCTGCTCAAATCCGGCTTCGCCAACCGCTTCTTGGCTTCCCAAATATGAGGGATAGCAATATCGGCTTCGACATTGGCCGGAAGCGCCAGGGCCAACAATACCAACAGTATTCCCGAAAGCCATCGCATCTACTGTCCCTCGCTAACGCACCGGTCTATATGGCTTTTGCGTGCTGTTGTGAACGGCAAGCCATATGCAAGCCGCCGATATCGCTGGTCGTAATATACGTATTGGCGTCCGTAAGGGTTGTGCACGCCATCTTTCCGGGGAGCGCCCGGATACGGTGCGGATCTCCCAACGGGAGCGGAGGACAAAGTGCAAATAGCGTGGAATTTGGCTTGGTGCCTTTGCTACATAAGGGCGCATCACTGGGATAAGACACCGCACCCGCCGCGCCGCCCTTTCAGCCGAGGAAATCCGCACCCGATCCCGTGATCTTCCCGTCCTCTTCTCCGATCGTATCGAGGTCGCGGCCCGAATAGGGCAGCGACAGGAGAATGCGGCGGATCACCGCAAGACGCGCCCTGCGTTTGTCGTTGGCCCGCACGACCGTCCATGGGGCATGGGGCGAATGGGTACGCTCCAGCATGAGATCGCGCACCCGTGTATAGTCGTCCCACTTTTCCATGCCAGCGATGTCCATCGGAGAGAACTTCCAGTGCTTTCGACGGCTGTGCCGCCGGTCGTGGAAGCGCTTGAGCTGCGTCTCCTGGCCGATGTTGAGCCATATCTTGAACAGGTGGATACCGTCATTGACGATGGCGCGTTCGAAATTGGGCGTCTCTTCCAGAAACCGCTCGTGCTGGGCGGGCGTGCAGAATCCCATTACCGGCTCCACGCCGGCGCGATTGTACCAGGAGCGGTCGAAGGTGACGAATTCACCGGCTGTCGGGAAATGCGCGACATAGCGCTGGAAATACCATTGGCCGCGCTCAGTTTCCGTAGGTTTCGTCAGCGCCACGTTCCGCGCGGTACGCGGGTTCATGTATTTGCGGATCCTGGATATGGTTCCACCCTTGCCGGCCGCGTCGCGACCTTCGAAAACGATCATCACGCGTTCGCCCGTCTCCTGCAGCCATGCCTGCAGCTTCACCAGCTCAATCTGCAGCGCCTTGAGCTGCCGCTCATACTCCTTGCGCTTCATCCTTTCATCATAAGGGTAGCCGCCGGCGGTCAGGATGTTATCGGCGATCCAGTCAGGCAATTCCGGCTCATTAATGTCGAAGACACGCGTCTTACCATCGATCTTTAGCTTGATCTCGTTCGCGGACTTGTCCAAGGGGCTGTTCATAGAAGCGTTTCCTCGCGGCGGTATCTGCTTTGGCAATGCGCTGGCGCAATGAAATCTGCGGCATGCTATTGACGGCTTCAAGCAAGGTCCAGCCGATATTGATCGAAGCAGACTGTCGTCGGGCAGGGATGGAAAGCGGGTATGGCTGAACGGGGTGCATCGCTGCAAAGCTGGCTGCGGACGGGCGCAGCGCGTCTTTCCAGGCACTGGCCTGTGCTCGCCGCCGCGCTTGTCCTGTTTCTCTTCATCGACCTCTCACGCAACGGCAACGGACTTTTGGCCTTCGGCGCCTCGCTGGTGGTCGTCATCGTCGCCCTTGCCGCGGGCGGAGCGGCAGCGACCGAGCAGCGGGGCCGGGAAGGCACGGCTGTGGCCACCAGTATCGACACCCTCCCCGCCATTCATCTGGCGGCCGCCGTTCCGGACCCGCTCTTTATCATCGATGGCCAAGGAGCCTTCGTCTATGCCAACCAGGCGGCCGGAAAGGCCTTCGGTACGACCGCCGCCGGCAGTTCGGTGCAGCTCAAGTTCCGCCAGCCCGAGATGCACGCCTTCATCGACCGTGTGCTTCGGGGCGGGGAGGGGGCCCTGTCGACCGACTATGTCGAACGGGTGCCGGTCGAGCGAGCGTACCGTGTCTCGGCCACCGCAATCGGCGAGGGCAGCGGGCTCCATGTGCTGCTGTTCAAGGACCAGAGCGAAGCGCGCCGCATCGACCGCATGCGCGCCGACTTCATAGCCAATGCCAGCCATGAGCTTCGCACGCCCCTGGCCTCGGTCTCCGGTTTCATCGAAACGCTGCGCGGCCCGGCCCGCGACGATGCGCGGGCGCGGGAGAACTTCCTGCAGATCATGCAGGACCAGACAGGGCGGATGGCGCGCCTGATCGACGACCTGCTTTCCCTGTCGCGGCTCGAGATAAAGCCGTACGCCAAGCCTGAAACCCGGGTCGACCTGCGCGTGCTCCTGGAAGGTGTCGCGGACAGCCTGACCCACCTTGCCTCGGAATCGGGCGTCGAGATCGTGCTGGACCTCCCTGACCGGCCGCTGGAGGTCGCGGCCCACCGCGATGAACTGGTCCAGGTGTTCCAGAACCTGATGGAGAACGCCTGCAAATACGGCAGCGACGGCGGCAAGGTGCTGGTCACGGCCGACCCGGAGGCTCCCAACGGCGAGACCACGGTCACCGTGACGGACTTCGGTCCGGGCATTCCCGAAGAGCATATCCCCCGCATCACCGAACGATTTTACCGGGTTGACGTGGAGACCAGCCGCGCCCAGAAAGGTACCGGTCTCGGCTTGGCCATCGTCAAGCACATCCTGACCCGGCACGATGCGCGCCTGTCGGTCAGGTCGAAGGTGGGGGACGGCTCCGCCTTCACCGTCCACTTCCCGCCGGAATGAGTGCGCCGCGGCCGTGCGCTACAAGTAGCCGACAAATGAAGTTTGCGGACGCCCGGCGGTTTCTTTTTCCCGTCATGTAGTTAGCTTAGGTCTTCGGGATATATTGATTCAGTGGCCATCTGGCGCCTCAAGTCTTCTGCGGCGCGATGTGTAGGTTCAATGGCGCATCGCCTCCTTCATCCCCTTGGAAGGCAGAATGGCGCTGTAGAGATCGGGATGTAAAAGAGCATGAACAACCAGCACATCATGCGCACCTTCGACGAGGAGCTGCGCTTTCTGACGAACCAGATCGGTTCGATGGGCGGCTATGCGGAGCGCATGGTGGAGCAGGCCGTTGCCGCACTTGTCGGCGCCGATCTCGGCCTTGCCCGCAAGGTAGTGGAAGACGATGTCTTTCTCGATGAGAAGGAGCGCGAAATCGGAGAAAAGGCCGTCATCATCATCGCCAGGCGCCAGCCTATGGCGGCAGATCTGCGCGAGATCGTTGGCGCGATCCGCATTTCAGGGGATTTGGAGCGCATCGGCGATCTGGGCAAGAACATCGCCAAGCGCGCGGTCGCGATTACCGAGGCGCGTCAGCCCACGCGCCTGTTCCGCGGCCTATCGGCCCTGTCGGACCTGGCCCTGACGCAGCTCAAGGAAGTGCTCGACGCCTACGCGTCGCGCTCGGCGGAAAAGATCGGGTTCGTGCGCGATCGGGACGAAGAGATCGACGCCATGTACACTTCGCTCTTCCGGGAGCTTCTGGCCTACATGATGGAGGACCCGCGCAACATCACCGCCTGCACGCATCTCATCTTCTGCGCCAAGAACATCGAGCGCATCGGCGATCACGCGACGAACATCGCCGAAACCGTGCACCACATCATCACGGGTACGCAACTGCCGTCGGAACGGCCGAAGGAAGACAGCAGCCATCGTGTGGTGGCGCCGAGCGGAGACGGTTCGAAGGACTAATCTCTTCTTCGACAAAAAAGAGGCGGCCGAAGCCGCCTCAGGTTCCAGGGAGGAGAGGTTACCGGCTGCGCCGGCGTTCGCTTGCCGGTTGGTAGGCCAGCTTCGAGTGGTAGTTGCAATAGGGGCCGGAATCGCCCGATTTGTTGCCGCAGAACGAGAAATCCTCCGACAGTGGATCCCCGTTCGGCCACTTGCACGTGTGCTCGTTGAGCTCCACGAGTCGCAGGTTGCGCGACATGGGCACAACGACATTCTCCACCGGCCGCACCCGCTGGTAGGCAACGGCGTCTTCTTCGAACTGCACCTGCAGCGCGTTGGCGCCGATGGTTGCCGTCATAGTGCGCGACGTGCGCTGACGGCGCGATGTTGCACCGCTGCCGGTTCCCGTGCCGGAGGTGGCGGCCGTCGCCTTCTTCTGGCGTGCGGGCGCGCCAGAAGCCCGCCCTCGGCTCGATAGCTTGAGGCGATGAACCTTGCCGATCACGGCATTGCGGCTGACACCGCCGAGCTGCGCGGCGATCTGGCTTGCGCTCAGCCCTTCGGCCCAGAGCTTCTTCAAGAGTTCGACGCGTTCATCTGTCCAGTTCATCGGGACACGCTCCTGTCCAAGCGTGCGGAATCCCTACCGGTTTCCCCCCGATAAAACCAAGGGGACACCATATCTGCATGGGTGTGATGGTCCGCCGCACGAAATGTAGTCGTTACAGATCCAAGCTACCTTATCGGTTGACTCCGTGACAAGAGTCTGGCTGGCGTCGCGAATCTCTTTTTTCGGTTTTCCCCAGCTTGCGCGAAAAACCGAGAGGCTGCGGGGGAGGCCGCCGTCGCTGCCGAACGGCCGTCCGCGTTGACTTCCAGCGGGAAAACACGGATATAGAGCCCGCATGCCGCCCTTGGGGCGGCTTTTTGGTTTCATCGGCGGCCCGCCTTTCGAAAAGCTGCGGCGAGCCTCGGCATTCGGAGTAATGTGTCCATGAGCACTGCAGCGCTCTACGATACCTTCGCGCGGCTTCCCCTTGCTTTCGAAAAGGGCGAGGGCACCTGGCTGATAGCCCATGACGGCACGCGTTATCTGGACTTCGCGGCCGGTATCGCCGTGAACTCGCTTGGCCATGCGCATCCCCATCTCGTGGCCGCGCTGGTCGGGCAGGCGGGCAAGCTGTGGCATACTTCCAATCTCTATGAGATTCCGGGACAGCAGCGGCTGGGTGAGCGGCTCGCCGAGAACACCTTCGCCGACAAGGTCTTCTTCACCAATTCAGGCGCCGAGGCGCTGGAAGCGGCCATCAAGACGGCGCGCCGCCACCATTTCGTCAACGGTGAGGAAAACCGCTACCGCATCATCACCTTCGAAGGCGCCTTCCATGGCCGCACGCTGGCGACCATCGCCGCCGGGGGCAGAAGAAATATCTGGAGGGCTTCGGTCCGAAGGTCGAGGGCTTCGACCAAGTGCCCTTCGGTGACCTGAAGGCAGTCAGGAAAGCCATCACCGAAGAGACGGCGGCGATCCTGGTCGAGCCGATCCAGGGAGAAGGCGGAATCCGCGTCCTGCCGGGCGAAACGCTGCGTGCGCTGCGGCAGCTTTGCGACGAGCACGGTCTGCTGCTGGTCCTTGACGAGGTCCAGAGCGGCGTCGGGCGCACGGGCAGGCTGTTCGCTCACGAGTGGACGGGTATCACGCCCGACATCATGGCCGTCGCCAAAGGCATCGGCGGCGGCTTTCCCATGGGCGCATGCCTGGCGACGGAAGACGCGGCCAGGGGCATGACAGCCGGCGTCCACGGCACGACCTTCGGCGGCAATCCGCTCGCCATGGCCGTCGGCAACGCGGTTCTGGATATCCTGCTCGACGAGGGCTTTCTGGAAGGCGTCGCCCGCAAGGGACTGCTCCTGAAGCAGGGCCTTGCCGGCATTGCCGATACCTTCCCCGAAATCGTCGACGAAATCCGCGGCGAAGGCCTGATGCTGGGCATCAGGTGCAGAAAGCCGAACGCACTTGTCCAGCAGGCGCTGCGCGACAAGAAGATGCTGGTCGCGCCGGCTGGCGAAAACGTCCTTCGGCTGCTGCCGCCGCTCACTGTGTCCGAAGAGGAGATCCAGGATGCCCTGGAGCGGGTGCACACGGCATTCGAGGGTATCGCGACCGCCACCGGCGACTAGTGCACTCGCAGGAAAACCGGAACAGGCTTTCGGGAAGCAAGGTGCTCGATTGAGGAATCCGCAGCCTGCCTCGTGCGACCGCAAGGGGCGCACGGCGCTGTAGGGGAAGGGGACGACCATCATGACCACGCCAAGGCATTTCATCGACATCGCCGGCATTGCCGAGGACCAGCTGCGCGCCATGCTGGACGATGCACGCGGCCGCAAGGAAAGGTTCAAGGCCGGCGAACGCGACAAGCCCCTGGCAGGCAAGGCGCTGGCCATGATCTTCGACAAGCCTTCGACGCGCACCCGCGTCTCCTTCGATGTCGGGATGCGCCAGCTCGGCGGCGAGACGATCATGCTGACGGGAGCCGAGATGCAGCTCGGCCGCAGCGAGACGATTGCCGATACGGCAAGGGTGCTGTCGCGCTATGTCGACGCCATCATGATCCGCACCACGTCGCACGATCGGCTGCTTGAACTGGCGGAAAATGCCACCATACCCGTAATCAATGGTCTTACGGACGACACACACCCCTGTCAGATCATGGCGGACATACTTACATATGAGGAGCATCGCGGTCCGGTGAAGGATCGGCTGTTCGCCTGGACCGGCGACGGCAACAATGTCCTTCATTCGCTGATCGAAGCTTCCGCGCGGTTCGGCTTCCGCCTCAATATAGCGGTGCCGGCGGGCAGCGAACCTTCGACGCGTGTCGTCGATTGGGCGCGAGCCAACGGCGGCCGCGTGGAACTGACCGGATCGGCCGAGGAAGCCGTGAAGGGTGCCGACTGCGTGGTGACCGATACCTGGGTCTCCATGGGGCAGGAGCATCGCGCCCGCGGTCATAACGTGTTTCAGCCCTATCAGGTGAATGAAAAGCTGATGGAGCTCGCCGCGGCCGACGCCCTCTTCATGCATTGCCTTCCCGCCCATCGCGGCGAGGAGGTAACGGACGAGGTCATCGACGGACCGCATTCCGTGGTGTTCGACGAGGCGGAAAACCGCCTCCATGCGCAGAAAGCGATACTTGCCTGGTGTCTAGAGAAGTGACTGAACAGAATATCAGACTTGGCGAATTCGGCTTTGCCGGAGACGACCATGTGGTGCCTTTCGACGTGGACGCGCTCGACGTGCGCGGCCGCGCGGTGCAGGTCGGCCCGATGCTCGACCAGATCCTGGGCCGCCACGACTATCCCGATCCGGTCGCCCACCTGCTGGCCGAGATGATCGTGCTCACCGTTCTCCTGGGCAGCTCGCTGAAATTCGAGGGCAAGTTCATCGTTCAGACACGCTCGGACGGACCGGTCGACATGCTGGTCGCCGACCTGACGACGCCAGGCTCGGTCCGCGCCTATGCGCGCTACGACGAAGACCGGCTGCGCGAGGCAATCGAGCGCGGGGAGATTTCGCCCGAACAGCTTCTGGGCTCCGGGGTCCTGGCACTGACCATCGATCAGGGCGCGCACATGCAGCGCTATCAGGGCATCGTCCAACTCGACGGCTCGACGCTCGAGGATGTCGCCCGCGCATATTTTCGTCAATCGGAGCAAATCCCGACCGAAGTCCGGCTGGGCGTGGCGCGCATCATCGTGCCGGGTGAGAGCGGTGGCGCAGAACGATGGCGTGCCGGCGGCCTGCTGCTGCAGTTTCTGCCGTCGGCGCCCGAGCGCAGCCGAATGGCCGACCTGCCGGGCGGTGACGGTGACCAGGCTGACGACGGCAACGGCCATCCGGAGGACAATGCCTGGCAGGAGGCCTTGGCGTTGCTGTCGACGGTGGAAGCGGACGAGCTTGTCGACCCTTCGGTCGGCGCTGAGCGGCTGCTTTACCGCCTGTTCCACGAGCAGGGCGCGCGCGTTTATGAGGGCGTCGATATCATCGACGACTGCTCATGCTCGCGCGAGAAGATCCGCGCGATTCTGGATGGGTTCACGGCCGAGGAAATCGAAGAGAGCACCGAGGACGGGGAAATTCGCGTCACCTGCGAATTCTGCGCCAAGGAATACGCGTTCGATTCCGAGGATTTCCGGTAGACCCGGACGCCCGGCCGGCGGTGTTCAGTTCACCGTTGCATCGGCTCCCGGCAGATCGAGCGAAAAGGCCGGAATGTCGACCTCGAACAGAGCGCCGCTCGCCGACCGCATCGTATACCGCCCGGTCATGATGCCGGATGTCGTCGGCAGCGGGCAGACCGACGTATAGCGGTAGCTCTCGTCGGGGCCGAGTTCCGGCTGCTCGCCGACGACACCGGCGCCACGCACCTCCTGTGCTCGTCCCAAGCCGTCGGTGATGTGCCAGTAGCGTGACAGAAGCTGCACCTTTTCGTCCGAATGGTTGGCGATGGTGACCTGATAGGCCCACACGAACCTGCCTTCGTCCGGGTCCGAATGATCCGGCAGGAAGGAGGGTTCCACCTGCACCTCGATGTCATGTGTCACTGCGCGATACATGGATCTTCCGCTGACGATATTGTGACACGTGATATGTGTCGTCGCACGGTATAGATCAACGCGTGACAATCGTGGGAAGGATCACCATTGCTTGATGGATGGGCCCGGCGGAAGCTCGATCCGCTGCTGAACCGCATAGCGGCCGGTGTCGCGCGCGGCGGTATCGGCGCCGATGCCGTCACGCTGGCAGGCTGCGGGATCGGGCTCGCCGCTGCGGCGCTGGTGGCCGTCGGCTGGTTCGGCATCGCTTTCGTCCTCATCGTTCTAAGCCGGCTGGCCGACGGTGTGGACGGCGCGGTCGCGCGCATCAATGGGCCGACCGATCTTGGCGGGTTTCTCGACATCGTGCTCGACTTCCTCTTTTACGGCGCCGTGCCGCTGGGCTTCGTATTGTTCGATCCCGCTGCCAATGGCGTCGCCGGCGCCGTTCTGCTTTTTGCTTTCTATGTCAACGGCGCGAGCTTCCTCACCTTCGCGGTGATGGCGGAAAAGCGTCGGCTGGTCAGCACGGCGCGCGGCAGCAAATCTCTGTTCTTCACCACAGGCATAGCCGAGGCAGGCGAGACGCTGGCCGTCTTCCTGCTCGCCTGCCTCTTTCCCGCATGGTTCCCCGTCCTAGCCTACGCTTTCGCGTCGATAACGCTTTACACGGCGCTGTCGCGCATCGTGCTGGCCGGACGGGAACTGAGGTAGCGGCCCCCGCTACGCTGCCTCCAGCGCCTGCTCAATGTCCTTGAGCAGATCTTCCACGTCCTCCAGCCCAAGCGACAGGCGCAGCGTGCCTTCACCGATTCCGGCCTCCGCGCGCGCCTCATCCGTGAGATTTTTGTGCGTTGTGGTCGTGGGATGCGTGACGAGGCTCTTGGCGTCGCCCAGATTGTTGGAGATGCCGATGATCGAGAGCGCGTTCTCGAAGGCGAAGGACGACGATTTTCCGCCCTTCAGATCGAAGCAGACCAGCGTGGAGCCGCCCGTCATCTGCCGCGCGACGATATCCGCCTGGGGATGATCCTTGCGCCCGGGATAGATGACGCGTCCGATCTTGGGATGTTCGGCCAGATAGTCGGCCACGCGAGCAGCGCTCTGGCTCTGTTGACGCACGCGGAGCGGCAGCGTTTCGAGCCCCTTCAGAAGCGTCCAGGCATTGAATGGGGAAAGGCTGGGCCCGGTATGCCGGAAATAGTCGTGCAGGTTCTGGTCGATCCACTCCTTGTCCGACAGCACGACACCGCCCAGACACCGGCCCTGGCCGTCGATATGCTTGGTCGCGGAGTAGACCACCACATGCGCTCCGAGCTCCAGCGGCTTCTGCAGGAGCGGGGTGGCGAACACGTTGTCGACCACGAGACGGGCGCCGGCGCCGTCGGCCAGCCGACCGATGCCAGCGATGTCGCAGACCTCCAGCGTCGGATTGGTGGGACTTTCCAGAAAAAACAGCTTGGTGTTGGGTCGGATGGCCTCTTCCCAGGCGGCGAGCGATTTGCCGTCGACGAGGGTGGTTTCGATGCCGTAGCGCGGCATCAGCGTCTCCACCACCCAGCGGCATGAACCGAAAAGGGCGCGTGCCGCCACCACATGGTCGCCCGCCTTGAGTGAACACAGAAGCGCGGCCGAAACCGCCGCCATCCCCGATGCCGTGGCTCGGGCATCCTCCGCCCCTTCCAGCGCGCACATGCGCTTTTCGAACATGTCGACGGTGGGATTGGCGTAGCGCGAATAGATGAAGCCCGGCTCCTCGCCCTTGAAACGGGCTTCGGCGGCTTCGGCGCTGTCGTAGAGGAAGCCCTGCGTCAAATAGAGAGCCTCGGACGTCTCGCCGAACTGCGAGCGCAGCGTGCCCGCATGGACAAGGGCGGTTTGCGGTTTCCAGTCTTTGCCAAAATTGCTTGTCATCGTCTTCGCTCAAAAATAAAACCGGCCGCGGGAAGCCGCTTGCCGGTTCGAGCGCCCTGGTGACAGGTCGTTGCCGCGGCCTTTTAGCGACTTGTTTAACGTGGCTGCAAGCCGACCGGCCAAATCACCACGGGATAAATTGTCTTTAGACGGCGGCGCGCCTTGCGTCAATTGCGGCTGGCGTTAAAGCTCGCGCACCAGCTTCCGGAGGCAAGTCGTGAACCCAGCAGGCATATTGCCAGATTCTGAGATCGCAGCGCTCTTCGACAGCGGCGCGCTGGCTGCGCCGCACCCGCTCGATCCGGATCAGGTGCAACCGGCCAGCCTTGATCTGCGCCTGGGGGATGTCGCGTACCGCGTGCGTGCGAGCTTTCTGCCCGGGCCGCAGAGCCTCGTTTCCGAAAAGTTGGACCGACTGAAGCTTCACGAGATACCGCTGGGCGGGGGGGCGGTGCTGGAGACCGGCTGCGTCTATATAGTGCCGCTAATGGAGCGGCTTTCCCTGCCAGCCGATATTTCCGCGTCCGCCAACCCTAAAAGTTCGACCGGCCGGCTCGACATATTCACCCGCGTGATGACCGACTTCGGGCCAGAGTTCGACAAGATCGTGCCAGGATACAAGGGGCCGCTCTATCTGGAAGTGAGCCCCCGCACCTTCCCGATCATCCTGCGCACCGGCTCACGGCTTTCGCAGATACGCTTCCGTCGGGGCAAGACCCTGCTCACGGAAGCCGAGCTTGTGGCGCTGCATGAGATGGAGACGCTGGTGGCTGCGCAGACGCCGAATATCTCCGGCGGCGGGATAGCGCTCTCCATCGATCTGACGGGCGGTGCCGACCGCCTTGTCGGCTATCGCGCCAAGCACCACACCAGCCTGGTCGACGTGGATCGGAAGGCGGCCCACACGGTGACCGATTTCTGGGAACCGCTCTACAATCACGGCAAGGCCGAGTTGGTTCTGGACCCGGACGAGTTCTATATCCTGGTTTCGCGCGAGGCGGTTCACGTGCCGCCGGCCTATGCCGCCGAGATGACGCCGTTCGATCCCCTGGTGGGAGAATTCCGCGTCCATTACGCCGGCTTCTTCGACCCCGGGTTCGGCCATTCGGGAGCGGGCGGCACGGGCAGCCGTGCCGTGCTGGAAGTGCGCAGCCACGAGGTGCCCTTCATTCTCGAACACGGGCAGATCGTCGGACGGCTGGTCTACGAGCGTATGGGCGCGCGGCCCCGGGCCCTATACGGCACGGACCTAAAGTCGAACTACCAGGGGCAGGCGCTGAAATTGTCGAAGCATTTCATCGCCTGACATCACCCGCGTTCTCGCGTTTCAACGCCCGCACATCGTCGCGCAGCGCGCGAATTTCCGCCAGAATGACCTCTTGTTCCTGCTGCATCGCGCTTCGCTCGGCGGTGGCAGCGGCGTCGTGCTCGGCCTGCATGGCCGAAACGATGATGCCGATGAACAGGTTCAGCACGGTGAAGGTCGTCGACACGATGAAGGGGATGAAGAACAGCCACGCCCAGGGGAACATCTCCATGACCGGGCGCACGATCCCCATCGACCAGCTTTCCAGCGTCATGATCTGAAACAACGAATAGGCCGAGCGGCCGATTGAGCCGAACCAGTCGGGGAAATGTGCGCCGAAGAGCTTCGTGGCCATCACGGAGAACACGTAGAACACCAGCGCCAGCAACAGCATGATCGAGCCCATGCCCGGCAGCGCCGCAATGAGCCCGCCCACCACGCGCCTCAGCGAGGGCACCATCGAGACCAGCCTGAGCACACGCAGGATACGCAGCGCCCGCAGCACCGAGAGGTTGGCTGACGCGGGGACAAGGGCGATGCTGACCACGAGAAGGTCGAAAATCCGCCAGGGATCGCGAAAGAAGCGCCCGCGATAGACGATAAGCTTGGCCCCGAGTTCCAGCACGAATACGCTGAGAATCAGCCTGTCGAGTGTCAGCAGCAGCGGACCGGCCACCTCCATGGCCCGCTCCGATGTCTCGAGACCGAGGGTGATGGCGTTGATGACGATCAGCACGGTGATCGTCAGCTCGAAACGCCGGGATTCCAGGAAGTTCTTGAGGGCGTTCACTATGGTAACAACCGGTTGATGAGGGCCGGCGAACAGGTGGTATGGAAAACGCGCCGCGTCAAGGCGGCAGGCGGGCCCAAAGCATAATCCGCCTTGACAGGAAGGGCCATCATCACGAATTAATGGCCCGCCTGAAGGCATCGGTCGCTAGCGGCCGGTGCAGCGGGCGGGCGTAGTTCAGTGGTAGAACGTCAGCTTCCCAAGCTGAATGTCGTCGGTTCGATCCCGATCGCCCGCTCCAGCTTCCACTTGCGAAGACTGCTGCATCGGGGCGAGAATCCGCATCGGTCGCCGGGATCGCAACCTGCGCCATTGTGCGGCTGTGTCTTGCCGGTCAGCGCTGCGTCATGCGCGCCAGCTTGCCGTCTTCCAGAGAGCGCAGATAGTCGATGAGTTCCGCGCCCGGCAGCGGCTTGCTGAGCAGGTATCCCTGCACCTCGTCGCAGCCCGCGCCACGCAGGATCTGCAGTTGCTCGGCGGTTTCCACGCCTTCGGCCACCGTGGTCATGCCGAGGCTGGAAGCCATGGTGATGATGGAGGCGACGATCGCATTGTGATCCTGGTTGACGCCTATTTCCTCGACGAAGACCTTGTCGATCTTGATCTGGTCGACCGTGAACTTCTTAAGATAGCTGAGCGAGGAGTAGCCCGTTCCGAAATCGTCCAGCGAAATCTTCATACCCATCCTGCGCAAAACCTGCAGGTCCGCCCGCACCTCGTCATTGTCGTCGAGCAGAAGCGTTTCCGTGATCTCGAGGTGAAGCCGGTTCGACGGCAGCCCGGATTGGTGCAACGCGTCCTGCACCGTCTCAACGATGTTGCTGCGCTCGAACTGGACCGGCGATAGGTTGACGGCAACGCAAACGCCGTCGCCGAGATCCGCGGCGAAAGCGCATGCCTTATTGAGCACCCATTCGCCTAATCCGAGGATGATCCCGGTCTCTTCCGCAACCTTGACGATCTCCTGCGGCGTTGCCGAACTGACGGTCTCGTCCTTCCAACGCAGCAGCGCCTCTACGCATGTTACATTGCCGGAGTTGATATTGGTGATCGGCTGAAAGGCCAGCTCGAACTGGTTGTCGAAGGGCGCGGCCAGAAGCAGGCTTTCGATCTCCGATTTATGCTCCATCCTTGCCGACATCTCTTCGTTGTAGAAGGCATAGGCGCCGCCACCCGCGCGCTTTGCCTCATACAGGGCCAGATCGGCGTTGCGCAGCAGCACATCGACGTCAGTCATGTCGCCGCCGCTTAGCGCTATGCCGACGCTGCCGCCGGTGAGCACTTCGCGCCCGTCGATGGTGTAGACCTCCAGCAGGGCGCTGACGAGACGTCCGGCCAGGGCCGCCGCCTGGTCGGGGTGGGTGAGGTTCCCGTGAACCACTACAAACTCGTCGCCGCCCACCCGCGAGACCATGTCGGCCCCGCGGCAGGCGAACCGCAGCCGCCGGGCCGCTTCGCACAGGAGCTTGTCGCCGAACGGGTGCCCGTGGGAGTCGTTGACCTTCTTGAAGTTATCGAGGTCGATGCACATGATGGAGGTGAGCCGGCTCCGCCGTCCGTCGGCGTGCAGCGTCTCGACGAGGCGTTCGCGCAGCAACACGCGGTTGGGCAGGTCCGTCAGCGCGTCATGCCGCGCCATATGGGAAACCTTCAGCTGCGCCGTATGGCTCTCGGTCACGTCCTCGAAAGTGGAGATCCAGCCGCCATCGTCCATCGGCTTGTGCGAAACCATCACGATGCACCCGCCGGCTATCGTCTCTATGAGAGGGTTCTGCTCCTGCCGGCTGAAAAGCCGCCTAGCGTCGCGGGATGAGCAGGTGCCGGCCGCTTCCATGCGTTGGGCCAGGGTCTCCAGCCTGGTGCCGCGTTGGACGTCGTCAAAGGACAGCCGGAACAGGTCCGCCATCCGGCGGTTGGAGACGATGAGATGGCCGTGTGGATCGAACATGGCCAGCCCGTGGGTCATGTTGTCCAGGGCCGTCTCGAACAGCTTGTTTTGTTCGCCAAGCCGGATATTGGAGGTCACGAGCTGTGCGCTTGTGCGCTGCAGATCCTCATTCGAGGCAGCGAGCGACTTGCGGGTGGCCTCCAGCAGGCGGGTTTGCCAGCTGTTGAGCACGAAAAGCCCGAAACCGCTCAGCACCAGCAGTATCGTGACGGCGGTGAACTGCCAGTGCAGGACGTAAAGCTGCCGCTGGTCGTGTGCCACCGCCTGTCCGCCGTAGCTGTTCGCCTCGGAAACGAGACCGACCAGATCGGATTCCAGCCGCCCGGTCAGTGCAAGGGCCTTCTCGATGTCGCCGCCCTCAGTGATCAGCGCGTCCACGCTCTCCATCGTCCCGGAAGCTTCCTCGATTACCTCTTGGCGGTCAGGGCTCTCGAGCGCGAATGTGCGGAAGTCGCCGGATGAGAAAAGGCTGAGCCGGTTGAGGAATATCTCGTATCGCAGACGCGCCTTCCGGATGGATGCGGCGGCCTCTTCCGATCCCTCGTTCACGAGAGCCTCAAGGAGCGCCTTCCTGAACCGAAGGAACTCGTTCACGCCCTGACCGGCGCTGAAGGCCACATTATACTGTGACACCTCCTCGAACAGGGCCTGACGCTTGTGGACGAGAAACGAAATGTAAATCGCCGCCACAAGCAGGATCGCCATGCTGGCGGCCAGCATGTAGCGGATCAGACGGACTGCCGTTTCCTGCCTCGACGCGGCTTTGATCCCTTGGGTGCCGGGGTACACGGACTTACATCACCTTTATACGCGAGAGCTGCCAGACCGATCTGGAATAGTATTTCTGGGCACTAAGATCCGGGTTGCTGTCGTAGGGATAGATGATGAACAGCGGTCCTTTGTCTCGGATGGGCATGTCTGCTCCATCCCGCTTCATCGCCAGGATCGCGCCGAATTCGGCGAAATCGGAGATGGGTATGGTCGTGCGGTAATCGTTGAGCGCGATGGCCTCGATTTCTGTTCCCGTCGCGCCGACATGCTCCATTAGCCTGGCGAGCGGTACGCCCTCGAACGTGGCGGCGCCGGTGTACCAGGGCGTGTTGGTGACGATCTCAACGGTGCCGAGCGCTTCGAGCATCTCGCGGTCGAAATGGGCTTCGCCATCCACATTGGTGTTCTCGATTTCCCCTTCGATGACGAGGATGGGATCGCCGGTTGGCATCGCCAGCGTTTGGCTCCAAGCGACCGGCTGCAACCCGTAGGTGACCAAGATGCCTATGCATACGACCAACGGCAACGATCTTGCGCGAAAACTGAATATGGCGGACATCATCTTCTTCTACCTGAGCTTGTAGGGCATCCACAAATTTTCACAGACTCTAGCACATATAGGGCTAAGAGCATGTTAACATTGCACTTCCAGGGAACATGCGGCCGCAGTGGCCAAACAGAAATATTGGCGCAGGCACTAAAAAAAGCTGATACAAGCGACTTCATTCGCTAAAGCTTCGCTAACAAGGCATGGATACTGACCGTGACAAAGCCAGTTGAGACCTACAAAGAATTCACGTTCGAGGCCGCACATGAGCTACCGCCTTATTCAGGGCTGCACGGCCATTCGTTCAAGGTGCGTATCGCCCTCACAGGAGAGCCGGATCCCAAGTTTGGCTGGTCCGCCAACCTGTACGAGGTCGAGCGCAAGATAGAAGAGATCCACAAGACGCTGGATCACGGCTATCTGAACCAGGTAGAGGGTCTTTCCGTCCCTTCCTTGGAAAATATCGCGGCGTGGATCTGGCACAAGCTGCATGCTGACCTGCCGGCCATGAGCGAGGTTGCTGTCTCCCGGGGTCCCGACGGCCAGGCTGAAGGCTGCGTCTACCGCGGCTGAGCGATGCTCGTATTCCGTCTGCCCTGTTGATGCCGCCACATTCCGCGCATATGTGCAGGAAAGTTATTTGAAACGGGGTATGCCGTGTCCGCTCTGACCAGATTCCTGGGCGACAGCCCATTGCGCGTGTTGATAAAGCTCCTGATCGTCTCGTTCATCGTGGGCTTCATCATGAGCGTGTTCAACTGGTCTCCGCTGGATGTCTATTATTCGCTGCGCGACACGGTTCTGGGCATCTGGAACATGGGCTTCGAAGCGCTGGGAAGGCTCGGCGGATACATCCTGCTGGGCGCCTTCATCGTCGTACCGGGCTTCATCATCCTGAGGCTGCTGAGCTACCGACGCTAGGGGCGTTCCAACCGGCTGGCTTAGCGGAAACCCCAGTTGGGCCTCTTGCCTCGGCGGATGCCGCCAGGGCATTGAAAGCTTCCGCCAAATCCGGAACCGACCCTGCCCGTGGACCACGCTGCCAAGGAACACATACAACCACCGTTCGAGGTGACCAACAGGCGCGTTCTGACCATTGCCGTGCCCATGACGCTCGCCTATCTCACCACGCCCCTTCTGGGCCTGGTCGATACGGCGGTGGTCGGGCAATTGGGGGATGCGGCCATGCTCGGCGGCCTGGCGGCGGGCGCGATCGTGTTCGACGTTGTCTTCAACACTTTCAACTCGCTGCGTTCGGGTACGACGGCACTGGTGGCTCAGGCCTTCGGACGCGGCGGCGCACGGGAAGAGCAGGCGGTTCTGTTGCGTTCGTTGGCGCTTGCCGTGGGGCTGGGTATCGCGATCATCCTCATGGGACCGCTGATTTCGGCCGCCGGCGTGTGGTTCATCGATCCGCAGGCGGGTGTCGCCGAGGCCATGCGGACCTATATCGCGATCCGCATTCTGGCAGCGCCGCTGACGCTGATGAACTACGCCATACTCGGCTACGTCTTGGGACGGGGCGAGGGCGCGACGGGCCTTCTCCTGCAGATCTTGCTTAACGGTGCGAACATCGCTCTGTCCCTTTATTTCGGGCTGGCGCTTGGCTGGGGTCTGGAGGGCGTCGCATGGGGCACGGTCGGGGGCGAACTGCTGGCTGTGCTCGGCGGGGGCGCCGTCCTGCTGCATCGCTTTGCCGGACAGCCGCGTCCCCGGCGTGCGCATGTGTTCGACATCGATGCGATGCTGCGCATGATCGCGCTCAACGGCGACATAATGATCCGTTCCTTCACGCTTTTGGCCGCCTACGCGCTGTTCACGCGGCAGGGCGCGCAACTCGGCACCGTGACGCTCGCGGCCAACGCCGTACTGATGAACTTCTTCTTCATAGCGGGTTACTTTCTCGACGGCTTCGCAACCGCCGCAGAGCAGTTGGTGGGGCGTGCCGTGGGCGCGCGCCATTTGCCTGCCTTCCGCAGGACGGTGTTCCTGAGCACCCTTTGGGGGCTTGTTCTGGCGCTGGGCGGCACCGCGGTCTTCTACTTCTTTGGCGAGGCGCTGATCGCGCTCATCACCACAGCGCCCGATGTGCGCGCCGTCGCATTGCAATATCTCCCATGGGCCGCGCTGATCACCGTCAGCGGCGTGCTCGCCTTCCAGATGGACGGCGTGTTCATCGGCGCGACCTGGTCCCGCGACATGCGAAACATGATGCTGCTGTCGCTTGCCGTGTGCGTCGTCGCGCTGCTCGTGCTCGGCGCGGCTTATGGCAATCACGGGCTATGGGCCTCGATGCATATCTGGCTGATCGTGCGCGGCACGAGCCTTCTGGCGGTCCTGCCCTATCGGGCGCGCCAGACATTCGTCTGAAGGGTGGTGAAGGAGCAGCTAGCCCCCCAGCGGACGCTCCGCCCAGCGATCGACATGAGTGTCACGCAGTTGCCGAATGGACGACAACCCGGCCGAATGGGCGAAGCTATCCATCTCCGTGACGATACGCGCAGGCAGGCCGGGTCCGGCATAGATCATGCCGGTATAAAGCTGTACGAGATCAGCGCCGGCCCGTATCTTCTCCATCGCGCTTGCCGCGCTATCGATGCCGCCGACGCCGATGATCGGCAGTGCCGGGCCCACAAGCTTGCGCATCCTGGCAAGCGCGATGGTTGATCTGTGGAACAGGGGCTTGCCCGAGAGCCCGCCAGCTTCACCGCGCGCCGGACCCTTGAGCCCGGCTCGCGAAAGCGTGGTGTTCGAGACGACGAGACCATCGACGCGGTATCTCGCCACCTCTTCGGCAACGTCGACGAAGCCTTCGTCGGGCAGGTCCGGCGCGATTTTCAGGAACACGGGTATCCGGCGGCCGAGCCGGTCAGCCTCGCTGTCGCGCGCCTCCGTCACCCGGTCCAAAAGCTCAGCCAGGCTTTTGCGGTGCTGGAGATCCCGCAGCCCCTTGGTATTGGGGGAGGAGATGTTGACGGTCAGATAGGAGGACAGTCCGGCAAAGGCGCGGACACCTTCCTCATAGGCAGCGATCCGGTCGTCGCTGTCGCGGTTGGTGCCGATATTGATGCCGACGATGCCGGGCCTTGTGCCTCGCTCGCGAAGCCGCGCGACGACGCGCTCCAGCCCTTCATTGTTGAAGCCCAGGCGGTTGATGACGGCCTCGTCCTCCGGCAGCCGGAAGATGCGCGGCTTTTCGTTGCCGGCCTGGGGGCGCGGCGTGACCGTGCCGCATTCGGCGAAGCCGAAACCGAGGCGCAAAAGCGCGTCCGGCACTTCGGCGTTCTTGTCGAACCCGGCCGCCATGCCTACCGGGTTCGGAAAATCCAGACCAGCCACGTTGACCGCTAGCCGAGGGGTGGGCAATACGGGCGGGCAGGGCAGGAAGCCTGATTTCAGCGCGGCAATCGAAAGCGTGTGCGCCCGCTCCGGATCGAGCGCGAAGAGAACAGACCTGCCGACGCGCCCAATCGATCCCTTCATGGCGAAAGATCGGGAAATTCGTGCCCTTCGGCCCCGAGCGGCAGCGGCCGGACCCACAGCACCGCGTCGAGGCGAAGGGGTGCGTATAGATGTGGAAACAGCGCCCCGCCCCGCGACGGCTCGTAGCGAAGCTGCTTGCCGAGCTTTTCCGGATCGACCGCAACCAGGACGAGATCATCCTGTCCGCTGAAGTGCTTTTTCGCGGTCTCCACGACCTGTCCGGCGGTGGAGAAATGGATGAAGCCGTCGGCAATGTCGACCGGCGCGCCGGTGAATACACCGTCGAGCTCCGCCTGGAGCCAGAGCGGGCGGGGACAGATCTTGAAAATTGCGCTTTCCATGGGGGCGCTATAGTCGGGAAGCACGCCGGAGGAAAGTGTCGTCTGCGCTGGCGGATCGTTTTACACCACCCAATTTGCGGCGCATTTTTCGCGTAACGGAAAAGAGGTATTTGGGAGCGACATCGATGCAGAACCTGTTTGCCGTGATCCTCGCGCTCGGAGCGCTAATCTTCTCCGGCGAAGTTCGCGCCCAGGCCGCGCAACGTTTCCAACTGGAGCAGACGGAGAGCGGATATCTGCGGATGGATACGCAGACCGGCGCGATCTCCATCTGCAAGGACCGTTCCGGCCAGATCGTCTGTACACTGGCCGCCGACGAACACGCGGCCTACGAAAACGAGCTGGAAGCTCTGCGCGAGCGCGTGGCGGATCTGGAGGCGCGCGTCGCCGCGCTGGAAGGGGCGAGCGCCAGGGGTGAAAGTTCCGAACTGCCCACCGACGAGGAATTTGAGCAGACGCTGGGCCTGATGGAGCGCTTCTTCCGCCGTTTCATGGACATCGTGAAGGGCCTCGAGGAAGAAACGCAGCCCGGCCAACACTCCCCGGAACCGGGCAGAACCTGAGTTCGTTCTTCGCACCTACCGCAGGGCGGGGCTCAATCCTGTCGTTTTCCGCAGTTTTTCATGCGGATGTCGGGCGATCCAAATGACTGAAAAAAAGCTATAGAACGTGCTGCGGCAGATCGACCGGGCGCCTCGTCGACAGGTCGAGGACCAAGGCGATGACCTCGGCGCTTGCAATGGGCTCAAGGCCAGGCATGCGCAGCATTTCGTGGCGCAATGTTACGGTTTTGCCCGATGCGCGGGTGGCGGCCGAGTAGAGGACGAGTGCCTCGCCTGCCCGCGCGAGGCCGTGACGGGTGATCTTCATTTCCACGGCGACACGGCCAAAGCCATGGGCATCGAGCCACTCGACGCCGATACCGGCCAAGCCCCAGGCAAAGGGCGCGGCATCGGAGAGGCGCGCCACATAGCCCTGCTCGGCCATCGGTCCGTCGGCCGAGCACTCGGCGGGTAGAACCATGCTGCGATGGCTCACCGCGCCGCCCATGGCCAAGACCTGTGAGGGCGGGATTGCGGTGAACCTGTCGGCGGTTGCCGTGCGCGGTACGGCGGCGGCCGCCTCGGATGCCGAAATTTTGTGGCGTGCATCGGTCGCCGGACCGTCGTCGAGACAGGTTGCCGATATGCGGCCGGTTTCGCCATTGAGAAGGAAATGAGCCAGCCGCCCGGCGAGCGGCCCGTCAACGATCATGGCCGAGTGCACGACCGTCGTCGCGCCTGCATGCAGTTCGGCGTGGTAGCGGATATGGCGGTCGCGCGGCAACTCGGGCGTTCCCCGCGCCTTCCCGTCCAGCAGCAGGAAAATCCGCGCCGCCTCGTCGAACCGCTTGAGGTAGAACTGCACATTCATGTGCGCGTTCTCATCGCACTCCCAGGTGTTGACGAAGGACCGGTGTGTTTCGAGGGTGCCCTGCACCTTGCTGCTGCCCCATGGATTGAATCAGGCGGCGAAGATGCCAGCTTGCCGACAGGAAATCCATAGTAGCCGCGAAAGGCTCATCCCGCTGAAGCATGATCTTTTCCGAGATCCCGTGTCCGCTTCTCGAGATCGTGCGCCTAGCCGGATATGCGTGCGAGCCGCAAGACGGCCGAGGCCGCGAAGAAGGAGCAAGCGATCGTGTAACTGTTGCGGGCGAAAAAAGCGTATACGTCGCGCAGAACTACCTGGAAAACCGCCCGGCCCGACGCCCCCACCGGCCTGGAAGACGGCTCGAGACAGGTCCACACCTCAGTGCGCCGGGGATTTTGCCAGGGCAGGATGATCGCCTTGATGATGAGGATTTCGGACATCGCCATGGTCAGTATGGCCCCGGCGTAAAGGGCGAGCGCCGGATCGAACGAGAAGGAGAGCATGATGAGCCCGATGGCCAGCGCACCGAACATGACGGCGCGTCCGATACACACAAAGGCTGTTTTGCGAATGATCTCCATAGCCGATCTCACGGGCTGATGCCTGGCCGAAACGCCGATACGCAGTCCAGGTTCCCGAAGGGCGCAACCTCGGCCTTTTGCGACCAAAGGTGCATTCAGCTTGAAATGTTCCGCGTTCCCCGCATAATCGTCGACTGGCAGGCTGCGTCATAAAAACGAAAAGTTCGCGCGGCTGGACCGGGGGAGGTTTGATGCCAATGGGCTATCGATTCGTGATCGCCGACGATCATCCGCTTTTTCGCGGCGCGCTCCAACAGGCCATTGCAGGCTTCCGCGCGGACTGCGAGGTGCTCGAGGCAGGCGATTTCGATAGCGTGAAGAAGCTGGTGGCCGAGGATCCTGACATCGATCTCGTGCTGCTCGACCTGGCCATGCCGGGGGCGAGCGGGCTTTCGGGCCTGGTGGCCCTGCGCGGTCTCAATCCCGCCATGCCGATCGTCGTCGTCTCGGCCTATGACAATCCACAGACGATCCGCCGTGCGTTGGAACTCGGCGCTTCCGGCTTCATTTCCAAATCCGCGAAGCTGGACGAGATACGCAAGGCCGTGCAATCCGTGTTGGAAGGTGCCATTCACACGCCCGAGGAAATCGACCTCGGGGAGGAGGCGGACCCGGAGGTTTCCGATCTGATCGCGCGCATACAGACGCTGACGCCGCAGCAGACGCGGGTTCTTGCGATGCTCGCCGAAGGTCTGCTCAACAAGCAGATCGCCTACGAGCTCAACGTGTCCGAAGCGACCGTGAAGGCGCATGTTTCGGCGGTGCTGCAAAAGCTGGACGTCGACAGCCGCACCCAGGCCGTCATCCTGCTTTCGCGGATGGGTACCGATCCCCTGTCAGAGGGCGTTTGAAGACCTCATTCCGCAGCGGTCTGCATCTGGCGGTACCGCATTAAAAGCGCGCGTAGGGCTGCCGGCTTCAGCGGCTTGTGCAATATCGGCATCTCAAGGGCCAGCGCCTCGGCCCGCACATCACTTGTGCGGTCGGCGGTGATGAGCACGGCGGGTATATCGGCGTCCCAGGCCTCACGCAGCCGTCTGACCGCCTCCAGTCCGGTCTCGCGGTCGAGATGATAGTCGGCGAGAATGAGGTCTGGTCTGGCGCCCCGCGGTCGCCCCGCTGCGAGGTATGCTGTGCCCGTAAAGGTGCGTACCCGGCAGCCCCAGCTCTGCAGCAGCATGCGCATGCCATCGAGTATCCGCTGGTCATTGTCGATGCACAGGACATCCAGGCCGGTCAAGAGAACATTGGCGCGAGGCTGCAGCGCCGGCTGTTCCGCGCCAGCGTCCACTTCCGCCGCGGACACGGGCAGGACAACGGAGAAGCGCGTTCCTTTCGCGCGCTCTGACTGGATCTGGATCTCCAGCCTAAGCACCCGGGCAATGCGGTCGACGATGGAAAGCCCGAGCCCGAGCCCCTGAGCCTCGCGCATGCCTTCGTCGAGCCGCGTGAACTCGCGAAACACCGTATTGAGCTCGTCGCCGGCAATGCCTATGCCTGTGTCCAAAACCTGTATCTCGACCAGCTCGCCGCGCCTGCGGACGCCGACCAGGACCTTGCCGCTGCGGGTATACTTCACGGCGTTGGAGACGAGGTTCTGGACCAGCCTCCGAAACAGGTTGCGGTCTGTCATCACCGCCACGGAGGACGGCACGACCCGCAGCTCGAGTCCCTTTTCGGCCGCCAGCGGCTGGAAGTCTGTCTCTACCTGCCGCAGCAGCCCGCCAAGCCTGAACACGCTCTCTGAGGGCCTCAAGGCGCCGGTGTCGAGCCGCGAGATATCGAGAACCGCCCCGAGGATCGTTTCCACCGAATCGAGCGAGGATTCGATATTGTCCACCAGACTGCGCAGATCGGCCCGCTCGGCTCTCTCGCGCAGCGGCGCACAGTAAAGTCGCGCCGCGTTGAGCGGCTGCAGGATGTCGTGGCCTGCGCCGGCGAGGAAGCGTGTCTTGCCGAGATTGGCTTCCTCGGCCAGCATCTGCGCCTGAGCCAGTTCCTCGTTGACCCGGACAAGCTCGGCCGTGCGGCTGGCCACCCGTTGCTCCAGCGTTTCATTGGCGCGCTTCAGGGCCATGTCGGCCTCCACGCGCGAGGTGATGTCGGTGTAGGTGGCCACGATGCCGCCGTCGGGCATGGCGTTGGACCGTATCTCCATGATGCGGCCGCTGCGCTGCAGGCGGATTTCCCAGGGCAGCCTGTGGGTGGTGAGCTGATCGAGAAGCATCGTCTCGCCGTTGCGGTCGAGTTCTCCCCGCTCGATAAGGAACCCCACGATCTGTGCCAGCGAGACACCGACCTGACCCATCGAATCCGGCAGGCCGAACAGCGTGCGGAACTGCCGGTTCCAGCAGGTCAGCCGGAAATCCATGTCGAAGACGGTAATGCCTTCCTCCATCTGGTCGAGGGCCGTCTGAAGCAGGTCTCGATTGTGCTGCAGCGCGATGGAGGCATCGTCCAGCAGCCGCATTGCATCGCGAGGCGAGCTGTCGTTCCGCTGGAAGAGCAGCGAAAGGATGAGCCGCGCCGACGAAGAACCGACGGCGCTTGCCAGCAGTTGCTCGGAGAACCGGATGACGGGCATGCTCGCCTGCTCGTTGCCTTTGAGTTTGGCGCCCTGCTGGCTTTGGAAGGTCAGGAACGACCTTTCCGTTCGCTCCACGCCCAGGTAGCGTGAGATGGTATCCTTGAGATCGTTGACCGTGACGGCGGTGCGAAAACGCCGGAAGCTCGGCATCGGCCCGGTATCGCGCGGAACGAAAATCGCCGCCTGTATCCGCTCCAGCGGGCTGGCCATCCGTGAAAGGGAGCCGAGCACGAAGAAGAGGGAGTTGAGCGCCAGGCTCCACAAGACCCCGTGGTTCAGCGGCTCGGCGACGGTCCCGAACAGGCTTTGAGGCCTAAGCGCGGCGATGCCGAAAGGGCCGCTGGCTATGATCTCCGTGCCTGCCGGTGCGAGCGACGGAAAAAGCAGCGTGTAGCCCCAAATGACGAAACCGGCGCTCATCCCCAAAAGCGCGCCGCGGCTGTTGGCGCCGCGCCAGATCAGCCCGCCGAAGAACGAGGGCGCGAACTGGGCGATCGCCGCGAAGGAGATCAGTCCGATGGCGGCAAGGCGGGTATTGTGAGTGGTCTCCCGGTAATAGAGAAACGCTGCGAACAGGATGATGAAGATGGAGGCGCGACGGATATTGAGGATAAGCGACGACCAGTCCTCGTTTTCGCGGTGGCTGTTGCGTAGCAGCCGGCGCACGAAAAGCGGGATGACGAGGTCGTTGGAGATCATGATCGACAGCGCCACGCTCGCCACGATCACCATCGCCGTAGCCGCGGACAGACCGCCGATAAAGGCGACCAGCCCCAGCACATCATGCCCAGCGAGAAGCGGCAGTGACAGCACATAAAGATCCGCGTTGGTCTGATCGCCGACCAGGCTCAGCCCGGCGAAGGCAATGGGAACGACGAATAGGTTGATCAGCACGAGATAAAGCGGAAACAGCCAGCTCGCCGTGCGCAGCTCGCCTTCGCTCTTGTTCTCGACGATGGTCACGTAGAACTGACGCGGCAGCATGAGGATGGCGCAAGCGCTGAGCGTGGTCATCACCATCCACGTCGCCAGAGAGGTCGGCGCGGCGAAGGCCTGCGCCACCTGCGGCGAGGCCATCGTCGTCCGCGCCAGATCGGCCGGGCCGTCGAAGAAGAAGAACGTCACCGCGACCCCGATCGCGAGAAAAGCGGCCAGCTTCACGACGGACTCGACCGCCACGGCCAGCACGAGCCCGTCTTGATGTTCGGTGGCATCGGCATGCCGCGTGCCGAAGAGAACGGCGAACAGCGCCAGCAGCATTGCCACCAGCAGCGATATGTCGCCGATGAAGAGGTCGATCGCCGGTGGCGCGCCATCGTAGTGGGCCACCATCAGGTTGACCGAGTCCGAGACGGCCTTCAGTTGCAGTGCGATATAGGGGATGGTGCCGAAGGTGGCGATGAGCGTGGCGACCGAGGCCACGGCAAAGCTCTTACCGTAGCGGGCGGCCAGGAAGTCAGCGATGGAGGTGATTTTCTCGCTCTTGGCCAGCCGGACGATGCGGGCCAGGAGCCGGCCCCCGAAGAGGAACACCAGCACCGGCCCGATATAGATGGCCAGGAACTCGAAAGCCCGCTCCGAAGCGAGCCCGACGGAGCCGAAGAAGGTCCACGACGTGCAGTAGATGGCCAGGCTGAGCGCATAGATGAAGGGCCGCGCAACGGCGCTTTCCGACGCGGCCGCGCGCCGGTCTCCGACACTGGCGATCACGAACAGAAGCGTGACGTAGCCAATGGCGATTATCGCAATCACCCACCCCTGCACGGCGATCCTCCCTTGTCCGAAAAGCCAAGCACAGGGCATGACGGCGCGCAATGCTTCTCATGACAGGCACCATGCTCGGTCGCCTACCGTCGATAGGTCCTGGCATCGATCCGGCTTTGGTACGCAACTGTGCATTGTGGCGAGGATTTCCTTACCTGTCGGAAGGCTTTTGCTATTCTCATTCCTATGGTGCGGGCGACATGGCGTCCTCGCGATTCGCCACTGAAGCGGAGCGGATATATATGTTCAACGAATTCAGGGAATTCATTGCGCGCGGCAACGTCATGGACTTGGCGGTCGGTGTCATCATCGGCGGCGCATTCGGCCTGATCGTGAAATCGCTGACCGATGATATCATCATGCCGATCATCGGTGCGATCATTGGCGGCGGCTTCGACTTTTCGGATTATTTCATCCCCCTGTCGGCCTCGGTGACGGCGCCGACACTGGCAGCGGCGCGCGAGCAGGGGGCGGTGCTGGCCTACGGCAACTTCCTCACCGTGGTCGTCAACTTCCTGATCCTGGCGTGGATCATTTTTCTGATGATCAAGGGCGTCAACAATCTGCGCCGTGAGGAAGCCCGGACTCCCGCCGAGCCGGACGCTCCGCCCCAGGACATCCAACTGCTCACGGAAATCCGCGATCTGCTCGCCAAGCGATAGCCCTTGCGGTAGCCTTTTCGCATGAACATCGTAGAAATGCTGCGCGCCCAGGCGCGTGAGGCGCCGCACAGCGGCATTGTATCCGTTGTCGACCACGCACGCGGCCGGCCCGGCCTCATTCCGCTCTGGGTCGGCGAGGGCGACCTGCCGACGCCGGATTTCATACGTGCCGCCGCCGCCGGCAGTCTGGCAGCGGGCGATACATTCTATACGTGGCAGGGCGGCATACCCGATCTGAGGCAGGCGCTGGCCGCCTATCACGCACGCACCTTCGCCAAGGCTTTTGCGCCGGAGGAATTCATCGTAGCCGGCGGTGGCATGCAGGCGATCCAGCTTGCGCTGCAGGCGGTGGCAGGCGCCGGCGACGAGGTCGTCTACTTCTCGCCCGCCTGGCCCAACTTCCCGGCCGCGCTGGGAATTGCCGGCGGCAGACCCGTGCCGGTGCGTCTGGATTTTTCCGAGAAAGGCTGGGACCTGGACCTGGCACGCGTGGAGGCGGCCATCACCGGCAGAACCCGTGCGATTTTCGTCAACACGCCCGCCAATCCGACCGGCTGGACCGCCGAAAGGCAGACGCTGCAAGTGTTGCTCGACATGGCGCGCAGGCATGGCCTGTGGATCATCGCCGACGAGATTTATACCAAGTTCTTCTATGGCGGCGACCGCGCGCCCTCCTTCCATGACGTGGCCGACGCGGACGACCGCATCCTTTACGTCAACTCCTTCTCCAAGAACTGGGCGATGACCGGCTGGCGGGTAGGGTGGGTAAAGGCCAATCCCGCGCTTACGAAGATCTTCGAGAACCTCGTACAGTATTCGACGTCGGGCGTGGCCGAATTCATGCAGCGCGGCGCCCAGGCAGCGCTGGAAGAGGGCGACCATTTTGTAGGTGAGCAAGTCGAGCGCGCTCGTATTGCGCGCGACCGCGTGTCCGACATTTTGCAGGCAACGGGCCGTGTAAGGCTCGCGCGTCCGGAAGGCGCCTTCTATCTGTTCTTCGCTGTCGACGGCATCGAGGATGTGCGAACGGCTGCCATAGAGATCGTCGATGCCACCGGGGTCGGCCTCGCGCCGGGCACTGCCTTCGGCCCCGGCGGCGAAGTTTTCTTCAGGCTGTGCTTCAACCGCCGCGCGGACCAGTTGGAGGAGGCGGCAACGCGGCTGGCGCGCTGGATTACTGACCGCTGATTGGGCATGATCCCCAAAAGCGGATGCCGGTTTTTCGGAAATCTATCCGCCCGACTTCGACACCACCAGCGGCACCACGCGCTCGGTCTGCGTAACCCGGCTGGGCTGCGTATCGGTGAAGGGAATGCCCACTGCCTCCCACGTCTCCATCAGCGCATCCTTGAGGGCGGCGATAAGCGTGTCGTCGTGAAAGGGCGTCGGCGTGATGCGCAGGCGTTCGGTGCCACGCGGCACAGTCGGATAGTTGATCGGCTGGATGTAGATGCCATGCATGTCCAGCAGCCGGTCGCTTGCCTTCTTGCAGAGCTCGGGATCGCCGACATGCAGCGGCACGATGTGAGTTTCCGAAGGCATGACCGGCATGCCTGCCGCCGCCAGCACGTCCTTTGTGCGCTGGGTCTGCCGCTGGTGCCGTTCGCGCTCCGCGCTCGACGTCTTCAGATGACGGATGGAGGCCGCCGCCGCACTGGCGATGGAGGGTGGCAGGGCGGTCGTGAAGATGAACCCCGGTGCATAGGAGCGGACCGCATCGATCACCGATGCAGAGCCGGTGATATAACCGCCGATCACACCGAACGCCTTGGCGAGCGTGCCTTCGATGACGTCTATGCGGTGGGCCAGGCCCCGGGCCTCTGTGATGCCGCCGCCGCGCGGGCCGTACATGCCCACGGCATGCACCTCGTCGATATAGGTCATCGCATTGTACTTGTCGGCCAGGTCAGCGATCGCCTCGATCGGCGCAATGTCGCCATCCATGGAATACACGGATTCGAACACGATCAGCTTCGCCTGCTCGCGCCCGGCGGCCTTCAGCAGGCTTTCCAGATGGGCAACGTCATTGTGGCGGAAAATCTTCTTCTCGGCGCCCGAGCGCCGTACGCCTTCGATCATCGAGGCGTGGTTCAATTCGTCGGAAAGCACCAGGCAGTTCGGCAGGAGACGCGCGATGGTTGAGATCGAAGCTTCGTTTGAGACGAAACCCGACGTGAAGACCAGACCGGCTTCCTTATCGTGCAGGTCGGCGAGTTCGGCCTCGAGCTCCACCAGCGGATGGTTGGTGCCGGAAATGTTACGAGTGCCGCCCGCGCCGGAACCCATGCGCCCGGCCGCTTCGCGCATGGCCGAAACCACGCTTTCGTGCTGGCCCATGCCGAGATAATCGTTCGAGCACCAGACGGTGATTTCGCGCGTCTGACCGCCTGAACGCCAGATGGCGCGCGGGAAACGGCCTGCAATGCGCTCAAGATCGGCAAAGACGCGATAGCGCCGCTCGGCATGCAACTGTTCGATCGCCTCGGAAAAGAACCGCTGGTAATTCATAATGTCTTTCCTGGGTTTTGCGCCGTGATCATAATGCGAGGTCCCCTCCGCGTCCATGTATTCGCGCAGGGCAAAATGCCACGGAGCGCGCGCCGCGCCTTGCGCCATGTCAAAGCGCCATATCTGTCTTTCAGCGTCCAAGAAAGACATAGCGGCCAGCGCGGCGATGCCAAGGCCGCGGCGCAGCCGTATTGGAAGCATGAAAGGTCAAGGGCGAGCGCGCGGCAAGGCTCAGGAAACAGAATCAGGCGCTTGAGGCGCCGCCTCGGATTGATCGGTGCTCAAGAGGTCGGCGAATTCGGTGACGGCGGCGATCAACTGCCTTCGGCGTGCCGTGTCGAGGCACATCAGCCTTTGGATAAAGGCACGGCCCAGCGGCTCGGGCGCGTTTGCCACCAGAGCGGCTCCTTTCGCGGTGAGACGCGTGTGAACCACCCGACGGTCGTACCGCGACCGGTACCGCTCGATGGATCCGCGTTCTTCCAGCTTGTCCAGAATGGTAATCACCGTGGCCGGGCTGAGATCGGCATGGGCTGAAAGGCGCGTGGTTGTCACTTCGCCCAGCGTGGCGATAGCCTTGAGTATCACAAGCTGGGCGCCGGTAAGGCCAGTCGCCTTGACCAGCGCTCTCGACCGCAGATCGTTGGCGCGCACGATTCGCCGTATGGCTTTCTCGGCCGCCCTGACATCGTCAGCGGGGAACTGCTCGTCGACTTGCGCATTCCTGTTCTTGGTCACCACGGGGCACTGATTTGACATGGAATAGTTAGAACTATAACTAAACGGGCATCCGATCGAGATCAAGATGCCACGTCAACAGGAGGTAATGGCCGCTTCACATGTGCGGAATTTGCGGAGAATTGAAGTTCGACGGCTCTCAGCCATCGCCCGTTGTCCTCTCGAAGATGATGGATTGTCTGGCGCCCCGCGGGCCTGACAGTGCAGGCGTCGCCATTCACGGCCCCGCCGCCTTCGGCCACCGCCGGCTCAAGATCATCGACCTTTCCGAAAAAGCGCGTCAGCCGATGGAGGATCCGGAACTCGGCCTGACCATCGCCTTCAATGGCTGCATATACAATTACCCGGAGCTTCGCGCGGAGTTGGAGGACAAGGGCTACAAGTTCTTCTCCACCGGCGACACCGAAGTGATCCTCAAGGCCTGGCATGCCTGGGGAGAGGAATGCGTGGAGCACTTTCACGGCATGTTCGCCTTTGTTCTGCGCGAACGGGATACGGGGCGCGTTGTCATGGCGCGTGACCGTTTCGGCATCAAGCCGCTCTATCTCGCGGAAACACCCGGCCGCATCGCCTTTGCCTCCAGCCTGCCCGCGCTGGTGGCGCGGGGGGATGTCGACACCTCGATAGACCGCATAGCGCTTCACCACTACATGACGTTCCACGCCGTCGTGCCGCCGCCGCACACGATCCTGAACGGCGTGCGCAAGCTGCCGCCGGCCACCATCCGCGTGATCGAGGCCGACGGCCGCAGCCGTCAGCGCGTCTATTGGGACCCGCCTTTCGCGCGCGATCCGTCGCTGACGTCCCTTTCGGCCGACGAGTGGCGTGACCGCGTTCTGGAGGCGCTGCGGCTTGCCGTCAAGCGCCGCATGGTGGCGGATGTGCCCGTCGGCGTCCTCCTGTCGGGCGGGGTCGATTCCAGCCTGATTGTCGGCCTTTTGGCCGAAGCAGGCCAGAAGGGGCTGATGACATTTTCCGTGGGGTTTGAGGAAGCTCATGGCGAAAAGGGCGATGAATTTGCCTATTCCGACCTTATCGCCGAGCGGTTCGGCACCGATCACCACAAGATTTTTGTGCCTTCGGACGATCTGATGGGGGCGCTCCCTGGCACCTTCGCCGCCATGTCGGAGCCAATGGTCTCCTACGACAATGTCGGCTTCTATCTGCTGTCCAAGGAGGTTTCCAAGCACATAAAAGTTGTTCAGTCGGGGCAGGGCGCAGACGAGGTTTTCGGCGGCTATCACTGGTATCCGCCGCTGATGAGCTCCAACGATGTAGTCGGTGACTATGCGCGCGTCTTTTTCGACCGGTCGCACGAGCAACTGGCTGAGCAACTTGCGCCCGAATGGATGGAGGAAGCGGATGTCAGCCGGGCGCTGGTTGCTGGCCATCTGACGCGCGCAGGCGCCGACACGCCGGTCGATGCGGCGTTGCGACTGGACTCCACGGTCATGCTGGTGGACGATCCCGTCAAGCGGGTCGACAACATGACGATGGCCTGGGGGTTGGAGGCGCGCGTGCCTTTCCTTGATCACGAACTCGTCGAGCTCGCCGCCCGCATCCCGCCGGAGGAAAAGCTGAAGCACGGCGGCAAGGGCGTTCTCAAGGACGTTGCACGCCAGGTGGTGCCGTCGGAAGTGATAGACCGCAGAAAGGGGTATTTCCCCGTTCCGCAGCTGAAATATGTCGACGGACCTTATCTCGACATGGTGCGTGACGCGCTGAGTTCGCAGAGCGCGCGGGATCGCGGCCTGTTCCGGCAGGATTATCTCGACCGCCTTTATGCCTCGCCGGCCGATCACATCACGCCGCTGCGTGGTTCGGAATTGTGGCAGGTCGGCCTGCTGGAACTGTGGCTGCAGACCCATGGAATTTGAGCGATGGCCAAGAATGACGACCACGCCGCGCGTGCGGCGAGAGGCCGTACCGACAAGGCGCTGGGCCACCGGCTTAAGCGGTTGCGCGACGAGACCATGAAGCCTGCCATCGGCGGCGAAGGCAGCGGAGGGACTCCCGACCGTGATGCCGTGCTCGACCTCGGCTGGGGACGGCTGATTTTCGCGCAGACATTCGAGACCAACGAGGACATCGCCGAGGCTTTGCGGGGAGAGGGGCCGGCGCGGCGGGACATCGCCTTCTACATCCGCGATCCGCATGTGCTGCTTGCCATCGCGCCGCAGGAACTGTTCCTCGATCCGTCGCATACCTATCGGCTGGACCTTTCGACATACCGAACCGGCCGCAGGCAGACGCGCGGCTATTTCATCCGCCGGCTGACATCCGAAGCGGATGCCGAGGCGGTCAACGCCATATATCAGAGCCGCGGCATGGTGACCGTGCGTCCCGACTTCTTCTGGACCAGACGGGACAGCCGCGCCGTCACCTATCTGGTTGCCGAGGATGAGCAGACAGGCGATATCATAGGCACCGTGACCGGGATCGATCATCATCGCGTGTTCAACGATCCCAAGCGAGGGGCCTCGCTCTGGTGTCTTGCGGTCGATCCGCAGACCCGGCACCCAGGCGTGGGTGAAATGCTCGTGCGCCGGCTTGCTGAGCACTTCGCCGCGCGCGGCGCAAGTTTTCTGGACCTGTCGGTCATGCACGACAACGAGCAGGCCATTGCGCTTTATGAAAAATTGGGGTTCCATCGCGTGCCGGTGTTTGCGGTGAAGCGCAAGAACCCAATCAACGAGAAGCTCTTCACCCAGCCGCCGGCCGAGTTCGATCTTCTCAACCCTTACGCCCGCATCATCGTCGACGAGGCGCACAGGCGCGGCGTGGCTGTCGATGTGACGGACGCGGAGGCCGGCTTCTTTCGCCTCTCCTTCGGCGGACGGTCCATCCACTGCCGCGAAAGCTTGTCGGAGCTGACTTCCGCCGTCGCCATGTCAATCTGCGACGACAAGGCCGTTACCCGCCGTATCGTTGAAAGAGCCGGCGTCCGCGTGCCGGAGCAGCTTGATGCTGATAGTCCGCAGGACGATATCGAGTCCTTCCTCAAGCGGCATGGGCGGCTGGTGGTCAAGCCGGCGCGTGGCGAGCAGGGTAAAGGCGTTGCCGTCGGCCTGGAAACGGTCGCGGATGTTGACGCCGCAGTCGAAAGCGCCCGCAAGATCTGCGAACGCGTCCTGCTGGAATCCTACTTCGAAGGCGAGGATCTGCGCCTTGTGGTCATCGACTACCGGCTGGTGGCGGCGGCCGTGAGACGCGCGCCGCGTGTGGTAGGCGACGGCCACAGCACCATCGAAACCCTGATCCGCCATCAGTCGCGCCGGCGTGAGGCGGCCACCGGCGGGGAGAGCCGCATACCGATCGACGGCGAGACCGAACGTTGCCTGGGGGGCGCCGGATACAGCCTCGAATCGGTTCCCGCCGAGGGGACCGAGGTTGTCGTGCGCAAGACGGCCAATCTCCATACGGGCGGCTCGATCCACGACGTTACCGCCGCCGTCCACCCCACCCTGGTCGACGCCGCGTGCCGCGCTGCGCGTGAGATCGACATTCCCGTCGTGGGGATAGATTTGATGGTGCAGTCGCCAAGCCGCCCCGAATATGTTTTCATCGAAGCGAACGAAAGGCCGGGTCTGGCCAATCATGAACCACAGCCCACCGCCGAACGCTTCGTTGATCTTCTGTTCCCCCGTTCGGGACCAAAGGCGGCGAAGCAGGCGCTGGCTCCCAAGGAGTAGCCTTTGTCGCGCCTGAAGATCAACGTTGACTACCTGCTCGGTCAACTCAAGGCTCTATTGTCGATAGACAGTCCCACCGGCTACACCGACACCATCGTGCGATATGTCACGGAGGAGCTTGAGAAGCTGGGCCTGGAGCCGGAGCTGACCCGCCGCGGCGCAATCCGCACGGTGGTGCGCGGCGGCCGCCGGCTCGGCGCTCGCGCCATCATCACCCATCTCGACACGCTGGGCGCGCAGGTCAAGTTCGTGCAGGAGAATGGCCGCCTGGAACTGGTGCCTATCGGCAACTGGTCTGCGCGGTTCGCCGAAGGCGCTCGCGTCACGCTTTATTCCGAAAAAGGCAGCTATCGCGGCACGATCCTGCCGTTGAAATCGTCGGGCCACACTTTCAACGATGAGGTCGACACAGCGCCGGTCGGGTGGAAGCATATCGAGCTTCGTATCGACGCCATGACATGGAGCCGCGCCGACACGCTGAGCCTAGGCATCGACGTCGGCGACTTTGTCGCCATCGATCCGCAGCCCGAATTCATGGACAATGGCTTCATTTCATCGCGCCATCTGGACGACAAGGCCGGCGTGGCGATCGCTCTGGCCTCGCTCGAGGCGCTGATGCGCGGCGACGCCATCGTGCCGGTCGACACCCACTGGCTGTTCACCATTGCCGAGGAAGTGGGCGTCGGCGCTGCGTCGATCGTCACGCCCGAGATAGCTTCCATGGTGACGATTGACAACGGCACCACGGCGCCGGGGCAGAACTCGTCGGAATTCGGTGTCACCATCGCCATGGCCGACCAGGCGGGTCCTTTCGACTACCATCTGACGAAGAAGCTGGTCGACCTGTGCCGCGAAGAGGACATCCGCTACCAGAAGGACATTTTCCGTTACTACCGTTCAGACTCGGCCTCGGCCATCGAGGCGGGGCACGATGTACGCACGGCGCTGATCGCCTTTGGCGTCGATTCCTCCCACGGCTATGAGCGGATTCACGTCCATGCGCTGCGTTCGGTGGCCGAACTGACCACGGCTTACGTGGTGAGCCCGATGGAGATCGAGCGCGACGTCGAGGAGGTCTCCGATCTGGAAGGCTTCACCGAACAGCCGACCGATCCGGCCGACCAGCCCCGCAAGAAGCGCAAGCTGCCTGAACCGCTGTCAGCCCCGCAGGACTGACATAGTGCCGGACGCTTCGGCCAAGGCGGGACGGCAGAGTGCGTCGGCCCTGTGTCTGAACCGGGCTGTGGCTGGGTCGAAGTCATAGTCTTCGACGAGGCGCTCGGCCTCGCGCGAAAGCGTGTCGACCGCTTCGATGATCCGGTCGGCGCGCGCGTCGCTCATCAGGTAGCTGAAATTGAGGCGCACCCAGCCGGGTTTCTCCATCTCGCGGCCGGCGCGGATCTCTGAAAGGAGTTCACGCGAGCGCCTTTCATCGATATCCAGCAACGCGTGGGCGTAAGGCCCGGCGCAGGCACAGCCGCCGCGCGCCTGCACCCCGTATTTGTCGCTCAGCATGCGCGTGAAAAGCTGCTGGTGAATATGGGTGCCGTCGGCGGCGCGCACCCGGAAGGAAAAGATCGGCAGGGCCTTTGCCTGCCCGTTGCCAAGAAGCTCAATATGCGGGTTTTGCGACCAGCGCGCCAATGCGCGCTCGCGAAGGGCCTGGTCCCGTGCGTCGATGAAGTCCTGCCCGACCGCGTTCTTGACGATCAACGCGAGCGCGGCGCGGACGTCGCCCACCACGTTTGGCGTGCCGGCCTCCTCCCGCGCGGCGATGGACGCCGAGTAATCGTGCCCCCAGGGGGAAACGAAGGTGACCGAGCCGCCGCCCGGTGCGGTGGGGCGATCGGTGCGGACGATATCGTCGCGCAGAACCAGAATGCCGGTGGCGCCGGGGCCGCCCGGAAACTTATGCGGCGAAAAGACAACGGCATCCTTCGCCTCACTGGTTCCCGCTTTCATGTCGATGGCAAGGTAAGGCGCGCCGCCGGCATAATCCCAGATGGCCAGCGCGCCCGCCGCTTTCAGCATACCCGTCACCGCATCCGTGTCTGTCAGAATGCCGGTGACGTTGGAGGCGGCGGAAAACGCGCCGACCTTGAGCGCTGCTTCGCGGTGTGTTTCGAGTGCGAAACCGAGGGCGTCCAGGTCCGGTCCGCCTTTCGCGGATTCGGGAATGGCCACAATCTCCGCCCCGCTTTCCCGCCATGGGAGGATGTTGGAATGATGCTCGTACGGGCCGATGAATACGACCGCCCGTTGGCCGCTCGCGGCCATCTGCGGAATCTGCAGCAGGCGGACGAGCTTGTTTATGCCGGCCGTCGCGCCCGAGCCGCAAAAGACGACGCTTGTCCCTCCGTCCGCATTCACGCTCTCCTTCACGATCCGCCGCGCCTCCTCGCGCAACCGGGTCGAGTAGGAGCCACAGAAGGAGGCCTCGGTGTGGCTGTTGGCGTAGTAGGGCAGCACGCGCTCGCGCACAAAATCCTCGACCTGGGCTAGTGCCCGGCCCGACGCCACATAATCGGCATAGATTAATGGCTTCGGCCCGAACGGGCCGTCGATCGTGGCGTCTTCCCCGATCAGCCCCGCGTGAAGCCGCTCCGGCAGGTTCTCGCCTGCAAGACTCTTTGCAAAATTGTCGAGCACACCGCCAGCCATCGGTCATTCATCTCCATCCGTTGCGGCAAGGAAAGGATCTCACAGGAGCTGGCGATCAATGGCAGAAAAGATCTTGAGAATGGTCAAAATTTCATATCATATGACAACATGAAGGCAGAGAAACTGGATCAGTTCGACCTCAGGATACTGCGCACTCTCCAGCGTGACGCGTCATTGTCGCAACGCGATCTGGCCGACCGGGTGGGGCTGTCGCAGAATGCCTGCTGGCGCCGGCTACGTGCATTGGAGGAGAAGGGCGTCATCTTAGGGCGCACCTTGCAGGTCGACCGCAATAAGCTCGGCCTAGGCCTAGTCGTCTTTGTGATGGTCAAGACCCGGCACCACTCCGCGTCTTGGCTCCAGACCTTTCGCCAGCACGTCTCCACCATCCCCGAGGTCGTGGACTTCTTCCGCATCGGCGGCGACTACGACTACATGTTGCGCATCGTGACGACGGACATGGCGAGCTACGATACCGTTTATCAGCGGCTCATCCAGAAAGTGGAGCTCGATACGGTGACGTCTTACTTCGCCATGGAGGCGATCGAAGAGCGCAGGCCTCTGCCGATATGATCATTCTTCGGCGGGCTCTTGGCTTTCGATCAAGGCTTGCCGGAGCGTACCGACTTGCGCCAGGCCATCGTCGCCGTCAGGTGCACGACATGCGGCTTTTCCTGCGTCTCGGTGTGGGAGAGCCAGTCCATGGCTGCCGCCGCGATGTCCTCAACTGGCTGCGTGAAGGTGGTGAGCTGGTAAGCCTCCCAACCGGCCTGCGGGATATTGTCGAAACCGATTATCGACAGATCGTCGGGTATAGCGAGTGAGAACCGGTGGCGGGCCGCGTCCATGACGCCGCAGGCCAGCAAGTCTGTTGTGCAGAACACGGCGTCGGGCCTATCGGGCCGCACCAATAGCCGCTCGCCGAGAACGAGGCCGCTTTCATAGCCGGTCGGCCCGTACCGTTCGCAAATTACGTCGATCCCGCGCTTGCCGGCCTCGGCCAAAAAGCTCTGCTCACGCGCCACCAGGCTGGGCGTGCCAGCTTCCGAGGTCGCCAGCGCGAGCTTTTTGCAACCTGACCGCACAAAGGCAATCAGGCCCAGGCGCGCCGCCTCGGCATCGTTGAGGCGGATCTGGATCGAGCTGGTGTGGCTGTCGTCGCGGTTGATCAGAACGAGCCGCAGGCCATTGCGGTGGCAGAGCTCGGTGATCGACCGTTCGGGCATGCCCGACAAGACAATGGCGGCATCCGCCCGGTAGCGGATGGCCTGCTGCAGTGCCATGTCAACGGTCGAGTCGGAGCGGTCCGTATTGATGAGGATCGCCACCTTGCCGGCGGCCTGCAATTGATCGGTCAATGCACGCACCAACTCGGAACGGTAGGGCGTTGCAAGTTGAGCGACGACCAACGCCACGATTCCGGATTGCTGACGGATTAGGCCACGGGCAAGATGGTTGACCTCATATCCGAGCGCTTCGGCAGCTTCCAGCACCTTGCTGCGGGTTTCCGGCGACACGCTGGCGCCCGGTGTGAATGTGCGCGAAACCGCCGCGCGGGAAACCCCTGCCTTGGCCGCGACGTCCTTGGCACTCACGGAGAATCTACGTCCCGTCACACTGTCCCCCGAAAGCTCCCAAACCCGTACAGTAAGCGAAGATAGGTGCCTTTGCACTCCTGTGCAAATTTTGCACAATACAGGTGTCTGAGCTTTCCGGATGAAATTTAACGTCGAGGATTGACTTGGCGTCCCAAGGGTATGAACATTGCACACGTGTGCAACACGACAGATCTAGTGCACCAAGGGAGGACGAAATGAGAAATAGTCGTTTGGCTATGGCCATGATTGCATCCGGTTCCGTACTGGCATCTGCAGCTGCGGCCAGCGCCGCCAATTTGAACCTGATCTGCTCAGCCGACGTTGTGATCTGCGAACTGCTTGTTGAGACGTTCGAGAAGGAGCACGACATCGACGTCTCCATGGTTCGCCTGTCATCGGGCGAGGCCTATGCCAAGGTGCGCGCCGAAGCGCGCAATCCGAAGACCGATATCTGGTGGGGCGGCACGGGCGATCCGCATCTGCAGGCTGCAGCCGACGGGCTGACGATGGCTTATCAGTCGCCGATGCTGTCCGAACTTCTTCCCTGGGCGGTGAAGCAGGCCGAAAGTGCAGAATACAAGACAGTTGGTGTCTATTCCGGCGCGCTAGGCTGGGGCTACAACAAGGATCTGCTGGAGTCCAAGGGCATTGAGCCGCCGAAATGCTGGGCTGATCTTCTGGACCCGGCCCTGAAAGGCGAAATCCAGGTTGCCCATCCCAGTTCATCCGGCACGGCTTACACGGCGCTAGCGACCCTGGTGCAGCTGATGGGAGAGGACGAGGCGTTCGACTATCTCAAGAAGCTCAATGAAAATGTCTCGCAATACACCAAATCGGGCTCAGCCCCGGTCAAGTCGGCGGCGCGCGGCGAAAACGGCGTTGGGATCGTCTTCATGCATGATGCCGTCGCCCAGGCGGTCGAGGGCTTTCCCATCGAGGTTGTCGCGCCATGCGAAGGCACGGGCTACGAGATCGGCTCGATGTCGATCGTCGACAAGGCCCGCAACGTCGAGGAAGCCAAGACCTGGTACGATTGGGTCCTGAAACCCCAGGTGCAGTCGCTGCTGAAAGAGGCCAAGTCGTTCCAGATCCCCTCCAACGCCTCGGCGGCCGTTCCGGAGGAAGCGCCGAGCCTCGATGAGGTGAAGCTGATCGACTACGACTTTGCTACCTATGGCAGTTCCGAGCGCCGGCGTGAGCTGCTCGAGCGCTGGGACCGCGAGATCGGCGCTATCGCCAACTGATCTCGCAACACCGAAGCCGTGATCCCGGCCCCTTTGCCGGGGTCACGTTCCGACAGAGGCGACAGGAACCGTCATGACGCGCGAAAATCGCCGGCTCGACCTCACATTCGGGTTCGGCCTGCTTTCCTTGTGCCTTTTGCCCTGGTATCGGGCCGACCGGGGTTTCTTCGCCTTCGAGTGGATATTCGGGATCTTTGGCGATTCCGACCTTTTCCCAGGTCTCTTCCAACCGTTCGTCGGCCGCTGGTGGCTGCTGATCGGCTTTGTCCTGTTCGCCGCCGCCTTTGTCGTGCGGATGCAGGAGCCTCCGGGGGATAGACGTGGCGGCAAGCTTGTTATCGCGGGCGCACTTGGCGTTGCTTTTCTTACGCTGCAGGGTCTCGCCATCACCATCTGGGGCTGGTCGTGGAACATTGGCGAGGCATTATTCGGTCCGCTCCCGACTGGACAGCCGGCTTTCGGCGCTGGAGCAACCATCTTCTTCTTATGTTTCCTCGCAATCTTGTCGTTCGGAATGGCCGAGCGGGGCGCGATGAAGGGAGACGCCTTTACCGTGGGCGCCATCACATTGCTGATCGCGCTGGTCGGCGTCTTCGTATTCTACCCAATCATTTCGATGTTCGCCGGTTCCTTTCAAGATTTCCACGGGTCGTTCAACCCGGACGGTTTCATTCGCAATATCCAGGATCCCGCCATCTGGAGTCTAGACTGCGTTATCGGCGGCGCACGCTGCGGCGTCGCCTGGCGAACGCTTTTCCTGGCGCTCATGACAGCTACCGGCTCCACGTTGCTCGGGCTGGCCTTCGCACTGGTCGCGACACGCACACGATTCCCGGCCAAGAAGGGCCTGCGTCTCCTGAGCGTCCTGCCGATCATCACCCCGCCCTTCGTTATCGGCCTGGCTTTGACGATGATGCTTGGCCGTTCCGGTTTCGTCACGCAGTGGATCGAAGCACTGACAGGTGTCGAACTCGGCCGCTGGCTGTACGGGCTCACCGGCATCTGGATCGCACAGGTCTTGTCCTTCACCCCGATTTCCTTCCTGGTGCTGATCGGCGTTGTTGAAGGTGTCAGCCCCTCGATGGAAGAAGCCTCACAAACGCTACGGGCAGGGCGCTGGCGCACCTTCCGCAAGGTTTCTCTGCCGCTGATGGCGCCAGGTCTGGCCAACGCCTTCCTCATCGGCTTCATTGAAAGCATGGCCGATTTCGGCAATCCGCTCGTTCTGGGGGGCAGCCATGGTGTGCTTTCGACGGAAATATTCTTTGCCGTCGTCGGCGCGCAAAGCGATCCGTCGCGCGCGGCCGTACTGGCGATTGTCCTGCTCACCTTCACCCTGTCGGCTTTCCTGTTGCAGCGCCTCTGGCTATCGGGCCGCAGCTTCGCCACCGTGACCGGCAAGGGCGATTCGGGCAAACATGCCGCCCTGCCCATGCCGCTGGCTGTGTTGCTCTACGCCGTGGTCGTGCCATGGATCGTCTTCACCTTAGCCGTGTATGGGATGATCGTGTTCGGCGGGTTCGTGAAGGTCTGGGGCCTAGACCACACACTGACCCTCGAGCACTACGCGCGCGGCTTTTCTGTCGTATGGCGTGACGGGGGGCTGGCCTGGACCGGTGTCGCGTGGAACAGTTTCTGGACGACGATGAAGATCGCGCTCATTGCCGCTCCCCTGACGGCCGCCGTCGGACTGCTGACCGCGTATCTCATCGTCCGGCACAAGTTCGCGGGCAGAGATGTTTTTGAGTTCGCCCTGATGATGAGCTTTGCCATTCCGGGCACTGTGATCGGCATCAGCTACATTATGGCCTTCAATCTGCCGCCAATCGAGATGACTGGCACGGCGTTGATCCTGATCACCTGTTTCGTCTTCCGCAACATGCCGGTGGGTGTGCGTGGCGGTGTGGCCGCCATGAGCCAGCTCGACAAGAGCCTCGACGAGGCGTCGATTACGCTGGGCGCCGGCAGCCCCCGCACCATCCGCAATGTGATCCTGCCATTGCTGCGCCCGGCAATCACAGCCGCACTCGTCTATTCCTTCGTGCGAGCGATTACCTCGATAAGCGCCGTCATTTTCCTTGTCAGCGCCAAGTACAACATGGCCACGGCCTATATTGTCGGCCTGGTTGAGAACGGCGAATACGGCATCGCCATCGCCTATTCCTCAGTGCTCATCTTAGTGATGATCTGCGTTATCGGCGGCATGCAGCTCTTGGTCGGCGAACGCCGTTTGAGGAGGGAAAGTACCGAGGTCCGCCAGCCGAAGGCAAAACGAGTGGTTCCCAATCTGGAGGCAAAGGCATGAGAACCTCGCAGCGCGGTTCGGTGCGCTTTCGAAATATTCGAAAGAACTTCGGCTCGTTCACCGCCATCCACGGGCTCGATCTGGAGATAGAACCGGGGACACTGGTCACGCTACTCGGCCCCTCCGGCTGCGGCAAGACGACCACGCTGCGCATGCTAGCTGGCCTCGAAACGCCAACGGCCGGTACCATCGAGATCGGCGGCCGCGATATGACTCGGCTGCCGGCGAACGAGCGCGACGTTGCCATGGTGTTCCAGTCATACGCCCTGTTTCCGCACATGTCGGTGCTGGAAAACGTTGCCTACGGGCTGGAAGCGGGCGGTCAGTCTAAGGCGGAGGCGCGCGAGAATGCCAATGCGGGTCTCGCCTTGGTCGGACTGGACGATTTCGGCCCTCGTCTACCGGCGGAGCTTTCCGGCGGTCAGCAGCAGCGCGTGGCGGTGGCGCGGGCGCTGGTTCTGCAGCCCCAGGTGCTCCTGCTGGACGAGCCGCTTTCCAATCTGGACGCCCGGTTGCGCCGCCGTGTCCGCACGGAAATTCGGGAACTGCAACAGCGCTTGGGCTTCACCGCCGTCTATGTGACCCACGACCAGCAGGAGGCATTGGCTGTTTCAGACCGCATCGTCATCATGGAAAGCGGCCGCATAGCGCAGGAGGGCCCGCCGCGCGAACTTTACGAACAGCCGGCATCCGAGTTCATCGCCGATTTCATGGGCGAGGCCAATGTGCTGCCTTGTGAGGTGCTGGAGATCGGTGCGGGCCGGGCAACGGTGCAAGTGGGCAGACTCCTCCACAGCCTGCCCGCTAGCGGAGCGACAACCGGCCCGGCCAAGCTCGCCGTGAGGGCGAATGCCATCACGCTGACACCCGGCGGCGGCGCGCTGCTGCCGGGCCGGATCCGGAGCTCTGCCTATCTCGGCGACCATGTCGAATACGAGGTAGCCGTGGAGGAGGGTATTTTGTTCGTCGTCGATGCTGGCACAACCGACCCTCTGCCGCCGACCACCGACGTTTCGGTAGGCTTCCGCGAGCGGGGCGTCGCTTTGATCACCGGGTAGTGCCGGACAACATTCAGGAGAATACCGTGACACTATCCGATACAGGCATGGCCGAGCGGCTGGCCTTTGCCAAGAGGACCGCCGAGATGGCCGGCGCGTTGGCCATGGAGTACTTCCATCAGCGCGATCGTCTGACTGTCGAGGCTAAACGCAATCCTCAGGACCTCGTATCTGAGGCCGATCGTGCCGTTGAGAAACTCATCCGCGAGCGCATCGCGGCTGCCTTCGCCGACGACGGCATTCTCGGCGAGGAATTCGGCCTCGAGCTCGGCGTGAGCGGCCTCACTTGGGTGATCGACCCGATTGACGGCACCAGCCCGTTCCTCAACGGCATGCCCAACTGGTGCGTGTCGATGGGAGCGTGCATTGACGGCGAGCCGGTGCTCGGCGTGATCGCTGCCCCATGTTTCAACGAATGCTACAGCGCATTACGCGGCGGTGGCGCGACACTCAACGGTGTGTCGATCCGCGTCACGAGTACGCTCGACCTACGCACCGGCGTGGTTGGTCTTGGGTCCAATGATAGGGTTACACCGGCCGCGGCGGCACGCATCGTGGAAAGTTTGTTCGAGATCGGTGGCAGTTTCGTCCGCAACGGTTCAGGCGCGCTGATGCTGGCCTATGTGGCTGCTGGCCGGCTGGTTGGCTACGCCGAGCCGAGTATGAACGCCTGGGACTGCATGGCCGGTTACTGCCTGGTGACGGAGGCCGGCGGAACTGTATTGCCTTTCCCACAAAACGGCCTTCGGGAGCCTGCCCGTGTGCTGGCCGCTGCACCGGCAAGCTATGCCGAACTCGAGCAGATTTCCGCGGTGGCACCGGAATAATTCAGGTCTGCGCCTCAGACGATCCCGCCGCCGCTGCCTTCTGTCGCCGGGCGTTTTTCGGCAACCTTCCTGCGGTAGCCGCTGGCCCGATAGGCGGCGACGGGGTCGACTGCGCCGCCGGCCTTCAGCCGCGCGCTGGCGAGGATAGGCTCGACGTCGGTGCGGAAGGCCGCCTTGAGCGCTTCGCTCGCCATCAGGGCGTCGTTCGCCTCCTGCGCCTCGGCGAGCGCCTGTCGGTCGACCAGCAGTGCCTGGGCATAGGCGCGCCGCACCTCGCCTGCCGAAACCATCAGGCTTTCGATCGGGTCCGTCACATTGTGGCTCTGGTCCAGCATATGCGCCGGCTGGAAGCCTGGCGCCTCGCGCCGCTCCGCCTCGACCAACTCGTTGAAGACCAGGAACAGCCGGTAGGGATCGATCGAACCGGCGTCGAGGTCGTCGTCGCCATATTTGGAATCGTTGAAGTGGAAGCCGCCCAGCTTGCCGAACTGGATCAGCCGGGAGACGATCATCTCGATATTCACGTTCGGCGCGTGATGCCCGAGATCGACCAGGCAATAGGCTTTCGGCCCAAGCTCCTTGGCGATGAGATAATTCGTGCCCCAGTCCTGCACGACCGTCGAATAGAAGGCCGGTTCGTACATCTTATGCTCGGTGAAGACGCGCCAGTCCTCGGGCAGGGCGGCATAGACGGCCTTCATCGAGCCCAGATAGCGGTCGAAAGCCCGGGCGAAATCGCTTTGGCCGGGAAAATTAGAACCGTCGCCGATCCACACCGTCAAGGCTTTGGAGCCAATCGCCTTGCCGATCTCGATACATTCGAGATTGTGCTCGACGGCCTGCTGCCGCGTCGCCGCGTCGGTATGTGACAGCGAGCCGAACTTATAGGAACGACGCTGGCCCGGCTGATCCTGGAACGTGTTGGAGTTGATGGCGTCGAAGCCCAGGCCGAAACGGGATGCCGCCTCCTTCAGTGCCTGCGGGTCCGCCTTGTCCCAGGGGATGTGCAGCGAGATCCTCGGGGTGGCGCAGGTCAGTTGATCGATGACGGCGCAGTCCTCGATCTTGTCGAATATGTCGCGCGGCTCGCCGGGGCCGGGAAAGCGCGCGAAGCGCGTGCCCCCGGTGCCCACGCCCCAGGAGGGAATGGCGATGCCGAAGGCGGCAACCTTGTCGCGGATCGCATCGATCGACACGCCGCGCCGGCCGAGCTTGTCACCGAGCGCGGCGTAATCGCGATTGAGGCCGGTCAGTCGGGCGGCGTTCTCGTTCTCCACCACGCTGCTATCGATGATGTCCTGCATAGTTTCCTCACCGCGTAAAGGATTGCGCGTTGCCGGCGTCGACGTTCACGATGTTGCCGGTCGATTTCGCCGCCATGTCGGAAACGAAGAAATAGATGGCCTCGGCGATGTCTTCGGGAAGGACGTTGCGCTTGAGCAGAGAACGCTTGCGGTAATGCTCCTCCAACTCGTCCGGGTCCATGTTATACGCCGCCGCGCGCTGCTCGCGCCATTCGCTCGACCAGATCTTCGAGCCGCGCAACACCGCGTCCGGATTAACCGTGTTGACGCGAATGCCGAACTCGGCCCCTTCGAGGGCAAGGCAGCGGGCGAGATGGATCTCCGCAGCCTTGGCCGTGCAATAGGCGGCGGCATTCGGCGAGGCGGCAAGCCCGTTCTTTGAGGCGACAAAGACGATCGAGCCGCCATTAGCCTGCGCCTTCATGAGGCGGAACCCTTCGCGCGCCACGAGGAAGTAGCCCGTCGACAGGATATCCATGTTGCGGTTCCACATCGCAAGATCAGTCTCGTCGATAGGGGCGGACGAGGAAATGCCGGCATTGGAGACCAGGATGTCGAGGCCGCCATACTCGCGCGCCACCGCTATGAACGCATCGGCCGTTTCGCTTTCCGAGGTGACGTTGAGTCTGACCGTGCGCACCACATCCGCCGAATGCCGGCCGGAAAGTTCTGTCTCGGCGACCTCGAGGGCCGCCTCGTCGATATCGGCCAGCATCACGCAGGCGCCATCGGCTAGAAGCCGCTCCGCCGTCGCCTTGCCGATGCCGCCGGCGCCGCCGGTGATCAGCGCCACCCTGCCGGCCAGCGGGCGGGGCTTCGGCATGCGCTGCAGCTTGGCCTCCTCCAGCACCCAATATTCGATGTCGAAGGCTTCCTTCTCCGGCAGTCCCATATAGGATGAGACGCTGGAGGCGCCGCGCATGACATTGATGGCGTTGACGTAGAACTCAGCGGAAATTCGCGCAGTCGCCTTGTCCTTGGCGAAAGTCAGCATGCCGACCCCGGGCACCAGATAGACCACGGCGTTGGGATCGCGCATCGGCGGGCTGTCCGGCTCCTTGCAGCGTTCATAATAGGCGGCGTGGCCCTGGCGATAGGCTTCCAGCGCTGCATCAAGTCCGATGACGGCGTTGTCGATATCCGGCGTTTCCGGGTCGAAATCGATGACGAGCGGGCTGATCTTGGTGCGCAGGAAATGATCCGGGCAACTGGTGCCGAGCGCCGCGAGCTTCTGCATGTCGCGCGCGGCGATGAATTCCAGCACCGCAGGCTGATCGTCGAAATGTCCCACCTTGGACTGAGACGACGAGATCTTGCCGCGGATGATCGGCATCAGCCGCGCCGCTATGGCGCGGCGCTCCGCCTCGGGCAGCGTTTTTCGCACCGGTCCGCCAAAGGCCGGCTTGCCTTCGCTCTCGGCCGCAAACCACTCGATGGCGCGGTTGATGATCTCGACGGTCGTTTCATAGCATTCGCGCGCCGTGTCGCCCCAGGTGAAGAGCCCGTGGCTCTCCAGCACGACGCCCCTGGCCCCAGGGTTGTCCCGGCAGAATTTCTCCAGCCACAGGCCGAGCTCGAAGCCGGGCCGTTTCCATGGCAGCCAACCGATCTCGCCGCCATAGATTTTCCGGGTCAGTTCCCTGCTGTCTTTCGCGGCGGCGATGGCGATGACCGCGTCGGGATGCATGTGGTCGACATGCTTCTTCGGCACGAAGGCGTGCAAAGGCGTGTCGATGGAGGCGGCGCGGGGATTGAGGTTGAACGTGCAGTGCGGCAGGTAGCCGACCATCTCGTCTTCGTGCTCGACCCCGCGATAGAGCCCTTTCAGCGCCTGCAACTTGTCGATATAGAGCGTGGCGAAACCGTCCATGCCGATGGTGCCGACATCGCCGCCCGACCCCTTCACCCACAGCACTTCGACCTCGTCGCCGGTGAGCGGGTCCCTCTCCATCGCCTTGGCCGAGGTGTTGCCGCCGCCGTAATTGGTGATGCGCTTGTCGGAGCCGAGCAGGTTTGAGCGGTACAAAAGACGCTCCGGCTCGCTCATGGACTGCGCCTTCGCCTCGTCCCAAAGGTTGGCAAGCCGCGTGCCGCCGCGCGTATCGAGCATGAATTCCTCCCTTGCAGCACCCGTTGAAGGCGCACATCCTTTCCCGCAAGGTCTCAAACGGGGCCTGCAATGTCAATCAGAAACGATCAATTGCGATCATTGTGCATTGCAATATGCGCTAAATTGATCAGAAATGATTGACAATGCGCGTTTCCGGTGCGCTAATCGACCCACAGGGAGGAAGCATGCACGAGAAAGAGCGCCATCGGATCATCTTGTCCGCGGTCCAGGAAAAGCCGGTTGTGACCGTGCAGGAGATCGTGGAGATGACGAGTTCGTCGGAAGCCACGGTCCGCCGTGACATCGCCGCCTTGCATGTGCAGCAGCGGCTGAGGCGCGTGCGCGGCGGGGCGGAGGCGCTGACGCCGCCGCAGGTAATCGGTCTTGCCGGCCGGCCCTTCCGCGTTAACGAGACGATGCATGCCGGCATGAAGCGCGCCATCGCGCAGAAGGCGGTCGAACTGTGCACCGATGGCGAGCCGATCATCATCAATGGCGGCACGACGACCTTTCAAATGGTGCACTATTTGGCGGCGCGGCGCATGCCCATTCTCACCAACTCGTTCGCCATCGCCGATCATCTTCTCAAACATTCGAAGAACACGGTGGTGCTGCCCGGCGGCACGATCTACCGCGAACAGAACATTGTCCTTTCGCCCTTCGACAACGACGTGACGCGCAATTTCTATGCAAAGCGCATGTTCATGGGCGCGCAGGGGCTGGGGCCGCTCGGCCTCATGGAAGGCGATCCGCTTCTGATCCAGGCCGAGCAGAAGCTGATCGACCAGGCTGACGAACTGGTGGTTCTGGTCGATTCCACGAAATTCCGTCAGCGCTCAAGCCTCATCCTGTGCGGGCTGGAGCGCATTTCGACCGTCATCACCGATGACGGCGTGGAGGAGCGCGAAGCCAGGATGCTTGAAGATGCGGGCGTCCGGCTGATCGTCGCTCCGATACCGGAAAAGGACAGGGAGGTATCTTCGCTGCCGGCGTGAGGGGAGGTCTCACCCGCGGCGCTGATGAAACACAACCAACGTTTGAGGGAGGACTTGATGAGACTTTTCGGGAAATTAATCGCGGCGGCTGCCATGTCGGTCGCATTCACGGTCAATCCGGCGCAGGCGCAGGATGATGTCAAGATCGCGCTGGTGGTCAAGGCGCTCGGCATCGGCTTTTTTGAGGCGGCTCATGAGGGCGCCAAGGAGGCCGCCGAGGAACTGGGCGGGGTCGAGATCATCTATACCGGCCCCACCGACACCACGGCGGAGGGCCAGATCGAGGTCATCAACTCGCTGATCGCCCAGAATGTAGACGCCATTGCCGTATCGGCAAACGATCGCGATGCGCTGGTGCCGACACTGAAGAAGGCAATGGACCGCGGCATCACGGTGATCTCTTGGGATTCGGGCGTGGCGCCGGAAGGCCGGCAGATGCATCTCAACCCCTCGTCCAACGCGCTGATCGGCGAAATGTGCGTCAAGATGGCCGCCGAGCACCTGCCGGAAGGCGGCGGCGACGTTGCCATCCTGTCGGCTTCCGCGACGGCGACCAACCAGAACATCTGGATCGAGGAGATGAAGAAGGTTCTGCCGAACTATCCGGGGGTAAATATCGTTGCCACGGTCTATGGCGACGATCTGGCTGACAAATCCTACCGCGAGGCGCAGGGCCTCATCCAGTCCTATCCGGACCTGAAGGCGATTATCGCCCCCACCTCGGTTGGCATCGTCGCGGCCGCGCAGGCCGTCACCGATGCCGGCAAGGCGGGCGAGATCAACGTCACCGGGCTCGGCCTGCCGTCGGAGATGGCTGGCCACGTAGAGTCCGGCGCGTCGAAAAGCTTTGCCATCTGGAATCCAATCGACCTCGGATACTCAGCCACCATGATCGCCTACAATCTGGCGACCGAAAAGGCCATGGCCGAGCCGGGCGCCGAGATTCCCATGGGCCGCATGGGTTCGGTCAAGCTCGACGACAACAATGAGGGCGCGATGGCAGAACCCTTCGTCTACGACGCGTCGAACATCGACGACTTCAAGGACATATTCTGATCCGATGAGCATTCCCCGACCGCCTGCTCCGGCAGGCGGTCGGGGCGGCTTCACAACAGATTACAGGCAGATCTGGAGCGCCCGCCGCATCATGTTGAATTCGGCAAGCCCGGCAATCGCGCAGCATGCGTCCCCATTGGCGACCCGGCCGCTTTTGACGCTGGACGGCGTCAGCAAATCCTTTCCCGGTGTTCGGGCGCTGTCCGAGGTGGCGCTCGACCTTTATCCCGGAACCGTGACCGCGCTCGTCGGAGAAAACGGGGCCGGAAAGTCGACGCTGGTGAAGATCCTGACGGGCATCTATCAGCCCGACCATGGCACCATCACGCTTGCCGGCGAACCGGTCTCTTTCTCTACCGCCTATGACGCGGCTCGTGCCGGCATCACCGCGATCCATCAGGAAACGGTGCTGTTCGACGAGCTTTCCGTGGCCGAAAACATCTATCTCGGCCATGCGCCGCGCGGCCGCTTCGGCCTGATCGACTGGAAGCGCATGAACAAGGACGCGGCGGCGCTTTTGCGCCGTGTCGGCGCCGATATCGATCCCGAAGCCAGGTTGCGGGGCCTCGGCATCGCCAGCAAGCACCTGGTCGCGATTGCCCGCGCTCTCTCCGTCGATGCGCGCATCGTAATCATGGACGAGCCGACGGCGGCGCTGTCGCACAAGGAGATCAACGAACTCTATGAACTGGTGGAGCGCCTCAAGGCCGAGGGCAAGGCGATCCTGTTCATCTCGCATAAGTTCGACGAGATTTTCCGCATCGCCGACCGCTATACGGTTTTCCGCGACGGCGAATGCGTCGGCGCCGGGCTGATGGCCGACACGAGCCACAATGAGTTGGTGCGCCTGATGGTGGGCCGCTCGGTCGACAAGATATTTCCAAAGACCGAAGCCGAGATAGGCGAGACCGTCTTCACCGTCTCCGGCTACAGCCATCCCACCGAGTTCGCCGACATCGGCTTTGAACTGCGTCGCGGCGAAATTCTCGGCTTCTACGGGTTGGTTGGCGCCGGTCGCAGCGAATTGATGCAGGCGCTATTTGGCATCACCCGGCCTTCCAGGGGGGCGGTCAGGATAGACGGCGAAGTCGCCGTCATCCGCAGCCCGGCCGAGGCCATCCGGCGCGGCATCGTCTACGTGCCGGAAGAGCGTGGAAGCCAGGGCGCCATCGCGGGCCTGCCGATCTTCCAGAACGTCACGCTGCCCTCGCTCGGCAAGACGACCCGCGCGGGTTTCCTGCAGCTTTCCGAGGAGTTCAGGCTGGCGCGCGAATATACCAGCCGCCTCGAACTGCGCGCCGCCGCCCTGGATCGTGACATCGCCACCCTTTCGGGCGGCAACCAGCAGAAGGTGGTGATCGCAAAGTGGCTGGCGACGAAGCCCAAGGTCATCATTCTCGACGAGCCGACCAAGGGCATCGATATCGGCTCCAAGGCTGCTGTTCATGAATTCATGAGCGAGCTGGCGTCGGAAGGCTTGAGCATCATCATGGTGTCTTCCGAAATACCGGAAGTGCTTGGCATGGCGGACCGGGTGATCGTCATGCGCGAAGGGCGTATTGCGGGCGAGTTTGCGCGCGAGGGGCTGGATGCGGAAACGCTGGTAAGGGCCGCGGCCGGCATAGACAAGGTACAGTCATGATCTCCCGGTTTCTCAAATCGCGCGAGGCACTTCTTGCCGGCGCCATCGTTCTTCTGACGATCCTGATCGCGATCCGCTTCCCGGCTTTCGTCAGCGCTGCCAATCTCGTCCGCGTCTTCAATGACACGTCGATCCTCATTATTCTGGCGCTGGGCCAGATGATGGTAATTCTGACACGCTGCATCGACCTCTCGATGGCCGCCAATCTGGCGTTGAGCGGCATGGTGGTCGCCATGCTCAACGCGGCGATGCCCGGCATTCCCGTACCGGCGCTGATCGCGCTGGCGATAGCCGTGGGCGCCATTCTCGGTGCCTTCAACGGTATCTTCGTGTGGAAGCTCAACATTCCGCCCATCGTCGTCACGCTCGGCACGCTGACGATCTTCCGCGGTCTGGTCTTCGTCCTGTCCGGCGGAGCGTGGGTCAACGCGCACCAGATGAGCGACGCCTTCAAGGCATTTCCGCGTGCCGTGTTCTTCGGCCTGCCGGTCCTCTCCTGGGTCGCCATATTCATCGTCGTGCTGATGACGGTTCTTATCGGCCGTACGGCGCTCGGCCGCGCCTTCTACGCAGTGGGCGGCAATCCGACGGCCGCCGTCTACACTGGCATAGACGTCGGGCGCACCCGCTTCGTTGCCTTCACCCTCGCCGGGGCCTTGGCCGGCTTGTCCGGCTATCTATGGATTTCCCGTTACGCTGTCGCCTATGTCGACATCGCCGGCGGCTTCGAGCTCGACATCATCGCCGCCTGCGTGATCGGCGGCATTTCCATTGCCGGCGGCATCGGGTCGGTCGGCGGCGCGGTGCTGGGCGCGCTCTTCTTCGGCGTGATCAAGAATGCCTTGCCGGTCGTCAACATCTCGCCCTTCTGGCAGCTCGCCATATCCGGCGCCGCCATCATCTTGGCCGTTGCCTTCAACGCCCGCGCCGAGCGCCGGCGTGGCCGCATCATACTGCGACAATCGGAGGCCGCCTCATGAGCGACACCACCGCCCGCGCCATCCCCGACCGGCTTGAAAGCCGCTGGACGACATGGCTCAAGAGCTGGGAGATGCTGCTTGTCGGCGTGGTCGTCTTCGTTTTCGCGGTGAACGCATACGCCTCGCCCTATTTCCTGAACGCATGGAACCTTTCAGACGCCACTTTCAACTTCACCGAAAAGGCGATGATTGCCATGGCCATGGCGCTTCTGATCATTGCCGGCGAGATCGACCTGTCGGTGGCCGCCATCATCGCCCTTGCCTCGACCCTGATGGGGCTGGCGCTGCAATACGGCGCCGGCACGCCGGAGCTGGTCATGATCGGTCTTGGCGTCGGGCTTCTGTGCGGCGCGTTCAACGGGCTTCTGGTCACCGGCCTCGGCCTGCCTTCCATCGTGGTCACCATCGGCACGATGAGCCTGTTTCGCGGCATCGCCTATATCATCCTCGGCGACAAGGCCTTCACCGGATATCCGGCCGATTTCGCCTTCTTCGGCCAGGGTTATGTGTGGTGGGTGGTCTCCTTCGAGCTGGTGCTGTTCCTGTTCATCGCCCTGATCTTCGGCGTCCTGCTGCATGCTACCTATTTCGGCCGCATGGTCTACGCCATCGGCAATAACGCCACGGGGGCGCTGTTTTCGGGCATCCGCGTGGCGCGGGTGAAGTTCATCCTGTTCCTGCTCACCGGGCTGATGTCGGGCGTGGCCGCCGTCTGCCTCACCTCGCGCCTCGGCTCGACGCGGCCATCCATCGCCTTTGCCTGGGAACTGGAGGTGGTCACCATGGTGGTGCTCGGCGGCGTCAGCATATTGGGCGGTTCGGGCAGCATTCCTGGCGTCGTGCTTGCGGCCCTCATCATGGGGCTCGTCACCTTCGGCTTCGGGCTCGCCAATGTACCCGGCATCGTGATGTCGATTTTCATCGGCATGCTTTTGATAGGCGTCATCGCCGCGCCGATCGTCTGGCGCCGCCTGCGCGGGGAGAGCGTTGGCTGATGAAGCTCAAACACGCCAACTCATGACCGGCCGGCCGCGCCATATCGCCGTCATCGACATCGGCAAGACCAATGCCAAGCTGGCGCTTGTCGATCTGGCGTCTCCCCGGGAAATCGACCACAGGCGCATGCCCAACGCCGTGCAGACCGACGGCCCATATCCGCATCACGATGTCGACCGCCTGTGGCGCTTCATCCTCGACGGGTTGGCTGAACTTCGGCAGCGGCACCCCGTCGACGCGCTTACCGTCACCACCCACGGCGCGACGGCGGCCCTTCTGGACAGCAAGGGTGGCTTGGCCCTCCCGGTACTCGACTACGAGCATGACGGCCCCGACACTCTCGCCTCCGACTATGACGCGGTACGGCCCGATTTCTCCGAAAGCGGCTCGCCGCGCCTTCCCGCCGGCCTCAATCTCGGCGCCCAATTCTTCTGGCAGTCGCGCGCCTTTCCTTCCGCCTTTGCCAATGTCGCGGCGATCATGGCCTATCCACAATATTGGGCATGGCGGCTGACGGGGATAGCGGCCAACGAAGTAACCTCGCTCGGCTGCCATACCGATCTATGGAATCCCGCCGCTGGCGATTTCTCGTCTCTGGTTGACCGAATGAGCTGGCGGGCACTGATGGCGCCGGTCCGGCCGGCGCAGGATGCGCTCGGGCCGGTGCTGCCCGACATCGCCGGATATACCGGCCTTGAACCGACGACCCAGGTGCTGTGCGGCATCCACGATTCCAACGCATCGCTGCTGCCGCATCTCCTGTCGCGCCTCCCGCCCTTTTCTGTCGTCTCGACCGGCACCTGGGTGGTGGCAATGGCGGTGGGCGGCAGGCCGGCAGCCCTCGATCCGGAACGCGACACACTCATCAATGTCAGCGCTTCCGGCGATCCGGTGCCCTCGGCACGGTTCATGGGCGGCCGTGAATATGCTGTGCTGACGGACGGGCTCGAACAAGGCTGGACGGAGGACGACGTCGCGGCCGTCCTGTCGAAAGGCATCTTGCATCTGCCCTCGGTGCAGCAGGGAAGCGGCCCTTTCCCAAGAAGCCGGGCCGCATGGGTCTGCGACGGCGAAATCGGTTCGGGCGAGCGGCAGGTGGCGTCGTCGTTCTATCTGGCTATGATGACGGCGGTTTGCCTGGATCTGGTCGGGGCCGACGGCGTGACCGTCACCGAAGGGCCGTTCGCTACTAACGATCTCTTCCTGCGCATGCTGTCGGCAGCCACCGGTCGAGGTGTCGTTGCCGACGCGGGCAGCGCGACGGGCACGAGCATCGGCGCAACACTGCTTGCAGACTATTCCGGTATGAGATCGAGCAACGATCGCAAGATCATCGAATATCCCGGTTCTCACTGGAATAGCTATGCCCGCCGCTGGCTGGCTGAGATTAAGGCTCGCGGGCTCGCCGATAGGCCGTGAGGCTCGGCCTTTGACGACAGATCACGGTCGGAGGCAGCACGGCGCCGCATCGGCTTCGCCTTTCGCCTCGCCTACCTTTCCTGGCGCTCTTCATCGCCCAGGGAATTGAGATAGGCCGCGATGTCCCGCGCATGGCTTGCAGTAACGCCGAGGTCGGGCATCGCGGTCAACGGATCGACGCCCTGAGGATCGCGGATCCAGCGCACGAGGTTTTCGCGGCTGTTCGGCAGGACCCCCGCAATGTACTTGCGCGCGCTCATGCGCCTCAAGGGCGGTCCCACCCATGCATCCGGTCCGGTTACCCCCTCGATTGTATGGCAGGAAATGCAGCCATATTGGCGTAGTGCAACCTTGCCCCTGGCCGCATCGCCGGAATCCTCATCCGGCTCCTCCGCTTCGCCTACCGCCGATTGGGGGGGTTCGATGCCAGCCAACTCGTAGTACTGGACGGGAGACAGGTACGGCACGTTGATCGCAAAGGCGACAATGTCCCAGATCTGCCCGTCCGTCAGCTTCAGGTCCCAGCCCGGCATTCCGGTCATCTTCAGCCCGTGTTTGACGATCCAGAAGATCTCTTCAGGGCTGAGTTCCCGCCCCGCCTGCACGATGGGCGGCGGAACAGGCGTCATGCCCAGGGCAAACTGCGCCGGCGCGACGCCGGGAGCCCCGTGACACTGGACGCAATGCTCCCGGTAGCGCCGCATGCCCGAGCGGAACCGTTCCTCGCCCGAAAGGTCGGGCGCTTCGATATGGTTGGCGCGCACCGCGACCGAACGCGACAGGGCCGTCTGCAGCAACCAGTAGACGGGAGGCGTGTGCTGCCGCGTCGCGGCCACATCGTAGATGCCGGAGTAGACGTACCCCACGGCTGCACCCAGCCCGACAATCCCGGCCACCAAAATGACGGAAAGCGCCCTCACCATTCCCCGTCTCCCGTCCTCGCATAAAGGTATGCGGCGATATCTCGCGCTTCATCTTCCGCGACGCCCAGGTCCGGCATTGCCGTGCGGGGGTCGACCTCCTGAGGATGCCGGATCCAGCTTACGAGATCGTCGGTCGTGTTGGGAATGACGCCGGCGACGTAGACACGTCTGCCATAATTGTCCAGCGGCGGCCCCGCCGTGGCGTCGGCCCCCAAAATTCCGGGGATGGTGTGGCAGGTGCCGCAACCATAATTATCGATCGCCGTTGCGCCTGCCTCGGGATCGCCCGCTGTGACGCGGGGCGCGTCGCTGCAGCCGGAAGCGGAGAGAAGAGCGGTGAATCCGATGGCGAACCGTTTGGCTATCACTTGCCGCCTCCCGCGCGATCCGGCACTGGTCCGCGGCGCTCCTGACCTATCCATCGCGCCCCCACTACGAGGCCGGCGATAAGGTGCGCAAGGCCGCCCGGCACCCACATGATGAGACCGCCGAGTTGCTGGTCCTCCAGCGGCGTCAGGCCCCAATGCGCGGCGGTCTCGAGGTAAGGCGAATACCAGGCGCTCGAAGCGAAGGTGAGCAAGGCGCCGAGAAGGGAGGAATGGACGGCGGTGGTGAAGTTGGCGACGAGCGCGATGCCGTCGTTGGACCGCCCGTGGCCGGCATCGAGAAACGCCCACCAGAACAGGAGGGCCGCACCAAAGAAGGTGGCGTGTTGCAAGGCGTGGACGTCATTCCTCACCGTTGCCGCCTCGAAGAGGACGGGCGCGTGCCAAGCCCACAGCACCGTCGCGTAGATGGTCCAGGCTCCCAGAGGATGAGTCAGGGGACGCCAGATCGCGAGCCATGGCGAGCTCGAGAAAAAGCGGCCGGTCCGGCGACGACCGTTCGGAGAGAACGCCCACAAAAACACTGCGGCGGGCCGCCCGAGCACGATCAGCGGCGCCGAGACGAGCATTAGGATCTCGTGCTGCACCATGTGCGCTGAAAACAGCTCCTCGCCCCACTGGTCGAGCGGCGACAGGAGGGCCGCCGCTGCGCTCAGCCACCCGCCGGCAAAGGCTGCCGCCTGCCAGCGCCGGATACCCGCGCCGGCGCCGGCGCGCGCCCACAGGCGGCGCAGCCCCTGCGCATAGAAAATGGCCGCCAGGGCGAGTGCTGCGGCGGTAAAGGCGGCCCAGGCCAATGACCCGGCCCCGCTGGCAGGGCCGAATGTGTGCGCTGCCGCAGCGTCGGCGAACGCGGCCGACAAAAGGATCGTCGATAGGAATATCCGCGCTCGCCTTGCCATCATGTTGCCCCCGCACAGGCATCCAGCATGAGAACCGGTATCGTCTCCACGAGAATGCCGGTGCCGGAAAGGGCGCAGATGAGGACGCCGACGGTTGCCACGAACCGGCCGCGAGAGGCCGCGACCGCGTGGTTGCCGGTGTCCCTCGCCTCCAACGTCGCTTGGCGTAGCCACCACGACACGTACCCGGCGGCGGCGACAACCGCCAGGGCCAGGAAGGTGGCCAGGTAGAAAGGCCATTTCGCGCCGGCGCCGCAGAGCAGGTGCGTCAGACCATAGCTCACGTTCTGGTGAGCGGCCCATGCGACCGGACCGAAGAGCCAGCCAGCCCACATCGCGAGAATGCCGGTCTTTGAGAGCGCAATTTTTTCGCTGCGATTTTGCATTTGCGTCTCCCTCCGTCACAGGACGCGCGGCGCCCAGCACAGCACGAGATAGAGCGCCACCCAGATCCCGGCCACGAAGTACCAGTAGAGCGTATCGACCACGACGCCGAGCTGTCTTTCGGGCGTGAAGTATCCGATCCCCGCCAGCACGGCGACGACCGCCGTGCCGATGATCGCGGAGACGACGTGGGTGAAATGGAAGCCCATCATCACCCACACGATCGAGCCGTAGGGGTGGCTGTCCCAGGTAAAGCCGAGCGTCCAGAGCTCAATGCTTCTGAAGACGAGCACCAGGCAGGCGAGCGCCACGCTGACACTGGTGCCGAGCGTGAGCACGAGCTTGTTGCCCCTGTTTATCCCCCAGCCGGCCCAGTACATCGTCCCGCTGCTGATCAGCAGGAGAGCGGCATTGGCCGTTGGCAGAAGCAGGCTGGGCGGCTCCACGCCGGGCGGGGGCCATGCACCGGCATCCATGCGCAGGTAGAAATAGCTCGCGATCAGCGAGGCCACCACGGTCGCCTCGATCGTGACGACTCCAAGGATGCCCCACCAGAGCGGATGCGTCCGATGGGCGAAACGGGTGAGATGGCTTGCGTCGTAGCCGGCGCGGTTCTGCATCGCTAATCGTCCCTCCACGGCCGGCGCGGCCAGAACCACATGGTGAAGGTTGCCGCCGCTCCGAAGAAGCCGACGAGGAAGAAGCTCGGATGGTAGAGGATGCCGAGGAAGCCCGTCGAAGCGGCCACCGCCGAAATGAACGGCCAGATCGTCGGGCCGGGCATAACGGCTACAGCCTGCGGCTCGGCATCGAGCACCGATGTCACCAGCACTTCGCGCCGGTCGTCGCGCAGCCCCGTGACGACGGGCTGTGAGGCCTGGCCCCGCCGCTCCCACAGCGGATAGCGTCCGGAAACGATCGGAATATATTCATGGTTATAGTTTGGCGGCGGCGAGGGCGTGGCCCATTCGAGAGTCGGTGAACCCCACGGGTCGTCGCCTGCCGGCTCTCCCCGCCACAGGCTCCACACCGCGTTGAAAAGGCTGAGCAGGAATCCGCCCGCCAGAACGAGCGAGCCGAGGGTCGCCAACAGGTTCAAATCGCCCCAGCCCAATTCTCCGAGATAGGTGTAGATGCGCCGTGGCATGCCTTCGAGACCGAGCTGGTGCATGGGGAAGAAGGTGACGTTGAAGCCAATGAATGCCAGCCAAAAGCTGATCTTGCCGAGGCGCTCGTCCATCATCCGGCCGAACATTTTCGGGTACCAGTAGTAGATGCCGCCGATCAGCGGAAAGACGGCGCCGCCGATCAGTACGTAGTGGAAATGCGCCACGAGGAAGAACGTATCGTGGACCTGCAGGTCGAAGGGGATGACTGCCACCATGACGCCGGTTATGCCGCCGGCAACGAAGATGACAAAGAAGCCGAGCACATAAAGCAGCGGCGTCTCGAAGCGGACGCGCCCGCCCCACAGCGAGGCGATCCAGCAAAAGACCTGTATGCCTTGGGGAATGGCGATCATGGCGCTCGCCGCCATGAAGAAGGTCATGCCGAGCTGCGGCAGTCCTGTCGTGAACATGTGGTGCACCCAAAGCCCGAAGCCGACGAAGCCGGTGGCGACAAGCGAGAGCACCAGCGCTGTGTAGCCGAAGATCGGCCGCTGCGTGAATACCGGAATGATGGTCGAGATAATGCCGAGAGCCGGCATCAGGATGATGTAGACTTCGGGGTGACCGAAGAACCAGAAGAGATGTTGCCAGAGCAGCGGCTGGCCGCCCGTTTCCGGCGTAAAGAAATGTGTTCCCACCTGCCGGTCGAGGACCAGCATGCTGCTGGAGGCGATGACGGCCGGCATGGCGAAGACGATCATGAAGGCGGTCACCAATGCCGCCCAGACGAAGAGCGGCATGCGGGCGAGCGTCATGCCCGGCGCGCGCAGTTTCAGGATCGTAACGATGATTTCTACGGCTGCCGTCAGCGCGGAAACCTCGATGAAGGTGATCATCGTCGTCCAGATGCCGACGCCGAGGCCCGGCGAATATTCCTTGCCTGCCAGCGGCACGTAGTTGAACCAGCCAGCCGACGGCGCGAATCCCAGCAAGAGAGAACCGAAAAATACGGTCCCGCCAATCAGATAGACGTAGTAGCCGAAGGCGTTCAGCCGCGGGAACGCCATGTCCCGCGCCCCGACCATCATAGGAACGACATAGATGGCGATGCCTTCCATGACGGGGATTGCGAAAAGGAACATCATGGCTGTGCCATGCACGGTGAAGAACTGGTTGTAGAGGTCGGGCGAAAGAAAATCGTTTTCGGGGCTCATGAGCTGGATGCGCATCAGCACCCCCAGCGCCCCGGCCAGGAAGAAGAAGACGAACGCCGTAAGCACGAATCTGCGGCCGATCACCCGTTGGTTGACCGGCATGAACCAGCCGATGAACCCTTTGGGTGATTGCCAGGTGGCGCCCAGGCGCTCCACCTCCTCGGGCGTCCGCGCAACGATCGGCTCCTGGCCGCTGTTCGAAGTGACGCTCATTCAAGGCTCCCGAGGAAGGCGAGAAGCGCCTGGAGATCACCAGGCTCCATGACCGTCGAGGGCATCTGGTTGCCCGGCTTGACGTGCTGCGGATCGGTGATCCAGCCGCCCAGATGTCCCTTGGTGTTGGGAATTGTGGCAGCGGCCAGCGTCCGTCGACTAGCAAGATGCGTGAGGTCCGGCCCGATCTCGCCAGCTGCCGACAGGCCGCGGACCGCGTGGCAGCCGACGCATCCCTGTTCGAGGAAAACCTGCTGGCCCCGCTCCTCCTGGCTGCTCTGGGGATCGTTGGCGGGCTCGGCCTGTCGCGAAAGCCACTGCTCGAACTCTTCCGGCGGATCGGCGACCACGAGGAAGCTCATCAGCGCATGCTGCTGGCCGCAATATTCGGAGCACTGGCCGCGATAGACGCCGGCCCTTTCCGCCTCGATCCAGCTTTCGTTCACCTGACCGGGAATGAGGTCGGTCTTGCCCTGAAGTTGCGGTACCCAGAAGCTGTGGATCACGTTCTCGGAGATCAGGCGCAGGCGAACCGGCTGACCGACCGGAACGTGCATCTCGTTAGCCGTCGTCGCAATCAGATCGCCGTTCTCGTCCAAGTAGCGCAGTTCCCACCACCAAAGCCTGCCGATGACCTCCACGATCGGGCCGCTGTCGGGCCGGTCGCCGATTTCCCGGCCCATCGAAACGCCCACGACGATCATGGCCAGAATCACGACCATTGGTGTGGCCACGCCGCCGGCGAGCACCAGAAGGAAACTGCCGCGTGCCGATAATGGCCGCTCAACAGGCCCCCTGCCGCGTCTCAGGGCGATGAACAAGGCCAGCAGAACCGCAACGAGAATGGCCGTGCCGACGATGAGCATCCCCCACCACAGATTGGCGATGAGGGCGGCGCTACGGCTGGCCGGATCGAGGCTGCTTTGAACCTGGGAACAGCCTTGGAGAAGCACGACGCTCAAGGCAAGCAGGACCGCTAGCCTCGAACTTCCCTTGGAATTGTCATGTTGTCGAGTGTTTCGGCAAGCCCGCATTATATCCGCCGGTGCGTTTCAAATGGAGCGCACTTAGGTCGAGAAGAGTCTCTGGCCCGGCACAGCCACCGGGAGCGCCCCTCGATGCAACCAGCGGTGCTGAAGATTGTTCCCGCACCGTCGGAACACGGCGGCTGTCCCGGTGAACCGGTATTCAAGCAGGTGGTGCGACCGGCGCCCACGGCCACCAGAACGCGACCGCGCCGAAATAGATAAGCACCAGCCAGAGGATCAGGAAGGCAAGCAGTATCCCACCGGGCCAGTATCCCCAATCCCGGCTATAGGGGTAGGTCGGCAGTGCAGCGATCAACAGGACCAACAAGAGCAGCAGAATCCAAAAGCCCAACATAAAATGCCTCCACGAGTTTCGGTGCAGTGGTCCATTTGGAACGCCAGCAAGGCGAGAACGTTCCTTGCAAGAGACGAGCGTCGGCTGCGTGAACTCGCGCTTGCAAGCGCTACACGGCGTGTAATGCGAAATAGCGGGATTGGTTCGGCATGGTGGAGGTCGTGGGTGCCGCGATGAAAAAGCTCTATAAGACGGCGGCCTTGGTTTACTTCCTGATTGCCACCGTGACCCTTATGGCTTCCGCTTTCCTATTGGTCGGACATGCCGTGTGGGAAGTTGCCAGCGGATTGTTCGCGGCCGAGAGCAACAGCATTGACCGGGTCCGCAGGACGCTGGATGGCATAGGCCTGATGATCATCGGCTTCGCCGTCGTCGAGACGGGGACCTTTATCGCGGAGGAAGAGCTTTTCCGCAAAAGGGAACTGCGCTCAACCCGGGAATCCCGGCGCTCGATCACCAAATTCATCACCATCATCGTGATTGCCGCCAGTCTGGAGGCGCTGGTGATGGTCTTCAAGACCAGCCGCGAGGACATTCCTGCGGTCATCTATCCGGCGGCCCTGTTCGCATCGGCGATGATCGCGCTCGTGGCGCTGGGCGTATATCAGTGGCTATCCAGTCGCGTCGAGCGGGAGGGCGAGTAGCAGCCGGAGGCCGCGGCTACATGATCACTCGCCGGCGACCTCTGCGACGTACTCGGCCACGGCATCGATTTCCTCGTCGCTAAGCCTGTCTCCATAGGGCGGCATGCCATCTGCGCCACCGCGCACGACATTGCGCACCTGGTCCTCGGACGGCTGAAGGTTGTCCAGGTTAGGACCGACGCGGCCGGTGGCATCGGCGTCGGCCAGCGTGTGGCAGACCTGGCAGGCGGGCTCAGCGGAAGTGAAGACGCGCTTTCCCGCTTCGTCTCCCAAGCCGTCTCCCGCCCAGGCACCGGCCGACCAGAGGATTGCGAGCGCGCGCAAGGCGACGCGCCCGTGGCGATACGTCTTCGTCATGAAGCTCTCCCAAGGCAGGCCGCCCCAAAGGGACGGCCCACGACCGATCAAACGACGGTCACGTCCACGGCAAGCGCGCGCCAGCCGCTGTAGTCGTATCCACGATGGTTGGGGGCCGTGACTTCCTCCTGCACGGTTCCTTCCGCATCCGTGGCTCGGCTGGTCACCGTATAGGTGCCCGGCTCCAGCTCGGCCGACAGCACGAACGGGCGCCAGGAAAACCGGCCAAGGTCGGGTCCGAGAAGGCGGGCCTGCTGCCAGTTGTCGCCGCCATCGGTCGACACCTCGACGCTGTCCAATGCGTTGAAGCCGCCGAATGCAACCCCGTGGATCTGCACGCGGCCGGTTCCCGCCTCGGCAAGCGGCCGGGTGACCCAGGACTTGACCTTCATCTCCCACATGGAGGGCTGGTCCGGCGCCCCGTCAACTCCGACCGGGCGCACACGATAGCCCGTGCGCATGATCGCGGCGTCGCTTTCCTCCTCGGTAAAGGACACGCGCTTCACATATTTCACATTGTTTATGCCGTAGTAGCCGGGGACAATGACCCGAAGCGGCCCGCCGTGGGCCCGCGGTACCGGCTCGCCGTTCATTTCCCACGCAAGGATCGCATGCTCCACGGCGTGGTCCACTGGTACCGAACGCTCGACCACAACCTGCTTAGCATCAATGCCCTCCGGCAACGTCTCTCCGCCGGTGCTGGTCATGAAATTGCGCCCGTCCTCAAGGCCGCCCAAAGCGTCTACCACATTGCGCACGGGGACACCGCTCCAAAGCAGGTTTCCTGCGGCACCGGTCAGCCACTGTGATCCACTGGTATCGTGATCGAAGAAGCCGCGTCCGTTGCCCGAGCACTGCAGAACCGTGGCGACCGTCTCCACGCCAAGGTCCTTAAGTTCGCCGACGGTGATCGAGCGCGGCTCGCGCACGCCTTCGATCGAGACTTCCCAGCTATCCCGGTCGGCAACCCTGTCCTCGTCTGGTGATGGCAGATTGTTGCGCAGGTACAGAACGTCCTTCGAAGTGATGCCGCTGGTACCGATTGCCCCACGCTCCGTCTCGACGGTGAACTCGGTGTGCACGATTGTGGAATCGGGATCCTTCCAGTCCACCACTTCCGGCAAGGGCCCTTCGTCCTGTGCCCATGCAGGATTCGCGGAGCGCGACAACGCCGATGCACCTGCGGTTCCGGCAACTGCGACCAGGAAATGGCGGCGGGGAATGGTAAGCATGAGTTTTCCTCCCTTTGCTTGCAATGCCGGTCGGGCGAACCCGGCAGCGCAGCAGGTCTCCGCAGATCGTGTCGGCTACCCGACCTGCGAAAGCCAACCGGTTGCCGCGTGCATTTGTTCCTGAAACAGGATCGAAAGGTGGAAGGGGAGGCGACGGCCATACTTGCGCGTTCCACTTCCGCCGTCCAATGGTTCATCTGCCGCGACTGCGCAACCGGAGGACCAGCGTGTCGAGCGGATTGTCAGAAGACATAGCGGTCCCAGCTTCCATAATGTTCGTTGCTCCGCGTTCCGCGTGGCAAGCTGAGCGTGATCACGAGAAGGCCGCAGATCACGTCGTTCCAGGCCGCCCCGGCAGCCGCGCCCGAAAGCATCCATGGCGCTGCGATGAGCCAGAGGCCGAACAGAACGTTCAGGAACCGCAGCGGCCGGGCGACCTCCGCCATGGCGATTACCGCGACAGTGATGATCATCGCTCCCACCAGATGATCACTGTCGGCAACGCCGCCTTCCGCACCGAACATGAGGCGGGAGAACATGAGCCAGGCGCCGAGGACGGAGCTGGCGACCAGCGTCCAGGGCACGGTGACGCCCCACACGGACGCTTCAGCCTGCTTCCTCAAGGGGTCACCGAACCGGGCACGCTCATCCACCTTGCCTCCGGTGTCCGGTCCGCCCTGCAGGAACGTGCGGATCAGCGGCCGGCCGGCACGCTGGCTGCGCATCATGTACTGACCCATGGCCACGACCTCGTCGACCGTCAGCGGGATCATCACCAGCATGGCGAAAGCGGCGATCAGGCAGAGCGTGCAATAGGTGCCTATCATGATCGGCTGGATTACGATGAAGAAGATCGAAACACCACCGAGCGGCACCACGAGAATGAAGAAGAATGCGACCATCCAGGGCATTGTGCGCCAGCGCTTGGAGGAGCCCATGACGCCCATCAGCGCCTCGATCATGTAGCTCGTGGCTCCCAGCCCGGCGTCCGGTATCGGCCAGGCGCGCGAAACGTCGGAGGTGATGATGTGCTCGGTCCCGTTCTGCGTGCCGCGGCCGGAGAAGAACGGCTCCCATATGTGATCGATATGCCCCAGCTGGTAGGCGGCAAGGTAGCGGGCGATGAAGAAACCAAACAGGCCGAGCGCGATGATCGGCAGGCGCTGCAGCCAGGAAGAGGGCGAGTAGGTCCAGCCGGCCGGGACGTCGTTCTCGTCCATCATGCCTTCATGGCTCATACCCGGCATCATCGGCACCAGCACCGAGAAGGCAATGGCCAGCGCGCCGACGATGGTGTCGTTGGCATAGGCTGCCGCACTGGGCGTCCAGAAGAAGAGCGGCGCGAAGAGGAGCCACAGGCCGACGACCGTCGTGCCCCACTGCGCCCATTTGAACCTGGAGTTCAGAGCGAGTGAGCCGAACAGGATCAGGAGAAGCCCGCAGGCGATCTGGTTCCAGCCGGTGATGGCGTTGCGCAGCGCCGGCTCCCACAGGCCGCGCTCCTGCGTGACGTCGCGCGCCGCATTGCCGGCCATCTCCGGGTTGAACAGCCCGAACTGGAACGGGCTCGTCAGCAGCCAGGCACCGAGCGCGATGACGAGAAAATGCACCCACAGCATATGCAGCCGCATGTCGGCCATCCTGCGCATGTGCTCGTGCATGGCCTTGCCGCTATGTCCGGTGTGCCCGGTCGGGCGCTGGCCGGCAACCTTGGATGCATTCAGCTTGTTCGCCCGGTACCAGCCGGCGGGATCGGCCTTCAGAGCCTCGATCATTCTGGGCAGTGTTTCGCGGAGCGAGCGTCTCGGCTCCCAGTCGAGCAGCGTCTTTGCGCGGGTGACATCGAGCGCGTAGTGGTCGTCGGCGATGTCGACCATCCACGGCTTGATGAATGGATCCTCGTCCAGCACTTCCTCTTCCACCCAGGCGCCGGTCTTGGCGAGAGTCTTTGGAACCGGCCAGGTCTCCCACGGCTCGCCGTGGATCAGCAGACCGATCTCGCGCTGCATCTCGCCGTAGCCGATCGCTTCCGGCTCACCCAAAAGGAGTGGCAGCTCGGCCGGGAGCTCCTTGCGCCGCTCGACGAGCTTCAGCATTCCCTCTGCCAAGTCGTCGACATGGAGAAAGGACTGGCCGGTTTCGAGGTCGCCCGGATAGACGCGGGCCTTCGGATTCCGCTCGTAGATGCGGGAGATCTGGTGGGCAAGGAAAGTATTGCTGCACCGGTCGTCGTACACGCCGGCCGGCCGAAGATAGACGACGGGGATGCTCCCGCGCCTTTGCCGTATCATCTGCTCGGTCTTAACTTTCGATGCGCGATAGGGCAGCTTGGGATCAAGCGGACGGCTTTCATCGATCCTTTCACCGGGCCTGGCGGCCTCGTGCACAAGCATCGTGCTGGCGAACACGAACTGCTCGACCTCGAAGCGCTGGAGCGCGTCCAGGAGGCGTCCGGTACCACCCACCGTGATCTCGTCATACTTGGGATCCGGCTCCCCCGTGAGATCGAAATAGGCGGCGAGATGGACAACGGATGCGATGCGGTCTCCGGCATGCTCGCGCACGCGTTCGAACGCTTCCTTCACGCTGCTGTCCGAGGTGAGATCGATCTCGACGAACAGGTCCGGCTCCGGCCCGCCTTTCGCGGCCTTCAGGTCGAGCGAGATGACGTCGAATTGTCCGCGAAGCCTCGCGATAAGCGCGCGGCCAAGAAACCCGCTACCGCCAGTGATGATTACCGTGTCTCGCTTTTCCGCCATCTTTGCTCCTTCGGACGGCAAGCCATGTCAGACTCGGGCCGTTTGCCCTCGACTGGAGCGGCGTGCGTCCGCATGGATACACCAGGGCGCTCCATCTCTTTGTTATCACTGCATTTTTGCCGACGTCAGGTGATCCGTCCGACTGCAAAAATGCCACAGGATCGGCAGCTCCTGTCGCCGGTTGCCTCCGTCGAGAACTCGAATGCGGCTGAGGTGTTCCAGATCGACTCTAGGCAGAGCTCGCCATTGTCGAAAGCCCTTTGGGCGGTTCCTGGCCGGAAACGGGGGTCGTTTGGAACACCGCCATCTGGCTGGCGCCGCCGAGAGAAGGATGACTGCCGGCAATGTCGCTGCAGGCGGCGGAATATCCGTTGCGGGCGGCAACGCCATGCGTCCAGCGCCGGAAACGCTCGCGGTCCCACTCGAAGCGATGGTCGGGGTGGCGGTATCTGCGAGGCGGCACGCCGAGCAGCGGATTGAACTCTGCATTTGGAGTCGTGATCACCACGGTTGCCGGCTGCATTTCGGCGAAAACGGCGCGTTCAAGGGTCGACAGCCGGCCCGGTTCGATATGCTCGATCGTTTCAATCAATACGGCGCAGTCGAAACCGATGAGCGCGTGCGCTCCCTCCGTTAATGAGCCCTGGATGAGGTCGACCTGCGCATGAAGCCTGTCCAGGCGCGCCAGCCGCTGACGGAGTCGGCCAAGAGACGCTTCACACAGATCGACACCGACAATCCGCTGGATCTGCGGCTCCACCGCCAGGCGTGTGAGAAAGTCACCGTCGCCGCATCCAAGATCGAGCACGGTGCCGGCGCAGCACTGCCGAACGACTGCAATTGCTGCATTCAGCCGCTGCTCGTGCAGCCAGTTCGTCATGCGCCACCTTCCTTTCCCGAAGGCATCCGCATCAGGGCGAAAGTCTGGCGGGGTAGAGCTGGGAGGCCGCCTCTTTCAGCGCCCGCCGGCTATCCGCCCTGAAATACATCATGTGCCCTCCCTCCAGCACTTCGATGCGGATAGGCTGAGTGCCGCCAAGGGACGGAACTTGCTCCACCAGATAGCGCGACGTCATGTAGGGCGTAACGAGGTCGGTATAGCCGTGGACTATCAGTACATCGAGCTCCGGGTTCAGCGCGCGGGCCTGCTGAAGGTCATCCATGACGCCGGCATACCCCTGACGCGAGGGGCTCGTTCCATAGTCCCAGGAACGGCTGATCTCACGGTTGAGGAGCCGGTAGCTCATCTCCGTTCGGAAATTGAGCTCGTTGCGCGCATAGCTGACGAAGGCCGAGGTGAGCACGGGTATGCTGCGGTCGAGCACGGGATCAGGCCCGGCGTTTCGCGCGCTTTGCGGGGCGATGTCCGCCGCCCGGATCATGCCGTCATAGGCGCTGAGGGTCATGCCTTCCTGATGCGCGAATTCCTTGGCGAAAAGCGGTGCCGGGATCCGCGCAAAGTTTCGCCTGACGAGATCGGAAGGCAGGCCGGTAATCTCCGCCACCCGCTCGCTGGCCAGCCGCCCGCCATGCTCAAGGCCGCGGGCCAGCGCGGCAAGATAGTCGCCGAGCGCATAGCGTTCGATCTCCGCCAGTTGCGCCCGCAAGGCATGACCGGCGACGCCTTCGCTGAGGAGGCGCACTGCCGCCAACGACGGAAGTCCGAGCGCCCAGTGCAGCAGCTCGAATTCGTCAGGCCGCACGAGCAAGAATTCGAGTGCCGGCGATATCAGCACGATGCCGGCCGGAGTGATGCCGACATCCTCCTGAAGCGTCCTGGCAAGCAGCGCCACCCGGAACCCGCCATAGCTTTCGCCGACGAGAAACACCGGCGACTGGGTGCGGCCGGCCTGTGCCAGGTACAGCCTTATGAACGCGCCCATTGACGCGGCGTCCTGGCTGACACCCCAGAAATCGCTCGGCTTTTCGCCGGGCGCGGCACGGCTGTATCCCGTTCCGACCGGATCGACGAAGACCAGATCGGTCATATCGAGCCAGGCGTCCGGATTGTCGATCAGCGTCTGGGGCGGAGGGAGGAATTCTCCGTTCGCTGCGGTCGCGATAATGCGCGGGCCGAGCGCGCCGAGATGCAGATAGGCCGAAGCTGCTCCCGGACCGCCGTTGAACACGAAGGTGACGGGACGTTTGGGATCGGCCATGGCCTGCCCGGAGCGGAGCGTATAGGCGACGTAGAACACCTCCGCGGTAACGTCACCCGTTCCCGATAACAGCGACAGAGTGCCGGCCTTCGCCTGATACTCAAGCACGCGCTCATCGATCGTCGTCGAATGCCGGGTCGTCTTCGGGGCTGGGAGAAGCGACAACACGCCGCCGGAAGGCGCGGCCCGTTGGGCGTCCTCCGCCTGTCCCGCATGAAGGCTGCTGACCAGAAGCAGCAGGACAAAGACCGATATGAACCGCATGTCCCCTCCGTGGCGAGTGTTCAAGTTACATGACGCTGTCGCGCCCGAAGTCAAACCGGCCCCGCAAGGCCCGCTCATAAAAAGCTCTGCCGGCCAACTCCGGCTTAAATCGGCCTCATAGCGGAGCTATCTGCCGATCTGGCCGTAAACACTAGATCAGTTCACGGTTTCACAGAAACGCCAAACTAGTCTAACCATTTGATTTCACGCAATTCCGGACGGAGAACCGGCTTCCACTTTTCCTGGAATTTGGAATTGCTTCAATAGAGAAGGCTCTTGCGAAACCCGAAAACCCTGAAGCGCGCGCTTCTCCTCGTTAACCCGAAGGCCAGACGCGGCACCGGCTCAATCGCTTCGGCGGTCAGCGTGCTGCGGACGAATGGTATTGACATAACCGAGATCAAACCCGGCCCGGAAGACACCATGGCCGAGCTCATCCGGCAGCATGGCAGCGGGTTCGATCTGGTTGTGGTTGGCGGCGGCGATGGCACATTGAATGCCGCCGCACCCGGCCTCGTCGATAGGCAACTGCCGCTCGGTGTGCTGCCGCTGGGCACCGCAAACGACTTTGCCCGCACGGTCGGAATTCCGTTCAATCCGGTCAAGGCAGCCGAATTGATTGCCGCCGGAACGCCGCGCCCGATCGATCTTGGCGAGGTCAATGGCCATCTATTCTTCAACGTCGCCAGCATCGGCTTCAGCGCGGAACTTGCCGCCGACCTGACCGAGCAGGCAAAGAAGCGCTGGGGCAAGCTCGGCTACGCCATAGCGGCTGCACGCATCCTCGCCCGCTCCAGGGTGTTCACCGCCCACCTCGACCACGACGGGACAACCGAGAAGATCAGGACGATGCAAGTTTCCGTCGGCAATGGCCGGCACTACGGCGGCGGCATGACGGTGGAGGAAAGCGCGACGGCAAGTGACGGGACGCTGGACTTCTACAGCCTTGAGGTCGACCATTGGTGGCGGCTGCTGGCGCTGCTCCCAGCGCTTAGAAAAGGCACGCATGGGCGCTGGGACGATGTGCGGGCATTCCGCACCACGGAAGTGACGATCCGGACCAGCCAGCCGCGACCAGTCAACACCGATGGCGAGCTAAGCACCTGGACGCCGGCCCACTTCCGTATCCGGCCGGGAGCCATTCAGGTCTTCACGCCGAGGGAAACACGCGTGGGCAGTGCGTAGCTAGCTGCGGGGAGGCTGGGCCCGCGTCATCTGCTCGACCTCAATGGTGGCTTCGCCCTCCATGCAGAAGGAAATCTCGGCAGTTCGGCCCCTGACACGGACATAGTCGCCGGTGTCGAATTGCGGATCCACGCCACTCAGGCTGTAGGTCCGGCCATCGGGCGTCCTCAGTACCGGGCATTCGGTGCCTTCCGTCAGTCGCCCCACCTCCGTCCGCGCTTGGTCGCCGTCTCCGGGGCGGTCGGGGTCCCGGTTCGCGACTACGTCGACCGGCTGGCTTACCTGCGTGCGGCCCGTGTCGGTATGGATGACAAAAACGACCTGCCTTCCAGGACGCGCGCTCTCGGGTATGGCCACATGCGCCTCGACCTCACCGTTCGGCCGCACTCGCACACGGTCGAGCGACCGCCACTCGGACTGCGGCGGCCCCACTCCAATTTCTACCGTTCGGCCCGGTGTGTACTTTTCCCCGCTGACCGTGATGGGCGCTCCAGGCCCGCCCGCCAATGGCTGGACATTGATCGTGGGCTCGCCGGCGATCGGATCGCCTGCGTCTCCCGAATCCGGAGCGGAGCCGGGAATGCGTATCGTCAGGCCTATCTCGAGATCGTCCGTCTCGATACCAGGATTGGCTTCGAGCAGGGCGTCAACGTTTACGCCGTACTCCTCGGCGAGCGAAAAGAGCGTGTCGCCGGGTGCGATCTCGTGTGCCGGGCCTCTCTCGGGCGCCTCGTCGCGCCCGCCGTCGAAGCCGGGGATTGTAAGGCGCATGCCGACAGGAATGTCATGAATGTCGCTGATCTGCGGGTTGGCCCTCAGCAGCGCCGAAAGCCGAACCCGGCACTGTTGCGTCAACTGATAAAGAGTATCACCGGGCTGGACGATGTATTCGTCCGCACACGGGCTCTGCGCCTGGGCACCCGATCCCGGAAGAACGGCGGAAAGCGCTACCGCCGCCGCGGCGGTCAACAAATATCTAAGCATCTCAAACCTCCTGTTTCGGGCCAGTGGCCGAGCGGCGATGCCATTCGGGCCGCAACAGTCTCGCGGACGGAAACGTTCCAGCGGGCCGTGCCAGGCATGGACCGGGCGCATCGTGGCGGCTGATTGGCGGGCCACGGCTTCGGCCGCGTTCCAATCAATGCAAGAAATTTCAGACACCGATTATTTGTTCATCTTGATTGACAAGTCGAGCGGCGACTGCTTCTATCGGCTCATCGATAGAAAAATCGATTAATGAAATATCTTGCGATTGAGCCGGCGGGTGCCAGTCGATTGCGAGGGGAGGATCAAAAGTGGAGGAAACAATGAAGACTGTTGGACTGGCCGGGGCGATCGCCGCGGCGACAATGACTATCGGTCTCGCCTCGACCGGCGGGGCGTCCGCGCAGAGCAAGTTCGCGTGTGAGCCGGGCGAAACATACATCATGAATGTAATGGTCTCGGCTCACCCCTACTGGGTGCCCGTATATCAGGGCTTCAAGCAAGCGGCCGAGGCCATGGGCTGCGAGGCCGTGTTCTCGGGCACGCCCGACTACGACATCACCAAGCAGATCGCCTCGTTCGAGCAGGATCTGGTGAAGAGCCCTGCCGGCATCCTGCTGCATCCCATGCAGTCGGACCCGTTCATCGAGCCGATCAACCGCGCGATCGAAAGCGGCGTCGAGATCGTGACATTCGCGGCGGATTCACCGGATTCGAACCGCACGGCCTACATCACCTCCGATAACCTCGCCGAAGCGAAGTTCGCGGCCGAAGAGATCGTCAAGCAGGTCGGCGAAAGCGGCGAGTATGCGGTGCTGGAGAACCCAGGGCAAAGCAATCACGACCTGCGTGTCACCGCTTTGGTCTCATACATGGAAGAGAATTACCCGGATATGAAGCTGGTTGGCCGCCAGGCCACCAACCAGGACAGCAACGCCGCCTACCGCGCGACCGCCTCGATCCTGCAGGCCAATCCGGATCTCGACGCGATGTGGATACCCGAGGCTGGCTCTGCCGAAGGTGCGGTTGCCGCCGTGCAGGAAGCCGAAGCCGATGTCCTCATCATGCACGCCGACATCACGCCGACCACTCTCGAACACATCAAGGCCGGCAACATCCACATGGCGCTGAACCCCAACCAGGGCATCCAGGGCTTCGTTGGCTTCGTCGCGACCTTCATGGCGGCACACTCCGACATGTTTGATCCGTTCAACGACTATAAGGTGTCCGGCTATAACCCGATGCAGATCCCATTCATCGACAACGGCTTCGCGGTCATCACCAAGGAGAACGCCGATTCCTTCGACCTGAACGCATACATGGAAGGGCGCGATCCCAGCTAGGACCGCATCCACGATCGCTCGCGCCGCACGACGGCGGCGCGAGCCCCTCAAATTCAACCGGGGAGGTCAGCGACATGTCTGAAGGCGCAGAATGCGACCTGATCCTCAAGATCACCAAGCTGACCAAATCGTTCGGGCCCATCCGCGCGTTGCGTGGGGTCGACTTCGAATTGCGGCGCGGCGAGATCCACGCGCTGGCCGGCGAGAACGGTGCCGGAAAGTCGACGCTCATGAACATCATCGACGGCATTCTCAGCCCGGACAGCGGCGAGATCCGCCTCGACGGCGAGCCTGTGACCATGACGTCCCCCGCCATGGCCCAGAGGCTCGGCATCGGCTTCGTGCACCAGGAAATCGCGCTGTGCCCCGACATCACGGTGGCGGAGAACATATTCATGGCGGCGACCAGCACGAGCGGCGCGATGCTGATGGACTTTCGCGCACTTGAGCGCAAAGCCGCCGATATCCTCCATCGTTTGGCAGACATCGATCCCGCACTGCCGGTGCGGATGCTTTCAATATCGCAGCAGCAACTCGTCGAGATCGCCAAGGCGCTGACGCTGGACTGCCGCGTGCTCATCCTCGACGAGCCGACTGCGGCGCTGACGGAGCGAGAATCGCAGATTCTCTTCGACATCATGCGCAACCTTGCGACGCAGGGGATCTCGATCATTTATATCTCGCACCGCATGGTCGAGATTTTCGATAATTGCGACCGCGTGACCGTCCTCCGCGACGGCCAATACGTAGCCACCATGAATGTGGCCGAAACCACGCCCGGCGAGGTGGTGAGCGCGATGGTCGGCCGGGTGATCGACAGTCTCTATCCCGAAAAGCAGCGCGAGAACGAACGATCCGGCGAAACTATCCTCGACGTCCGCAGCCTGACCGAACGAACCCGTTTCAGCGACGTCTCCTTCGAGCTCAGAAAAGGAGAGATACTCGGCCTGGCTGGACTGATCGGCGCCGGGAGGAGCGAGATCGTCAAGGGGATATGCAGGCTAGAGGGTGAGGTGACAGGTGATGTCGCGCTCTTCGGGCGCAGGCTGGCGCTCCGCCACTACAGCGACAGCATAGCGGAAGGCATCGTCTATCTTTCCGAGGACCGCAAGCAGGATGGCCTGTTCCTCGACATGTCGATCGCCGCCAACGTCTCCGCCCTCGATGTCGGCCAGGTGGCATCGAGAGCCGGTTTGATCGATGACGACAGGGAGGCGGAGCTGGCCGAGCGGCTGGGAGGGCGTCTGAACCTGAAATGTGGGCATGTCGGACAGCCGGTATCCGCCCTGTCCGGCGGCAACCAACAGAAGGTCGCGATCGCCAAGATGCTGTCGGTCAATCCGAAGGTGATCTTTCTCGACGAACCGACACGCGGGGTCGACGTCGGCGCAAAGGCCGAGATCCATCGCATCCTGCGCGAACTCGCGCGCAATGGGGTCGGCATCGTCGTCATCTCGTCCGAACTGCCCGAACTGATCGGCGTGTGCGATCGGGTGCTGGTCGTGCGCGAAGGGCGGGTTGCCGGTGAGGTAGCGGGCGACGAGATGACCGAGCGGAATATCATGTACCTGGCTTCAGTCGCGGAAGAGCGGAAGGAAGCCTGATGAGTGCGGGGGATAACATGACGATGACAACCGTACCTTCGCAGAAGGAGCACCGATCCGGCGACGGCGTCGCCAGCCTCTTGAAGCGGCTCCTGCGCATGCGCGAAACCGGCTTGATCCTGATCATCCTGGCCCTGTTCATCGCCATGTCCTTCGCCTCACCTTATTTCCTGACCTGGGTGAACATGCGGGCCATGGCGATGGCGTTCGCGGTGGAGGGTATCGTCGTCGTCGGCATGACGATCCTCCTCATCTCCGGCGGCATCGACCTTTCGGTCGGTTCGGTAACTGCCCTGGCGATGGTGATCGCCGGCTTGCTTTTCCTGAGTGGTGTCGATCCCTGGACCGCATCGGCAGTCGCGATTGCGGCCTGTGCGGCGATCGGCGCGACGATGGGATTCTTCGTCACCCGGGTTGGCCTGCATCACTTCATCGTATCGCTTGCCGTGATGGTCATCGCGCGGGGCCTGTGCCTTTTGGGCACCGGCGGACGGCCGCTGGGGCTTTATACGCTGCCGCCGGAGTTCAAGTTCATCGGGCAGGGCTCGATCGGCGTGATACCGGTCGTCATCGTGATCTTCGTTATTGTTGTCGTGGCCTTCGACTTCATGCTTCGCCGCACGACCTTGTTCCGCAAGGTCTTCTACACGGGCAGCAATGAGAAGGCCGCCGCCTATTCCGGCATCCGTACCAAGAAGGTGGTGTTCCTGACGACCACGCTCTGCTCGGCGCTGTGCGGCGTCGCCGGCGTCATCTACATGGCGCGTTTCGGCTCAGCACAGCCGACATTCGGTATCGGCATGGAGCTCAACGTCATCGCTGCCGCGGTGATCGGCGGGGCCAGCCTGTCGGGCGGATCGGGGACGATCTTCGGAGCCATTCTGGGTGCTGTCCTGCTGTCGGTTGTGTCCAGCTCGCTGGCTCTTCTCGACGTGTCGGTCTACTGGCAGGATATCATCCGTGGCTCCATCCTTTTGGCCGCGGTCACGATCGACCACTACCTTAACAAGAGGCGCGGCTGAGCCTTCGAGCCGCATTGGATATCGCCATGGCAGACAAGAAAGAAGACTTTGAATCGATCCGGCAGATCTACACGGTGCTCATGCTGCATTTCGTGGAGGGCAAGAAGCAGTCTGAGATCGCCGCAGCGCTCAACCTGTCGGCATCGAAGGTCAACCGGCTGATCAATCAGGGCCGCAGGCTGGGCATGGTGAAGATCTCCATCGAGAGCCCGTTCCAAAGCCTTGTCGAGCTGGAGAAGCGCCTCGTCGAGACGGCGCATCTGACGGGCAGCCTCGTTACACCCACCGTCTCGGGCAGCGCCGACACCACGCTGCAGCAGGTGGGAAGGGCTGCGGCCAACCATCTTCTGGAAACGTTGCGGGACGGCGACGTCATCGCCATCACCGGGGGCAAGGCCGTCAGCGCCGTCGTGGAGAACATGCAGCCCGAACGCGCCTTTGACGTCACCGTGGTGCCGCTCACCGGCGGCGTGCAGGGCAAATACTATACGGACGTCAACCACCTTGCCACGCGGCTTGCCGAGCGGCTGGGGGGCAGGGCGATGCTCATCCACGCACCACTCTTCGCCGAGAGCCGCGAGCAGCGCGACATGCTGATGGAGATGGCGTCGATCAAGGAGGTTTTCGACCTTGCCCGCAAGGCGGCGGTCGCGCTCGTCGGCATCGGGTCCATCCAGGCGCCGGGGTCCAGCTATTACGACCTGCATCCGCTGCCTAACCCGGACCGGGAACTGCTCGTCAAGAGCGGCGTCAGCGGGGAATTTCTGGCCCACCTCGTTCGAGAGGACGGCACGCTCGCCGACTATCCCCTCAACTCGCGTCTGGTGGCACTGGCGCCCGAAGAGCTTTCGCAGTGCCCGCGCACCATCGGCGTGGTGGCCGGGGTCGAAAAGGTTCTGCCCATTCGCGCGGCGCTCGCCGGGCGCTTTCTGGATACGCTCGTCCTGGACGAGGAAACCGCCGGGGCGGTTCTGGACACAATGGAGAAATTACAGCATGTCGCATGAGCTTCTGACGCGTGAAATCGGATCCTCCGGCATCAAGGCGTCCTGCATCGGCCTCGGTACCTGGGCCATCGGCGGCTGGATGTGGGGCGGCACTGACGAGGGGCAGTCGATCGCGGCCATACAGGCATCGCTGGATGAGGGCGTCAGCCTCATCGATACTGCGCCCGCCTACGGCCAAGGCCTATCTGAGGAGATCGTCGGCAAGGCGATCAAGGGCCGGCGAGACCAAGTGGTTCTGGCCACGAAGTGCGGCCTGGTCTGGCACACGACCAAGGGCAATCACTTCTTCGATTACGACGGCCGGCCGGTGCACCGGCACCTGGGAGCGGACTCCATCGCCTATGAGGTCGAGCAGAGCCTGCGGCGGCTCGGGACCGACTACATCGATCTTTACATCACCCATTGGCAGGATCCGACCACGCCTGTCGAGGAAACGATGGCGGCGCTGGAAGCGCTGAAGGCGCAGGGCAAGATCCGCTCGATAGGGGCGAGCAACCTGTCGCCCGAGGACCTTTCCGCCTATGTGGCCGCAGGCCAGCTCGACGCCGTGCAGGAAGAATACAGCATGGTCAAGCGCGACATTGAAACGACCCTGCTTCCCATCTGCGCCCGGCACGGCGTGTCGACCTTGAGCTATTCATCCCTCGCGCTCGGTCTCCTGTCCGGGCGGATCGGGCCGGATCGGGTCTTCGAGGGGGACGACCAGCGCAAGAATAACCTGCGTTTTTCGATAGCCAATCGGGAAAAGGTCACGCGTCTCATGGGTGCTATCCGGCCAATCGCGGAGAGCCAAAATGCTACCGAGGCGCAAATCGTGATCGCCTGGACGATTCAGCAGCCCGGCATCACCTTCGCTCTGTGCGGCGCGCGAAATGCGGACCAAGCCAGGGAAAACGCCAGGGCAGGGCGCATTCGCCTGTCGAAAGATGAAATCGATACGATAAGCGAGGCAGCCACGCGCCATCTGACCGACCTCGACGCCTAACCACCGGAACGACAATCCCTCATGAGAACGCCGCTCAAGGGCGGCGAACGGCGGAGCCATGCCTGAACAAAGAGACGAACACCTCGAATTGATCCGCCGTGACGGCGCGTTCGACGTTGTCGTCGTCGGCGGCGGGATCAACGGCATTGGCGTCTATCGTGAGCTCGCACTGCAAGGCCTCCGCGTGCTTTTGGTCGAGCGCAATGATTTCTGCTCCGGCTGCAGTGCCGCTCCTTCGCGCATGATCCATGGCGGGCTGCGCTATCTTGAGAACGGCGAGTTCGATCTCGTCAGGGAATCGCTGCGCGAGCGCGACGCATTGCTGGCCAACGCGCCCCACATGGTGCGGCCCCTGGCGACGACGATACCCATCGCCTCGATCTTCTCGGGGCTGCTCAACGGCGCGGCCGGCTTTCTCGGCCTCACCAGCAAGCCGGCAAGCCGGGGTGCGCTGCCGATCAAAATAGGCCTTATGCTCTATGACTGGACCACGCGCCGGCGCCGGGTCTTGCCCCGGCATCAATTTCGCGGCGCGCGGGAGACGCTGCGACTCTGGCCGGAATTGTCGCCACGCCTGCGCTTTTCCGCCACCTATTACGATGCATGGATCAGCTATCCCGAACGTCTCGGCTTGGAGTTGGTCCTCGATACGAAGCGTCTGGCGCCCGGCAGCGTGGCCTTGAACTACGCGCAACTCTCGCGCTCAGGCGAAGCTTTCGAGATCGCCGACGGCGCCAGCGGCGAGCGCCTGTCCGTCGAGGCACGAGCAATCGTCAACGCGACCGGCGCATGGATCGACGAGGCGCAGGCCAGCCTGTTCGACCGCGTGGCGGATCCGCAGGAGACACTAGTCTCCGGCACCAAGGGCTCGCACCTGATCCTCGATTGCCCTGCGCTGCACGAGGCGCTGGGCGGGCACATGATCTTTTTCGAGAATTCCGACGGCCGGGTGTGCATTGTCTTTCCCTATCTCGGCAAGGTCCTGGCGGGGTCGACCGATATCCGCGTCGATGCGCCCGATCGAGTACGCTGCGAGCCGGAGGAGCGGGACTACATCCTCGACGCCCTGCGTCTCGCTTTTCCACGCATTGCCCTGGCGGAGGAGGATGTCGTGTTCAGCTATAGCGGTATCCGCCCGCTGCCCCGCAGCGACCACGCGTTCACCGGCCGGATTTCGCGCAGCCATTTCATCCGTCGTCTGGACGGTTCCGTGCCCCAGTTCTGCATGGTGGGCGGCAAATGGACCACGTTCCGGGCATTCGCCGAGCAGACCGCCGATGCAGTGATGGCCGAGCTGCGCCATGAGCGTATGCGCGAGACGCTGGACCTGCCGATCGGCGGCGGTGCCGGCTTTCCGCAGCGGCCAGAAGAACTCCGGCACGAACTCGTGCGGGAGTTCGGGATCGGCGGCGAACGTGCCGCGCATCTGGTAGACGCTTACGGCACGCGCGCCAGGGAGGTGCTGCACTTCTGCATTGGCCGTGACGACGATACGCCGCTTGACACGGCCGGTCCTATCACCGCGGCTGAAATCGTTTTCGTTGCAAAGCACGAATTGGTGGTGGGCCTTGCCGACGTCCTCCTGCGACGAACCCCGCTGGCGATAAAGGGCGAAATATCACGCGCGCTCATCGAGCGCGTCGCGAAGGTCCTGGCAGTCGAGTCGGGCTGGGATGAAGGAAGAACCGGCAGCGAGATCGAGGCCTTCACCACGGACCTTGCAAATTATCACGGCGTCTCCCGAAAGATGCTCGACCAGCGAACCCACGACAGGAGTTTGACATGCGCGTAAGTACCAAGGCTCGAATGAACCGGCTGTTCACAAATGGGGGCTGCCTCGACGTTGCGATTGATCACGGCGTCTGCAATGAGCCAAGCTTCCTGGTCGGCCTCGAGGACATGGAGCGCGTCGTCGACACGCTTGTGCAGGCCAGGCCCGACGCGATCCAGATGACCTACGGCCAGGCGGACCTCCTCCAGAATCGCCCGGAAAAGGACAAGCCGGCGCTGGTGATGCGCGTCGACATGGGCAATCCCTACAATGCCGAACGCCATCGGGTGATGTGGTCGATGCTGCAGAATCATGACGAGCCGATTATCGGCGCGCTCGAAATGGACGCGGCCTGCGTGGTGGTGAATCTGTTCATGCTGCCGGACGAGCCCGAGCTTTTCCGACAGTGTGTCGGAAATATCAGCAGAGTGCGCGAGGCTTGCCACAGATACGGCATGCCTCTCATGATCGAGCCGCTTGTGATGCTGCCGAACGAGGTGCGCGGCGGCTATCAGGTCGACGGCAATGCGGAAAAGATCGTCACGCTGGTGCGGCTCGCCTCGGAGATGGGTGCCGACATTATCAAGGCCGATCCGACCGAGGACCCCGAGGACTTTCACCGGGTCGTGGAGGCTGCGCGCGTTCCGGTGCTCGTGCGTGGCGGCGGCAAGGACGACCTGAAGGGCGTGCTGGAGAAATCGGCGGCCCTGATGGCGCAAGGGGCGAAAGGCATGGTCTATGGCCGCAACATCTATCAGCACGCCAATCCCAAGGCCGTGGTGAACGCATTGATGGCCCTGATCCACCAGGACGCAAGTGGGGAAACAGCCTGGGAGGTCTACAATCGTGGCTGAGCGCGGTCGCTATCTCCTCGGCCTTGATGCCGGCAATACAATTATCAAGGCAGTCCTATTCGATCTCGAGGGCAGGCCACTGGCGACACATGCCATCGACGGCAGGTCGCATACCCCGCATCCCGGACATGTGGAGCGCGACCTTGAGGAGCTGTGGTCCAACGCGCGCGAAACGATCGGCAACTGCATTTCAGCTGCGGGGGTCGACCCACACGAGATTGCGGGGATCGGCTGCGCGGGCCACGGCAACGGCCTCTACCTGCTCGACAAGGCCCAAAAGTCCTTGCTCGGCATCCAGTCGCTCGATACGCGTGCCGCCGATCTTGCCACCAGCATGTCGGCAGCGGCCGGCGCTCCGCTACACGAGATTTGCCTGCAGAAACCGTGGCCGTCGCAGACGCCGACGCTCCTTGCCTGGGTGAAGGCCAACGCGCCCGAGATCTACCGGCGCACCGGGACGGTGATGCTGTGCAAGGACTTCATCACCTTCCGGCTCACAGGTGAGCGCGTCAGCGATAAATCCGACATGTCGGGCTGCGGTCTGCTGCGCATGCCGGACTGCACCTATGACAACCAGCTCCTGTCGCTCTACGGGCTGGCCGACGCGAGGCCGATGCTGCCGCGCCTCGTTGATTCGGCCGAGATCGCCGGCACTGTCTCGGCGCGCGCGGCCGCAGAGACCGGCCTTGCCGAGGGTACGCCGGTTATCGGCGGTTTCTTCGACGTCGTCGCCGGCGCGATGGGAGCCGGCGTGATAGCGCCAGGCGAAGCATCGATCATCGTCGGCACATGGTCTATCAACCAGGTGTTCTCCGAACGGCCGGTCGTCGATCCCTCCATCTTCATGGTGTCGGGTTTCGGGCCAGGTCGCTTCCTCAATATCGAATCGAGCGCCACCTCGGCCGCCAATCTCGAATGGTATGTCCGCGAACTTGTCGAGCGCGGCGGCCATCACGACGATCCCTTCGGATACTGCAATGGGCTCGTCGGATCCGTCGATCCTGCGGCTGACGATCCCTTCTTCCATCCCTTCCTGTACGGATCGGGGCAGGATCCGGCGCACCGCGCCGGCTTTTACGGCCTAGCAGGCTGGCACGGCGAGGGCCATCTGCTGCGCGCCCTCTTTGAAGGCGTGATGTTCGAGCACAGGCGACATGTCGGCATGCTGGCGAATGCCGGCGTGACTTTCGAAAGGGCAGTAATCTCGGGCGGCGGCTCGCGCAGCCTGCACTGGCCGCAGATATTCGCCGACGGGCTTGGCGTTCCGATCACGGTCGCCGAGGCGCGCGAGACCGGGGCCTTGGGCGCGGCCATCGGCGCTGGGGTGGGCACGGTCAAGTTCGCCGACTACGAAAGCGGCATCGCGGCGATGACCCGGCCCAAGGCGGTGTTCCAGCCGAATGCGGCGATGAAGAACCACTATGACAGGCGCTACCGCGTCTACACCGGCCTGACGGCAGTTCTGAGCGAATTTTGGAACGAACTACGCGATCAGGCCGGCGCCGGAACTGGACTATGATTCCGAAACGCGGATTCCGGTTTTCTGGAAGGATCATGCTCCACGATGAGGCAGATCACGATGGCGGTTCAAAGAAGCCTCATCATGATCTAAAGCAAAAGAAGCTGTCGCTTGTGGCGTCGCCCGCGGGCGGCGGCGCGGTTCGGGGAGGAGATTGAGCGGAAATGGCTGAGGCGCTTGGCGTGGAGGGACGCTACGACTACGTCATCGTCGGCGCGGGCACGGCCGGCTGCGTGCTCGCCAACCGTCTGACGGAGGATCCGGCCACGCGCGTGCTGCTCATCGAGGCTGGCGGCAGCGACAATTACCACTGGGTGCATATCCCCGTGGGCTATCTCTACTGCATCGGCAATCCGCGCACGGATTGGATGATGAAGACCGTAGCCGAGCCTGGCCTCAACGGCCGCTCGCTCGCCTATCCGCGCGGCAAGGTGCTGGGCGGCTGTACTTCGGTCAACGGCATGATCTACATGCGCGGCCAGGCCGCGGACTATGACGGCTGGCGGCAGATGGGCAATGCCGGGTGGGGCTGGGACGACGTGCTGCCCTACTTCCGCAAATCGGAAGACCATTACGCGGGCGCGGGTCCGATGCACGGCGCGGGCGGCGAGTGGAAGGTCGCGAAGCAGCGGCTGACATGGGACATCTTGCGGGCCGTGCAGGAGGGGGCCAAGGAATTCGGCATCATGCCGCGCGCCGACTTCAACGACGGCAACAATGAAGGTTCCGGCTTCTTCGAGGTCAACCAGCGCAACGGGGTGCGCTGGAACGCGGCCAAGGGTTTCCTGCGCCCCGCGCTGCGGCGCCCCAATCTTCGCGTCGTCACGCGTGCCCTGACTGAGAGGCTGATCGTCGAGAGCAGAAGGGTGGTAGGCGTTCGTTACCGCCGCCATGGCAAGCTGTACGAGGTGCGGGCCGAAGCAGAAGTGCTGCTTGCCGCCGGAGCGATCAATTCGCCGAAAATACTCGAGCATTCCGGCATTGGTCAGCCGGATGTGCTGAGCAATCAGGGGATCGAGGTCGTGCACGACAGCCCGGGCGTCGGCGAGAACCTGCAGGATCATCTGCAGATCCGCACGGTGTTCAGGGTCTCGGGCGCCAAGACCTTGAACACCATGTTCAACAGCCCATTCGGCAAGGCGCGGATCGCGCTGCAATATGCCCTCACCCGGAGCGGACCGATGTCGATGGCGCCCAGCCAGTTCGGCCTGTTCACCAAGTCGGACCCGTCCATGGCCACTCCGGATCTGGAATATCATGTACAGCCGCTCTCCACGGACAAACTGGGAGACCCGCTGCACCCTTACCCGGCCATTACCGTGTCGGTCTGCAATCTCCGACCGGAAAGCGTCGGCAGCGTGCATGCGAGAAGCCGCGATCCGAACGAACAGCCCGACATCAGACCGAACTATCTTTCGGCACACAGGGACCGGCAGGTCGCGGTGCAGGCTGTTCGTCAGGCGCGGCAGATCATGACGGCGCGGGAATTGGCGCGCTACAGCCCCGAAGAAGTCCTTCCCGGGCCCGCACATAGTTCCGATGATGCGATCCTCGAGCAAGTCGGAAACATCGCCACGACGATCTTCCATCCGGTCGGCACCTGCAAGATGGGGTCCGATGAAAGGTCGGTTGTCAGTTCCGACCTTCGCGTGCACGGGCTCGACCGGCTGCGTGTGGTCGACGCCTCCATCATGCCCAGGATCGTTTCCGGCAATACGGCGTCTCCCGTCGTGATGATCGCGGAGAAGGCGGCGGACATGATCCGCAAGGGCGCCTGAATAGACGAACTGCCGCAAGATCCAATGCATCGGGAGGTGCCGCTTTCGGGCACTGGTCAGGCAACCGTCCCATGGCCGCCTCTGATGATGGTCATGCCTCCCGCTTGCGATAGGCACGAGGCAGCGTCGCGTGCTGTCCATCCGTTCGCCGCTCGAATCGTTGAGCCGACGGGAACCCTCGCGGTGCTGCGGGATTGGGGACCAAACCATCACCCGAGGATCACGGAGAAAGACATGGCTGGCGGCGCAAAGGAAAGGCTCGTCAATTTCATCGACAGAAAGGCGCTCGCGCCGGTGCTTGAGGCAGATCCTGGCTCCTTCCCGGAAAGAAAGAGGGATGATCTGCGCGATGTGCAGGAGGCAACCCGCGCCGAGCGGGAGCGCTTCCGCAATTATGATTCGGCCGAGCAGGTCTACGAGATGTTCCGGAATGACCTTTCATCGGACGCGGCAAAGAAGGTGCACCGCAAGCTGCGCGACCTGGGCCTGCCGACGCTGGACGATATCGAAGTCGACGTCGAGGAAATGGCCAAGGATGCCGGCATCCGCAACTAAAAAAGGAGAAAGCGCCATGAACGCGAAACGCGATCACGAAATCCGCAAGGCCGAGAGCGGCAGCGCCAAGGGCAATGCTCCCTCCGAGAAAGGCGGCAGCCAGGCGCGGAAGGCCCAGGAATGGAGCGGTGGCACCAAGGCGCCGAAAGGCCCGATCACCGAGGAGGACCGGAAGAACCCGAATTCCAGCCAAAAGACGTGACCGGAGAATAGAAGGTCTGGCGGACGAAAAGCGGTAGGGTTCTGGAACTGCGCCGGCTGAACGGCCCGCACCTTGGGCCACATGCCGGTTCGCGAGCCGCATGGTTCACTGCCGAGGGCAGCGCGGGCGGGCGGAGGTCTGCTTGCCTCAACTCCGTTTCGGCTTCTCCACGTCGCGCGGCTCCTCCGTCCTGTGGGTCTGGCGTGCCACCGCATCGGCTTGCACTTCGGTATCATAGGGCGCAGTTTCTCCAGCGCCGACGTCGCCCGCATCGGCCACGCGCTTGGCGCCACCGCCTGGGGCTGCTTCACGAGCGCGGTCGCGGGCTGGTGTGGTCTCGGCATCCTTCCACACCTCCTTCGGATCCTTCAGGTCCTTGGCGTCAGGCTGGGCCTTCATGCGTTCGTGCGAGGTGTCGGCGCCGCTGGTCTCCCGAAGCTCAGCCGCCTTCGTATGCTTGTTGGCGTGTTTCTTGGGCATCGATCTCTCCTTTTTCACCAAGCCCAACCGGCGGCGGGCATGACTGTTCCCAGAAGGCCGCGCCACGATGGCGGGCATTGCCATTATTGGCGCCTGTTCAGGTCGAGCCGCCTTTCCACACGAACGCGCAGCAGCCTTCAGGTTGTACCGACGGCGGAACATTCGGGGGGCGGCCATGGTTGCCCGCATGAGCGACAGAAGCGTCAGCGACAGGCGAGGTACCGTGTCCGGTCTGATGGAAGCTACATCCGTTCTGCAAGAGCAAGCGCCCTGGTGGCAGCGCGGGGTGATCTACCAGATCTATCCGCGCTCCTTTCAAGACTCGAACGGAGACGGCATCGGCGATTTGGAGGGCATCATCGGGCGGCTCGATTATCTCGCCTGGCTGGGTGTCGACGCCATCTGGATCTCACCCATCTACCCTTCTCCCATGGCCGATTTCGGCTACGACATTGCCGACTACAAGGATATCGATCCGCGCTTCGGAACGCTCGCCGATTTCGACCGGCTCCTTGAGGGGGCTCACCGGCGGGGCCTGCGCGTGCTGCTCGATTTTGTGCCAAACCACACCTCGGACCGACATCCCTGGTTTATCGAGGCGCGCAAGACCCGCGAGAGCCCCATGCGGGATATGTATATCTGGCGCGATCCCGCTCCGGACGGAGGCCCGCCGAACAACTGGCCGAGTGAGTTCGGCGGCAGCGCTTGGGAATGGGATGAGACGACGGGACAATATTACTATCACGCGTTCCTGAAGGAGCAGCCGGACCTCAACTGGCGCAACCCCCGGGTACGCCGCGAGATGTACGACGTGCTGCGCTTCTGGCTCGACCGCGGCGTCGACGGCTTCCGCGTCGACGTCATGTGGCACCTGATCAAGGATGCGGAGTTTCGCGACAATCCGGAAAATCCGGATTGGCACGAAGGCATGCCGCCGCACAAGAAAGTGCTGAACCTATACTCCGCCGACCGGCCCGAGGTTCACGACGTGGTGGCGGAGATGCGTGCGGTGCTCGATGAATATGGCGGCGACCGGCTGCTGATAGGTGAAATTTACCTGCCGCTCACTCGGCTGGTCACTTACTACGGACGCGACCTCCAAGGAGCCCATCTACCGTTCAACTTCCACCTGATCCTGACACAGTGGGATGCGCGCCATATTGAAAGGCAGGTGCAAGAATACGAGGCGGCCCTGCCGGAGGGCGGATGGCCCAACTGGGTCTTGAGCAACCACGACAAGCCGCGCATTGCCGCGCGTGTCGGTCGCGACCAGGCGCGCGTCGCGGCCATGATGCTTCTGACGCTGCGCGGCACTCCGACGATTTACTACGGCGACGAGATCGGGATGGACGATGTGGAAATTCCGCCCGAGCGGGTCCAGGACCCGTTCGAGCTGCGGGTTCCGGGGCAAGGTTTCGGGCGCGATCCCCAGCGTACACCGATGCAGTGGGACACGAGCGTCAATGCAGGCTTCAGCACTGCCGCGCCCTGGTTGCCTATCGCTCCCGACGCCGCGGATTATAGCGTCGAAACCGAGCGCGCCCACCCGCACTCAATGCTGTCGCTCTACCGGAAGCTACTTGCACTCCGGCGCCGGAGCGAGGCGCTGTCGATCGGCCGCTATGCCACCGTCCAGTCGTCCGGGAGCGTGTTTTGCTATCTCCGCGAGTGGAAGGAGGAACGCTATTTCATTGCGCTCAATCTGAGACCGGAGCCTGCCGCCATCGTCCCGCCCGACAAATGTCGGATCATCATGTCCACGGTCGACGATAGGGAAGAGGAACGCGTGGAAGATGCGCTCCGCCTGTCCGCCGACGAGGGCGTGATCGCCGCCATGGAGGCTTGAGCCATTGCACCGGTTTTCAGGAACCTTGCGCGCTCCGCCACTGTTGTTTCACCACCAACCGAGGTCCAAACGATGCCGGAAAACCAGTCGCGACATGTCGTCATCACCGGAGCCAGCGCCGGCGCCGGACGAGCCGCTGCCGTTGCCTTTGGAAGGCGTGGCTGGAAGGTCAGCCTCATCGCCCGCGGACGGGCAGGGCTTGAGGGCGCGCGCGCCGATGTGAATCGGGCCGGCGGCAGCGCACTGGCCATTCCCGCCGATGTCGCCGATGCCGACGCGGTAGAAGCCGCCGCCATGCAGGCGGAGAACGCACATGGGCCGATCGACGTTTGGGTCAACTGCGCCATGGTCACAGTTTTCGGCCCCGTTTCGCAGGTGACGCCCGAAGAGTTTCGCCGCGTCACCGAAGTGACCTATCTCGGCCAGGTCCATGGCACGATGAGCGCGCTCAGGCGGATGCGCAGCGCCAACAGAGGCACCATCGTCAACGTGGGCTCGGCTCTTGCCTATCACGGCCTGTGCCTGCAGGCCGCCTATTGCGGTGCCAAGTTTGCGGTGCGGGGCTTCACCGAAGCACTGCGCAGCGAACTCATCCACGAGCGCAGCCGAGTGAGGCTCTCCTTCGTGGTGCTGCCGGCGCTCGACACGCCGCAGTTCGACTGGGCGCGCAACAAGCTCCTCGAGCGGCCGCGTCCGGTGGCTCCGGTTCACGATCCCGAAGTGGCGGCGGAGGCCATTCTGCAGGCCACGCGCTTCGCTCCCAGGGAACTGGCCGTGGCAGGTTCTTCGCTGCAGGTTATGGCCGGCAGCGCCGTGATGCCCGGCTACCTCGATCGCAAGCTCGCCGGCCTCGGCTGGTCCGGCCAGATGACAGGCGAGCCGGCTGTGGACCGGCCGGACAATCTCTTTACGCCGGTCGATGAGGAGAAGGATTTCGGGGTTCGAGGCCGTTTCGGCCAAGGGGCACGACGCAAGGCCGCGATGGTCCCGGCAAGCGCTGCGCGGGCAGTGGCCACCGCAGCCGCCGCTCTGCCGGTTGGGCTTGTATTCGCCCGGCTTCTGCTCGGGAAGAACCGCCGGCATTAGAGCATGATCCCGAAAAATGGGCACCGGTTTTCGAGAAAGATCACGCTCCAGCAAAGGAAATAGATCATGACGATTTAAGGAAGCGTCGTCGTGATCTAGAGATGGGATGAGGAACGGAGAAACGGCCGGATTGCCGGCTGCCGGAAGATGGAGGCTGGTTTGGCCGACATGTGGTGGAAAAACGCCGTCATTTATACCGTCGACGTGGAGCGGTTCTGCGACAGCAACGGCGACGGCATCGGCGACTTCAAGGGCCTGACATCGAAGCTTTCCCATGTTGCCGAACTCGGCGCGACCTGCATATGGCTTCTGCCATTCTTCCCGTCCCTCGGCCGCGACAACGGTTATGACGTCACCGATTATCTGCGGGTCGATTCGCGCTACGGCGTTTTCAGTGACTTTCTTGAGTTCGTGCATCGGGCCGGCGAACATGGCATCCGGATCATTGTGGATCTGGTCGTGCACCACACCTCGGACCAGCACCCGTGGTTCCAGGCAGCGCGCAACAACGAAGAATCGCGCTATCGCGATTATTATGTCTGGACGCACAATCCGCCGCCGATCAAGCCCGGCCAGGGCACCATGTTCCCCGGCGAGGAGAAGAGCGTGTGGACATATGACGAGGTGGCGCGGGCCTACTATCATCATCGGTTTTACCACTTCGAACCCGGCCTCAATCACGCCAATCCCCAAGTGCGCGACGAGATCGAGCGGATCTTCGACTACTGGATAAGCTTCGGTATTTCCGGTTTCAGGATCGATGCCGCCTCGCACATCCTGGAGGACCCGCTCGTGGAAGATCAAGCGGCGGCTGGCGAGCCGGACGTGTTGCGCGAATTATACCGCCGGGCAAAGAGCATCAGGCCCGATCTGGTGCTGCTGGGCGAGGTCGACGAGGCGCCGGAGGAACTGGAGAAGTTCTTCGACGGCACGAGGTTGAACATGATGTTTAACTTCATGCTCGACAACTATCTCATCCTGGCACTCGCCCAGCAGCGTAGCGAGCCTGTCGAACGCGGGCTGACGCTGCTCCCTATCCCACCGGAGAATGGGCAATGGGCGAATTTCCTGCGAAACCTCGACGAGGCTGATCTGGAGCGGCTGACGCCGATGAAATCGAAGCCGTCTTCAAGGTCTTCGCGCCGGAAGAGCGCATGCGCATCTATGGGCGCGGTGTACGGCGCCGAATCGCCCCGATGCTCGAGGGTGACGCACGCCGGCTCAAGATGGCCTACAGCCTGCTGTTCTCCATGCCGGGTGCGCCGATGGTCGTCTATGGCGACGAGATCGGCATGGGCGATGACCTGGCGCAACCGGGCCGTAGTGCCGTCCGCTCGCCGATGCAGTGGACCGCCGGCCGCAATGCCGGCTTTTCGAAAGCGCCGCCCGGCAAGCTCGTGCAGCCGGTGATCGAAGACGGCCCGTTCGGCTTCAAGAACGTCAATGTGGAGGGGCAGGCGGAACAGTCGGACTCCCTGCTGAACTTCGTGAAGGAACTGGCGCATCTGAGGCGCGAGCGAATCGAGATCGGTGGCGGGCTCTGCAACGTGCTCGCCTGCGGATCGGAGCATGTCCTGGCGCATCACTACAAGTCCGAGCACGCGCCTTTGGTTCTGCTGCACAATCTGACGGACCGGCCGCAACGGATCGATCTGTCGTTGCCGGCGGGTGTGAAGTCGCTGGACGACCTGTTCGGCGGAGAGACACCCTCGTTGAATGGGGGACGGCTCACGATGGAGCTCGAACCTTACGGCCTCCGCTGGCTGGGGCGCCGCCGATAGCTCTTTCCTGCGTTCGCATGGGCTTGACCCGGCTGTTGCGCGGTTGCCCAAGGTGGTGGACGCTTGCCGGCGCTTCGATCACCTGGCCCGATGCGCCCGATAGCATGTCCTTTACTGCCGCGATTTACAGGCGCTGCCGGCTCTGCCAGTCTCCGCCTCCCGGAAATATCATCATCCGGCCATGATCTCTGGACCGGACAACCCTCGGCGGCGCGCCGCAGCGGCGCCGTTGCCGAGAACCCTTCCACTGGAACGTGTTGAGCAATAGACGATGGATACTTCTCCAGAAACCGACGACACGGAACAGGAAGCAACCGTGCTGGACCGCGTTCGGGAACGCTTGCGCAGTCTTTACCACGGCCATTCACAAGGCGCGTTGCGGTTCCAACTCGCCGTCATGGTCATCGATCTCTTGATTATCGCATTCTTCATCGCGAGCCCGGTGTTGCGCGAGCGGCCGTCATTTCTCTGGATCGATTACTCCATTGCGGCGCTGCTGGCCGCGGACATCTCGGCCCGCGCGCTAGCCTCGCGCGATATTCCGCGCTGGCTGCGCCAGCCCACGAGCGTCGTCGATCTTTTCATCTTGGCCACGCTGCTCGCGCCGTTCTGGCTGGCTAATCTCGGCTTCCTGCGCGTCCTGCGGCTTTGGTCGCTCTCGCGCAGCGGGTTTCTATGGCGCCCGCTCATCCGGCGGGGCTACGGGCCGTGGCGCGAGGTCGTCCATTCGGCCCTCAATCTGGTCACCTTTCTGTTCGTGGTGACCGGCTTCATCTACACCTTCTTCTTCAGGGAAGATTCCGGCCTCGCCGGCTATGTCGACGCCCTCTACTATACGGTCACGACCATGACCACGACCGGCTATGGCGATATCCTCCTGTCGGGCATGTGGGGCAAGCTGACCTCGGTCGCCATCATGATCGCCGGCATCACACTTTTCATCCGTCTGGCCCAGGCGATTTTTCGGCCCTACAAGGTCCGATATCCGTGCCCGCAATGCGGCCTGCAGCGCCACGACCCCGATGCGGTCCATTGCAAGGCCTGCGGCTATCCGCTGAAAATTCCCGATACCGACGATTGAGATAGTAGCGCGGCGATGCGTAGACGGGGCGCACCGATGCGCTCCAAGGATTGGTGGTCCGAATCGGCGCACAACCGGCGCCTCGCGGCTCAGTGCTTGGCGGTTCGTCCTTCCTTGGATTCCAGTTCGAGGAACTTTTCCGTGAGGCCCTCCAGATTGTCCTCGAGCCACTTGGCCATCGACAGTTCCTCCTGGAGGATGTCCTCGCACACCCTGGCGGTCTCCGTGTCTCCCATCTGGCGTGCGGCCGCGATGAGTATTTTGTAGCTTGCGATCTCCATTTGCTCGAACGTGTAGCTCGCAAGCACGCCTTTCACCACCTCATCGCTCGTGAACATTCCGCTGAGACCCTGTCCGAGTCCCACCAGCTTCGTCCCTGCGTCCTTTACGGTGGAAGTATCGCTTCCGAGCCGGCGCAGGCATTCCTGGACGCGTTTGGCCTGCCGCTCGGTTTCCTCGACGTGCTGTTCTATGCGCGCCTTAAGCTCCGGATAGTTTTCGATCCGCCGCGCAAGACTGCTCAGCATGGTTATAGCCTGTTCTTCCGCTGCGTGGGCGTCCTTAAGCCAAGACAGCACATGGTCCTTTGGGTTGGTCATGGGGAGCTCCTATTTGCTGCTGGCCCATGAACCTTTGCTGTAATGGATTGTTCCGCAACGCAGCTCGCTGCTCCGCTGCGGCGGCCCTTTGCATCAAGATCGATTCCGATCAGAGCGTCGGGAGCGCGGCTTGGCCGCGTCGACCTCTCTTTTTCCGTCGTCGTCTTCGACCGTGCCCTGTGGCTCGTCCTGCCAGTGATCGATGCCGTCCGAGTGCAGCGAGAGGTCGACCGGGCGGATCGGTTCCGATGGTGACGCCCCGGCGATATCCGGCGCCTGCGCTGATCCGCCGCTCGGACCGCCTCCCGGCGCGGCCGCGTCTTCCTTCGCCCGAGACTGCGGCTCGACACCGCCGCCGGAAAAGGTTCTCCGCCACCAGTTCAGCAATGCTGATCTCATTTTGCCTCTCGATCTGGAGTCTCGGGGTGCGCCTTTGTTTTGGGCGCAGCATGAGCGCGAAGTGGAACAGGCAGGCTCCGGTGTATCTGCCTGCCGTCGCTGCCGCGCGTATCGCTCTATCGTCTCGGGACACCCGTCGGCTCGGAGATGCCCTTGAGGGCTTTGATGGAGGCTCGCTCGCCCTCGTCGCCGCTCCGCGCAAGATCGGCAAGCGAGACTATGCCGACCAGCCGCTTGTCCCGATTGAGCACAGGCAGGCGATGGACTTGATGCTCAGCCATCAGCTCTCCGGCCCTTTCGACTGGCTCGTCGTCGAAGCAATAGAAAACCCGCTCCGACATCACCTCTCGTACTGCAATGTTTCCGCTCGCGCCCTCCGCGGCCACACCGCGCATGGCGATGTCGCGATCCGTCACCATGCCGATGAGCCTGTCGTTCTCACCCACGGGCAGGGCGCCGACATCGTCTTCGCGCATCTTGCGAGCAGCATTGACGATCTTCGTGTTCGGATCTGCCAGATCGACTTGGGGGGTCATCACTTCTGCAACATTCATGCTTCAATCCTCCTCTGTCTTCACAGGGGCGAACACGGATCGTGCCGGACTTGTTCCGAGGGAATACTTGTGCTCGTTCAGTCGATGTTGGCGTTCCTTGACTTGGAGCGCGCTCGAATTCTTGGGCTGGATCTATTTTGGGGGGAGGCTGGTCATGAAGATCGGAGAACTGGCGAAACGGACTGGGCTGTCGGCCCACACGATCCGGTATTATGAGCGCATCGGCTTGCTGCCGTATGCGGACCGTGACCAGTCGAAGCAACGGGATTATGATGCATCGATCCTGACATGGATCGAGTTTCTTGGTCGTCTGAAAACCACGGGCATGCCGATCCGGGACATGCTGCACTACGCGGCCTTGCGCGAGCAAGGTGCCGGCACGGAGGCGGAGCGCCGTGATCTGCTCATTCGGCACCGCGATCGCGCGCGTGCTCGCATTGCCGAACTTCAGTCCTGCCTTCTCGTCCTCGACACCAAGATTGCCGGCTATGCCGGCACCGGGCAGAGGATGAAGGACTATGATTCAGAGCTACCTCAACGCCGGCGAAAGCCGGCTGGAACGCGGCTGGCGCATGCGCGCCGAGAATGACGGCCTGGCAGCCGACTGGCCCGGCTGCCATAACCTGAGCGCCATCGGCTGGCCTTCAGTCAATGGCCGGAGTCAAGCCACTCCGCCTTTGAGGCTGTTGAAGACCGGAAGGCTGTACGTCAGTCAGACCGTCACGACGATCTTGCCAAACTGTTCATTGGACTCCATGAAGCGATATGCCTCGATGATCTGATCGAAAGGAAAGGTCTTGGCGATAACCGGTCGAAGTGAACCCGAGGTCAGCCCATCGAGGATAAACGCCTTGGCGGCTTCCAACCGTGCCGGATCGCCGACGATCTCGTGTACGAGGTAGCCGCGCAGCGTCAGTGTCTTGCTCAGCACATGGAGCAGCGGGAAGGGTGTCGGGTCGGGGCTCAGGCTGCCATATTTGACGAGAATACCGCCGCGCGACATTGCCGCCGTCAGGGGCTCGAAAATGGGTCCGCCGATTGGGTCCAATACGACACGCGCACCGTCTGGGCCGGTTATTTCCTTCAGCCGGGTTAGCAGATCCTCCTCCGCCGAGGCGATGACATAGGCAGCGCCCGAGTCGAGCAGGGCCTTCTTCTTGGCAGCCGTTCGCGTGACCGCGATCGTGGTTGCGCCAAAGATATTAGCTATCTGTATCGCGGCCAGCCCGACGCTGCTCGATGCAGCGGTGATGACCACGAAATCCTCCCCGCGGAGCTTGGCGATGTCGATCAGCGCTCCGTAGGCGGTGAGATACTGCATCCAAGTGGCGGCCGCCGCTTTCCAGCTGAGCGATGGCGGGTGCTTAACGACGAGCTCAGCAGGAAACGTGGCAAGATCGCTATAGGCTGGCCAGCGTACCATCGATATCGGCGGTATAATGCTGACGGCGTCGCCTGCCACGAGGCCTTCGACACCTTCTCCCACCGTTTCGACCGTGCCCGCTGCCTCCAGGCCAAGACCGGAAGGCAATTCCGGGCTCTCGATATACCTGCCCGAACGCAGCAACGCCTCGGCACGGTTGAGCCCGAGCGCTCTGACGCGGATTCGAACCTCTCCGCGACCTGGTCCCCGCGACACCGATCTCCTCGATGCGCAGCACCTCGGGACCACCATGCTCATGAAACCGGACGACACGCGCCATCAGCTACAACTCCAAAGCGATTGAACTAAATGATCTATGCCTGCCGCCACCGGCAGGATAAATAGCCGTACAGGCAGGACAGAAGAAACCGGGGGTTACCAATATTGGATCGCCTTACAAGCATGGCCGTGTTTGTCAAAGCCGTCGACCTGGGCTCATTCGCGTCCGCCGCCGCTGCGCTCGATCTCTCCGGACCGATGGTCGGCAAGCATGTCCGGTATCTCGAAGAGCGTCTGGGAGTGCGCCTCATCAACCGGACCACACGCCGCCAAAGCATCACAGAATTCGGGCGCGCCTACTACGAACGCTGCCGCCTGGTGCTCGCTGAAGCCGAAGCTGCGGAAGCGCTCGTGGCCGAGCAGCTCTCCCAGCCGCGCGGGAGGCTGCGTGTCACCATGCCCGCACTTTTGGGCAAGCACTGCGTTGCCCCCATCTTGCTGGAGCTCTCGTGCCGTCACCCAGAATTGGAGCTTGATCTGTCGTTCAGCGACCGCATCGTCAACCTCGCGGAGGATGGCTACGATCTGGCCATCCGGACTGGCAAGCTGGAGGACAGGACCGGTCTGATGGCACGCCGCGTCGCACGCCACCGAATGGTTGTGTGTGCGTCGCCATCCTATATCGAGAAACACGGTCGCCCACGGGACCTGGATGACCTCGGTAGCCACCATGCCATTGTCTACAGCAGGCCCGGCTGGGTCCATTCATGGTTGTTCCCCGGTGACGGCCAGCCGATAAAGATAGCGCCGGTCAACCGGCTGCGTCTCGACGACCTCGATGCGATTGCCGATGCCTCAACCGCAGGCATGGGGCTCGCATGGCTCCCATCCTGGCTGGTTCGCGAGCGTATTCAGGCGGGCTCGCTCGTCCCGCTGCTGTCGGATCATCCGGAACATGTGTTCGACAATTATGCGCTGTGGCTGCAGACACCTTACTTGCCGCTGAAGATCCGCCTTGCTGTGGATGCGGTGGCCGCTGCGTTGCCGAGATACATGACATGAGATCAGGGGCGGGATCGGGCGCGGCGGGTTGCGTCGGTGCAAAGTATTGCGACAGCTGGCGCTGTGCGGCTGATGCGACGTCGTCCGGCGCGGCACGAATCTCTGATCTGACAAGCGCGACGGTTCGAGATCGCGTGAAGCCTGAGTGGGAGGCTACTCCGCCGGGGCGGCCAGCCGGCGTCGGTCGCGCGCAATCCGGACGATGGTGATGGCATTTGTCGCGAAGACCAGAAGTTCAGCGGCCAAAGCGCCAACTGAGCCGATATATGCATTCGCCGCAGCCCAGCAGAGTGCGGCGACCGCAAGGGCGATGCGCATGGCAATACCCCGCAGCATGAACATCGCGATGGTTCCTACGATACCTGCCACAAGGGGAAAAATGTCGGTCGCTCCCTCCCAGGTGACGGCGGCCACGGCGGCTGTCGCGCAGACGAACAGCACCGTGGCAGGCACGCTGCCCGGCATGCGTCGGGCCAAGATAATGCGGAGGATGATCAGGGCCGTAATCGCCGATGCGGTCCAGGCGCCAAACAGAGCGAACTGCGTCGCAAATGCGACGTTGCCGAGGATCAGGATTGCCAGCAGCCGGTCGTCATTCTTGCTCGCAAACGCGACGATACACAGAGCGAGGGCGATGAAGCCGACGATCTGGCCGAGCACTTGTGGATTGAAAAACAGGTCCATCTCTCCGGCATGATCGCCACCCTTCACGGCGTCAAGTGCAGGATAGGCCATAAAGGGCTCAGCCGTTGACACTGCCCGGCAAATCGATCGGTCCACAAGAACGCAAAGAGAGCGCAATTCTCACCAGGATTGCAATCGGCACCGGCCATGCAGGATACCTCATGGCACAGTCTCCGCAACGCTGTGGTCGGATCTGGCGCGACCCAGTAGTGGACGTTGCCTCCTGGGCAGTCTGCGTCGGCCGCGACGAAGCAAAGGCCGGCGCCGGTGGTCGAAGAAGCGCCCCCGGCGGTAGCGGGGGGCGCATTGTCTTGTGCTGATGGTATCAGTGGAACGAGCCGTCAGCGGCGGCCGGCTAACATCGGCTCGGTCATCGCGCGGCTGTAGGCGACGGCCTTTTCGAGATAGGCATCATAGCTCTCCAGAACACGGGCGACGTCCTCGTTCTGGCCGGCGAGCTCGGCCTTCACCTGCGCCCACGCATCCCCCATGGCGGCCACCACCTCATCAGGGAAGTTGAGGAACTCTACGCCCTCGTCCTTCAGCGCCTGCATGGCCTGAGCGTTGTGGTAGTCGAACTGAGCCTGCGCCTCGAGCGCAGCGGCACTCGCCGCGGCTCCGCAGATCGCCTGGAGGTCGGGCGAGAGCTCATTCCATGCATCGGCATTGAAGACTACGGCCAGCGCGGCGCCCGGCTCCGCATAGGCCGGCACGTAGCAGAGCTTGGTGATGCGCTGCAGACCAAAAGCCTGGTCGAGCATCGGGCCCACCCACTCGGCAGCGTCGATCGCGCCCGACTGCAGCGCCTGAAAGATCTCCGTCGGCGGCAGCAGAACCGCGTTGACGCCAAGCTTGCGCAGCATTTCGCCGCCGAGGCCGGCGATGCGCATGTTGAGCCCCTGGAGATCATCAAGGCCTTCGATCCGGTTCTTGAACCAGCCGCCGGACTGGGTGTTGGAGTTGCCTGAATAGAACGGCTTCAGATTGCGCTGGGCGTAGATTTCGTCCCAGATTTCCTGGCCGCCGCCCCAGCGCAGCCAGGCATAATGCTCGTTCGACATCATGCCGAAGGGCACGCCCGTGTACCAGTGCAGCGCCGGGTTTTTGCCGGCGGCGTAATAGGGCGGGGCATGGCCGACCGGCACGTTGCCCTGCTGGACCGCGTCCTCGACTGAGAAGGGCGGGACGAGCTCGCCGGCGCCATAGACGGTCAGATGCATCCTGCCGTCGGACATCAGCGAAACGAGTTCGGCATAGCGGTTGACGTTCGTACCGACGCCCGGTGCCGCCTTGGGAAAGGACGAGGCGATGTTCCACTCGATCTTTCCCTGGGCGATCGCGGGGGCGGCCAGTCCGCCGGCCGCGGCGAGCCCGGCGCCTCCAGCCAGAAAGGTTCTACGTTTCAATGGACGGTCCTCCTACTTTTATCCTGTTTATCCGAAGATCTTTGACGGCAACCAGGTCACCAGATCGGGAACTAGAATCAGCAGCGCGAGCGCTATGAGCTGTAGAATGACGTAAGGTATCACGCCGCGATAGATGGCGCCTGTCGAGATCGTGCGCGGCGCGACCGATCGAAAATAGAACAGGGCGAAGCCGAAGGGCGGCGTGAGGAACGATGTCTGGAGGTTCATCGCGAGCAACACGCCGAACCAGACCGGCGAGATGTCGCCGCCGAGGATGGCGGGTCCAAGCAGCGGCACGACGATGTAGATGATCTCCACCGCCTCGAGGATGAAGCCGAGCAGGAAGACGAGCAGCATCACCATCATCAGCGCCCCGAACTCGCCGCCCGGCAGTCCCTGGAGCAGTGCGGTGACGATGCGGTCGCCGCCGAAGCCGCGAAAGACGAGCGCCAGCAGGGAAGCGGCGATGACGATGCCGAACACCATGCCGGAGATCTTCATCGTCTCCGAGAGCGTTTCCTGGAGTACCCGGCTGCGCCATAGGCGCCAGGAGGCGAGCAGCGTGCCGGCCGTGATAAGGAACGCGGCCAGGATGGCGGTCATCCCTGCGGGACTGCCGGGCGCGGCACGATCCAGTCCCGCCATGCGCAGCGCCACCAGTGAAAAGGCCGCAAGGCCCGCCATCACCAGCACGGTCCTGCCGAGCGGGTTCTTTTCCGCCAGGAAGGCGGCCATCAGAAGCGCTCCGACCGCACCGAGGCCGGCGGCTTCCGTCGCGGTCGCAACGCCCGCCAGGATAGAGCCAAGAACGGCGAGGATGAGGAGCATCGGCGGCAGGAAGGTGAAGACGACGTCCGCTGCGGGCACCCTCTCTCTCGCGCGCGCCGGCGCACCCTTTGCCGGGCGCAGCACGAAGGCGAGATAGACGCCATAGATCGCCACGAGCAGGAGGCCGGGCACAAGCGCGCCGGCGAAAAGGTCGCCGACCGAGACGGCGGAAGGCGCGAAGTTGCCCGCTCGCTGCTGCGCTTCCATATAGGTGTTGCCGATCTGGTCGCCCAGCAGCACGAGCAGGATCGAGGGCGGGATGATCTGCCCGAGCGTGCCGGACGCGCAGATCAGGCCGCTGGCGCGGCTGGCAGGGACGCCGGAATCGAGCAGCGGCTTCAGGCTTACCATCACCAGCATGACGATGGTGGCCCCGATGATGCCGGTGGCCGCCGCGATCATCGCGCTGAAGAGAAGCACCGATAGCCCCATGCCGCGCGGGCTGCCCCCCATCATGCGCGCCAGCACCGTCAGCATGCGCGCCGCAAGGTTCGCCCGCTCCAGCAGCACGCCCATCAGGACGAAGAGCGGCACCGCCATCAGGAGGCTGTTCGTCATGATGCCCCAGATGCGGGCGGGGAAGAAATTGAGGAAGCCTAGATCGAAGGCGCCGAAGAGGCTGCCGACAATGGCGATCAGCAGCGGCATTCCGGCAATGGCAAGCATCGCCGGAACACCGCTGAGAATCCCGGCGAACAGCGCCAGGAACATGAGAAGGAGGAATATTTCCTGCAGGATCACGCCGACGGCTTCCCTTCATCGCCGCCATCCAGCACCGCGGCGATGCCCTGGACGATCACGAGCAGCGCGGAGACGGGCAGCGCCGTCTTGATGATGAAGAGGCCGGGCAGCCCACCCGTCTCTACCGAAGCCTCCCGGATCGCCCAGCTGTAGCGAAGATCCGGCCAATAGGCCCAGATGGCGAGGCCGAAGACGGGAACCAGGAACACGATGAGCGCGAACAGGTCGGCCCAGCGTAGATAGCCGGGCGGCATCCGCTCCGACACCACGTCGACGCGAACATGGCCTCCCTGCGCCAGGCAGACCGGCACCGACAGCGCGAGGAAGACGGCAAAGGCGTAGGCCGCGAAGTCCTGCAGCCAAATGAAGCCCATGCCGAATCCGTAGCGGAGCATGACAACCGCCAGGACCGTGGCTACCAGCAGCATGCAGGCAACCGCGCATACGATCCGCGTGATGCGGTCGAGCGCGCCGCTGAATGCGAGAAAGAAATGCCGCAGGGTCTCCTCCCCTCGATCAGTTGCGACGAGAAAGCACCGGTGCGTCGGCGGGTCAATCCCAAAGACGGTTTAGGTGAGGGTGCCAGCGCTGTCTCATCGTTCCCTGGAAGATCGCGAGGCATAACATCGATAGGCTGCGGCAAACCCGGGAGGGGCTTAGAAATATTCCGGGTATCGAGCTCTGATCTGATCCACGGTGCCGAGCGTGCCTGAAAGGTGCTCGCGCACGGAAGCTTCCGTTGCGGCGAGATCGCCCCGTTCGATGCCCTCCAGGATCCGATGATGGCAAACAAGGATGCTGGCCGGTTTTCCCGGCTCCGGCAGGTTGAGATTGCGCAAGCGGTCGATATGGCCGGAGCGCGCGGTCACGAGCTGCCAGAGATCCGCGACGCCGGCTGCTTCGCAGAGGGATTGGTGAAATACCCGGTCGAGCCGCGCGAAACGCTCCAGCTCGCCGGCCTCGAACGCGGAATCCTGCAGCGCAAGAACCTTGCGGGCCGTTGCGATGATTTCCCTTCTTGCGCCGCACAACGCCAGACGCCGCGTTACCTCCACCTCGATTGCCAAGCGAAGGAACTGGCTTTCGCGCGCATGTTCGACATCGATCTTCGAGACCTCTGTTTTCGACTGGGGGCGGATGACGAGGAGCCCTTCTTCCTCGAGCTTGAGCATGGCATCGCGTACCGGCGTCTGACTGACACCGTAATGTTGCGCGATCTCTGAGCGCGACAGGTGCTGCCCGGGAGCCAGGTCGAGTGAAATTATCCGCTCGCGCAGTGCATGGTGTATCTGCTGGCTTGCGGAGACGCGCTTGATCCCCTGTGCAGGGGAAGAGCCGGGAAATGCTTCGTTCTCGGCGATCACCGCAATGTCGTGGCCCTTCATCTTTATCGCGCCGTTCCCTGATCTGGTGTGGTGTCGTTCCCCGATATATATACCTTGCTTGACGCAATTACACTAATATATTAGTACATCAGATCGACGGGGCCGGTCGCCTCGCCAGGTCTCAAGGGAGGATAAACATGGCTTTCTCAAAGATTGCGCTTCTGGCTGTATCTGCCTCGGTAATGGCAGGCTCTGCGCAGGCAGATACGCTTAACATCCAGACTTCATTCAACGCCGGAGACTTCTCGACGCAGTACCTGACCGAGAACTGGCTGCCCAAGATTTCCGAGATGACCGAGGGCCGCATCGAGATCGTGCTGACGCCGAATGGTTCCGTCGTCCCGGCTCGGGAGACGCCCGAGGCTGTCGCAGCTGGTGTGCTGGACGGTGATTTCACATCCGTGAACTACTTCTCGGGCCTGGAACCGGCCTACGCCATCATGGGCGATTTGATCTCGGGCTATGAGACGCCTGAGCAGATGCTTGATTTCTGCCGCGAGGGCGGCGGCGAGGCTGTGATGCAAAAGGCTGCCGACGCAGTAACCGGAGGCGAGGTCAAGGTTGTCGCTTGCGGCCCTTATTCGCGGGAGTCGCTGCCCGCCCGCGTGCCCATTCGCACGTTCGAAGATCTCAAAGGCAAGAAGATTCGTTCGCCGGAAGGACTGGCCGCCGCCGTCTTCCAGGCAGCGGGGGCCTCGCCCGTTTCGATTCCCTTCTCGGAAGTTTTCGGCGCGCTGGAAAAGGGCATTGTCGATGCAGCGGACGCTTCGGCTTACGTGAACAACGACGCCACGGGCATTCACGACGTTGCCCCTTACCCGCTGTATCCCGGCATTCACTCCATGCCTTCGATGCAGTTCACGGTCAACAAGGAGAAATGGGAAGTACTCTCGGAGGCCGATCGAAAGGCGCTTCGCGATTGGTGGTATGAGGCGATGTACGCGATGGCCGCCGAGGTTGCCAAGCAGGATGCCGCGCTCGCGGCCCGTGACGATGCGGCCGATGACATCCAAGTCATCGACTGGGCAAAGGAGGACCGCGACCAACTGAGAGCGGTGGCGCGTGAGCAGTGGGAGATCTTTGCCGAAAAGTCCGGACTCGCCAAAGAGGCGCTTGATGCGAACATCGCCTATATGACCAAAATCGGCTTGTTCCAGGAGTAGGTGGATCCCCGCGCGCTGCCTTCGTACTCGTCGCAAGGCAGCGCGTTTTTGCTTCATCATGACATCCGGGGGGAAGCGCGATGAAGCGCTCACTTGCCATCTACGCCGGGTTGATCGACAGGTTCAGTGTCTTCATCGGCCAAGCCTGTTCTATTCTGCTATTCACATGCATTGCGGTTTCCGCTTGGGAAGTGGTGATGCGCTACGGCTTTGACCGCCCGACGGTCTGGACCATCGAACTGGCGATGGCCCTTTGCGCGAGCGCCTGGGTGCTTTCGGTGGGGTATGTTACCCAGCGCAATCGCCACATCTCCATCACGATGCTGGAACTGCTGGTCGGCCCCCGTGTCTGGCGACTGTTCCGCCTCTTTCAGATGCTGATCTCCATAGGGGCGATCTTCGTGCTGTTGCTGGCTCTGTGGGATCCGGCAGTCAAGGCGCTGAGCCGTGTCGAGCACTCCGGGACGGCGATGAATTCCATCCAGCCGACCATTCTCAAGGTCCTGCTCGCAATTGGCTGCGTTCTCTACCTGCTCCAGCTTCTGGCCAACGTCATCCACTGGGCCCAAGGCACGGAATCGGAGGTCGACGGTGGGCATTGAATCAATCACGCTTTTGATCGTCCTCGCGCTGCTGGCGCTTATGGCTCTAGGCCTGCCTCTGGGCATAACGACGCTAACGGTGTCGCTGGTGACTGCGATTCTTTATTTCGGAGAGCGGGCCGGCTTCTTTATCGTGGCGGCGAATGTCAGCGAAGTTCTGCACAAATACGAACTCATCGCCGTTCCGTTCTTCGTTTTCATGGCGAATGTGCTCGAGCGATCGGGAATCGCAAAGTCGCTGTTCGACTCCATGGCCATCATGGGCGGCCGCTTTCGCGGCTCGGTGGCCGTGCAGACATGCATTGTCGCTGTCGTCCTCGCGGCGATGTCGGGAATCATGGGTGGCGAGATCGTCATGCTGGGTCTGATTGCGCTGCCGCAAATGCTGCGGCTCGGCTATGATCGAAAGCTGTCGATAGGCATCATATGCGCAGCCGGGGCACTGGCAACGCTGATTCCGCCCTCCGTTGTCCTGATCATCTACGGGCTGGCGGCACAGGTTTCGATCACCAAGCTTTTTGCCGCCTCGGCGGTTCCGGGGCTAATCCTGGCCGCGCTCTACATAACTTACATTCTTGTCCGCGTGCGCCTGAGCCCTGCCATGGCGCCGATCTACGACATTCCCGAAACCGGTTTGCCCTTCTTCAAACGGATCAAATATCTGAAGGGGGTCATTCTGCCGGGAGTTCTGATCGGCGCGGTTCTCGGCGTTATCTATTCCGGTGTGGCGACGGTTACCGAAGCCGCTGCCGTCGGCGCAATTGGAGCGCTCGCCGTGGCGGCGGCGCGCAAGGAGCTTACCTGGACCATGGCACGGGACGCCATGCGCCAGACCGTCCTTACGGTCGGATCGATCATCTGGCTGGTGCTCGGCGCCGTGTCTCTCATCGGCATCTACAACCGCATAGGCGGCGGCGAATTTCTCCGCGGGCTGCTGACGGCGCTGGACGTCGCGCCGATCTGGGTGATCGTGGTGATGATGCTCATCGTCATGGTGCTCGGCACCTTTCTGGAATGGATCGCCATCATTTTCATAACCGTGCCGATCTTCGCCCCCGTTGTCGTCGATCTGGGCTACGACCCGGTCTGGTTCGGGGTACTCTTCGCGATGAACATCCAGATCTACTATCTTTCTCCGCCTTTCGGGCCGGCTTGTTTCTTCCTCAAATCGGTAGCACCGAAGGACATCCAGCTTCAGGAGATATTCGCCGCCGTCCTTCCGTTTATTGCGCTGCAGGCGGTCGGGCTCTTTCTCGTGCTGTTCATCCCAGAGCTGGCGCTCTGGCTCCCGGCGATGCTGGATTGAGGAGGTTTGACAGGCAATGAGCGACCCAAAGCTAACCCATCAAGATGAAGAGCTATCGGCCTTGGAGTTCGGCGCGGAAGAAAAGCGCGACCGTCACGATTTTGGGAATTGGCCGGAAGTCGCAGGTGTCGTCCTGACGCTCTTCGTCACCTGGCTGATCTTCGCATTTACCGGATAAAGCAATGGCAAGAAAAGACCCTAAGGATCTACGTTCCGCACGCTGGTTTGCCCCCGACGACCTGCGCAGTTTCGGACACCGCTCCCGCATGATGCAACTGGGCTATGCGGAAGAGGAATATCGCGACAGGCCGGTAATCGGCGTGCTCAGCACGTGGTCCGAACTGAACACCTGCCACTCGCACTTTCCCGAACGTGTCCAGGATGTGAAGCGCGGGGTCGCACAGGCAGGCGGCTTCGCCGTGGAGATGCCCACGCTCTCGGTCGACGAAAGCTTCACCAAGCCCACCTCGATGCTCTATCGCAACCTGCTGGCTATGGAGACGGAGGAGATGATCCGCTCGCACCCGCTGGACGGTGTTGTGCTGATGGGTGGGTGCGACAAGACCACTCCGGGTCTGATCATGGGCGCTCTCTCCGCGGGCGTGCCGATGATCTTCCTCTCCGCCGGCCCCATGCTGCGCGGCAATTACGCCGGCAAGGTTCTCGGATCCGGTTCCGATGCATGGAAGTACTGGGACGAGCGCCGCGCGGGCAATATCGGCGACGACGAGTGGCAGGGCATCCAGGCTGGCATCGCACGCTCGGCGGGCACATGCATGACCATGGGGACGGCATCCACCATGACTGCGATCGCTGAGGCGATGGGGCTCTCCTTGCCGGGCTCCTCCTCCATTCCGGCGGTCGACTCGGCTCACCAACGCATGTCAGCCGCCTGCGGAAGGCGGATCGTCGACATGGTCTGGGACGATATGACCCCCGACATGATCGTCACCGATGCTGCCTGCCGGAACGCAGCGATCGTGGCCATGGCCACCGGCTGCTCGACGAATGCCGTCGTTCATCTGATTGCCATGGCGCGGCGGGCCGGCGTCAGTCTCACGCTCGATGATCTGGACGCGCTCGGCCGGTCGACGCCGCTCATTGCAAATGTACGACCTGCGGGAAAAGACTATCTCATGGAGGACTTCTATCTTGCGGGTGGTCTGAGCGCGCTGATGAAGCAACTCGAGAATATGCTGGATTGCTCCGCAATGACGGTCTCCGGCAAGTCTCTGGAGGAGAACCTCAAGAACGCCCGAGTATACAATTCAGATGTTATCCGGCCGCTGTCGAACCCTGTCTACCATGAAGGTTCGCTTGCCGTGCTCCGCGGCAATCTCTGTCCGGACGGCGCGGTGATGAAGCCTGCGGCCTGTGACCCCAGATTCCATTTCCACGAAGGTCCAGCACTGGTTTTCGACAGCTATCCCGAGATGAAGGCGGCGATCGACGACGAGAGCCTCGATGTCACGCCTGACCATGTCCTGGTGTTGCGCAATGCCGGACCGCAGGGCGGCCCGGGCTTTCCGGAATGGGGTATGTTGCCGGTTCCTAAAGCTCTGATCAGACAGGGCCACCGCGACATGTTGCGGCTTTCCGATGCCCGCATGTCGGGCACGTCCTACGGTGCCTGCATTCTGCATGTCGCCCCCGAAAGCTTCGTCGGCGGACCGCTGGCCCTGTTGCAAACCGGCGATATCGTACGCCTCGACCTGCCGGGCCGCCGTCTCGACATGCTGGTGGATGAGGACGAGCTTGCGCGCCGGCGCGAAGCCTGGATTTCGCCTAAACCTCGTTTCGAGCGCGGCTACGGCTATATGTTTGCCCGGCACGTCACCCAGGCGGACCAGGGCTGCGACTTCGATTTCCTCCAATCCGACTTCGGCCGAACCGTCGGCGAACCCGACATCTTCTGAGGAACCCATGACTTCTGAGGAACCCATGACCGAATACGAGATTTCCAACGACACTCGCGCAAAGCTGAAGGGGACCTCGACCGCGTCGATCGCCACAGCGCTTTACAAGCGCGGGCTTCGCAACCAGTTCATCCAGGGCGTCGTGCCGGTGAGTCCCAAGCCGGAGAACATGGTCGGACAGGCGTTCACGCTGCGCTACATTCCCGCGCGTGAAGACCGCAACCCAATCACGGTGTTCCGCAACCCCGATCATCCCCAGCGCGTCGCGGTCGAAACATGCCCGCCCGGCTGGGTGCTGGTGATGGACGCCCGCAAGGATGCCCGGGCGGCGACGGCCGGATCGATCCTTCTGACAAGGCTCGCCTTGCGCGGGGCAGCCGGCGTGGTGTCCGACGGCGGTTTTCGCGATGCGGAGGGGATAGGAAGGCTCGACATGCCCGCCTACTACGCCAAGCCGTCGGCGCCCACGAACCTTACGTTGCACGAAGCGCTGGACATCAACGTGCCGATCTCGTGTGGCGAGGCGCCGGTTTTCCCCGGAGATGTGCTTGTCGGAGATCGAGACGGAGTAATGGTCGTTCCCGCGCACTTAGCCGACGAAATCGCGGACGAATGCTGCGGGATGGAAAGCTTCGAAGAATTTGTGCTCGAACAGGTTGAAGGCGGCTCTTCCATCATCGGTCTCTATCCCTGTACGAAGGAAGAGAACCAGAGGAAGTACGACCTGTGGCGCTCCAAGCGGTGACGCGGTTTTAGCCGGAGCGCAGATTGTTTCAACCATGGGCCAGACCGGGGCTTGGCTGTTCGGCAACAGCGCCTTGCTCCTGCGAATTTGCCTTCCCCCGCTCTCACGCCTATGGACCGGCTGCCTCGATGGCGGATACTGTCGCGGTTCGTTGCGAAAAAGGAGTGGTGCGGAACGATGGCAGTGCGGGAGAGTCGGTTGGATGATGCGGCCAGGGCTGGCTGGCTTTACTATGTTGCCGGCAATACCCAGGACCAGATTGCGGCCAAGCTCGGCGTATCGCGCCAGTCGGCGCAACGGCTCGTTTCGCTCGCCGTTTCCGAGGGGCTGGTGCGCGTACGTATCGACCATCCGATTGCGAGCTGCATGGAGCTTGCCCGTCAACTGAAGCAGCGGTTCAGCCTGAAGTTTGCCGAAGTGGTCCCGAGTGATCCATCGTCGACCTCGACCACGACCGGTATAGCCGAAGCAACTGCGGCCGAGATCGAGCGGCGCCTGCAATCGCCCGAACCGATCATCATGGCCATCGGCACGGGCCGCACGCTGAAGGCTGCGATCGAGCAGCTGCCGCCCATGGAATGCCCGCAGCACCGCATCGTCTCGCTGACGGGCAACATCGCCCCCGATGGTTCGGCCGCCTTCTATAACGTGATCTTCACCATGGCCGATACGGTCAAGGCGCGTAGTTTCCCGATGCCTCTGCCCGTCATTGCCTCGTCGCCGGCGGAGCGTCGGCTCCTGCATGATCAACCGATGATCCACTCGACGCTGGCCTTGTCCGCACAGGCTGATGTGACTTTCGTCGGCATTGGCGATCTGGGTCCCAGCGCGCCGATTTTCGAGGACGGGTTCATCTCGCGGGAGGAACTCACAGCCCTGCAAGAGGCAGGCGCCGTGGGCGAGATCGTCGGCTGGGCCTTCGATGCCGACGGGATGCTGATCAAAGGCATCACCAACGAGCGGGTGGCGAGTGCGCCAATTCCCTCCAGCGACACGTCTCTCGTCATAGCCGCCGCCATGGGACCGCGAAAACTTCCCGGCATTGCCGCAGCCGTCAAGCGCGACATCGTCAACGGCCTGATCACCGACGAACGCACCGCCTCGGCGCTTCTGGCTTCGGCCTGATCTCCCTCACCGGTTCCGGATTTTTGCCGCCCGCAATACGGGAGCGGGTTGACATGCCCTTGAAATGGGTATTTGCTCATACAAGTAGCAAATGCTCATCACTTTGGGAGGAGTATCATGAAGGTGAAGCGACTTGCTCTTGCTGCGTGTTCAGCGCTCTCAATTGCCGCGCATGCGCAGGCGGAAACCCTGACCATCGCCACCGTCAACAACGGCGATATGATCCGCATGCAGAAGCTGTCGGGTGCGTTCACGGAGCAAAATCCCGACATCGACCTGGAATGGGTGACGCTGGAGGAGAATGTCCTGCGCCAGCGCGTGACCACGGACATCGCCACCAAGGGCGGCCAATACGACATTATGACTATCGGCACCTATGAAGTGCCGATCTGGGCCAAACAGGACTGGCTGGTGCCGCTCGATTTCGGCGCCGAATACGACGTCGACGATCTGTTGCCGGCGATCCGAGCCGGGCTCTCGCAGGACGGCACGCTCTATGCGGCGCCGTTCTACGGTGAAAGCTCGTTCGTCATGTATCGGAAGGACCTCTTCGAGGAAGCCGGCCTGGAAATGCCGGAGGCGCCCACCTGGGACTTCATCGCGGAGGCAGCGCGCAAGATCACCGACAAGGAGAATGAGATTTACGGCATCTGCCTGCGCGGCAAGGCCGGTTGGGGCGAGAACATGGCCTTCCTGACGGCGATGGCCAATTCGTTTGGCGCGCGCTGGTTCGACATGGAGTGGAAGCCGCAGTTCGATCAGCCGGAGTGGAAGGAGGCGTTGCAGTTCTACGTCGACCTCATGAACGATGCAGGACCGCCCGGAGCCTCCTCCAACGGCTTCAATGAAAATCTTGCGCTGTTCCAGACCGGCAAGTGCGGCATGTGGATCGATGCTACGGTCGCGGCCTCCTTCGTGACCAATCCGGAAGAGAGCCAGGTGGCCGACAAGGTAGGCTTCGCTCTGGCTCCGGACAAAGGGCTGGGCAAGCGTGGCAATTGGCTGTGGGCGTGGTCGCTTGCCATTCCAGCGGGCTCCCAGAAGATCGATGCGGCCAAAAAGTTCATCGCCTGGGCGACCGGTAAGGACTATGCCGCGCTTGTGGCGGACAAGGAGGGCTGGGCCAACGTGCCGCCCGGTACGCGCACCTCGCTCTACGAGAACCCGGCCTATCAGGAAGCCGCCCCCTTCGCCGAGCTGACACTCAAGTCGATCCAGGCAGCTGACCCCACGCATCCCACGGTCGAAGAAGTTCCCTATGTCGGCGTGCAGTTCGTGGCGATTCCTGAGTTTCAGGGCATCGGTACCGCGGTTGGGCAGCAGTTCTCTGCGGCGCTCGCCGGCCAGTCGACGGTCGACCAGGCCCTATCCAGCGCACAGACGCTTGCCGAGCGCGAGATGATGAAGGCAGGCTACATCAACTAGCCGCCGCCTCCCGGGCCGCGCCACCTGTTTCTCCCAGGTGGCGCGGCCCTGGCAGCCTCGCAGAATACCAGCGGTCGATCGAAATCGGCGAAGGGCTGGCAGAACAGCCCACCTCGCGGGGCTCCGACCTTCCAACCGTCACAACGAAAGTGCGTATCATGGCGACATTGCAGACACGCGCCAGCGCCCGGCTGATGATGACGCCGGCGGTCGTCCTGCTGCTTCTGTGGATGGCCGTGCCTTTGGGGATGACCCTCTACTTCTCGATGCTGCGCTACAATCTTCTGATGCCCGGCATGGAGGAATGGGCGGGTTTGCTGAACTACCGTTTCTTCCTGACTGACCCAGCCTTCTTCACGGCCCTTGCAAACACCCTGCTTCTGGTTGGGGGCGTTTTATTGATTAGCGTCGGCGGCGGCATAATGATGGCGCTGCTCCTCGACCAGCCATTCTTCGGCCAGGGCCTCGTGCGGCTGATGGTCATCGCGCCCTTCTTCGTAATGCCCACGGTCTCGGCACTCGTGTGGAAGAACATGCTGATGCACCCGGTCAACGGCCTGTTCGCGTGGATCGCCCGCACCTTTGGCCTGCAACCGGTCGACTGGTTCGCCGAGGCGCCGCTGCTGTCCATCGTCCTCATCGTCTCCTGGCAATGGCTGCCCTTCGCGACGCTGATCCTGCTCACCGCGCTTCAGTCGCTCGACAGCGAGCAGAAAGAGGCGGCGGAGATGGACGGGGCAGGCGCCGTCTCGCGCTTTATCCACATCGTGCTTCCGCATATGGCACGCGCCATCACCGTGGTGGTGTTGATCGAGACGATCTTCCTGCTTTCCGTCTTCGCTGAAATCCTCGTCACCACCAATGGCGGCCCGGGCATACAGACGACGACGATTACCTATCTCGTCTACGTGCAGGCGCTGCTGCAGTTTGACGTGGGTGGGGCTTCGGCCGGCGGCATCGTAGCCGTGGTGCTGGCCAACATTGTCGCGATTTTCCTCATCCGCCTCATCGGCAAGAACCTGGATTAGGAGGGCACGATGGCGCGCGCAGTTTCAACCCGTACCAAGCTCAGCTTTACCATCCTCGGCTGGCTCGTCGGTTTTCTCATCTTTTTCCCGATCCTGTGGACGGTGCTGACAAGCTTCAAGACCGAGGGAACGGCCATAGCAACACCGCCGCAGTTCCTGTTCTTCGCCTGGACGGCGGAGAACTATATCGAGGTGAATGCCCGCTCGGACTATTTCAAGCACTTTGCCAATTCGGTGATCATTTCGGTGGGGTCGACGCTTCTCGGCCTGCTGATAGCCATTCCGGCCGCCTGGGCGATGGCCTTCTCGCCGACCAAGCGCACCAAGGATGTGCTGTTGTGGATGCTGTCGACCAAGATGCTGCCGGCGGTCGGCGTCCTGGTGCCGATCTATCTGATTTTCCGGGACAGCGGCCTTCTAGATACGCGGCTTGGTCTCACCGTCGTGCTGACCATGACCAACCTGCCGATCATCGTGTGGATGCTCTATACCTATTTCCGCGAAATCCCTGGCGACATCTTGGAAGCCGCGCGCATGGACGGTGCGTCGCTGGCCAAGGAGATCGTCTACGTGCTGACGCCGATGGCCATTCCGGGCATCGCCTCCACACTGCTTCTCAACATCATCCTGGCCTGGAACGAAGCGTTCTGGACGCTCAACCTGACGGCGGCCAAGGCCGCGCCCCTGACCGCCTTCATCGCTTCCTATTCAAGCCCGGAAGGGCTGTTCTGGGCCAAGCTTTCGGCCGCCTCGACACTGGCCATCGCGCCGATCCTCATCCTCGGCTGGTTCTCCCAGCGGCAACTCGTGCGCGGGCTCACCTTCGGCGCCGTAAAATAGGGAAACACGACAATGGGAGAAATCCGCCTCGACAAGGTGCACAAGACTTTCGGCTCGACGGTCGTCATTCCGCAGATCGATCTGGACATCGCCGACAACGAGTTCGTGGTCTTTGTCGGACCTTCCGGCTGCGGCAAGTCTACCCTGCTTCGGCTGATCGCGGGTCTGGAGGACACGACGAGCGGCAAGATCCTCATCGACGGCGAGGACATGACTGCCCGCGCGCCAGCCAAGCGCGGGCTTTCCATGGTGTTCCAATCCTATGCGCTCTATCCGCACATGAGCGTATTCGGCAACATCGCCTTCCCGCTGAAGATGGCCGGCATGGACAAGGCCGCAATCGAGGAGAAAGTGCGCGATGCCGCGCGCATCCTCAACCTCACCGACTATCTCGAGCGACGGCCAGGCCAGCTATCGGGCGGGCAGCGCCAGCGCGTCGCCATCGGGCGTGCCATCGTGCGCGAGCCCAAGGCCTTCCTGTTCGACGAGCCACTATCCAATCTCGACGCGGCGCTGCGCGGCTCCATGCGGCTCGAGATCAGCGAGTTGCACCACAAGCTGCAGACCACGATGATCTACGTCACGCACGACCAGGTCGAAGCCATGACCATGGCCGATAAGATCGTCGTGCTCAATGCCGGCTATATAGAGCAGGTGGGTTCTCCGCTGGAGCTATACCGGAGCCCCACGAATCTTTTCGTTGCCGGTTTCATCGGCTCCCCGCGCATGAACCTGATCACGGGTGCGGAGGCTGAGAAGCTTGGTGCTGCAACGGTCGGCGTCAGGCCGGAGCACTTGCAGCTTTCGACGACCGAAGGCCTGTGGAAAGGCACGGTGGGCATCGCCGAGCATCTTGGCTCCGACACCTTCCTCCACGTGGATATGGACGGCATCGGCCAACTGACCGTGCGTGCCGATGGCGAAGTCTCCATGCGGCATGGCGACAGCATCTTCGTGACGCCGGTCAACGGCCGGGTGCACAAGTTCAATAAAGAAGGAGAAGCGCTTTGATGCAGCGTTTGAAAGGCAAGTCGGCGCTCATCACAGGTGCCGCACGCGGCATCGGCCGGGCATTCGCCGAAGCGTATGTGCGCGAGGGCGCGACGGTGGCCATCGGCGACGTCGACCTGGCGCGTGCGGAGCGGACTGCACAGGAGATTGGCGAGAATGCCTATGCGGTGGGTCTCGACGTCACCGATCAGGCCTCCATTGACGGCGCCATTGAGGCGGTAGTGGAAAAAGCAGGCGGTCTCGATATTCTCATCAACAATGCGGCGCTGTTCGACCTGGCACCAATCGTCGAGATCACGCGCGAGAGCTACGAGCGGCTGTTCTCGGTTAATGTGTCGGGGGCCTTGTTCACCATGCAGGCGGCCGCACGGCAGATGATCGCGCAGGGGCGTGGCGGCAAGATAATCAATATGGCGAGCCAGGCCGGCCGGCGCGGTGAGCCACTGGTCGCTGTCTACTGCGCGACCAAGGCGGCGGTGATCAGCCTCACCCAATCGGCGGGCCTCAACCTCATCGAGCATCGCATCAACGTGAACGCCATCGCGCCCGGCGTGGTGGAAGGCGAGCACTGGGACCATGTGGATTCGCTCTTTGCGAAATACGAGAACCGCCCGAAAGGCGAGAAGAAGCGTCTTGCAAGTGAAGCGGTGCCTTTTGGCCGCGCGGGAAGGGCTGAGGATTTGACCGGCATGGCCATTTTCCTCGCCTCGAGCGAGGCCGACTACATTGTAGCCCAAACCTACAATGTCGATGGCGGCAACTGGATGAGCTGAACCATTTTGCCGGCGCACAAATTGCGGGTGGAAGACAAAAAAGGTGTTTCAAAAATGTATCTGGAGAAACTGAAGCTCGACGGTCGCGTTGCCGTTGTCACTGGAGCGGGGCAGGGGATCGGCGCTGCCTGTGCCCGCGCGCTTGGCGAGGCGGGCGCGCATGTGGTGGTGGCCGATGTGCTGGCTGAGCGCGTGGAGGCGAGTGTTGCCGGATTGAAGGAGTTCGGGCTGAAGGCCGAGGGCGTTGTGCTAGATGTCACCAAGTCGGCCGAGGTTGACGCGGTGGCCGCCGATGTTGCGGCGCGGCTTGGGCGGATCGACATTCTGGTCAACAATGCGGGCGTCGCCAGAAGCGATGTGCCGGCGGAGGAGACCAGCGACGAACACTGGCGGCTTCATATGGACGTCAATGTTGATGGGCTTTTCTGGTGCTGCCGGGCGTTCGGCCGCGAGATGCTCAAGCAGGGCTCAGGCTCCATCGTCAACATCGGCTCCATGTCGGGCGTCATCGTCAACAAGCCGCAGCCGCAAGCTTTCTATAATGCCTCAAAAGCTGCCGTGCACCAGCTCACCAAATCGCTGGCCGCCGAATGGGGCCGACGGGGCGTAAGGGTGAATGCCGTGGCGCCAACCTATATCGAAACCCCGCTCACGGCGTTCGGCATCAAAGAAAATCCGGAAATGTATTCCACCTGGCTGGAGATGACGCCGATGGGACGTGTTGGTCAGCCGGAGGAGATCGCCTCGGTCGTCCACTTCCTTGCCTCGGATGCGGCGAGCCTCATGACCGGCTCCATCGTGGTTGCCGACGGCGGCTACACCTGCTGGTGAACGGAGGATGAGAGAGGACCACATAACTTCTCCCATCGGCCTGGTCATCTTCGACTGCGACGGCGTGCTGGTGGACAGTGAACCCCTGTCCATGCGCGTGCTGCTGGAGACCATCGCGGAGAATGGCATCGAGATCGAATCCGACACCGCCTATGAGCTCTTCCTAGGCCGCAGCCTGACGACGATCACCGCGCTTCTCCAGGATTGCTTCGCCGTCGACCTCGACGAGGCTGCGCTGGAGCGCATGCGCCAGCGGCTCTACGCCGTCTTCCGCGCCGAATTGCGATGCATTGATGGTCTTTCAGCCGCGCTCGACGGTCTTTCCGTGCCCTACTGCGTGGCCTCGTCCAGCCAGCCGGAGCGGATACGGCTTTCGCTGGAGGTGACGGGAGTGCTGGCTCGCTTCGAGCCGCACATCTTCAGCGCCAGCATGGTGGCGCGCGGCAAGCCGGCGCCAGATCTTTTCCTTCATGCAGCGCGTGCGATGGGCGTCGAGCCTAAGCGCTGCGTGGTCGTCGAGGACAGTCCGGCCGGCCTGGAGGCGGCCAGAAGAGCAGGCATGCGGGTGCTTTGCTTCGCCGGCGCCTCGCATGCGACGGGCAAAGCGCATCGCGACCTGCTGCGCCGCTTGGAACCCGATTTGATCTTTGACAAGATGGATGGCCTGCCGTGGCACCTTGCCGGGCTTGGAGGAACGCAGAAGGTTTCATGATGCGCGATCTTGTGGTGGCGGTGGACGTGGGTACCGGCAGCGCCCGCGCAGGGGTGCTCGACCGCGAGGGCAGACTTCTCGGGCGCGCCGAAAAGCCGATCCTGATGAACAGGCCACAGGCCAATTATGCCGAGCATGATTCGGAAGACATCTGGAAGGCTGTGTGCCAGAGCGTGCGGGCGGCGTTGCAACGGGCCGGGGCTAGAGCCGACGCGATCGCCGGGATCAGCTTTGACGCCACGTGCTCGCTCGTCGTCCGCGATCCGGCCGGTGCACAGGTCAGCGTCTCTCTCACGGGCCAGAAGCGTTGGGATACGATTGTATGGCTCGATCACCGGGCAATTGACGAGGCGGACGAATGCACGGCCACCGGGCATCGGGTGCTCGACTATGTCGGCGGCGTCATGTCGCCGGAGATGCAGACACCGAAGCTGATGTGGCTGAAGCGCAATCTGCCGGAAAGCTGGAAGGTCGCCGGGCACTTCTTCGACCTCGCCGATTTTCTGTCCTGGAAGGCTTCGGGCAGCCTCGAACGCTCCCAGTGCACCCTGACCTGCAAATGGGGCTATCTGGCCCACGAGACGCCGGGGTGGCAGCAGGACTTTTTCGCCGGAGTGGGAATAGGCGACATGCTGGAGCGCGGAGCATTGCCGGAAACGGCGAGCGCCATCGGCACCGATCTCGGGCCGCTTACGCCGGCAGCTGCCGGCGAGCTCGGTCTAACCGAGCAATGCCGGGTGGGCGCGGGTTTGATCGACGCCCATGGCGGGGCGCTCGGGGTGCTGGGAGGCTTTGCCGGCAATGCTGCAAGCATCGACAGGCATATGGCACTCATCGCCGGCACGTCGAGCTGTATCATGGCCTTTTCCCCGGAGCCGAGACCCGTACGCGGTGTCTGGGGACCTTATCTCGGTGCCGCGCTTCCGGGCTATTGGGTCGGGGAGGGCGGACAGTCGGTCTCGGGCGCTCTGCTCGACCACATCATTCGCTGGCACGGTGCCGGCGGTGAGCCCGATGCGGCCATGCATCAGAAGATCGTCGGGCGCATCATTGAACTGCGCGAACAGGAGGGCCCTGCTCTGGCCTCGCGTCTGCATGTGCTGCCGGATTTCCACGGCAACCGTTCGCCGCTGGGCGACCCGCATGCGGTCGGCGTCATTTCAGGGCTGACCCTCGACTCCTCCTTCGACAGCCTCTGCCGGCTCTACTGGCGTACGGCCGTGGCAATAGCGTTCGGCATCCGACATATCCTGGATGCGCTCAACAAGAGCGGCTACGGCATCGACACGCTGCATGTGACGGGCGGGCATGTGAAGAACCCGCTGCTCATGGAGCTTTATGCCGACGCCACCGGTTGCACGGTGGTCGAGCCGCAAGCCGAGGACGCCGTGCTTCTCGGCACGGGCATGGTCGCCGCGACGGCGGCGGGTCTTTACCCCGATCTGTCGCAGGCGTGCATCGCGATGGACAGGGGCGGACGAATGCGCCTCCCCGATCCGGCTTCGCGGGACAGATTTGAGCGGGACTATCTGATCTTCCTCGAAATGCACCGTCAGCGCCGTTCGATCGACGCGATGCTATCCTAACGGACGCCGCCTCCGGACAACCAAACGCTGGCTGCAAAGGGCTCTCCCGCGCGAGCAGCAGGTCAACGCAGGATCAGCGGCTGCCAAACTGCGGCAGCAAGCCAGTGATTCAAGTGCACAGCGACGCCTTCTTGTTCTTATGGAGAAACCGCAAAAGGGAACATCTCCCATCGCCCAGCGTTGAATCGGCTATGTTATGAGTGGAGTACCCAAGTGGCGCCTCGTGCAACCTGGAAAGGCTATGTCAAACTCTCCGAGCTTGCCTTTCCCGTCGCGCTCTACGCTGGCGCGACCACATCCAAACGAGTCTCGTTTCATGTACTGAACCGCAAAACCGGCCATCGAGTGCATAGGCAGTATTTCGATGAAGAGACGGAAGAACCCGTCGAGCGCGATCAGCAGGTAAAGGGCTACGAAACCGGCGAAGACCAGTATGTGATCCTGCAGCCGGAGGAGATCGCCGAGGCGGTTCCGGAGAGCGATAAAACGGTCCACATCGAAGCCTTCATTGCTTGTCAGGATGTCGACACCGTCTATTTCGACCGACCCTACTACATCGCTCCTTCCGGCGGCATCCTTGGAGAGTCCTTTGCCGTCATACGCGAAGGCATGCGCCGCAAGAACGTGGCTGCGCTCGGGCGTGCCGTGCTGTTCCGCCGTGTCCGCAAGCTGCTCCTGCGGGCACAGGGGCCTGGTCTCGTCGCCAATACGCTCAATTTCGACTATGAGGTCCGCGCGGCCGAGGAGGTTTTCCGAGATCTTCCGGAGATCAAGATCGAGGGCGAAATGCTCGAGCTTGCCAAGCACATAATCAATACGAAGGCCGGTCAGTTCGACCCGCGCGAGTTCGATGACCGTTATGACCTGGCTCTGGCCGAACTCGTCAAGGCCAAGATGGAAGGGCGTGAGATCAAGGCGCCGAAGCGTCCAAAGGAAGCCAAGGTTGTCAGCCTCATGGATGCGCTGCGCGAAAGCGCCAAGGCGCAAAAGAAGGCCGCCTCCTCCAAGCGCAAGAAGGCGGAACCGGCAAAGCGCCGCAAGGCCGGCTGACATGGCTCTCACCACCTACCGCAAGAAGCGCGACTTCAAGTCCACGCCGGAGCCGCGGGGCAAGACGGGAAAATCCGCCGGCTCCAACAGCTATCTGATCCAGAAGCATGCGGCGCGGCGTCTTCATTACGACCTGCGTCTGGAAATGGACGGCGTTCTGAAGAGTTGGGCGGTGACCAAGGGACCGAGCCTCATACCCGGTGAAAAGCGGCTGGCGGTGCATGTGGAGGACCATCCCCTCGAGTACGGCGAATTCGAAGGAACGATCCCGAAGGGCGAGTATGGCGGGGGCACCGTGATCCTCTGGGATCGCGGCAGCTGGTCGCCGATTGGAGACGCCAGGAAAGGCTACGCCAAGGGGCATCTCGACTTCGAGATTCATGGAGAGAAACTCGGTGGACGGTGGCACCTCGTGCGGATGGCGCACAAGCCGCGCGAGAAGAAGGAGAACTGGCTGCTGATCAAGGGCGATGACGAGTTCGCCCGAACGGAAGGCGATCCCGACATTCTTGAAGAGCGCCCGGAATCGGTGAAGACGGGCAGGCTCGTCGACGAGGTCGAAAGCGAAGCGCCCGGCTGGTCGTCCAAGACCGGCAAGATCGACGTTCCCGGCGCAGCAAAGCCCCAGATGCCCAAGCAGGCGAAGAAGGCCGGCTATCCCGGCTTCATCGAACCCGCCCTCGCTACGCTCAAGAGCACGTCGCCGACTGCAAAGAAGTGGCTGCACGAGATCAAGTTCGACGGCTATCGCCTGCAGGGGCACGTCCGCGCTGGAAAGACGAAGCTCTTCACCCGGAGCGGGCTTGATTGGACGGACAAGTTCGGCCCTGCCATTTCCACGGCACTGTCCAGTCTTCCGCTAAAAGACGCCATCATCGACGCCGAATTGGTGGTGGAAGGCGTCGGGGGCGCGTCCGATTTCTCTGCCCTCCAGGCCGATCTTGGCGCGGGACGAACCGACCGGCTCGTCCTCTATGTCTTCGATCTGCTTTATCTCGACGGCTACGATCTTCGGCCCGTGCCTCTCATAGAACGAAAAGCGGCGCTTCAGACATTGACGCAGGATGCGGCAAGTATCGTGCGTTACAGCGAGCATTTCGAGGAGAATGGCGAAATCGTGCTGCGTCACGCCTGTCGCATGAGCCTGGAAGGCGTCGTATCCAAGGACCGCAACGCACCCTACCGGTCGGGAAGGGGAAAGGACTGGATCAAGTCGACGTGCTCCCAGCGCCAGGAATTCGTTATTGGAGGATTCGTCCCGTCCTCGGTGTCGAGCAAGGCGATCGGCTCCTTGGCTTTGGGCTACTATGACGGCGGCAAGCTGATCTATGCCGGCAGGGTTGGCACCGGATTCTCGCAGAAGGTCGCGGAAGAGCTTTACCAAAAGTTGCTGAAACTCCAGCAAAAGGAGAGCCCGTTCGCGCACAAGCTCGCTGCCGAGGAGGCGCGACAGGCGAAATTCGTGCGGCCGGAACTGGTGGCGGAGGTCGAGTTCCGCGTCTGGACGGCCGACGGCATCGTCAGGCATGCCTCTTTTCGGGGCCTGCGCGAGGACAAGAAGCCAGAGGAGGTGGTCCGGGAATCCACAGCACAAGCGCCGCCCGAGAAGGCGCCGAACCTGATCCGGCTCACCCATCCGGACCGGCTGTACTGGAAAGACGCCGGCGTCACGAAGCAGGGTCTGGCCGATTACTATTCTGAAGTCTGGCGGCACATGGGGCCATTTATCGTCAACCGCCCGCTTGCGTTGGTGCGTTGCCCCGACGGCGTCGGCGGCCAGTGCTTTTTCCAGAAGCACGCCTGGCGCGGCCAGTCGAAGGAACTCCTGAGGGCGTATGATCCCAAAGACGAGGGTGACGAGCCGATCATCGCCATCGACGGATTGCCGGGCCTGCTCGGGCTGGTCCAGGGCGGCGTCCTCGAAATCCACCCTTGGGGATCTGTCCTTGATGACCTGGAAAAGCCGGATCTCATTAATATGGACCTTGATCCCGGTCCGGATGTGGAATGGGGCGAGGTGATCCAGGCTGCGCTGGAAGTGCGCCAACGGTTTCTCGATCTCGGGCTGGAGAGTTTCGTCAAGACGACCGGCGGCAAGGGGCTCCATGTGGTGGCTCCCCTGCAGCCACGGGCGGAGTGGGACGATGTAAAGCGCTTTGCCAAGTCCGTAGCCGACGCCATGGCTTCAGATAGTCCCGACCGTTTCGTTGCCACCGTGACGAAGTCGAAACGGAAGGGCAAAATTCTTGTCGACTATCTGCGCAACGGCCGGGGCGCGACCGCTGTCGCTCCCTATTCGACCCGTGCCCGGCCAGGCGCGGCGGTTTCCATGCCGCTCGACTGGAACGAACTCAGCGCTGCGATCGGGCCTGAGTATTTTACGGTGCAGAACGCACCGACGCGCTTGGCTGCGCTCCGTATCGATCCGTGGGAGGACTTTTGGAAAGTGGCCGTTCCGCTCGGCGGTCGCAGGAAACGAGCGGCCTGATCATCTGCGGCCCTTCTTCTCCTGCGAAATCGACTTTTTCAGCGCGTCCATGATGTTGACGACGTTGCTCGGCACCTCCGGCTCCTCTCCCTTCTTCGGCTTCGCCGGCTTCTTGGCCTTCTTCTTCTGTTTGCTCTCGATGATTTCCTTCAGCCGCCCCTGGACCGGATCTTTGACGAGGGAGGGGTCCCAGGTTGTCGTCTGGTCTTCAATGAGCGTTTGGACGAGCTTGACCAGCCGCTGTTCCGGCTTTCTTTCCTCCTTGTCGCCGAAAATCTCGTCGGGCTCGCGCACCTCGTCGCCATAACGCAGCGTCCACAGAACGATGCCCTTGCCGCGCGGCTCCAGCATCACCGCCCGTTCCCGCCGGGAAAGCACAAGGCGTGATATGCCGACCATGCCGGTCGCGGCCATGGCCTCGCGGATGACCGCGAAAGCCTCCTGCGCGACCTCATCGTCCGGCATCAGGTAGTAGGGCGTATCGTACCAGATCCACTCGATCGTGTCGGCCTGCACGAACTGGTCGATGTCGATCGTGCGTGTGCTCTCCAGGCCGACGGCCTCCAGCTCCTCGTCCTCGATTATGACGTGCTGGCCTTCTTCGGTCTCATAGCCCCTCACCTCGTCCTCATCGGCAACCGGTTTGCCCGTTTCCGCGTCGACATAGCGGCTGCGAACGCGGTGGCCTGTCTCGCTGTTGATCGTATGGAAGCGCACCTTTTCGCTCTCAGTGGTGGCCGGCGTCAGGCTCACCGGGCAGGTGACGAGCGACAGCTTCAGGTGGCCTTTCCAGTAAGGGCGCGGCGCCATATCGGGTCTCCGGGCAAAGACGGGGAACGCGCGGACATGGATATGGTTTCAGGTGTCAAAGCGCGCATTGAGTGTTGCTGCTAGCGATGGAGACGGGTTGTCCCGCGCAAAGCAGTGCGATGGCCGCCGGCGCCCTGCTGCAGCCATCCCAGCGCACTTGAATTCCCTAGCTCGATACTTGTGTTTCCAGAAACTGGAACCTTTATATGTCCGAAGCCACCGAAAACTTGGAGTTGGCAGGATGAACATTGGAGCAGCGGCGGAACGTTCGGGCCTTCCCCCAAAAACGATCCGCTATTACGAAGATATCGGGTTGGTGCAGGCATCCCGCGCCCTCAACGGCTACCGCGACTACACCGTCGAAGACGTGCACAGGCTGAAATTCCTGCAGCGGGCGCGCAGCCTTGGCTTCAGCGTCGAGGAGTGCCGCCAGCTCCTCTCGCTTTACGCGGACAAGAACCGTGACAGCGCTAGTGTGAAGGCGATTGCCACCCAGAAACTGGAGGAGATCGACGCCAAGATCGCCCAGTTACAGAGCCTTAGCGCGGTCTTGTCTCATCTGATCTCGAATTGCCATGGTGACCACCGCCCCAATTGCCCGATAATCGATGATCTGGCCGGAGCGGCGCATTGAGAAGGGTGGTGTCTGCCTGCTGTTCCTGACGATGGTTGGACCAGCCCGGCGCTTCTGTGAAACGGTGATTTAATGCAAGTCTCTTGGAGGCTGGTGTGTCTCAGCGCCCCTCGAAGGGAAATATGAATACTCGATACGATTCCGTCCGGCATCTTTGGCGTCCCGCATACGTTGGCTGGCTGCCCGGAAGATTTCCTCAAATTCAACCTCATCCTCGAACAATGCGGCGCCGACGCTTACAGTAAGCAGACCCCGTTCTCGCTCTGGACCAAAATCCAACTCGGCGATGGCTGCACGGATCCTTTCGGCAACGTCCTCTGCATTTGCGCGAGAGGCGCCGGGGAGGAAGACCCCAAATTCCTGCCCGCCGACCCGCCCGACCAGGTCACCGGCGCGCACAGAGGCTCTGATCACGTCTGCCAGCTTCCGCAAAGCTCGGTCTCCCCAACCGTGGCCAAACCGCTCATTCGCCGCACGAAAATGATCAACGTCGATTATCAAAAGTGCGCCCTTGGCTGCGCGTTCGTTGGACCGGTTCACACCGATCGACACTTCGACAAATGAGGAGAATACGGGGCCGTTCAGGCATCCGGTCAAACCATCATGCATCAGCCGATCGGCGTATTTTTTCTGCAGGCTTCTAAGGTCATGCAGCTTCATGCCGATGAAAAACCACAAAGGGCCAGCTATCACGACAGGCACCACGGTCGCCAAGGCCAGCCGGCTCCATCCCGGGTCGCCAAAATAGCGCAGCATGTAATCGAACCCAACGGAGAACGCGAGGCATCCAAGCGTCCCCAACGTGGTCAGTCCGGCAACGCTACTCCACTTTGCGCGTCCTAGGCTCACGGGTAACCGCACGGATACGCACTCCCTTGTTGAGTCTTGCTCTATCACTATCGACGAGTCGTGAAGCCGCGATTTCCAGAATTATTCGCATTTGAGGCTTTTCTGGCGCGCCTTTGCGTCTGTTGACGGCACACTGCCGATCTTTAGCAAGAAAAAGGGCGGGATTGGAACATCAGTTTCGCGCCCACCTTCGCGACGGTGCAAGCCGATTTCCGTGATGGCCCAGTCCGATTTCTGAATAAGTAGGCCTGGCAAAACGCCTCCTCGATCTAATCCGGCGGGGCTAGTTCAGCGGGGCTATATGAGCTGGTCGTCAACAGGGCGACAAACGATGCAGCGCGCGACGAGGAAGGCCTATGCCGTGCATGGGCAATTGACGGGCCGAACGAGCACCGCTGGCACACTGCTCAAGCTGTCGGGTTAGCCTGGCGGTGACCTATGACAGGTGCTGAAACTTCGGCGGGCTTGCGTCCCGGCACCACTCGCCGCGCAGGCCGTGACCTGCAGTCGCGCCCTCTTCGTCCAGGTCGCTGGCTCGTCGATAAAGAATTCGTTGCGCTGGGTTGAGATCGAGTTGAAAGTCAAACCAGGCTCTGGCGGCGCAGGACATCGGGGGCTGCTGCACAGCGGAGCGGGCCGTCTCTTTTGAACGTGATGCCTTCGGTTGACCTCAACAGGTGCCCGCGAAAGGCGGCGCTCAAGCGTCACTACCTCCTTACCAGGAGAAGCAGCTCAGACAAGACCTATCGCATGGATTCTAAAAAGGGGCTCGACGTTCATCAAAGTAGCGCTAGCTCTTTCGGCCTATTCCGGCAGCTGAGGTTTTGGTTTATAGTTATTAACAAGTTGTTAATAGAGAGACAGCCCAAACGGTGGAGTTTTCTCATCGGGGGCGGGAGGCGTCTCCAATGGTACAGCGTCTAAGTCGTGCGTCCGCAGTTAGCCAGTTCACCTTGGCTTTTCCTTCCACACTCGAAAACACTTACCGCAGAAAGCTACTTATTGTTGCACCGCCAGGTTGCGTTTCTAACGCCCTGGTCGCAGCCGTTGAAAGAGAGTTCCGCTGGATTTCCGTTTCTCATGTACTGGAACCGGGCATGGTCTGCACCCGGTTCGATTCGGAGGTCCATCTCATTCTGGTCGATATCAGCCTGCTTGACGCCTTTCGGAAGAACTGGAGCGCAGTCAAGTGCGTGCATCCTTCTGCCTCGGCGGCAGTCATGGTGGCTGCTCAGAACCGGAGTCCGGCCAGCTTGATGCAGGTCATGGATTTCGAGGCAGTGCGCGGCATTCTGCCCATGGATGTGAACCTGGATATCTGGCTCGCGATCATACGCATCATTCTAAAGGGAGGAGAGTACTTTCCGCCTACGCTGTTTCCACGGCCACAGCAGTCCAGTTCCGCGGATTCCAACCCGCCGGCAGAGCAATATGCGCACCGGTCGGTCAGGCACGAGCAATGGAGCGAAACGATGAACGACCTCACCGTGCGCGAACTGGAAGTTCTTGCTATGGTAGCCCGCGGCTACCAGAACAAGATCATCGCTGCCGACCTTGGTCTCTCCGAGCACACGGTGAAAATTCATCTTCACAACATCATAAGAAAATTGGGTGTTCACAACAGAACGGAGGCGGCGGCTGTTTTTTTCAGACATGTGAAAGGCCATGGCGACGAGGCCAATGAGGATACGGAATCGGACCAGGAGGCGATCTCGTCGCGCAGAAAAGCGTCCGGTCATTGAAGCGTGCCGCCATGCCAAAGCTCCAGGAGATCCTTCTGCTCGTCGGCCAATTGAACTACACTTGGACGAACACTGAAAGCCTGCTGATCTATCTCATCGCCGGACTTGCCGGAACTGACAAGGAAACGGCGATCGTCATTTTCCTGACCTTGAACACGCCGCGCGCCAGGATCGACCTGGTCGAACGTCTGGCAAAAATGCGTAGGACGCCGACCGACTGTCGGACGGAAATACTCGAGGTCACAAGGCAGTTGTCCAAGGAAGCGAGCCTACGCAACAAGTTCAACCACTGCATCTATTCTTTCGATCCCGAAAGCGGACGCGGGATTACCCAGCTCATGCGCATTGTCGAGAGCAAGGACGAAATCAGGTATGGCAAGGTCGAGAGCCTGGACGAAATGGAAATGGAGAGGATAACGAAGAGCATCTCCTCCCTTGTTGAAATGAACAAGGCCATCTGGGCCATCTCCGAAAAGTACAAGTTCCCGGTTTCCTAGCCACCGCAGTGGCTCTGCCCGGCTTCAGCCGACCAGAGTGACACCTTGCCTGCTGCCTCCCGAAGAGGAGTAGATCCAATGCAAACCCAGTGCGTTCGCCGAGTTTGACTGCATCATCGGCGGGACAACAAGGCGTTGCTGCCGCAACTCCCGAGCCATTGCAGCTTAAATGTTCGAGCGCCGTGCGTCCATTTGGACGCACGAACGCCAACGCTCTGAATCTACCCCATCGCGGTTTCCGAAAATCAATTCCGATTTTCGGGCCGATGTTTTAGGCACCAATGTATTGTCGAACCAATTGACTTCCTGGCTGCGACCACCGGGCCCCAACGTTGCCGGGAGTCTTGTCTCTAGTTTCAGGGAGAGCCAGATGAACGATGATCAGGTTTGGAAAAGCGAGGAGCGGCTCTGGCTGGAGGGCGCAGCAGCCTATGAGGAACTGCTGCATCCCGAGTGCGTCATGGCCTTCTCGCCTCCGGTCGGGATTATGCAAGGGATCAAGATCGCCGAGAGCATAAGGCATGCACCGCGCTGGAAAAGCGTGACGATGACTCGGAGGGCCGTCTGCAGGAGCAAGGGGGTCATCGTCCTTGCCTACTACGCCAGGGGCGAGCGGGATACCGGCGACCCCTACCTTGCCTATTGCACGTCGACCTATGTGCAGCGCGAAGATGGCTGGCAGATCGTACAGCACCAGCAGACCCCGGCCGAGATATAGAACGACGTTGTGCTGCCGCAGCAGAAAGTGCAGTGCTCGCCAGGATATGATACATCGCTCTCGGAGGCGAAGGCCCTCGGGTAGCAATTCCAGGAAAAGTGGAAACCGTTTTCCGTCCTGGATTGCGGTAAAATCAGATAGTTGGATCAGTTTGGCGTTTCCGTGAAACGCTGAACTGAACCAGAAAAATTCAGCCACCTGTTCAAAGCACCTGAATGATTCCTTGGGAAACGCTTGACACTGCAAACATCCCGGGCGGCAGCGAGACGCTGCGGCTGAAGCGGCGCGGTACCGAGTTTTCGATAATGTTGGGCGCCAATGAGCTGATGAACAGCAGGCTCAGCGGCTCGGAGGCGGCATTGGCGCGCCTGACGATCGAGCGCCTTGCGGCATCCGCTCCGCGTATCCTGATTGGCGGTCTCGGACTGGGTTTCACGCTGCGCGCCGCATTGCCGCTTCTGACGCAGGCGGCCCGGATCACGGTGGTAGAGCTGGTCCCCGCGGTCGTCGCCTGGGCGCGCGGGCCTTTGGCGGCTCTTCATGGCGACAGTCTTGACGATCCGCGGGTGACCATCGTCGAGAACGATATTGGCGCCATAATCGGCGAAAGGCCCGCGGCTTGGGACGCAATCCTGCTCGACGTGGATAATGGGCCGGAAGGGCTGAGCCGCAAAGGCAACGATTTGCTCTATGATGCGCGCGGTTTGCGCGCCGCTTTCACAGCGCTCGCGCCCGGAGGCGTTCTATCTGTCTGGTCGTCCGGGCCCAACGCTCCGTTCACGCGCCGGCTCCGCCAGGCCGGCTTTACGGTCGAGGACGTCGCTGTGCGCGCCGGCACCACGCGGCGCGGTGCACGCCACGTCATCTGGCTGGCGACCCGTCCCTCGACTTCGCGGGCCTGACACGCGCTGCCTTTGGCGCAGCATTGCGATGCCGACCGGCAACTCACTCTTGCGGAGCCGGCTTTGCTCTGACGTCGGGACCCACAGGACGTCTCTCGGCGCCATAAAGGCTGTCTTCAACCTCTTGTGCGGTCGCGCGCAAGCGGCCCAGGGCCGTCTGCATGGCGCTTTCGGTGAACCGGCTGGAAGGTCCGAATGCCGAGATTCCCGCGATCATGCGGCCGGTTCGGGTAAGGATAGGAACGGCCACGGCGCGTATGCCGTCCTCGCGCTCCGAATCGTTTATGGCGTAGCGCTGTTCCCGCACTTTCTCCAGTTCCGCATTCAGCGCTTCCAGGTCGATGATCGTGTTCGTGGTGAAGCGCACGCGCTCTACGGATTGCAGATAACGTTCGCGCTCGTGGTCGGGCATGTATGCCAGCCATGTCTTTCCATGCGCCGTGCAATAGGCTTCGAGCTGGGTGCCCACGCGGATATCCACGGAGAGCGAGCGCTTCGATGTGGCACGGGCGATACAGGTCACCATGTCGGAACGGAACACCGTGGCCATCGTCGCCTCCTGCAATTCCTCGGTGAGGCGATTGAGAAATGGCTGCAGGAGGCGTGCCAGCGCATCGTTGCGCAGGACGCGGTCGCCGAGATCGGCAAAGACGTAGCCGAGCCGATAGATACCCTTTGTCACGGCCACCAGCGCGCCGACATGTTCGAGCGTCCGCAGGAACCGGTGTGCGGTGATGGCGTTCATGCCGGTCTCGCGAGCCACGTCGGCGGCGGTCAATTCAGGGCGCTCCTGAGAAAACAGTTTGAGGATGGCGAACGCCTTGACAACCGATCCATTGATTTGCGCGACCACGATCCCGTCCATTCACCTAGAGGCAATTCCAGGAAGTGGAAATCGGCTTCCCCTCTGGAATTGCGTTAGATCAAGCAGTTGGAACATTTCAACGTCTCTTCGAAATGATCCGGCCGCCGCCCGCTACTTTAGAACTGCTGGCAATACAAGCGCCAGCCACGGGAAAGCGATTAGAAGTGCCACACGCACCAGTTCGACCAGAAAGAAGGGCAGCGCGCCTTTGAAGGTCTCTCGCATCGGCACGTCGCGCGCGATTGCACTGATGACGAAGACATTCATGCCGACCGGCGGCGTGATCAGCCCCAGTTCGACGACGATCAGCGCCAGAATGCCAAACCATATCTTCGTCTCCTCGGGACCCATGCCGAAGTCGAGACCGGATATGACGGGCCAGAAGAAGGGGATGGCCAGCAGGATCATCGACAGGCTGTCCATCAGGCAGCCGAGCAGGATGAGCGCGGCGAGGAGCAGGACGAGGATGGTCAGTGGTGCCAGGCCGCTCGTCGCCATCATTTGTGCGGCGGCCTGCGGAACGCCGCCGCGCGACATGAAAATCTCCAGGAGTTCGGCGCCCAGCAGGATGAGGTAGATCATGCCCGATGTCCTGGCTGTCGCAAGAAGTGCGGCGCGTATCGCGCCAAGGCCCACGAGCCGGGTGGCAATTCCGTAGGCCAGCACCAGGAACACGCCTATGGCCGCGGCGGGCGTCGGATTGAAGAAGCCTAGATAGATGCCGCCGATGACAAGGCCGAAAATGATGGCGACGGGCAGCACTCCCAGGGTCGCTGTAATGAATTCCTGCCGCGAAACCGGGTCGGCGCGCGGTCCGGAATCAGGGAAGACGCGCACATAGACCGCGATGGTCAGGATGAACAGGATTACGGCCAGGATGCCGGGGATGAGGGCGGCGGCGAACATCTGGACGATGTTGGCCTCGACGATGATCGAGTAGACGACCAGCACGACCGAGGGTGGAATCAAGATGCCCAGCACGCCGCCGGCGGCCAGTGTACCCGTGGCAAGAGCTGGCGAATAGCGGTAGCGCTTTAGTTCGGGCAGGGCGACGTGACCCATGGTGGAGGCGGTGGCGAGAGAGGAGCCGCAGACCGCGCCGAAGCCGGCGCAGGCGGCGACCGCCGACATGGCCACACCGCCGCGGAACCGTCCGAGCCAGGCATTGGCACCGCGGAAAAGGCTTTGGGAGAGCCCTGCATGGGTGGCCAGGTGTCCCATCAGCACGAATAGCGGGACGACCGAGAGATCGTAGTTGGCGAAGACGCCATAGGCGAGCGTCTTCATCTGCGACATCAGCACGAGCGGGCCCGAAAGCATGACGATGCCGCCCGCTCCGACAATGATCATGGCGTATGCGATGGGCATGCGCAGCACGATCATGACGATCAGGATGCCAAGTCCGGACAGGCCGAGAAGGAGTTCGTTTTGCACGTCGTCAGCGCCTTTCGCAGGCCCGCAGCGGACCTGGCCTTATCCTGCTTGTGGAAGAAGAGTGGCTGGCGGCCGTCACCTCGGGCCGCCTTCTTCGGGAATCCTGCCGCCGAGAGCATCGACGAACGTGATCAGCGCGGCGGCAAAAAGGAGGGCGATGGAAACGAGGATGGGAATATAGGCAGCCCAGATGGGAAACTGGTAGATCGCCGTCGTTTCCTCGTAGAGCCGCAGATCGTGAAATCCTGCATGCATGCGTGAAAACAGGAACGCCGCGAAGAGGGCGGCGACTGCCGACGCGACCGCGGTCAGCCCCGCTAGAAGTCGGGGACCGGCGCCCGAAGTGAAGATGTCGGCCGTGACATTGGCGCCGGAGAGCTGGCAATAGGGTAGGAATGCAAAGACGGCGACCGCGACGCCGACTTCCACGATCTCAAAATCGCCGGGAAAGGGACTGCCCGCCACAATGAAGCTGGTCAGGCTCAGTGCGTTGACCAGCACCACCCCGAGAAGAACGATCCCGCCGGCGATCGCCCAGTATTCGATGGCGCGGCGCAGTATCGCCGTCAGCCGCGCCATCATGCCCGTCCAATGCGCCATCTCAGTTGGCTTGTGCGTGCTTCGCGATAGCGGCCCGGGCCGCCTCCACAAGCGCATTGCCGTCGATGCCTTTGGCGCTGACTTCCTCGACCCAACGCTCCACCACGGGCTCCAGAACCGTTTGGAACGCGGCGGTTTCCTCTTCGGTTAGGGTAATATGATCATTGCCGGCCTCGACGGCCAGTGCGATGCCCTTGTCATCGATGTCGCGCCATATGCGGCCGACCTCACGCACCCATTCATCATCTGAATTGTCGAGGAAAATCTGCTGGATGTCCTCGGGTAGGCTGTCCCACTTCGCCTGATTCATCGACACTTGGAAAGTCGTCGTGCCGAAGCGGGTCTTGTCGGCGCCCTCGATCTGATAGTCGGTTAAATCCTGCAGTTTCAGGGCGGGGATGATCTCCCACGGAATGAGGGCGCCGTCGACCACCTTGCGCGACAGCGACTGGGGCAGGTCGGGAACGGGCATGGAAACAGGATTGGCCCCCAGCGCCTCCACCACCCAGGCGCCGGTGCGCGTGGGGATGCGGATGCGCTTGCCTGCCAGATCGTCCGGGCTGCGCACTTCCTGGTCGACCATATGGATCCCCTGGCCGGCATGGACATGGTTGAACAGCACCTTGATGCCTGAATATTCCTCGGCCAGATATTCGTCGAACATCTCGCGCATGGCCAGGTTGGTGGCAACGGGATCGTTGGTGTGGATGAAGGGAAGCTCGAAGACTTCCGAGCGGGGGAAAAGACCCGCCGTGTAGCCGTTCACCGTCCATACGATATCGACGACGCCGTCGCGCACCTGGTTGATGAGTTCCGGCGGGCGCCCACCCAGCGACATGGCGGGATAGATCTCGATCTGGACGCGGCCTTCAGATGCCTCTTCGATGCGTTCGGCCCATGGAGCCAGCATGTCGGTCTGCGCGGGGGCGTTGGGCCCCAGGAAATGGTGCAGCTTCAGCGTGATCGTTTCCTGGGCAAGGCCGGTCCCGGCGAAGCCCAGCATCGCAAGGGCCGCCCCGGTGACGAGACAGGCGGCGCGGCGCGCTCCAGATAATGGTTTCATTTCTTCCTCCCGGTTCAGTTCAAACGAAATCAGGCGCAAGATCGATCACGATTCACACCCGCCGATTACGGCTTTCCCCCATCCCGGAGCCAACTGGCTCCTCCTCCCGGACGAAGGCCTTCCACCGCTGCGGCATCGAAATCCGCCAAAAGAGATTGACGGCGGCAAATTCTATTGTCAATCTATAATTGAATTACATATTTCAAATATAGCAATAGATGCTCAGTTGGATCCAGCTTTGAAGAACGAATATCCACCGAAGGAAGACCTGCAAATGACCGCCGGCGGAGCTCTGCTGGCGCGCATGAAAACCCTTGGGATCGACTATATCTTCGCCAATTCGGGGACCGATTTCCCCCCGGTGATCGAGGGGCTGGCGGAGGCGGAGGCCAAGGGCCTGTCGCTGCCGCGCGCGCTCGTCATGCCGCACGAATCCGCGGCCATGGGAATGGCACACGGCTATTATCTGGCGACGGGGCGTCCGCAGGCGGTCATGGCGCATACCAATGTGGGTCTTGCCAATTGCGCCATCGGCGCCATCAATGCAGCAACCGAACACGTGCCGATGTTGCTTTTCTCCGGTCGCACGCCGACGACGGAGAAGGATCGCCTGGGCGCGCGAACCGTGCCCATCGGCTGGGGTCAGGAGATGCGCGACCAGACGGCGCTGGTCCGTGAAACCTGCAAATGGGACTATGAGTTGCGTTTTCCCGAGCAGGTGGAGGAGATCGTGGACCGGGCGCTGGCAATCGCCGATTCCGCGCCGCGCGGCCCGGTCTATATCAGCCTGCCGCGCGAGGTTCTTTGCCAGCCGTCCCCATCTGCCGGGATAGGCCGCGACGCTATCATGACTGCGACCGTCACGGGCGTTCATCCGGAAGGGCTGCAAGCGGCTGCCAGGCTTCTTGCCGAGGCGCGCAACCCGCTGATCATAGCGCAGCGCGGGGCAGGCGGGGAAGCCGGCTTTTCCGCCTTGCAGGCCATCGCGGACGAATGGGCCATTCCTGTCTGCCAGTATTGGGCCGTGCGGCTTGCCCTGCCGCTCGATCATCCGATGGCCGCGCCGGCTGATCCCGGTCCCCTGATCGATAAGGCCGACGTCATTCTCGTCATCGATTCGCTGGCTCCCTGGGCGCCCGACAGCCATCGCCCCGCAGCCACCTGCCGGGTGGTCCATATGGGACAGGATCCGCTCTACAGCCGCTTTCCGGTGCGCAATTTCCGTTGCGATATAGGGCTTGCCTGCGAGGTGGAGGATGGGCTCATAGCGCTGAAAGCGGCAATGGAAGCGCTGAAACCGGCGGAGAAGGCCGCCGGCGAAGCACGACGCGAGGCACTCGCCGCGGCCAATCGCGCCGCGCGCGCGCGCGCCGTCGGGCAGGCGGAAGCCGGGCAGGGCGCACCGATGACCAAGGAATGGGTGAGCCTGTGCCTTTCGCGCGCGATCGAGGGGCGGGGGGCGTCGGTTTTCTCCGAACTCGGTTGTCCCATGGCGCCAATGAGCCTCGATCATGCCAAGGCCTGGTACCAGGAGCCGCATTCGGGCGGGCTCGGCTGGGCCTTTCCTGCTGCGCTCGGCATGCAGCTTGCCGAGCGCGACCGGCTGGTCGTCGCCACCATGGGCGACGGCTCCTATATGTTCGCCAATCCCGTCGCCTGTCATCAGATCGCGGAGGCGCTGGAGCTGCCGGTCCTGGTGATCATCCTCAACAATGCCGAATGGGGCGCGGTGCGTCATTCCGTGCTCGGAATCTATCCCGATGGATATGCTTCGCGCACCAACGCCATGCCGCTCACCGGCCTTTCGCCCATACCCGATTTCGCGCGCGTGGCGGAGGCAAGCCGTGCCTTTGCCCGCACGGTGCGCGACGGGGCGGAACTGCCGGGCGTTATCGCAGAGGCGCTGCGCCATATCGACGAGAAACGGGGCCTTGCGCTGATCGACGTGCATGTGCGCCCGTGAACCACACCCAGCCGCGAAGCGAGGAGAAGAGCCATGGCGGAACCGGCGACGACCGAATTCTGGAAGGAATTGAAACCGATCAAGAAAGTATTCCAGCGCGACGCGCTCCCGGAGGTCTATCTGGCCGACGCGCCGACAGGGGATGAGCGCTATTACGTGCCGTTTACTGAGACTGTTTCCTCGCGCCCATTGTGGATTTCGCCGACACAGAACAAATGGTGTGACATACTGATGGCCAAGAGCGCAGGCCTGGTAAACCGTCACTACCATCCGCACGAGGTGTTCGCCTACACGATTTCCGGAAAGTGGGGCTACTTGGAACACGATTGGACGGCGACCGCCGGCGATTTCGTCTACGAGACGCCAGGCGAGGGGCACACGCTGGTAGCCTATGAGCACGAGGATCCGATGCGCGTCTTCTTCCAGGTCAAGGGGCCGCTCATCTGGCTCGACGAGAAGGGCGAACCGGACGGCTTCTTCGACGTGCACAATTATATAGAGCTGTGCCGCACCCACTACGAAAAGATCGGCCTCGGCGCGGGCTATGTGGAGAAGCTGTTCCGCTGAAACAGCCATCTCCTATGTCGACATGCCGCCATCGACCACCAGTGTCGTACCGGTCGTGAAGCTGCTGTCGCTGGAGGCCAGGTAGAGTACGGATCGCGCCACTTCCTCGGCGCGTGCGTGCCGGCCGAGCGGGATGAGGTCGTTGAAGAACGCCGTCCCGTCGACGCCCATCTGGCTGCCGAGTCCTTCCTCCACCGCATATTGAAACCCGTTGTCTACCGGTCCCGGATGGATGGTGTTGACGCGGATGCCGCGGGGCGCCAATTCCTTGGCGAGACAGCGCATCAGGCCGACCTGCGCATGCTTGGCAGTGATATAGGCGTAGACGCCTGGGTCGCCGCGCAGGCCCGCGACGCTGGAAGTGATGACGATGCTGCCTCCGTCCCGCATCCTGGGCACGGCATGCTTCGCGGCCAGAAAGGCTCCCTTCACGTGGACCGCATGCACCGCGTCAAACGCCTCCTCGGGATAGTCGGCGATGGGTGCGACGGCACCGAAATTGCCGGCATTGGAGAAGAGGACATCGATCGGCCCGAAGCGCTCGACCGTGGCCTCGATGTAGCGCTCGGTCTGCCTGGCCGAAGTGACGTCGGCGGCGAGAGGCACCACCCTGTTGGCAGGCAGGTCAGCGATCGCCCGTTCCAGCGCCTCGCCGTCGCGGTCGACCAACACGACACGCGCACCCTCTGCGAGGAACAGGCGGGCGGTGGCCTGTCCGAGACTGCCGCCGCCACCCGTGATGATACAGGTCTTGTGCTGGAGTTTCATGACGCGGCACCGATAGGATTCGTGTCAGAATGGATGATGTATCGGGCCATCCTGGACGGTGATCCAGCGCAACTCGGTAAACTCGGCAATACCGGCCTTGCCGCCGAAGCGGCCATAGCCTGAATCCTTGACGCCGCCGAACGGCATTTGGGCCTCGTCGTGAACGGTCGGGCCGTTGATGTGGCATATTCCCGATTCGATGCGGCGGGCGACCGACATGGCGCGGTTGATGTCCTTGCCGAAAACCGCCGCGGACAGGCCATATTCCGTGTCGTTGGCAACCCGCACCGCCTCGTCTATGCCGCTCACCCGCACGATCGTGACCACGGGGCCAAAACTCTCTTCGCCATAAATGCGCATGTTCGGCGTCACGCGGTCGAGAAGGGTGGCCTCCATGACTGTGCCCTGCACACCGCCGCCGGCGGCCAGCACCGCGCCCTTGGCGACGGCGTCCTTGATCAATTCCTCAATGCGCCGGGCCGCGCTCTCGTCGACCACGGAGCCCAGAGGTGTGGAGCCTTCCCGCGGGTCGCCTGCCTTGAGGGAACGTGCCTTTTGCGCCAGTGCGCGGACAAAGGGCTCGGAGATCTTCTCATCGACGACGATACGTTCCGTCGACATGCATATCTGACCCTGGTTCATATATGCGCCGAAGGCGGCCGCCGCGACGGCGGCATCGAGATCGGCGTCATCGAGCACGACCATGGGCGCCTTGCCGCCAAGCTCGAGCAGCACCGGTTTGAGGTAGCGTCCCGCCGTCTCCGCTATGATGCGTCCCACACGCGTCGAGCCGGTAAAGTTGACGCGGCGCACGGCGGGATGGGCGATCAGGGCTTCGACGATGGCCGATGCGTCCTCGGGCGCGTTGGAAAGCGCGTTGAGCACCCCATGCGGCACGCCGCCCTCGTGCAGCGCGTCGACGATCAGCCGGTGCGTGCGCGGGCAAAGCTCGGAGGTCTTCATCACCACGGTATTGCCGCAGGCAAGCGGCGTGGCGAGCGATCGCACGCCGAGGATTACGGGCGCGTTCCACGGTGCCATGGACAGCACGACACCCGCCGGCTGGCGGATGGCCATTGCCGTACTGCCTGGCCGATTGGAAGGAATGATCTCGCCGGTGATCTGCGTCGTCAGCGAAGCCGCCTCGCGCAGCATGTCGGCGGCAAGCCCGACATTGAACATGGCCCAGCCAGCGGTCGCTCCAACCTCCTCGGCCATGGCGGCGACGATGTCTGGCCCCCGTGCTTCGAGGGCGGCCGCGGCTGAAAGCAGGATGCGCCGTCTTTCGCCGGGCCCCGTCGCCGCCCATGCGGGAAAGGCCCGCGCGGCCGCATCGCAGGCGAGTCGAGCATCTTCGAGGCTGGCTGCTGCGGCGCGCGTGGCCACTTCCCCGGTCATCGGGTTCAAGCGCTCGAAAGTCTGCCCGCTGGAGGCGCCGCGATCTTCCTCGCCGATCAGCAATCCCAATTGTTCCATCTTCCTACCTCGTCTTGTTTCTGTCACGCCATACCCAGGAAAGCCCGCTGCACGGCGCTGTCTCGCCTCAGTGCAGCCGCCGTTCCCTCTCCAACGATGCGTCCGGCCTCCATCAGATAGCCGCGGTCGGCGACCGACAGGCTCATCCGGACATTCTGTTCCACGATCAAAAGGGCAACGCCGGTTTCCCGCACTCGCCCCAGCGTTTCAAAAAGCTCCGTGACGACGACTGGCGCAAGCCCGAGGCTCGGTTCGTCGAGCATCAGATAGTCGGGCTTCGACATCAGCGCGCGGGCGACGGCCACCATCTGCTGCTCGCCTCCCGACATCGTATTGACGGTTTGACGGCGGCGTTCGGCAAGCTTCGGAAAAAGCTCGTATACATGGCGGCGCCGTGTCTCCTCGCCACTGCGCGCACGGCTTGAATAGGCGCCGAGCAACAGGTTCTGCTCCACCGTAAGATCGCCGAAGACGCCGCGGCCTTCAGGCACCAGCGCGATCCCCATGGAAGGTATGAGATGGGGCGGCAGGCCCGCGATGGGGTTGCCGTCGAGCTTGATCCGCACACCCTCGTCCGGCTTGACCAGGCCGGCAATCGCTTTCAGGAGCGACGATTTGCCGGCGCCGTTTGCACCCAGAATGACGACCGTTTCGCCGCGCCCTATGTTCGCGGCGACGCCGTCAAGGGCCAGATGCTTGCCGTAACGCAGGCTGAGGCCGGAAACTTCAAGCATGGCTTTCTCCGAGATAGGCCCGGACGACCTCTGGCTCGCTCAGCACGCTGCCGGTTTCGCCGTCCGCGATCTTGCGTCCCGCATTCATGACCACGCACCGCCCGCACAGCGCGCGGATGGCATCCATCACATGCTCGACGAGCAGCACGGTCATGCCGTCCCTTTTCAGATCGGAGATCAGCTCGATTCCTGTTGCCAGCTCGGTCGGATTGAGCCCCGCCAGCCATTCGTCGAGCAGAAGCAGCCTCGGGTCCGATGCCAGCGCCCGGGCGAGCTCCAACCGCTTCTGGTCGATATAGGTGAGTTCGGCGGTCATCTCGTTTTCCCGGCCGCCAAGGCCAACGCGCTCGAGGCAGGCCAGCGCCTTTTCGCGAGCCGCCGCGCCCCACAGCTTCTCCGGACCGAATGCGGCGGCCGCCTCCACGTTTTCTGCCACGCGCAAAGAGGGCAGGACACGCACCAGCTGAAAGGTGCGCGCCACGCCGCGCGTGGCGATGCGATGGGCGGGCATGCCCGCGATCTTTTCCCCGTTGAGCATGATTGCGCCGCCGCTCGCCGGCAGGAGGCCCGAGATCATGTTGAGGACGGTCGTCTTGCCGGAGCCGTTCGGGCCCAGCAGACCGACGGTCTCGCCCACATCGACAGTGAATGAGACATCGTTGACGGCGGTCAGCCCGCCGAAGCGCTTCCTGAGATCGCGGACTTCCAGAAGCTGTGTCATCGCCTGGCCTCCGCCGTGTCACGGGCAAGCGCGCTTTCGGCGCCCGGCATCTGTGGGGTGGGCTTTCGCTGGCCAAACATGCGCTCCGCAAAGGCCGCGACGCCGCCCGGCAGGGCGAAGACGATCAGGATGAAAAGAAGACCGAGAATGATGGAATAATGATCCGGAAACCTGGCCGATAGCCATTCGAAGAGCAGGAACAGCGGCACCGCTCCGAGCGCCGGTCCCCACAGCCGGTTGGCCCCGCCCAGAAGCGCCATGATCAGGGTGAGAAACGACAGGGTGGGGTTAAAGACGATGCCGGGCTCGACATAGGTCCAACGCGGTGCCTGGATCGCGCCGACCAGGGTTATGATGACGGCGCTCAGCGCGAACAGGGCAAGCTTCGTGCGGGCGATATAGATTCCGCAATGGGCCGCCACGACTTCATCGTCGCCGATCACCTTCAGCGCTAGGCCCAGCCTGTTGCGGCCGATCCACCACGATATGAACAGCGTGATCGCCATCAATGCCAGGAGTTGCCAGTAGATTTGCTCCGGCCCGAACGACATGAAGATGTAGCGGCCGAGCGTGCCGGTGACGTTGACCTCGTACCAGGTGACGAGTTGGCGCACGAGTTCGGCAAGCCCGAAGGTGAATATGACGAAATAGACGCCGGCCAGCCTGAGGGTGGAAAGGCCGACCACCAGCGCCACGGCAAGCCCAATGGCCGCGGCCGCAGCTAGCACCAGGGGATAGGGCAGCACTTCGTTCAGCGCAGCGACCGTGTAGGCGCCGATGCCGAAAAACGCAACCGTCGCCAGTGAGACGTAACGGGTGGGGCCGGAGAAAAGCGCCCACGCGCTGGAAAGCGTCACATAGCCGGTAAGCCCGATCAGAAGCCCGATCTGATATGGCCCTAGATAGAAGGGCGCCAAGGCCAGCGCGGCGAGAGCGACAAGCGCGGCGGCAAGGATGAGGGCGAGGCGTCCATTCATCGCGTCGCCTTTCCGAACAGGCCCTGCGGCCGCCACAGAAGCAGCGTCAGGAAAATCGCATAGGTGGCGGCGAGCGTCAGGCCGGGCTCCAGGTAGGTGGCGACGAAGGTCTCGACCATGCCGAGGATGAGCCCGGCGCTGAGCGCGCCGAGAAGATTGCCTACACCGCCCATGATGACGACGATCAGCGCCTTCATGGTGAAGGTCACGCCCGATGTGGCGGTGAAAGTCTGGTACATGGAGACGACCACGCCGCCGGCCGCGGCCAGGGCGCCACCGAGCGCAAAGGCAAAGCGCGCGGCGCGATTGACGTCGATGCCCACGAGCACAGCCGATTGCGGAGCGACGGCGACGGCACGGATCGCCGTGCCCCAGCGCGTGTAACGAAGCAGGGCGTAAAGCGTCAGACCGATAGTGAGGGCCAGCCCCAGGGCGAGAAGCCTGTTGGCGGCAATGTTCGCCCCCAGGATCGAGACCGGGATGTTCAGATAGGAATAGCTCATATAGTTCGAGCCGAAGAGAACGAGGAGTACCCCTTGGATGACGAAGAGAAGACCGAAAGTGGCGAGGATCGAATCGATCTCCAGTGCGCCGCGGTCTCCGGCCCTTGCCACCAGTGGGCGCATCATGACGCCATAGATGGCGTAGCCGAAGGCAAAGCCTGCCGGGACCACCAGAAGTAGGCCCGTCACCGGATTTAGGCCCAGCGCATCCTTGAGAACGAATGCGGCGAAGGCCGCGGCGATCATGGTCTCGCCATAGGCCAGGTTCATGATGCGGGCGATGCCGTATTGTAGCGTAAGCCCCATCGCCACCAGCGCATAGGTGCCGCCCAGCACCAGACCTGCAATAATTGCGGTCGTCAGCATTTCGACTTCCTGACCTGTTGTTTCCTTGGCGATGACGGCACCGCTGCGCTGCTCCCCATCCTCCGCCGCCGCCCGGCAACGGGAGGATGTGGAGCGGGCCCTGCCGTCGGCTAATTCTTCCAGGGCGCCTTGGGCAGCCTCGGCTTGGCTGCGCCGGGCCTGTCGGGCGGTGCGATGCCGACAAAGACGCCGTCCTGCCATTGTCCGGTCCACCAGAGGTCGCGGAGCTGGTTGTTTTCGAGCTTGGTTTCGCCCAGCACGGTCTGGAAGGTGCCGGTGGACAGCTCTTGCGATACGGCCTCCCGGTCAAGGCCGACGCGCCTGATTGCCTCCTGCAGCATTTCCAGGCTAGCATAGGTGATCACGCTGCCCCAGTAGTCAGGCCCCTGGCCCGTCAGCTCCTGATGCCGTTGGCGATAGGCACGGTTGGCCTCGTTGGCGGGGTCGATGCCGCCGAGGCTCATGACTCCCTCGGCAGCGGGGTTGTCTTCGCCGTAAGCCGGAAATCCAACGCCGACGCCAAGGTAGAAGACCCTGGGATTATAGCCTGAAACCTGCGCCTGTTGGGTCAGCGCAAAGGTGTCGGGCGGGTAGGAGAAGGCAACGAAACTGTCGGCTTCGGTCCCCGAAGCCTCGTTGACCATCGGCGAGAAGTCGGTCGTCCCGACGGGATAGGTCTTGTCGTAGACGATCTCGATATCCGCCTCGGCAAAGGCTTCCCGCGCCGCGGTCACGAGGTCGATGCCGAACCCGTCGGCCACCGAGATCATCGCCACCTTGTCGTTGATGGTTCCCGCTTCACGCGCGTCGACGAGCACATTGGCCAGTGCGTCCGTATAGTCGGCGCCGCCGCCCAGGAACCAGAAGCTCCTCGGCCAGCGCTCGACGAATTCGGGCGCCTTGTCGGTCACCGACGAAACGGCAAGCTGCGGATAGCCGTAGCGGTCGAACAGCGGCGCAACCGCCAGATTAAAGCCGGTCCCCCAGGGAGGCAGGATGAAATCGACCTCGTCCTGCGTGGCCAGGCGCTCCACGGCGCGGACCACCTCCTCCGCCGACGAGCGGTCGTCATATTCGATCAGCTCGATCGGCAGCCTGCTGCCGTCGGGCATTTCCAGGCCGCCCGCCTCCTTCACGTCGTTGATCCAGAGCTGATAGTTGGGAATCGTCGTGATGCCTGCTCCGCCCGCATTGACGCCGGTCTTGGATACGGCATAGCCGATCTTGACCGAAGTCCGCTCCTGCGCGGCGCCGTTTGCCGGCCAGATGGCCAGCGCCGCCAGGGCAATCGTCGATAGCAGCAAAGAGGGCGCGCGGCGCCCGCCGGTTGGTTCTAGCATAAGGTTCTCCTCCACATGTCGCACCGGATCTCTGGCGCGCGCTTGCCGGCTGACGCGTTCCAGTCCCGTGACCTCCCGGGGGACTGGAATGCGAATGTCGCCGATAGGCTGCGTGAGCCCGATCCGTTTCCTCCGCATGCAGGGAAGATGTTAAACCGCTGCCAAAACCTGCAAATGGACTTATTGCGCAAAGAATTGTACTTTTGACCGAGGCCAACGGGAAACGTTCATGGTATTCGGCAGCAGCGGTGACCGCGGTTCTGTGGGAAACTCCGAAGTCGCACCCATCGTGGTGCTTCCCGAGACGGAGGCGGTGGCGGTGAAGACCGCCTTGTCGCCTGTCGCTTGGACGCTGCACGGGAACCGCAACCGCGCTTACGTGCTCATTTCGGGTACGGGTCGGCTCTCCATGGAGGGCAAGGTGGTGCAACTTGCATCGCCTTGCGTCCTATGGCTGCCGACTGGCAACGCCGCCACACTGACCCTCGAAGCCGGCGCGCGAGGGGCGGCGCTCGCGGCTTCCGAACTCGCCATCGGGCGGGCGGTGCCGTCCGGTCCCATAGGCGGGCAGGTCAAGGATGCGCTGTTCCACCCCGTTCTGGGCGCGAAGGTGGAGCCGGCGGTCGCCCAGGATCTGTGTCGTTCGATCGAAGCGGTGGGAGAGGAGTTGCGGCACGACCGGCCGGGCGGTCAGGACGCCGCGCGCTATCACCTCGTCCTGGTTCTGATCGCGCTCTGGCGTACGTCGAGCCCCGAGGCACCGGCGCCGCAATCTGCGCCGCGCGCGATCGTGCGCAATTTTCTTCACCTTGTGGAACTGCACGCCCGCGACCACTGGCGCATTGAAGACTATGCCCGCTTCCTGTCTATCTCCCGAGGCAGGCTGGGCAGCGCCGTCAAACGCGTCACCGGCCGCTCGGCGCTGGCGCTCATCAATGCCCGTCTGGTGGCCGAAGCAGAGGTGCTGCTGGGCGGAACGAACCTGCAGGCATCGGAAGTTGCCGAAGCTCTGGGTTTCAAGGACGCCGCCTATTTCAGCCGGTTCTTCAAGCGCGAAACCGGCGTCACTCCCGGCCGTATGCGACGCGAGGCCGTGTTGCGCAAATCAAGGCGCGCCCAGTCTTTCGCCGCATGGCCTTGATGCACTGCGCATCAGAACAAACGGGCGCCGCTAACGCCGCCGACATCGTGTCCTCAGGCCAGGGCTAGATCGTCAGCATCAGTGTAAACGTCGAACCAACGCCCTTGGTGCTTTCGAAGGTGACGTCGCCGCCCATCATGCGAGCGATGCGCCGTGACAAATGCAGTCCGATGCCGACGCCGCGAATATCGGTGGCCGTGCTCGCCCGGAAAAAGGGCTGGAAAACCCGCTCCTTTTCGGCCTCCGGAATTCCGATGCCGCGGTCTTCGACGGCGATGTGGACGCAATTACTGCCGGCGCTCACGCGGATTGTGACCGGTTCGCTCTGGGGCGAGTATGTCACCGCATTGACGATCAGGTTGCCCAGGATTTCCTGTAGAAGGAGAGGGTCTGCCGTAATGCGAGCCGGCACTTCGTCGCCGACATCGATCCTGAGGGTGCGATCTGGCCTGTCTTCCATTTGGCTTTGGCGCAGTCTTTCCAACTCCGCCACGACGTCCAGTTCGACCATGTTGATATCGATCTGGCCGGCTTCCAACTTCATTGAATGCAACGTGATTTCCATAAGCTGGGTTAGCGAGGCAACGACCTCGCGAACGCGGCCGGCACGGCGTGCAAGCTCTGCATGCGGCATTGCCGGGCCCTTGCGCAAAATGCGCTGCATGGAGGAATCGATCACCGACAAAGGCGTGCGGAACTGGTGTGAGACCAGGCTCACGAAGCTGCGATAGGCCTCGCGGATCTCCTTTTCCCGCAGAAGCGACAGCTGGGCTCGTTGCTCGGATTGAAGTGCTGCGAGCATGCGCCAGGAGATGAAGGCGCCGAGGGCAAGAATGGTCACCACGATCGCTATGACCTGCAGGACGGCAGCATGCTGCGCATCGAGCCGCTCGCCGGTTTCGTTCCACTGGGCCACCATGGATCGATTGGCCGCACGGCCGAACTCGCTGGCCAGAGTGGAAAGCAGGCCGTGAATTTCACCGGCTGCGCGCATACTTGTCGAGCCGGCCGAAAGGATTTCGTCCTCAAGAGCGCGCACACGCGACGACAGTTCGTCTATTGCCTCATGATGACCAAGTTCAGCGAGATACCGCCGTTGCGGCCCCGCCTCCAGCAAGGTCAACCGGCTCAAAAGTACGTCGTAGCGCAGCGCGAGCTCGTCCTTGTTCGTTTCCCCGAGGTGTGCGCGAGCAACCGCGATATCGAGCCGCTGGGCCGCGACCTGGGCCCGGCTGATCGACCAGAGCATATTGTCTCCGACCTGGTTGCGCAGCGCCTCTTCTGCATTGGACAGACGCCACAGTGCGAAGGACAGCAGGCAGGTGAAGACGAAAATGGCTGCGAGGCTAAGGGGATAGGTATAGATGCCGCGCGCGGCTTTCATCGGACTTCCAGATGATTGAGCTGCCACACCCAACGGTAGTCGTAGCGCAGATCCTGCAGCTCCGCATGATCGTCGCGCGGATAGACGATCCAAAGCGGTCCCTTGTCGCGCGGCTCCAGCCTCTCGCCGTCCATGTGGGTGGCGACGACCACGTCAAATCTTTCGAAATCGGTGGCCGGAATGTCGATCACATAATCATTCAGGGCGCTTGCCGTCACGGTTTCACCTTCCGCTCCAACCCGCTTGAGAAGATCGCGCATATAGAAGCCGTCGAAACGGCGCACGCCATCAGTGACGACGGTGGTCGTTTCCAGAACTGCTGGGTCCAGTTCCTCCAGCATCGCGCGGTCGAAGACAGCCTTGCCGTCGCGATTGGTGCGCTGAATTCGCCCCTCGATTTCCAGCAGGATCTCGCCGGAGGGTTCACCGAGTGCGGTCTCCAGCGCATCGGCCCGACCGGCCATCAGGACCGGCAAGAAAAGAGCCATACCCAAGGCGAATAACATTCCATTCGAGAAAAGGTGGACGCCGCGTCGTCCGGTCATGCCGCTCCCCATTATTATCGTCGGCCGCGTAGATTGCCGCGGCGCGTTGCTGCGTTGAGGTGCCGCCAGCTAGAGCTGCGGACCCGTCGCCTTGCCCGTTCTTTCGGACGGGGACTGACGTATCCTATTGCCTTAGGCTTGCGATTCAATGGCAGCAGTAAAATCCAAGGGAACATCCGTCATGCCCAAATCCACTCGTCGCCGCACTGTCCTGGGAGCGGTGGCCGCGGCCGCCTGCTATGCAGTTTTCCTTGCCCCTGGCAACGATGCACGGGCCGAAGCCGATGGCCCGGATAGCTGGCGCGTTGTGGACGTGGCACCAAACGACGCGCTGAATGCACGCATGGGTCCGGGCACGGACTATGCCGTGATCGGCCAGTTCGCCCACAACGCGCGCGCTCTACAGCAGGTCACATGCGTGCCGCTGGTGCCGCCGGGCCTGTATTTCGAAATGAGCGAGGCTGAGCGCGCAGCCCTGCCGCCGCGCTGGTGCCTCATGCAAAATGCCGACCGGAGCATTCAGGGCTGGGTGGCACAGCGCTATTTGGCAGAAGATGGCGGCCCCGTCAGGACATCATCTGAGGATGGCACACAGGACATCGTCCAGGCGGCCGAACGTCTCGTGAAGCGCCTTTACAGCGATCACATTCAGGCGATGGCCGGCGGCACCACAAGTCCGCTGCATCCCTCGCGTGCCAGCGATTTCTTCGCCAAGCCGTTGGCCGCGAAAATTGCTCAAAGCGGACTACAGGCCGATCCGCTCTTCGATAGTCAGGATGCCGAGATCACGGATCTCAGGATCGCACTCGACGGTGAACGGCCAATGTTCCGCGGACTGATCACCGTAAACGCCGATTTCCGCAATTTCGGGCATCCGCGCCGCGCCGTGGTGCGCCTGCGCGTTTTCGAAGGCATGCCACGAATTATCCGGATTGAGCACGAAGAATGGGTTTTCCAGTAGCGCGTTAAAAGGCCGTCGCCGACGGGCCCGCCGGCCTCCTGAAGCCGGCGGGATAGCTGCCTTTATTCGACGGCGATCGTCGCCCGGCTGAGCACCTTGCGCTCGGTGATATCGAGGAGGCGGAATTCGTAAAAGCCCGCTTCCTCGGGCAGGGTAAAGGTCAGCGCATCGCCATCTGCCTTCCGCGCCTCAATCCAGGTGAAATCCGCCTGATCGGCACCGGCCAGCGCGATCCGCTGGTCGTTGTCCTGGTTTTCAGCCTCCCAGACAACTTCCACCGTCGCGCCCGGCGCGCCAGTCTCCGGCACTTCGAGTGCACCGCCTTCGTTCAGCGTGGCGGTTGCCGCAACGACCTCCACGGGGTGACGGGCCAACGTGCGGCGCCCTTCTTCCAGCACATAGCGGACTTCGTACAGCCCGGTCGCCTCCGGCGCAGCCAGGTCGGCCTGCTCACGCTCACCTACCCGGGCATAATCGCCATAATCGCCTTCTTCGGCCCCCATTGGCACGATGGTTACGAAGTCGCGCGGGTGCGGCGCGGTACCGGACCACCCGACGCGAATGGCTGTTCCCGCGCGTACCGTGTCCGGCCCCGACAGTTCGATATCGGCTTCCACGATCTCGATCTGTTCGGAGGCCAAAGTCTTCCGGCCCTCGTTGAGGACATAGCGCACCTCATAGAGCCCGCTTTCGGCCGGCGCCCGCAACTTCCCTTCGGCCTTGTCGGAAACTCTTGCGTAGTCGATATGATCGCCCGGTTCCGCGCCCATGGGCACGATGGCTACGAAGTCGCGCGGATGAATGCCCCTCGACCACTGCACTGTGAATGTGGAGCCGACCACAGCGCTATCCGGAGCCCTCACCGAAGCTTCCGCCTCGACGATCTCGATAGGAGCGGAAGCCAGCGTCTTGCGCCCCTCATTGAGAACGTAGCGCACCTCATATAGCCCGGCATCCGCAGGTGCTTGCAAGCTGCCTTGATCACTGTCCTTCACCCTCGTGTAGTCCGCATAGCTGCCCTCGTCGGCGCCCGCTGGTACGATGGTGACGAAGTCTCGGGGATGGATCGCGTTCGACCAACTGACCGAGAAGGTTTCGCCGGCGGTCGCTCTCTCGGGAGCTTCCACGGAAGCCTCCGCCTCGACAATCTCGATAGGAGCGGAGGCCAGGGTCTTGCGCCCCTCGTTGAGGACGTACCGCACCTCGTACAAGCCGGCATCCGCCGGTGCCTGCAGGGTTCCTTCCCGATCGTCCTTCACCCTCGTATAGTCCTCATAGGCGCCTTCCTCGGCATCCATCGGCACGATGGTGATGAAGTCCCGAGGATGTATGACGTCTGACCAACTGACGGGGAATGTTGCTCCGGCGGTCGTGCTTTCGGGAGCTTCTACTGCGACGTTGGCTTCAACGACCTCGATTTCGACCGATCCGGCCGTTGCGCGGCCGTCCTCGACCACGTAGCGCACCTCGTAACGGCCCGGTTCCGCCGGCGCCTGCAGCCTACCGCTGCTCTTGTCCTTCACCCGCGCATAGTCGCCGTGTTCGCCTTCCTCGGCGCCAACCGGCACGATGGTAACAAAATCCCCCGGCTGCTGGCCGGACGCGCTCCAGGATACCGAGAATGAAGAGCCCATGATCGTGGTGTCGGGCGCCTCCAGCGTAACGATCGGTGCGGATTGGGGCTGCGGCTCCGGTGTTGGTTTAGGTTCGGGTGCCTCGGCTACGACCGTGCCAACTTCGCTCAAGGCCTTGCCCAGTTCGCCGGCATTGCCGGCACTGAGGAAGAGGCCACCCGTTTCCTCTGCGATGCATGCCAGCGCATCGCGCTCTTCCCGCTCGGAAAGACCAAAGCCGACCACGTGAGCGGTAAAGGAGACGCCGGCGCGCTCAAGCTCGCTGGCCAGGGCACAGGGGTCGCGCTGGCAGCTTTCGATGCCGTCCGAGATGAGAACGACCGTCGCCGGATTGTCGCGGTAGGATAGTTGTTCAGCCGCCATTTCCACCGCATCCGTCAATGGCGTTTTGCCGCGTGGCGATATCTCCCCGACTTTTGTCAGAAACCTGTCGCGGTCCAGCTTCTGCGGCGCGAGCACCGTCTCAATATCCGAGCAGTCGCCTTCGCGACGGTGGCCGTAGGCGATGAGGCCGACATTGGTGTTGTCCGTCCAGTCGCCCAGAAGGTTGCCCATGACATCGCGGGCGATCTCTATTTTGGCGGTCCCGTCAATCCTGCCCCACATGGAATTCGATCCATCGAAGACCACCATGACGTCCTCAGCGGCCATCGCAGGTCCGGCGGACAAGATTATTGCGCTGGCTATGAGATATCCGGCTTTTCGCATTACTTCTCCCTCTCGGCGTTCCGGACCGACAATAGTGCAGGGCTGGAGCGTCTTCCCCGTTCAAACGAAGGGGAAAGCTGGAGCGGCTAGACGGCGGTGCCGGTGGCGGTGATTGGCCCTTCGCCTTCAGGCTGGCTCGAGGCGCCTGCGACGGCGGACGCCGCCTTATCCTTCAACTGGCGGAACTTTGATGAAAGGCTTTCCAGCTTGGCATCCCAGGCCGGATCGGGTGACTGCCCTTCGATCGTTTTGAAGTAGACCTGCATCATGCAGGTGATGGCAAACGGCTCGAGCAAGGCTGCCTTCACGCTCCAGGCGAACAAAAGCGCGAAGACCATTCCGCCCGCCGACCAGGCTCCAGGGATCAGATAGACTGCAAGGGCTGCCGGCGCCAGCATGAGTAGAAAGACCAGGAAGGACAGACCGTAGACGAAGAATGCCAGCCAGGCCGCGTTCTTCAGCATGGGCTTGTAGTTCTGGCCATAAAGAACGAGTCCCGTACGTGCCGATTCCCATGCATTGGTCGAGCGGGTGCGTATCGCGTAGGCAAGGATGACCTCGTCGACGAAGCCGACGGCGATGCGCAGGAACGCGTGGACGATGCTGACGAGCTGCCGCGCTCCCGGGATCGGAAGTATCGTCACGACGCCGCGCACGAGGCCCGTTACGGCTCGCAGCACGCCCTTGACGAGCTGGTCGATCGCAAACAGCACGCTCGTCTGGGCAAACCGTTCGGTAACTTCCTGACGCGCATGACTGATCTGAGAGCGACCCTGCGGCATCGGTTTGCCGTCCAACAGCTCTACCAGCACAGCAATATGGCCGGCCTTGACGATGTAAAGCGTGTATTCCCGAAGGAGATACATCACGGCGCCTGTAATGCCGAAACCGATGATGCCGCCCCAAAAGGTCGCGCCGGCACGGAAGCCCTCGTCCCCAAAGCCGCCAATGCCCCAGCCGACCCCCGCGCCAAGCCCGGTCATCAGCACATAGGCTATCGCGACGCCGAAATAGACGGCCATGCGCAGCAAGATGAATGGCGCCGTGCGTGCCATGAGCCCAAGAGCCCCATGGATGGAGAAATCCCACATGAACATAACCTCCTCAGCCTTTGACCAGGTTCTCAATCCTATACCCGCCTCTCCATTCCGTCCCCCTCCAAACGCAGGGGAGATCGGGCCCTTTGCGGTCGGCGGTCTCCTCTGCCACAATACAGCCTGGCTGGAGCGGGGAATACGGGAATGAAGGCACGAACAGCCGAGCGTGAAAGAGCGCTGATCCTGTGCGTCGAAGACGAGCCGGATCTGCGCGCCGACATTATCGACGAGCTGCGCGCTTCCGGTCACGATGCTATCGGCGCGGACGACGGCAGAAGCGCGCTGAAGACGCTGGGGAAGGTTCGGCCGGACCTGATCCTGTGCGACATCACCATGCCCGGAATGAACGGTTATGATCTGCTCAAAACGGTACGGGCGCACCGTGCCGACCTCGATGATGTGCCGTTCGTATTCCTCACCGCGCTCGACGAACGTGAGGCGGTGATATCGGGAAAGCGCGCGGGCGCAGACGATTATCTCGTAAAACCAATAGACTTCGACCTCATGCTCGCGAGCATAGAAGCGCGCATCGCGCAGACACGACGCATATGCGCGCTGCATCGGCAGGATGAGGAGTCCGTCAGGAAGGCCTTTTCAGTTCTCGCCGGCCGTTCGGATGCGCCGGCCATCGGAATGACAACCCAGGTGCTCGATATACTCGGTTTCGGCGTCGTTCTGGTCGACCGGCGGGGTGATGTCGTCTTCGCCAACGCCTTCGCGCGGACGCTGGGCGAGGGAACGGACGGCCTTTCCTTTGACAGGCGTGTTAGCGTGACTACGCCGGATTTGACGCGTCAGCTCCACGCGCATGTCGCGGAGGTCGTCGAGGCGAGCGAGCAGGGCAGAGACATCATGCGCGGGCTGGCCGTGCCCCGCCTCGACGGCGCCGGCGAAATCATGCTCGTGATCTGCGCATTGTGCCGTCGCGAAGGCGGGGACGGGCGCGCGCCGATAGCCGCCATTTTCATTTCGGATTCCAAGCGGCGGCCGGAGCCGCCTGAGCACCTGCTTGAATCGCTGTTCGGGCTGACGCCTGCGGAAGCGCATGTGGCGCACGGCTTGGTCAGCGGGCAGCGAAGTGCCGACGTGGCGCGCGATCTGAAGATCAGCCAGACAACAGTGGCATTTCACCTGCGCAACCTGTTCGAGAAGACAGGAACCCACCGTCAGGTAGATCTGGTCGCGCTTATCATGAATGCGCTCGCGGCAGTGAGGTAGCTTGGTCTGGTAGCCGCTGCGTATGAAGCGGTCGGCACGGTGGCGGAAACCGACAAAGAGCCTGCCGAAGCGGGAATTGCCTTTGGGCATCGTACTGGACGTTTGCGCGAGACTGCAGGAATTTGCGCAGGGCAATGGCGCGATTATCTGACCACGGCGGAGCTGGCGCGGGCGATGCTGGGGATCAGCCCCAGCGCCTGGTGCGAAGCCTGCAAAACTGTCGAAGAGCAGCACGCGGCAATCACACTCGCGGCGATTTACCAGCGGGCGGACCAGATCAACAACGCTGGCGGCTACCTGCACAGCTGACCGACAGGGCGAGGGAAGGAAAATTCTCGACTTGGCCGATGGTCATGGCGCTGCTCCGGGCAAAGCTCGAATATGTCAGGTCCAGACATACTGGATCCGATAGTGCTTTCCGTTTCTCCGGCGACCAACACATCTAGGCGCCACCAGGTGGAGCCCGTCTTGTGGGAGGATTGATAGCGCAACTGGATCCCCTGAGGACCGTATCGGAGGAAAGATCCAGACACTGAGGACACTGTAGCCCATCAATCGATTTGCCATCAAGCCAGCACGTGGCATCTTGATGGCATCACAGCGCATTGCTATATTTGCTCAAAATTTGCCAAAGTTTGCTCCAAGAAGGAGATGCGGCCATGGCCGAACCTCAGCTTTCCGTTCGCAGCGCCAAGGCCCGCGACTTAGCCCACCGGCTCTCTCGTCGCGAAAATAGATCCATTGCCGATATCGTCGAGCGGGCCCTTGAAGCCTATGAAGTGCGCGAAGCTGGCCGCGAGCCGGCTTCGACCTTCTATACCCGCATTGCCAAGGCCTTCGGCACCGATATCGACCTCGAGGCAGTGATCCGGGATGATCGACAGGTCCATACGGGGCCTGAGCTTTGATTTTTCTCGACACCAATGTGATTTCAGAGACGCTGAGAAAGTCGCCCGAGGCTGCCGTCATCGCTTGGCTGGTTCGCCACGATGCTGAACTGGCGTTGCCGACTGTGACGATCGCCGAGATCGCCTTCGGCATTCAGAAGATAAGGCCCGATCAGCGCGCTGATCGGCTGGAACAGGGATTGCAAGATTGGCGGCGTCGTTTTGCTGATCGGATATTTGGTCTGACCGAGGAAGCCGCACTTGCCTACGGGGAAATCATGGGCAGTGCCGCTCGTCAGGGACGCGGAATGTCAGCGCCCGACGGCATGATTGCAGCGATCGCCCGCGTAAATGGTGGCCGCCTGGCAACGCGCAATCTGGCTGACTTTGAGACGACAGGGCTCGATCTCGCATCTCCATGGGACTTTTGACGCTCTTCCAGTGCCGTAATCGCTTTGGTGAGGAGAGGGCTTTTTATCCCTATTGCCCGCACACCTTGGTGAGATTGACCCCAAACCGGTCACGGCGGCGCTGGTATTTTCGGGTCATTTCCGCGGACGAACGCCCAAGCTGTTTCTGCACATAGCCCTTGTCGACCTCGACCGATGAGGCGAGCCTGCACGCAGCGAATGGCCGGCAAACAGCCTTTCCCGATCGCCTTCCGAAAAATCGCCGCTCACGCCAGCCGTCAGGGCGGGCCGCTTGACCAGGCGTGCGACCTCCTGGCGATTGGGCAGCTGGGCGCCGAGCTTTTTGCCTTGCCCGGCCACCCTGCGGGACAGCGGCCCGTGCACGATGCGGCCGAGTAGAGGTCGAGTCTCGAGTGCCATGACCGGGCAGGCGGCGTCGGAGGAGCCGCGGCCGATCTCGACCTCGCGCCAGGTCTCGCCGCGCAGGTGACGAGCATCCCCTTGTCGACAATCTCCACCCAACCGTCCGCCCTCGAACTGGGGTAGCGAGAAAGTGTTCTGTCTCTGTCGGTGGAATGAAGGCGGAGCGAAGCTCGCGCCACTGGATTGGGCTCTAATGGTCGCTGAATAAGATCCGTGGTAGGTCCTTCCAATCACGCCGGCAGCGATAGGCATGTCCATATGTCAGTCGGACGCGCTTTCGATCCTGCGGCTGTCATGATGGCGGAGGGAATCCGCCGGCGCTTCGGCTCGGTCGCTCAAACCATAATCGCGGATCACATGTGCCACCCGCAGCCGGTAGTCGGCGAAGACGCCGTCTCGCCCATGCTCCTGGGCGGAGCGGTGCTCGGCGGTATTGCGCCAGCGAAGCACGGCGTCCTCATCCGTAAAGAAGGACAGCGAGAGAAACTTCCGCGGATCCGACAGGCTTTGGAATCGCTCAACGGAAATGAACCCCTCGGTCTGCTCGAGCATGGCACGCAGCCGCGCTGCAATGTCGAAGTACTGGCCGCTCCTGCCGTCCTTGGGTGCTACTTCGAAGATAACCGCGATCATTTCGAGCCTCCGTGGGGCGCGGAGGCCAGCTTCACGAATGTTCTGTCCTCGCGCAGCAGGAACTTCTTGGCCTGTGCAAATTCGTAGTTTTCCCGCCCCAGCGGGTCGGCCGCAAGTCGGGTGCGATAGGCCTCGTATTCCGCCAGGCTCGCAACGTTGTAGATGCCGTAGGCCAGCGTGCTCGACCCCTCATGCGGGGCGAAGTACCCGATCAGGTCGGCGCCGCAGCGGGGGATTGCCTGCCCCCAGTTCCGGGCATACTGGATGAAGGCATCTTTCTTCGTCGGGTCGATCTGGTAACGGATCACGCAGGTCAGCATGGGCATACTCCTCTGGCTCTGATGCAGGGGATATTCGATTGAGTGAAGCAAATGCTTCGATAGCTATCGAACCATGAACGAAGGCACGACATGCTGGCCTCCGACGATCGAAAGGCGCTGAAGCCCGTGGGCTGGCACAGGAACCAGGAGTGTTCCGCCTGGAAGAGGCGGATGGCACCGTCCGGAAGAAAGCTCGGACGTTGGTCAGTGCCGATGGGCTTCCTCGCTTTGATCTCGCCATGGCCCATTCAAAAGCGCATTCTCGGCCTGCTTGATGCTTGCCATGATGTCTTGGCGGTCATGCCGCGTGGTATTTTCAAGCAGTGCGGTCTCGGCAAGCCGGGTGAGCTGACCCGAAAGGGCCTCGCGCTGAGAAGCCGCCGTGGTGGTGGCGGCCAGGTCGCCCACGATCTCCGCTATGCGGATCAGGATCGCAGGATGGGTCCTACCAGCTTGTCTTATCGGATGGAAAGCGGCCGCAAGCAGGCCGGCGACATCGCTGCGGTCAGCGATAATGCGCGTTTCACCGTCGCTATCCTTGATCACATGTGGTTGGACGTGACGCGCAAAAATCTCCTCGAAGGCCGCCCCCAGCCTCTCGATGACGGCGATCGCCGTAAACGGGTCGTTGGTTCCAGGGGACAGCGCCCTGGTGGCGATCTCGACCAGTTGCCGTATTCCATGTTCGGGATCTTGGGCGGAGGTGCGCTCTGTTCCGATGGTAAAGGCGCGCCGGATGCGCACCCGTAGCTCTTCGTCGGGAGGCGCAGTGCTGTAAATGTCGACATGCTCGCCTTCCCGCAGCAGGTAATGGCCGGCCCGGACTTTTACTGCGATTCGCACATCGGCCTCACAGGCGATCGAAAGCAAATCATCGTAGTCCACCACTTGCACGTAGCCGGCCTTTTCCATGCCCAAGGGCCAACGCAATCCTTGAAGCGGCTGCTTGGAAGCGCTCGCGTCGTTGTCCTGGTCGGGCAGGATATCGTGCAACGTCCCGCGGAACTCCTGCGAGACGGCTTCCACCACATTGTCGGCGATGATCGAACGCGCGATCTTGTGAATATAGAAAAGGAGCGCCAGCAGACAAAGGATGGTTAGCAGGCTCGCCGCCGTGACAGCGAGATGAGGCACGCCGTCCGAGCCAAGGGTTTCATCGAGGGTCCGGAGCACCAGGATCACATAGAGGATCGTACCGATGAACAGCCCCAGGACGGACTGGAGTTGCCGGTCTCCCATGAAGATGGAGATTAGGCGGGGCCCAAGCTGGTTTGCCGCAAGCGTCAGAATTACGAATGTAACGGAGACAACAAGCGAGGTCATCGTCATCAGCCCGGAAAGGAGGCTGCCGAGAAGGTCGCGCGCGGTCCCCGCATTTCCACTGTAGACCCACCAGATGCGGCCGTTGGGACTGAACTGGTGGCCATAGCTGAGCAGCACATAGGCGAGCCCCACGGCACCAAGGGCGAACAGCACAGGCACGGGCCAAAGCTGGCCCCGTAGTAAAGCCAGGAAATTGCGGATGCGGTCCATCCAACCACAACGCCGAAAGGCCGTTCGCGATCCATTACAGGAGGGACGTCAGAGCGCTTTCAGGTCTGAATCTTGCTGCGGAACGGGTCGTCGCGATACTCAAGGATGCCGTTCAACGCTGCGGGCCCGTCAGCCATCAGCACCTTCCTCCTCAGTAGGCAATTCCAGAGGCAATGCGCGACATGCACCAGTAAACGACATCCGGAGATATGCCATTGTGGTTGCCGGTGCGATTTCTGCTACCCTTCTGCCGCACTGCTTAATCAGTTGATAATGGACCACAGTTACCGTCTCCGCCTGATCTGCATCTTGCACGCTGAATACTGGAGACGGGAAATGCCTGACAGGTACCCGACAAAAAAGAGCCGGGCGAAGGATGGCAATTGCTCGTCGGATAATGCAGGCCGACATCCCGATAAGCCCGCGGAGCCCGATCTTTCATTGGGTTCCCAGGAATATCTCCTGCGGGCGCTTATCGATCATGTTCCGGACTACCTGTTCGCAAAGGATACCAGAGGTCGTTTTGTCCTCGCCAACCCGGCCGTTGCGGTTGACCTTGGCCTTTCCGTTGCCGATCTGATCGGCAAGACGGACTTCGATTTGCACCGGCGCGAACTTGCCGAAAAGTTCTTTGCCGACGAACAGGCGGTGATCAGGTCCGGAAAACCCATAATCGATACAGAGGAATTCGTCGTCACGGCCTCGGGACAGAAGAAGTGGTTGGCGACCTCCAAATTGCCTCTGCGCAATCCCGGGGGAACGATCATCGGCGTAGTCGGCGTCTGCCGTGACATCACCGAACAAAAACGGGCAGAAGAGGCCCTGGCCGAAAGCGAGAGCCGATGGAATTTTGCACTCGAGGGCGCGGGACAGGGTGTCTGGGACCACAACGTGAAGGACGGCACCGCATACTTTTCCCCCACGTGGCGGAAAATGCGTGGCATCGGCCTCGACGAGCCGGTGGATCCTTCGCGGGAGGCATGGCTCGCCCGCGTGCATCCCGATGACCGCGAGCGGCTGATAGGTGAGACGGATCAACAGAATTCCGGTAAGCTTCGTCAGAACGCGTTCGAGTATCGAGAGCGGCATCGCGACGGCCACTACATCTGGATCTTGAGCCGCGGGGAACCTGTCGAACTGATGCCGGATGGCAGCGTAGCTCGCATCATCGGAACCGATACGGACATCAGCAGTCTCAAAGCCGCTGAGGCCAGAGCCGCCGAAGAAAAGGAACAAACCTACCGCAGACACTTGGCCGCGCTTGAAAAGGCGCATGAAGCAACTGACGCGGCACACCGGCTGGCCGAATCTTTGGCGCGGCACGATGCCCTTACGGGATTGCCGAACCGACGAGTGTTCGCGGAGACGCTGGAAAATGCGGTCAGTCGCGCCAGGCGCGACTCCGTCAGCTACTGTGTCATGATCGTTGATCTCGACCGCTTCAAACCCGTTAACGACATAAACGGTCACGCTGCGGGCGATGTCGTATTGCGCGAGATTGCGACGCGGCTTGGCGACCTGTCGAGGGCCGGCGACGTCGTAGCGCGTCTGGGCGGCGATGAGTTCGGCATCATAGTTGAATCCGACACTCCTGAACTTGCGACCGAAGCGGCATCAGCCCTCGCCACGCGGATCATCGCCAGCATCGGGCGGCCAATCAGCATAGGCGATCAGATAGTTGAAGTGGGCGCCAGCATCGGCATATCGATCTGCCCGAATGACGGGACGAACTCAGATACTCTGCTGCGGACCGCCGACATGGCGATGTATCGCGCCAAGGAAGAGGGCCGGGGCGCATATCGCTTCTTTGCGCTGAGCATGGAGAACGCCCTGCGCGAGCGCACAGAGCTTGAACAGGATGTGCGCCGTGCGGTTTTGGAGCACGAGATCTTTCCGCACTATCAGCCCCTCATGCTATTGGCGGAGAACCGGCTTGTAGGGTTCGAGATCCTCGCCCGCTGGCACCATGCGACACGCGGCGAAGTGGGGCCGGATGTCTTCATTCCCATCGTGGAAAAGCTCAACCTGATCGATCGCCTGACCTACGACCTGTTGCGGCGCGCTTGCTTGGACGCGCGCGATTGGCCGCGCGATATCACCATCTCCCTCAACATTTCGCCGCTCCATTTCTCCGACCCGCTCCTGCCGGTTAAGCTGCTGTCGATCCTCTCCGAGACCGATTTTCCGCCGCAGCGGTTGGAGATTGAAGTCACCGAAACGTCTTTGGTTGCCGACATCGACGCCGCGCGCGCTGCGCTAGTAGCACTTCAGGATATCGGGATAAAAATATCGCTGGATGACTTCGGAACCGGGTATTCCAGCCTCTACAATCTGCGTGAACTGCATTTTGACAAGATCAAGATTGACCGGTCGTTTATTTCGTCAATGCAAAGCAACGCCGGCAGTGCCAAGATCGTTGGCTCGGTGATCGACCTCGCAAAAAGCCTTGGGCTGCCGGTCATCGCCGAGGGGATCGAGCACTGGCAGGAAATGCAGGAGATCATCAAGCGCGGCGGCGAATACGGGCAAGGGTTTTATTTCGGCAAGGCGATTCCCGCCGGCGAAGCGACGGCCATGGCACAGGGTGGAAGTGCCAACAAGCTGAACCGGGCATGACGATGACGATCGGCGGTCGATCAGCGGCATTCTTCATGTGCTCGATACCGGCTGGTTGTCAATGATCGCGGAAACGGGACCCCGTTTTTTCGTCCAAAAGGGACCCCTTTGACGGGCACGATGTGAGCGCTCGACCGGGTGGAGCTGGTCGAGTTTGCGCAGCCCGGTCGAGTGCGCCTGATTGGCCTTTCGGCTTTAGCTTTGAGAGCGGTTCTTGAAGCGCCAGCTGTCGTTGCCGGTCTCGATGATGTCGCAGTGATGGGTGAGCCGATCGAGCAGTGCCGTGGTCATCTTGGCGTCGCCGAAGACAGTCGGCCATTCGCCAAAGGTGAGATTGGTGGTGACGATCACCGATGTCTGCTCATAGAGCCGGCTGATGAGGTGGAACAGGAGCTGCCCGCCGGCCTGAGCGAAAGGCAGATAGCCAAGTTCATCGAGAATGACGAAGTCCAGGCGACACAGCCGATCGTTGAGCCGCCCCTGGCGCCCGGCCCGGGCCTCGGCCTCGAGCTGGTTGACGAGGTCGACGACGTTGAAGAAGCGGCCGCGCGCGCCGTCACGGATGCAGGCGCGGGCGATGGCGACGGCGAGATGGGTCTTGCCGGTTCCGGTGCCGCCGACGAGGACGGCGTTGCGCTGATGGGCGAGGAAGTTGCCGCCGGCCAGATCACGCACCAGCGTCTCGTTGATCGGTGTGCCGTCGAAGACGAAGTCCTCGATCTCCTTGGCCAGCGGCAGCTTGGCGATCGTCATCTGGTATTTGATCGAGCGCGCCTTCTTCTCGGATATCTCTGCATTGAGCAGGTCGGCGATGATGCGCTGCGGCTCGTGTTGGCGCTTCACGGCGGTTCGAATGATCTCGTCATAGGCCGCCTTCATGCCGAAGAGCTTCAGCGATCCCATGGTGGCGAGAATGTCGGTGCGGTCCATCATACGGCTCTCCTCAATTGATCGTATCGGCTGCAATCTGCCGTGGGTTCATGGTGAAGCTTGAGGCCGGCCGGCGTGGCCATAGTCGGTGGCCGCGCCGTCTCGCGTCGACGCGCCAGGATGTTGAGGATGACATCGGCCGAGCAGGCACCCTCACGCAACGCTTCTGCGCAGGCGGCTTCCACCGCCGGCATGCCGTCGCTCAGCACGGCCGACAGAATGCTCACCATCTGCCGGTCTCCGTCGTCAGAACGGGCAAGCTTGCGGCGTATCCGCTCCAGGCTGCTGGGCAGCATCCAGTCCTTGAAGGGCGCGCCGTTGCGCAGCGCGCCCGGCTTGCGGGCCAGAACCGGCACATAGTGCCAAGGGTCGTAGACGGTCTTGCCGCGGCCAAAGGCGCGGCGATGCTCGCCGACGATCACCCCATCCTGGCGGATCACGATCCGGTCGGCATAGGCCTGGATCTCCACCGGCCGGCCGAGCGCGCTGGCCATGACGGAGTATTTGTTGTTGTCGAAGCGCACCAGGCAGGTCTTCGACACCGAGGCCGGCACGGCGTGGAATCCATCGAAGTGGCCGGCATAGGGCACCAGGCTTGCCCGTTCAGCCTCGAAGGCTTCCCAGACCGTCTGCTCGGGCCGCTCGGAATGGCGATGCGCCTTGGCAAAGACGACGCACTGGTCGAGCAGCCAGGCGTTCAACTCCTCATAGTTCCTGAAGCGCAACCGCGGTGTGAAGAAGCGCCGGCGCACCAGCCCGACCTGGTTCTCAACCTGGCCCTTCTCCCAGCCCGAGGCCGGCGTGCAGGCGACCGGCTCGACAAGATAGTGGCTGCACATCTGCAGGAAGCGGCGGTTGAACTGGCGGTCCTTGCCGACGAAGACGGTCTCCACCGCCGTCTTCATGTTATCGTAGATGCCGCGCGTGCAGGTGCCCCGGAAGAAGGCAAACGCCCGGTCATGGGCATCGAACACCATCTCCTGCGTCTCGCGCGGATAGGCCCGCACGAACAGCATCCGACTGTGGCACAGCCGCACATGCGCAACCTTCACCGTGGTCGTCGCACCGCCCAGCACCACGATCTCGTGGCTCCAGTCGAACTGGTAGGCCTCGCCCGGTGCAAAGCTCAGCGGCACATAGGCGGCGACGGAGGTGCTGCCGCGCTTCTCTTTCCAGGCCTGCGCATGCCGCCAGACCGAACTGTAGCTGCCCTCATAGCCGAGGCCCCGAAGCTCTTCAAAAACCCGCATCAGGGTCAGCTGCTCACGCGATGGCTTCGCCGCATTGGCCGACAACAGCCGCTCCAGCTCATCCCGCCAGGCACCCATGCTTGGCATCGGCTGATGTTTGCGCTCGTAGCGAAACTCCGTCGCCTCCGAGCGCACTACCTTGCGCACCACTTTGCGCGAGACATTCAACTCGCGGCAAATCGCCTTGATGGGCTTCCCATGGACAAAATAGGCACGGCGTATCTTCGCGATCGTTTCCACAACCAACATCCAAAAACAAATGCCTCCGATGACAATCGGAGGCAGTCTGATGCCCCTGTGTCTCAGGGGTCCCTTTTGGATAAAAATTACCCCTCAAACGGGGTCCCTATTCCATGAAAAATCACAGGCTGGTCGCATCCTCTGACTTGGCGGTCTCGAATATGGAGGATTTTCAGTTCATCCATATCGACCCTGATCAGCAGGCCACAACAAAGCGGCGGCAACTGACCGACATCGAAAAGGAGTAGCGGCAGTTCATGGAGCGCCGTATGGGCGCCGATGAAGGTAGCTCGAACTGATCCAAGAAAAGCTAAACACATCACGGCGTCACGAGCAGTACGAAGACTACCTACGGCCGTATCTCGGCGCGTTCGCCGACGAAGGTTTGCACCGCGTAGAGCCTGCCTTCGGCGGATGCGATGCCGAACCCGAAGCTTCTGACGCGCGGATCCAGGATATTGCGGCGGTGGCCTGGGCTCCGCAGCCAGCCGGCATGGAACTCGACGATTTGCTCACTGGCGGTCCGGCAAGCAATGCAACTGGATATGTTCTCCGCAATGATCTCCCAAAGGCCGCCGCCCGCTGCCCGATAGCGGTCGGCCACATCCTGTCCATCGTGCGAACGGTGTGCGTAATAATCACGCCGCGCCATATCCTCGGCGTGAGCTTGCGCCGCCGCATTGAGCGGTTCGGCGAGGCGCAAGCCTGGAAGACCTTCACGTGCTCGCTCCGCATTGACGAGAACGAGGGCCCTTTGCCGCAATCCTTCAAGATTATCGACCGTTTCCAATGGTCTTTGCCGAGGCGCGGCGCAGGCAGCGAACAGGAGAAGAAGGAGCAGCAGCAAAGCCACTCCTCGCCCACGCCCCGAAACTGTGTGCAGCTGATTCACGGGAGTCTGGTATCACGTAATTGTGGCCTGTCCAGCCAGAATGAGCGGCACGTAGTTGGCTGGGCGCAGGTTGAAGACGCGAACGACGAGAAGCTCTTCTGGATTCTGCTGATAGCTCAAACCGATGGTACGGCATACACCTGGAGCGTCTCGCGGACGCCCGCCTCGTCCAGCCGCCGGGTCCAATGGCTGAACCTCTCGGCGAAGCGCGGGTTCTCGGCCAGATCTCCGAAAACACGGACATTTCGCAGAAACACCAACGGATCGGAATCCAGTTCGTTCGCGCGGCGGCGCAGGTCTTCTGCCAGTGGGTCATGGATCACGATCTGGCCTCCCGCTTCGTCAACCCCGCGAAGATATCTCGCCCACAGGGCAATTTCGAGCGCAAAGCCCGACATTTCCTTGCCTGTCGCGAGCGCGTCTCGCAATGCAGGCAAGATGAACTTGGGCTGCCGTTCCGAACCATCGGCCGCGTTACGCGCGATCGTGTCGCCGACCCCAGGGTTGGAGAAGCGGGTCACAACGGCTTCCAGATAATGGTGATAATCCACCTCATCGAGCGGCGGCAGAGTCGGTATCATCTCGCGCTTTTGCAGGACCTGCAGCCAGCCGAGAATGTCCGGATCCGCTACTGCATCATGGATGAAGCGATACCCCAGAAGAGCAGCAGCGTAGGCAATGCAGGCATGAGAGGCATTCAGGATCCTTAGCTTCATCAGCTCATACCGGGCGATATCGCCGGTAAACTCCACCCCGACCTGCTCCAATGGCGGTCTGCCTGCCGAAAAACGGTCCTCGATCACCCATTGCCGAAACGGCTCGCATACGACAGGTGCGGAGTCTTCGATTCCAAACCTTTCCCGGACAAGATCGCGCTCGCGTTGCGTCGTTGCCGAGGTGATGCAATCGACCATGGAGTTGGGGAAGGCGACTGCCTCGGCGACCCAATCGGCCAAGGCCGGGTCTGTCATCCGGGCAAGCCCAGTGACCGCCCGACGAGCGGCAGCGCCGTTGCCCGGCAGATTGTCGCAGGAAAGCACGGTGAAGGGCGGATGTCCTGCCGCCCTGCGCAGGCGCAGTGCCTTCAGGATCATTCCGAACACCGTACTCGGCTGGTCCAATGTTCGGGCGTCTGCCCGGATCTCGGGACGATCACGGTCGAACTGCCCTTCCGCGTCCAGAAAGTAACCGCCTTCGGTCACCGTGAGGGAAATGATACGGATACGGGGATCGGCCATTCCGGCGACGATCGCGTCGGGATCGATGGGCAGAAAGTCGATCATCGCTCCGGTTACACTGGCTGTCGGTCCTTCGGGGTCAAGTTCCACCACCGAGGTCAGCCAGTCCTGCGATGCAAGACTGTCACGCATGACGGCATCGCTGTCGCGAATGCCCGCCCCAACGATCGCCCAGTCGTGGCTTCCGCCGGTCGCGAAGAGACGATCCAGGTAGACGCTCATATGCGCGCGATGAAAGTTGCCAACACCGACATGGAGGATGCCTGGTGAGAGAGCCGCACGATCATATTTGGGCGCGGCGACGTCATTGGGCAGGTTTGCGAGCGTGCCGGCACTGATGCGAAGAGCCATCCCCTGTTCCTCTCACAGGCTCAACAGGCGGTGAAACCGCCGTCGATAGGCAATGACACGCCGGAGATCATCGAGGCGCCGTCACTCAGCAGGAATGCGATAGGCGCCGCTATCTCTTCTTCCGTCGCCCAGCGGCCGAGGGGCATCTGGTTCAGGAACGGTACGCCGATCTCGGGGCGCCCCCAGTAGAATGCCGACATTTCGGTCATGACCACCGTGGGATGCACGCCGTTGACCCGGATTCCATGAGGCCCGAGTTCCAGTGCGGAAACGCGGGTGATGTTATCCAGTGCCGCCTTGGACGAGCCATAGGAAATATGGCCTTTCAACGCGACCAGAGAGGCCTGACTGGACACGTTGACGATCGCGCCGCCCCTGCCAAGCCGGATCATTGTGCGTGAGGCGTATTTGGTGACCAGCAGAGCGCCTCGGGTGTTGACCGAAATCACCTTGTCGAACACGTCTATATCGGTCTCCATCGGCGTTGCGATCTCGCCGCCGAAGCCGCCGCAATTGACCACGCCCCACAAATCAAGATCGCCTATGGCGCCCCGCACATTGTCCTCGGACGTCAGATCGAACGCTACCGTTCGGCAGCCGGTCTCGTCGGCAAGCGCCTTTAGCTTCGTTTCATCGCGGCCGCTGGCGATTACATCGGCGCCCTTGGCGACCAAATGTCTGACAGTTGCCGCGCCGATGCCGCCCGTGGCGCCCGTCAATAAAATGGGGCCTTTGTCGTACGATGCCATTTATGTTCCTCCTCTAGGCAGAAGTTTCTGTGTGGCCGGGCTCAACAGCTCGCACACCTTGCCAATCACCTGCAGATCGAAGGGCTTTTCCGTGTCGATCTCCACGACCGAACCGATGGCAAATGGCTTTGCATGTTTGGTGAGTTCGAACAGTTCGTCGGCGTAGGATGCGGGCGGATGCCCTGCGTGCCGGCCTGCAGTCCGGGCACGATAACGCGCGGCGGCCGTTTCTGGACTCACCCGGCACCAGAGTTCGATCACCCGTTCGATCCGCGCGCGCGCGATGTGATCGCGCAGGACGCTTTCGGGTTGGAACCCATGCCAAGCGTCGATTACCGGCACCAGCCTGTCGGGAAAAGCGGCTATCGTATCGAAAATGGCTTGATAGCTCGCCCGGCCCAGTATCCGATTATGCTCACGGTCGCCCGTTCCCGCATGAACGAAGAGTCCTTCCTTGACCGTATCGAGGCTTAAGGGCACCGCGGCGATGTCTGCGTCGTGAAGTGCCTGAGTCAATCGCGCGCTAACGGTTGATTTGCCGCTTGCTGGCACGCCGTTGACGATGATCGCCTGCCTCATGCCGCTGGTCCCGGTTGCGCGTCGCGCACCGCTTTAAAAGCGCAAAGGCCCGCTCCTATGACACCAGCGTCGTCGCCAAGCAAAGCCGCCTCGACAGGCATCTCGAACCATTTGCTCCGCCGGGGCAACCGTCCAAGCGCACGTGTCATCTCGGATCCAAGCCCGCCGCCGATGATAACAAGGCGCGGATCTGCCACGGCAACAAGGGATTCAATCGCTCGCTGTAGCGGTGCAGCCCACCGGTCGAGGACGGTTGACGCCGAGCGATCCCCGGACCCAGCATGCAGGAAAAGATCCTCCGCGCGGGTTTCGACAGGCAGACCGGTCTCCGCGATCAGGCGGCCAAGCGCCGTGCCTGAACTGAATGTTTCGACACAGCCGGTCCGCCCGCAATTGCACACAGGCCCATCCTTGGCGACGACGACATGTCCAAACTGTCCCGAAAAGCCGCCCCCATACCACGGTGCGCCGTCCTCTAGTGCCGCGCCGCCGATCCCGGTGCCCACGGTTATCATGAAGATCAGCCCCAGCGCGCCTTCGGGGCGTGCCCATCCTTCAGCGATCAACGCCATGGTTGCATCGTTCTCGATCCGGGATGGCAGGCCGGTTCTGTGCGCGATCAGACCGGCTATATCCATTCCTGCGATGTCGAGATAGCCTGCGGATCTAATCTCGCCCGAGTTGCCGTCCACCCTGCCCGGAATGCCGATACCCACCGCGGTGCCACTATCGGTTCGCAGGCCGTCGACCAGGCGCAGCAACTGATCCGCAAAACCCTCCCGGTCCTGTCTGACAGGCTCGATCACGCGCTCTAGCAGCTTGCCTGCCGGACTTATCCGGGCAACGCGGATGCGGGTTCCCCCCACATCCACACCGATGGCCGTTTCAGCCCCGGACGGCATGCTCGTCCAGAACTTTCTGGATTTGGCGAAGCCGATCGCTTGCGATCTGTTCAAGACGGGTCTCATGCGTCTTCGCGTCGAGCGAGATGCAGTCCTTCCACAAAGCACGGCCTGCGATCACACCCGATGCTCCATGATCCATGGCAATCTTCACCTGTTCGATAAAGGTCTCGTGGGCGACGCCCGCCGACAGTACCGCCCAGGGTACGCCGTTGCAAAGCTCAGTGATCCGGCGGCATGCTTCGGCGGTGCCAGGGTAAGGCAGTTTGAGAACCTTGGATCCCAGCTCCAGCGAGATGCGGGCGCAATCGACGATGAGATCCGGGAAGACCTTTGCGTAGTCCGCGTCCGTCTCGTCATCAAGCTGATAGGTCAGGATCTCGACCACCAACAGCACATCTTCGCGTGCAAAATCCGCGATGCATTCGCGAATGATCTGAATGTTGACTTCGTTGGCATCGGGGCGATCAGGGCGCAGATACACCATCAGTTTGGCGCCGGTTCCCCCCAGTTCGCGCACGCGGCGTGCGTCGACGCCCGGCACCAGCTTGGAGATTCGATAGCCGTTCGCGTCAGTATCCCAACCCGAAGCGTCGAGGCCGATCAGAAGCCCGGTGTCACGGGCAAGAACGGCCTCATCGACGACCTTCGGCACGGCACATACCGCGTCGAGAAGTACGCAGGATGCCTTGTTCGCGAGGTGGCGGACGATGCCGGCCTTGACCACGCCCAGGGCGGCCTCGTCGATATTGGCCTGTGCCTCGGGCGTATCGGCCAAAACTTTGCGCATGCCTCCGCGTTGATCGCAGGCAACAACCATCATCAGCCCGTTGTCGCCGCAAATCTGCTGGTAGCCGCGAAGTTCCGAAGTCGTCATTTTGGTGCTCATGCGGATGATCCTCGTTTCAGAGTCCTGGCATGCCATTGGCTGATATCGAGGGAGATAACGTCCTCCGCATTTTCATTCAACAATAATTTACAGAAATATATTACACATAAATGTTGGTGTCGCGCGGTTTTCGATCTCCTCCTAGGCGTTGCTTTCCAGATGGTCCAGCATCAGGCGAGCCACTCGAGTGTCGGTCACGAGTGCGTTGATCATGCCGGACCGTGCTGCGCCGAGGATGGCGCGGACCTTTTCCTTTCCGGTGGCCACGCCGATGCTCAGAGGGATCCGTCGCAACTGATCGCGGCTGATCGCCATGAGATTATCCTGGCCCGGCCACCTGATTTCATGTCCGTTCTCGTCGAAATAGTGTCGTACCACGTCGCCTGCCACTCGATGTGCGTCGTCGCTCTCGAAGCTGGCGCCGCGATTGCTGTTAGCTCGCTGAAAGTCGCCGATACCCAAAATCGCCGCGTCGACTCTTGTCCAATACTTCAGCACTCGCGCGGTGTCGGGGTCCTTCTTCAGCACTGAACGCAGTTCCGCAGAGGCCAGGGAGGGGGCATGAAGAAAGCAGGCGTCACCCTTCATCTGCTCGGCGGCGGTGCGCACGAACTCATTGATCTGAAAATGCGAGGCAGTTTCATGTATTCCTCCCATGGCCGGCACCACGATGACATCCGGTATCCTGGGAAGCCCGGCGGCGATAACGCTCTGAACTGTGCGTCCCCATCCGATAGCGACGACCGATCCCACCGGCAACTCCGCATCGCTTAACAGAGCGCCGACGCTGGACGCCAGCAGGGCGACCTTGTCGCTTTCAACGACCCGGACCGCACGCAGCTTCAATGCGGCACAAAGCTGGTCGCCGATCTCGTCCGCCTCATCCAGATCAACGACATGAATCCGCACAATTCCGTCGTCCCGAGCTTGTGCCAGAAGCCGGGACACTGTTGCGGTCGACACCTGCATACGGCGCGAAACCTCCAATTGCGATGCGCCCTCCAGGTAATGTAGCCTTGCAGCAGTGTGCATCAGGCTGCGGTTCAAAAGCCGAGCGCCCTTGGGGCGTCTGGTCATTGCAGTTCTCCGTGAAATAAATTTCTGGAACTAAATTCTTGCGTCATAACTCGCGGTTGGGCAATATCAAATTCGTCGAACCTGTTTGGTTCGCGGCGGGTGATATTTCCCCGCCATCGGTATTCCGGTTCGGAGGAGCCGGTTCCAAAGGGAGGAATCTTTATGCTAAATCTCATCAGATCGACCGTGTTTGCTGCCGCGCTTGGCGTGACCGGCATGGCGCAGGCCCAGGAAGATATAACGATCACACTTGTTCCGGGCCTGACGACGGATGCCTTCTACATCACCATGAACCGCGGCGCGCAGGCGGCGGCTGAAGCACTTGGCATCACGGTCGACTTCCAAGGTGCGGAAGAATTCGATCCTGTTCTGCAAACGCCGGTTCTCGATGCGGTCATCGCCCGCCAACCCGATGCGATCCTTATTGCGCCGACTGACAGCGTGCAGATGATCGAGCCGCTGCGTCGTGCCCACGATGCCGGCATTCCGGTGATCACCGTTGATACCTTTATCGGCGATGGAAATTACCAGGATGGTGCGGGAGACGGTGACTTTCCGATCTCCTACATCGCGTCGGACAACATTGCCGGCGGTCGGATGGCGGCTCGCTTCATGGCCGAACAGATCGGCGGAGAAGGCAAGGTCTACGTCTCCAACGTGCGTCCGGGCATCTCAACAACCGACCAGCGGGAGGAAGGTTTCAAGGCCGAAATGGCCGAGAACTACCCTGACGTGGAAGTGCTCGAGACACAGTACAATGAGAACGACGCATCGCTGGCGGCATCACAGTTCCAAGCCGTTTTGGCCCGCAATCCCGACATCGCGGGTGTGTTCGGTGCGAACTTGTTCTCGGCACTCGGGGCAGGTAACGGCGTTGAAGGCGCGCAGAAATCCGAAGACGTGACGGTTATCGCATTCGACGCACCTAAGAGCATTGTGGACAATATCTCGTCCGGCGTGGTCGATGCGGCAATCGCACAGCATCCGGCGGAGATCGGCTATTATGGCGTTGTTACCGCCTATGCCGTTCTGACAGGCCAGTCGGTGCCGACGTCCATCGGGACCGGGTTCACCGTCATCGACGCCGACAATGTGAACGACGAGGACATCGCCAAGTTCATCTATTCCGAATGAGGCCGAACTCGATGTCGGAGAATAATGGGACTTCATTTTTGAAGTCCCTACTCAACGCATGGTCGTGGCTGTTCCTGATCCTCATCCTCGGCTTCTTCGAACTCTATGCGCAGATGGAAACGGGCAACACGTTCCTTTTCCGTGTCTACACGCTTCAATCGATTGCCGTCGCCGCGTCGCAGATCCTGCTTCTCGCGCTAGGCCTGACGCTGGTGATCGTGGCGGGGCATATCGATCTTTCCATCGCGTTCACTACCGGGTTCTCTGCGGTCGTCATGGCGCTGGTCATTCGCTTCTTTGGGCCGGAGGGCGGCTGGTTGATTGTGATCCTTGCGCTTGGTGTCGGGCTCTTGGCTGCAATCGTGGTGGGGCTCATCAACGGCTGGCTTGTCGCTTTCATCAACGTGCCGAGTTTCATCGGCACTCTCGGCACCTACGGTATCGCCCGCGGCGTCGCGTTGATCGTGGCGGGTGGTGCAACCGTGTCGATCCGCAGCGATGAGGCGCGCGAGATCGGTAACGGCATAATCCTGGGCTTTCCGATCCCGGTACTGATAGCGGCCGCCGTGGCGATTGTTTTTAGCTATTTGCTGACCCACACGAAGTTCGGCGTGCATACCTATGCTCTCGGCGCAAACAGAGCATCGGTCGAACGGGCCGGGGTGGACGTCAAGAAGCATCTGGTCATTCTCTTCGTCCTTTCGGCGCTGACCGCCGGCATAGGCGGGCTGATCTACACGGGCCGATTCTCGGCCGGTGCCGCCAATGCAGGTGAGCCAATCCTGCTTTATGCCGTCGCGGCCGTGTTTATTGGCGGCGCGTCCCTGACCGGAGGGCAGGGTACGGTGGTCGGCACGGTGATTGGCGCGATCATCATCGCGGTGATTCAGTTCGGCCTCGTCTTCTCAGGCCTGCCGCCCTACTGGCAATTCGTCGCCGTTGGGCTGGTCATCATTGTCGCCGTGGTTGTCGATCAGTCCAGAGATCGGCTGACGGGGGTGAGTTCATGACGCCACTCCTCAGCGCAAAAGGGTTGAAGAAGCGGTTCGGAGGCAACGAAGCGGTCAAGGACGTCACCTTCGACGTCAATGAAGGCGAATGTGTCGTGCTTGCCGGCGACAACGGTGCCGGGAAGTCCACGGTCATCAAGATGATCTCGGGCGTCTACACGCCGACCGAAGGCGAGGTGCACTTCGACGGGGGAAGGCTTACCGGAAAGTCGGCCGAAGCTATTCGAACCGCCGGAATCGAGACAATCTATCAGGACCTGGCCTTGGCGGATAATCTCGATCCCGGATTGAACCTATATCTCGGGCGGGAAAAGACCAGGCGGATTTTAGGACTCCCGTTCCTGGCGCGCGAAGAGATGCGGCGCGATGCGGTCAACGTGCTTCAGAGTCTCGGCATCGTCGTACCGGACCCGACGGCGCCGGTTCGCGAAATGTCAGGCGGACAGCGGCAGGCAATCGCCATCGCACGCGCGATCCATTGGCAGGCAAAGCTTGTCATCATGGACGAACCGACGGCGGCGCTCGGCGTGCCCGAGCAGCGCGAGGTTATGGCGCTGATCGAGCGGATGAAGTCGAAGGGCGTGGGAATCATCTTGATCTCGCACAACCTGCCGGACATCTTTGCCGCCGCTGATCGCATCATCGTGCTGGCCCGCGGCGTCGTTGCCGGAGAACGCCGTCCATCGGAGACGAATGACGAAGAAATCGTCCGGATGATGATGGGCGCCACGTTATGAGGCCTCCTCCCGCTTGAGGGCGCACGCGCTCGCGCCTTCGGTCCTCAAGGCGCGGGAGCCTTTGAAGGCATATTCCACTGTTGATTGAAACGTGCCGTGACATGCTGAATAGGCCAACGCTCTCATGACCAAGATTTTGACAGTCGGAGAAATACTCGTCGAGATAATCGCTGCCACCAAGGGTGACGGGTTTCGGGAAGTTCAACCGCTGACGGGCCCATATCCTTCCGGCGCACCAGCGATCTTCGTTGATCAGATCGGCCGCCTGGGGTTCGAGGCAGCGATCATTGGTCGTGTGGGCGAAGACGATTTCGGCCATCTCAACATCGCGCGGCTGGCGGCAGATGGAGTCGACGTTTCCGGAGTAGATGTGGCTGCGGGCGAGGCGACTGGCTGCGCATTCGTCCGCTACCGGCCCGATGGAGCGCGCTCTTTCGTCTATACGCTGGATGGAAGCGCCACTGCGACCCTGGCTTTGACTGAAGCGGGCGAAGCCTTGATGGGTAGCTGCGGGCATATCCACATCATGGGAACTGCCCTGTCAGTCCCGGGTATGGCCGGGATCGCGCTTCAAGCCGTCGACCGGGTGAAAGCGCGGGGCGGCACGCTGAGCTTCGATCCAAATATCCGCGCTGAGATGCTGAACAAGCCGAGCCTTCAGGAAAAGCTTATGGGCCTGATCGACCGCACGGACATCTTTCTGCCTTCGGGCAACGAGCTATTCCACTTCACGGAAGCGGCCGACGAAGAGGGGGCAGTACACGAATTGTTGTCCCGAGGGATTGGCGAGATCGTGATAAAAAGGGGTGACAAGGGCGCGACCTACTTCGCCCCCGGCGCACATCTCGACGTGACAGCCCATACGGTTGAGGAGCGTGATCCCACCGGGGCCGGCGATTGCTTTGGTGGAACCTTTGTAGCGCTGCGACTGGCAGGCGAGCCTCCCGAAACTGCGCTGCGCTATGCAAATGCCGCCGGGGCGCGAGCCGTTACCGAGATCGGGCCGATGGAAGGGGCTTCCACCCGAGCCGAACTCGAAAGGTTTCTGGAAGACGCGGAGGCCCGGCGATGAGCGCGCATCCCCTTTCCGACATCGCTCACTGGCGCGCAAGGCCGGGACCCTCGGGCCTGCCGTCGGTCTGCAGCGCCCATCCGCTGGTGCTGGAAGCGGCGATGCGTGCGACACTTCCGGCAGATCTGCCTCTTTTGATTGAAGCAACCTGCAACCAGGTCAATCAGGATGGCGGCTACACGGGCATGACCCCTGCTGACTTCCGTGCCCGTGTCGAGACAATTGCGCAGATGGCGGGTTTTCCGGTCGAACGGGTCATCCTGGGTGGTGATCACCTGGGTCCAAACCCATGGAAGTCGCTGCCGGCGGCGCAGGCGATGGACAAGGCCGATGCTATGGTTCGCGCCTATGCTGCCGCTGGCTTCACAAAGCTGCACCTCGATTGCTCGATGGGCTGCGCGGGGGAGCCGGCATCCCTCGACAACGTCACGACATCACGTAGGGCGGCCCGGCTGGCGGCAGCGGCGGAGGAGGCTCTGCCAGGCGGCGACACGCCCGCGCCCGTCTATGTTATCGGCACAGAGGTGCCGATCCCCGGCGGCGCGATGGAGGAGTTGGGCGTTCTGGAGGTGACAACAGCCGCCGCTGCGACCGAAACGGTATCTGCCCACAAAAAGGTCTTTGTGGAGGCGGGGCTGGATGATGCCTTCGCGCGGGTTGTCGGTCTGGTCGTTCAGCCAGGTGTCGAGTTCGGCAATCACAATGTGGCCGACTATGATCCCGCTGCTGCACGCGAGCTGAGCGCCGCTCTGGCCGATCTGCCCGGTCTTGTATTCGAGGCACACTCCACCGACTACCAGACCCGCAAAAACCTGTCCGCTTTGGTTTACGACGGTTTTGCAATCCTCAAGGTCGGCCCTGGCCTCACCTTTGCGCTGCGCGAGGCGCTTTACGGTCTCGATGCTATTGCGACAGAACTTGTGCCGGAGGGCAGGGACCGGACGCTTCGCCAGGTTATGGAAACGGTCATGCTGGCTGATCCGTCGCATTGGGGCAAGTACTATGAGGGCGATGCGGAGGCGCGGCGGCGTCTGCGGCATTTCTCCTACAGCGACCGCATTCGGTACTATTGGCCGAATGCAGAAGCCGAGGCGGCCGTCGCGCAGCTCTTCGATCTTTTGAACGAGCGGGACATTCCGGAGCCGCTGATCGGCCAGTATCTGGGCCACCTGTTCCCGGCCGTCCGAGCTGGCGAGATTTCGCGACATTCGCGAGCGCTCGTTCTGGCTTCTATCGAATTGGTGGTGCAGGATTATATTGCGGCATCTTTCGGGGTCCATCGCGAGGCGGGAGCCGCTCCGTCGAGGATGCGCGCAGTGCCGTTCTCGCTACAGAAGCCCCAATCCTGATTGTGGTCAAAGAAGTTGGAAACGAAGACGCAGCGGGCTCTTGTACAATGAATGATCACGCCGCCGCCGATCCTGCTCCATGTCGGAGATAAGTTTCGCTTGGCACCCAAGCGCAAGAATGAGGAAGTTCAAACATAAGCATCCTCCCTTTTCCGCGAAATTGGCTCAAACGCCTGGAGGTACGAGCTATGCGCAGGTGGGGATCATTTGTGCTAAGCTGCGGGCATGGAGATCGACACCGATAAGATCGACGACGCGGTTCTGGCGCTGTTGCGGCTGACGCTGCATAACGAGCGGTGCGCGTGGAAGAGCTTCGATTGGAATGTCACCGACCGTCTTCATGAGAAGGGACTGATTGCCGATCCGGTGAACAAGGCAAAGTCGTTGGTCCTGACGGACGAGGGCTTGCAGCGGTCGGAGGAACTGTTTCGGGAGCTGTTCACGCGGCCGAGATAGGCGGCTATTCGGCTTTGCCGCGAGACATTGTCCTGGGCCTGCGCGTCCAGCGTCGGCCGAGCTTCGTAAGTGCCTCTTCGATCGCAGCGCTATCGACAGCAGTCGGATCGAAGGTTTCTTCGCCCCACCATTCCACCGTCTCCCGGCGGCGCTCGTGGTCGGGATCCGTCATCGCCTCGAGGAACTCCTGATATCCCCACGGACCGCCGACATCCTCCGGTGGGCAGCGGCCGGCGGCGTCGATCAGTCGCGGATAAACGAGACCTGGAACTGCAGTTCCGATGCGCTCGATTCTGATTGAGTGCTCCCATCCGTCACCGAAGTCGTAGATGTAGCGGAACGACTTGGCGCCCGTGTCTTCGATGGCATCGAGGAGCGTCGTCTTGCGTGCGTCAAGCGGACCGTCGAAGCCCCAGTCGGGATCAGGTATGCCGAAGCCGATGTCGCGGATGCGAAACTCGTAAAGGTGACTGTCGGTCCAGCCAACGGCATGCTGGATGACGATATGCAGGCGGTCCAACCGCAGTTTCAGTGGAACTTCGAGCCGCCGCATGACGGCCGGTTCGACGTCGTCAAGGACGATCTTGATGCGAGCAATTGCTGTCGATGCCGTCATGCCGCCACGCGTTCGCTTAGGTACACTGATTTATGGCCGAAATTCGGGGGCCGTGGCCAGGACAATTGCTCACAAGTACCCAAGAATCTGATGATGGAAGCGCTGAAGCCCCTTCTCGTTGCGACGATGCGCGGCCGGCCGCTACTGCGCCGGCTCCGCCGGCTGCTGCGGAACCGCATCCATTGGCTGCGTCTGGTCCATCCCTGCACCGCCTTCCGGCGGCCGCCGCCTGTTTGATCAGTTCGCCGCTTCACAGAAACGACGAGCGGCGGCGCCTGCGGCGGCCGCTACGGACCCACCGGAGACATCTCGCAGAGGTGCAGGTGACAGTCCCGGCACAAGGGAACAAGCGTCGGTTGTCGAGATTGGTAGTCGGGGCCGCAGGCGGGCGCAGCCAGGAGACGGAAAATGGCGAAGGAAAAGAGGCTGGACGACCTTTATTACGATGCGCTGAAGGATATCTACTACGCGGAACGAAAGATACTGAAGGCCTTGCCCAAAATGGCGAGAGGTGCCCAGTCGGACCAATTGAAAGTTGCTTTTGAAAAGCACAAGGATCAGACGGAAGGTCATGTCGAGCGCCTTCAGAAGGTGTTCGAGATTCTTGGCAAGCGTGCGCAGGGAAAGACGTGCGACGCGATCGAGGGCATCATATCGGAGGGCGAGGAGATCCTCGAGGAGTTCAAGGGAGCGCCGGCGCTCGATGCCGGCCTGATCGCTTCGGCACAGGCGGTCGAGCACTATGAGATCACCCGCTACGGAACACTCAAGCGCTGGGCACAGACGCTCGGAATGAAGGACGCGGCCAAGCTCCTGGACGAGACGTTGCAGGAGGAATCTCAGACCGACGAGAATCTGTCGAAGTTGGCCGAGACGGCCGCAAATCAACATGCCAAGGCAGCATAAGGTTTCATAAACGGAGAACCCCGCAACTTCGGCTGCGGGATTCTCGCACGACCGTCGCCAGCTACGAAGTTATGTCATCGGAAGCGGAGCAATTGCTACATCGGTGTCTGCTGTGCACTGATTTGCGAGCGCGCAGGATCGTGCCCACTGAGGTGGTGTAACTGACGGCTTGGTCGCCGTGCTCTCCGGCAGGGCCGGAATGATCAGCGTGCCACAGCCGGCAGGCTGATGAGCGGATCATCGCTCATCTGGCTGATGGTCTCAAGCGTCATGTATCGGGCCCGCTGCACGGCCCATTCATCATTCTGTTCAAGCAGCAAGGCGCCGACGAGGCGGACGATGGCGCCGTCATTGGGGAAGATGCCAACGACCTCGGTGCGCCGCTTGATCTCGCCGTTGAGCCGCTCGATCGGATTGATCGAGTGCAGCTTGACGCGGTGCTCCTTGGGGAAGGTCATGTAGGCCAGCACGTCGTGCTCGGCCTCGTCCATGATGGCGGCGAGCTTCGGCACCTTCGGGCGGATCTGGTCGGCGACGGCGCGCCACTGCAGGCTTGCGGCCTCGGCCGTCTCCTGGGCGAAGGCGGTGGCGATGAAGGCCGAGACGACGCGGCGGCCGCTCTTGCCAGCATGGGCGAGCACGTTGCGGGCGAAATGAACCCTGCAGCGTTGCCAGGTGGCGGACAGAACCTTGGAAACCGCTGCCTTGATGCCTTCGTGAGCGTCGGAGACGACCAGCTTGACGCCGCGCAGGCCGCGCCGCGTCAGCTTGCGCAGGAACTCGGTCCAGATTGGCTCGGCTTCCGACGTGCCGACCTCCATGCCGAGCACCTCGCGGCGGCCATCACTGTTGACGCCGACGGCGATGATGACGGCGACGGAGACGATGCGCCCGCCGCGGCGCACCTTCAGATAGGTGGCATCGACCCAGAGATACGGCCAGTCGCCCTCGATGGGTCGGTCGAGGAAAGCCTTCACCTTGCCGTCGATCTCCTCGCACAGCCGGCTGACCTGGCTCTTGGAGACACCGCTCATGCCCATCGCCTTGACCAGGTCGTCGACCGAGCGCGTCGAGATGCCCTGGATATAGGCCTCTTGAATAACAGCCGTCAGCGCCTTCTCGGCCATGCGCCGCGGCTCCAGGAACGAGGGGAAATAGGACCCCTTCCTGAGCTTCGGGATGCGCAGCTCGACCGTGCCGGCCCGCGTCTCCCAATCGCGGTCGCGATAGCCGTTGCGCTGGGCCGTGCGCAGCGGGTTCTTCTCGCCATAGCCAGCGCCGGTGGCAGCGCCAACCTCCATCTCCATCAGCCGTTCGGCGGCAAAGCCGATCATCTCGCGCAGGATATCGGCGTCAGGGGTCTTCTCTACGAGCGTGCGCAGGTTCATCATGTCGTTGGTCATCGGTGGTTCCTTCGAATCAAGTTGGTGTGAGCAACCCGACCCTACCGGAGAACATCGATGACCACTGCTCGCCGCTCGCTCGCTACAGCGCTGTTGAGGGCGCGCTCGCGAGCGGCTTCGTCACCGCCGAGCTACACCACTCAGCGGGGCACGACCGCGCGCAGTTCCCAAAGACGGCTCCTGACGCATCGGCCCGTTGCTGCGGTGCCGACAACTTGGAGCCTTGCCGCAATGTCCTTCCTCAGGGGTTCCACGGGCGAGACCGGGGAGCTCTAGCCCGATGCCGGCCATCTTGCCGCTCGGCGTCCATTTACGTCTTTTCACGGATGGCCAATTCCGTCGACAGAACTCGTTTCCGTGGCGTCCAGGTGAGGACGACCACCAAGGCCTCCGGTACACAACCGCCGCTACGCCCGTTGCCATCGTGGTTCCCGCGTCTACCTCAGTTCCGGAGTATGCTCAGCTGCCGGCTTCGCACCACTCTCGGCCATGGCTGGCAACCCGGTGAGGGCGGAGATGAGCAGTGGGGTCGACAGAAGCGCTGTGAACCTGGTCATCATGACTATTTCCCCTCCTCGTTTGGGCCTCCTGTACGAACATGGTTTCTCGGCTGCTATCATGAGCAGTCGAGGATATCCGCCGCAGCAGATTGCGGCCAATCGCGATAGCCGCGGTTTGCACGTTGGGGCCCGAAGAGCCGCGCGCGGAATCTTCAATCTTCAGGCAGGGCGTAGACGGCCAGCTGGTCGCCTACCTGATCCTTCAGGATCGGATTGCCGCCGGCGGCGAAGGCCACATATTGGCGGCCCTGATATTCATAGACAGCCGGGTTGGCGACGGCGGGGGCCTCGACCTGATCCGACCAGAGCTCCTCGCCGGTCTCGAGCGAATAGGCGCGTACCTTGGCGTCCATCGACGCGCCGATGAAGATCAGTCCGCCGGCCGTGACCGCCGGGCCGCCGATGGTGGGTGAGCCCATGGATTCGGGCATGTAGAAGCCGTATTTCTGCGACGCACCCACCGGCCCGCGCCACTTGATATCGCCCGTCGTCATGTCGATGGCCGCAAGTTCGCCATAGGGCGGCTCCCAGCACGGCATGCCGAGCCAGTTCAGCGCGTTCCTCAGCTGCATGCCGTAGGGCGCTCCCTCCTGCGGGTGCAACCCCAGTTCGGCTACCTCCCTTTCTTCCTTCAGTTCCTCGAATTCCTCGCGCGGGATGAGCTCTATGTACTGGGCGACGTGCGAAAAGTTGACGATCGCCGTTTGGCTCTCGGGGTCGAAGGCGACCCCGCCCCACTGCACGCCACCGGCGGAGTCGGGATAGGTGTAGGTGCCTTCGCCCCTCGTCGTAGGCGGCGTATACATGCCCTCGTACCAAAGATCATCCCACAGCCGCGAGCACCCGCCGAAGCCGACGATATCGGCGATCGTCCAGATGTCGGCCTTCTCAGCCTGGTCAAGCAGCGGCGGGGGCTTGGTCGGGAAGGGCTGGGTCTGGGCATAGACCTCGCCCTCCACCGAGCCGTCGCCGGAAGGTACCGGGCGCTCCTCGATGGGCCAGACGTCTTCGCCCGTCCTGCGGTCGACGACGAACAGGAACGCCTGCTTCGTGGCCTGGATCAGGGCGGGAATCTCCTCGCCGTCGACGGTGATGTCGACGAGGGTCGGGGCGGCGACGGTGTCGTAGTCCCAGAGATCGTGATGCACCCATTGGCGCGACCAGACCGGCTCGCCGGTCGCGATGTCGAGGGCGGTGGTGGAGGTGGCAAATGGAATGGGCTCGGTGCGGTTGCCGCCCCAGTAGTTGGGTGAAGGGCTCGCCACCGGCAGGTAGACGAGGCCGAGACCCTCATCCACCGACATGGCGGTCCAGACGTTGGCTGTGCCGGTCTGGTCCCACATCTCGCGCGGGATCGTCTCGAACACCCACTGCAGCTCCCCCGTCTCAGGGTCGACGGACAGCACGTTGCCCGGCGGCGTTTCGGCATGCTGCCAGTCGGCGCCCGCCCAGCCCATGATCACGTGGTCGCCGGCCACAGTGGGCGGCTGCAGCAATGAGAAGGGGAAGGTGGTGTTGGTGGTATTCCACTTGTTGACGTTAAGAATGCCGCCATCGGCAAACCCTTCGCAAAGTTCGCCGGTGTTCGCGTCCAGCGCGTAGAGCCGCGCGTCCATGGTGCCGAGATAGACGATCTTCTGGCATGGCTCGCCCGCAACAGGGCTCTCTGCCTCCCAATAGGCGACGCCGCGGTTCTTGAGCGCCGGCTGGCTGAGGGCTTTGAGCGTCGAAGCGGAATCGAACGACCATTTCTCCTCGCCTGTCGCCGGGTCGAGCGCGATCACCCTGTAGAAGGGCGTGCCGAGATAGAGCGTATCATTGGCGAAGACCGGGGTGGCCGACCAGACTGTCTTGGGCAGTTCGCCGGAGCCGTCGGAGACATCGCCGGTGTGGTATTCCCACGCCAATTCGAGCCGACCGACGTTCGAGGCGTCGATCTGGGTCAGCGGGGAATATTTCTGCGCGTTGAGCTGGCCGTGGAAGGTGTTCCAGACAGGTTCCGCGGGCACGAGGGGCGCATCGGGATCGGCGATCCGCCGCTCCGGGGCAGTCGTTTCCGGCTGGTCGCCGGCTTCCGTGGCAGGCCGGGCCTCCTCGGAAGCGGCGGGGTCCTCAGGCGGCGACTGCTGCGCAAGGGCAGGGGATACTGCGGCTGCGCCCATGAAAAGAGCCACGACGGTGCTCGGGATTCCTGCGGACAGGTTCTGGCATTCAAGCATTACGAGGTCTCGGCGCTGGGCTGCTGTGCTTCATGAAGATATCGGCGGCAAGACCCAGGGCGACCACGACCATCGCCGCCATGAGCCACCAGGCATGCAGGAACCCGGCGGCCGCAAAGGTGCCGAGAACGCCGAGGACGCCCAGCGTCAGCATGATGGTGCGCATGGCGCCCGAAGGCAGAAACAGGAGGATGACGGCGTCGAGGACCAGCAGCAGGCTGGAGACGACCACGAGCAGGGCCCCGGCCGTGCCGTCGATGCCCGTCATGGGAGCGAAATAGCCCCAAAGGGCGATGGCCGTGCCGACGAGCGCTGCGGCGAGCATGAGGGTCGTACCCAATCACGTGCGAAGTCAAAACGAGACATTGTGAAAACCGCGGCCTGGTGGTTGAGCTGTCGTTTTGGATGTGGCGACCGCCTGCCCAACGCTTGTTGGCCGATTTTGTTTCCGGCTGACCTTTCGCGGCCCGATATGCCGTCAGTTGAGACAGGTCTGGGGAGTGCCTGAAATTCAGCTTTCGGCGCCTCCAAGGGGCCGGCTTGCGCCGACCCCCCATGCGGAGGATGGAAGATCACTCCTCGAATGCATCGTATTCGAACGGCTCGGCCTGGGCGACGTCTTCCTCGCCGTACGGCATGTCGTAATAGGGGCCCGGCCCTTGCGCATAGCCATAATAGGGATAGGCGTAATAGGGATCGCCCAGCCCGTAGCCCGGGCTCGGGTTCACCACCACCGCCGCGAGTTGCCCATCACGGATGACAAGGTCGTTGACATAGCCGAAATCGGCGTAGCCGAGCTCCGCTTCGTCGTCGCGGATGCGGGCGTAATCGCCGATCAGATCGGTCGCGCGGAAGGCGTTCGGGCCGGTCACCAGATCGTCCTCCACGGTGGCGGTCTCCTGGGCCGCGCCTTCGGCGGTCAGATAGCCGGTCTTGAAGACGCTGTAGTCCTCGGCGTTCTCCTCGGTCACCGGGATAACGATCTCACCTGCCGAATACTCGACCTCGTCCCAGGGCACGTTCACATGGGTGTCGAACATATCAAGGAAGCCGCCGAGCTCCGCGACGACGGACAGCACCCGACCGTCCCGGGAGAAGACAACGTTTTCGATGCTGCCGATCTCATCGCCCGTGGGGCCGAACACCTCGGCCTCGTCCAGCAGGAACTCCACGCTGATGCCGTCGGCATAAAGTTCGTCGGTCGCCCAGTTGGGCAGAGCGATGACTTCCTCCGGGGTGATGGCATCCTGGCCGATCGCTGCCGTCTCCTCGCCGCGCTCGACGTCGGTCGCCTCGGTATCCCCGGTATCCGCGGCAGCGGTCTGCTCGCCTGCGGTGATCCGGTCGTCCTCGAACGCCGCATAATCGTCTTGGCTGAGCGCGTCGTCCCCGTCGCGGTCATAGACGTCGAACAGGGCCACATGGAAGGCTGTCCAGTCGACACCGTCCTCGCCGGCGTTAAAGCCGGCCATCGCGTCCGTCTCACGCAGGCCGGAGGTGAACTCGTCCCGGCCTATCACATCATCGTCGCCGGCAATCTCGCCGAAGGCAGGCTCCACATCATCGCCGAACCAGGCCGTATAGCCGTTTCGGTATTCCTCTTCGCCAAGGTCGCCATCGGCATCGGTATCCCAGGCGGCGAAGAGGCCGCCATAGAGCTCGTCTTCTGTAATGCGCTGGTCGGCGTTCTGGTCCCAAGCTTGGAAGGCACCACGGCTGACCTGTTCGAACTCCGCTTCCGACAGTTCCAGATTGCCGTCCGCATCGATATCGCTGAAGGTATATTGCGCTGCCGCCAAGGCCGCCGCGGGCGCCAGAGCGAATATCAGGGCCGCCGCTGTTGAAGTCTTCAACGCCTTCATGTGAATCTCCTTTCGTTACTTTCCGTCATCCCTCGTGTACGCAACGGAACAGGCGAGCTGCCGCGTTGTTCCGTCGTCCGAAGGATTCCATCCGGAGATTCTCCCATCTCACCGGCCGCTTCGGCCGCCGCGATGGTCAGTCGTGCTCGCGTGGCCGGCATGGTGGTCCGCATTGTCCCGCAGGTCCGCAATTCTCGCCGACATAGGCATCGCGCTTGCACGCCGTTGGGATCGGGCGTGGCGATTTCGCCGTGCTCCCCAGCCGCTGAGAGCGATTACCGCAGACTGCTTAGCGGCTCCCGCGCCCGCTGGTGTCGGCCAGCCGGCCGCTCGGCGGGTGGGAACATTTGTGCGTTCGCTGAGCTTAAGGATGGCACAAACGCAAAGAGCCCGCCGAGGAAGCTGTCCTTTCGTTGCGGCGGGCAACACATTGACGAAGGGAGGCCTGCCATGAAACGAACTCTTATGATCTCGCTCCTCGGCTGCACGGCTGCGATGCTGAGCGGAGCCTATGCCCAGCAGGATCAGACGGCCGATACTGTACGGGGAGTTGAGGAACGTTTTGTCTGGGTAACGCCCTCACGTGCGATCATTGGGGAAGATCTGGTTGGTGAACGCGAACGTGCGGGCACCGTGAAATTCCTGCTGATCGATGTGGCCGATGGAGATTTGATCTACGCTTTGACGAGCGTCGGCCAGGCGGGTCAGTTCGCGGCCGTTCCGTGGGAAGCGTTGAATGCGGACGATCTCGACGACTGGAAGGATGGAGAGCTCCAGCTCAACATTCCCGCCGAGCGCGTGGAGGATGCATGGCGCTTTGATATCGAGGATATCTTTCGCCTCACCTCTCCGGTATTTGCCGCAGAGGCGGCCGATACTTATGGGGTCGAGATTGAAGCCCCGGCTGCCGAGGACACCACGATGCTTGTGATCGGGCGCGAACTTGCCGGCACCGTCAGCCCACCCGCGACGCAAGTGAGAAATCAGATCGAGGGCAGTTCCGTCGTTACCAGCGACGGGGTGGAGATTGGAGAAATCACCGAGATCATGGTGGACATGGACCAGGGCAAAGTGCCCTACGTCACGATCTCGACCGGCGGCTTTCTCGGCTCCGATCAGAGCTACTTGCCGGTCCCGCCGATGGCACTCAATTGGAATGCAGAAGGCGCGCAGTACTCGGTCGAGCGCACCGCCGCTGAAATCGAGGAACTGCCCAGCTTGGCTGGGAACACGCTGACCGCCTTTGTCAGCCGTTCTGACCTTGAGCAGCTATATGAGTTCTGGGGCGTCGATCCCTATTGGACATCGCCCTGACCGTGAGGGGGCGGCGTGGGCAATCACCGGTCGCACACTGCCGTCCCCTCCACCCACTACTCGGCCGGCATCAGGTACGGGAGTTCGCTCCCGCTGTTCGAGGAGCGCTCCGGGTAGGGCTGCGGCCCGCAAGGGAAGTCCGAGGAACTATGTCGGCGGATCCAATGAAGTGGCCGCACAGCAGGCACAGCAACTTTGACGGTTCCCCTCTAGGAACTTGCCCTTTGGTTAAACGGCTTAGCCTGCCTCGGCCTTTATTCCAGCGTTGTCCGCCAGGTCATGGACCCTGGCGAACTGCTCCCGCAGCATCGGCAGGGTCTCTTCCGCGAATGCGGCGAGTTCGCCGCCTTTCTGCGAATAGTTATTGAACATGGCGATTAGCTCAGGCAACTGCTCGAACTGCATCTCGATATAGCTCTTCGAGCCGCCCTGTCTCGCTGCGTTCAAGTTCCGCCACCTTGCGATGGTGGCTGGTTTCCATGATGCGCGGCATCTCGCCCTGCGAGATCCCTTCGGCGATGGTAGCGGCCACCCGATGGCAATGAACGAAGCGGATGTCTCAGATGGTCTCGGAAATGGCGACGCCGATGGCCGCGGAGGCTACTGAAACCGACAGCGCCAGCGGCACCCATTTACGCGAGCGGGTGTCGTCGATGGTAAAAAAATTGAGCGGGAAAAGGTGCTGATGCGATGCACTATCGGCACCCTCACGAGGCGCTTCCATGAAACATTCGTCGTCGAACCATGCCCAATCGTCGGCCCAGGTCCAGCACCCATGCTTCTTGTATGTGGCGGCGACTTCATCCGCGAAGGGTTTATCGGTTTCGAGCCGCAGATGGCTGCCGGGACAGCTTTCGAAATAGCGCATGGCAAGCGGAAGGGCCCGGTTGGTGCAGTAGTTCGACATCCACAGCTTGAAGCCGATCTCTTCGCGCAACCGCTGCAGGACACGGAAGACCTGGACATGCTCCTCGTGCCCATACTCGCCCCACGGGTTGTGCGTAAACACATTCATCTGACGCGAGAGGCGGGGCCTGAGAGCTTCGCCGATGAGCTTGAAATTGGCGCTGTATGCGCGCGCAACGCTGGCGGTTGCGATATTTCCAGGGGGATAGGCCGCGACCTTCGAGAGCGATATTCTCGCAAACCGCGTCAACTCACGCCGGTTTGCCTCAAGCCCGAGCGTCAAGCCGAACTCGCTCTCCTCGGGGTTGGACCAGTCCGCGCAGCCGTGGGCACCCGATTCAGCGATGTCCAGGCAGGTGACCCGATCGCGTGGATAGTCGGCGATCGCCGCCGCCCTTGCCGCGCCAATATGCGGCTGGGCCCAGAAATCCTTGAATACGATGACGACCTCATCGGCATGGCGAAGGATCGAGTTGAACCAGAGCAACTCATCATCTGGATGCGCGCCGATGATCATCGAGTTCTCAAGGAATTCAGGACGTTTGCTCATTGGGCCCCCCGGCCATTTCACAATGTCTAGCTTGTTTTATGGTCCTCGGCCGCCTTTGGCCGCGTCAGACGCTTGCGCAAGTTGAAAGCAGCCAGCGCGAGTTTTCCGACCGGCGTCGCGCAACATGAGAGCGCATAGATCGCGGTCTGCTGTGTGCCGAAATCAGCCTTGAAAGGTTCATCGCCGATGGTGAAATCGAAGCAGTCGCCACCGGAGGAGAGCCAATCCTCCATTATGAGGTCATACATCAGCAGCCCCGGTGAATGGCGGCCATGAGCCCGGTAATCGCAGCCTATCAGCAGGTAATGGAAGCGGCCGGCATGGGTCAGGCCGAAGACATAGCCGATCGGTTCGCTGTCAAGCGTCAGCGCGTATGTTCGCGCCAGCTCCGTGGCAACGCCGCGGGCGGCAATATCGGCATAGAAGTCGCGAACGAAGTTTTGCTGGATGACATCGCCCTCGAAGCGGCCGGCGCGCAAAGACTGGATGGCGCTGAATGCCGCCGCGATCTCGGCGGGCTTCAGGAGCAGGCGGAGTTCAGCGCCTCCGCTCCTGAACAGACGCTTTTTCTTGCGGTCGAGGTACTTTGTGAAACTTGGTGTCAGCACCTGCTTTCGCCATTCGGCGTACGGCGCGAAGAGGCCGACCGCGTGAGCGCCAAAATCCTGCTGCACAGCTTGTGCGGGGAAAAAAGCCTGCCACCGGTTGACCGCTTCTGCCCGCACGGGCCTGACGCGCAGGAGATCGAAGGAAGGCAGTCGTTCCCTTACCGATCGCACCAGGTCGTCTGACGGCTGCCAGGAGCGATCCACGACCGGTGCGGCATAGTCGCTGACACCAAGATCCGCCGCCTCCACTAGAGTGATGCCCCACTTTCTTCGCCGGATCATCGGCAGGACAAAGAGCAACTGGCCAGTTGCTGTTCGGCCTGTCACCACCAGTTTCTCGGCGCCACGCACGGGCGCCAGGTGGAAGTAGAGCCGGTCGAGCCATAGCGGATGCTGGAACGCCGTCGCGTCCGAACGGCCGAAAAGCTCATGATACTCCGGTCCGGCGAAATCAAATGCGCGTTCGACGGCGATGCGTGTCACTCGCATCGCCGTTGCTGACGTCGTCGCGGCCGGTCGGCCGTCATCGGCTAATTCCATCGTTGCGCGGGCGGCATTGGGTTCCATAGGCGCAGATGTAGCAGGCAAAACACGAAAAAAGGTTAATCCTCATTCCTCAAGCAACTGCTCGAATGCAAGCCAGCAACGGCATGACTAGGTCCGTCGGATACAGGTGTCGACCTGCCGTAGCGACCACCACCACACCACCACTACAAGCACCACTCGGATAGATCCTGGTAAAACCTGGCAGAGGCGGTCCCGCGCTGTGCCCTGTCCACAGGGGCTCCAGTGGGAGCACGAGGGAGTTGTCCACGGCTCTCTTCGAAGAATTCGGACCAAGCAAATCCGGCGCCAGGCGGGCTTTATGTGCCTCAAACCTGCCCTTCGCGTGCATGATATAAGTCGAGCTATAGGCCTTCTTCGCGAAAGCGGCGAATGATCTCCTGGTTGATCATCTGGCAGTGCTCCAGATAGGCCCAGTGGTCGGGCGGGCTGTACCAGTACATGACGGCTATGTTGAGTTTGTCGGAGTTGATCTCATTAAACACGACACGGGGCGGGCGATCGGGATGATTGATCGCTTCATTCGCGTGCCGTTCTTCCGCTTCTTGGTCGCCGTGTGATTCCATCCTCTGTGGTCGCCGATCGTCCGTCTTCGCCCTGCTGGTATCGGGCACGGCCACAATCTCCTGCAGGATCGTCACAGCGCGCTCAATCTTCTCCGCAGACGCATCAAAGGGCAGAGGAAGGTTGATCGTACGCTGGATGAAGGGGCGCATGTCGACATTTTCAATATCCATCCCTGCGACGTTCTCGTTGGGGATGCTGACGACGTGGCCCGAGGAGAGACGCAGCCGCGTCGAGCGCATTCCGATGTCCTCCACGACGCCTTCATAGCCGCGAAGCTTCACGCGCTGGCCAACCTCGAATGGCTTGTCCAGGAGCAGCATGAGGCTGCCGAAAACGTTGCGGAGAGTATTCTGCGCAGCCAGCGCAACGGCGAGGCCCGTCACACCGGCACCGGCAAGAATGGTGGCCAGCGAAAAGCCCAAGAGGTGCATCCCTTGGAGCAGGAAGGCCATGATCGCAATGATGCTTGCGACGCGGATGCCGAGGGTTGCCAGATGGAAGCCGGATGGACTTCGTTTGGCACGCTCGGTAGAGGCCACCAGTTCGATCAGCACGGTTCCGAGCGAGTAGATGAAGACGACCCCCGCGACCAGAGCTATGCCGTAGAGGATGTAGACGGCAGTCTGAAAAACCAGGCCCGTGACAAAGATCTTGTCGCCGATCAGGTCATAGAGAACATAGCTGATGAACACCGCGAATAGTGGAACAAGCAGAAGCGCCGAGTCGCGGGCGAGGGGTGTGACGTTCCGTGTCAACCGTTTCAGAACCGACGACAGGAGCCAAATCGAAAGGAACGCCAGGGCAAAAAGCAAAGCCATGGCGATCCATTGCCACAGGGTCTGCCCCAGTATGCCGTGATGCATCCAGGCGGGCAGGCTGTCCGACCATGCCTGGAGGGTTGGGCGCGGCGTCAGAAACGACGCCTCGTAGAAGCCTTCTGCAGACGTACTGCGATACGGAAACGATTTGAGCTGCCAGAATAGATCTTCGACCGTTTCCAGAGTTTCCTCACTGAACAGATATTTTCCCTGGTTTGGACCATCGTCGATGCGCGTGATGACAAGCGGAGTGTTGCCGATCTTCCAAGCGGGCGGATAGCCCTCATTAATGGCGGCGATCATCTGTGTTCGGTCTGGGATCTCCGAAACGGGGGGCAGACCGATCCGGTCGATGATTTCACGAAGATAGACCGCGGAATTTACGGCCACGTCCTGACGCAGTGAGGGTGCCACGTTCCTGAGATCGAAAAACCACTGCATCTCATCATACAGATGCTGAAGCTCGGCGTCGTCCTCGGCTGTGTATGCGTCCTGTCGCAGGAGGTCGTAATAGCGCTGGGTCCGTTTGAGGAAGCTGATGATCGTGTCACGAGGGCTGTTCGTATTCGCAGGCTCTAGAATATCCTCCAGAGGTTGGAAATCTTCTTCAGCACGTTCAGTGAGCTGATCGAGAATGGCTTCGATGCCGCGCGTGCTCTCGGATGGAAAAAAGGAGGCGCCGGTTTCCTGCGCAAAAGCGCCCGGCGGGAGGACTATGACGCAGAGCGCCATGACAAGGCGCAGAATGCCACTTGGATAGCTCATTGCACTCGATCGAGTTGAGATGTGACTGATTGGCTGGCTAACATGACAGCATTCAGGCGCCGACCCTCATGAAACAGCCTCTTGAGACGGTGTCTGGACATGCTTGAATCCCGGCTCCAGGATAGCGAGCGCCTCAAAGGCTTTTCTTGTTCGCGGCACAATGACCTGACGATGCATCAGGGACACCGCCTATGTAAGCCGCGCCATTGCGGCAGTGCGCGGCGTTCAGCGGCCGCACGGCGTCAGTTGCGCGAATGTCAGTCCGCGGCCGGAACGGGGCAGCTCAGATCGCCTTCCTCGCAATTCAGGTAACCCTCGAAGTCTTTGATACGCGATTGCGTCAGGTCATCCATGCACATCGCATCGAGCGCGGGAACTATGCTTCCGCCGGCCGCTCCTGCGGTTTGGAAGCTGCATTCCGCGTCGCGGAACTTAACCCAATCGCGCTGCGCTTGAACGAGAAGCTTCTTGGTATCTGGATCGTCGGACAGTCGGAGTTCGATTTGCTTGTAAAGCTTGTTGAGCTCCTTGTCGGATTCTTCGAAGACGGCACCGGCGCACTCGCTCATCGCGGCCTGATCCTCGGCCTCGACGCACTCGCTCATATTCGCTTGAGCAAAAGCCAAGGTCGGCATGGCCAAAAGGATGGCAGCAGCCAACATCGCGGTTTTCATCGATTGCCCTCCATTGAGAACGTGCCTGCCGCCCGTGTCAAAGGCGGCAGAAGCACCCGCCAGTGGTTACTTCAAATGCCCGTCGCCGCCACGGTCGGCCGCTGCGAAATCGCGCATGACCTGATCGAGGAACTCGTCACGGCTCGCATGACCATCGCCATTGGCGTCGATTGCGGCGAACTGCTGCGGTGTGAGCACCTCCGCTGTCTCCGTTTGGCTGAGAACACCATCACCGTTGCCGTCGAGTCGGGCGAAGCTTCCAGTCATGAAGACACGGTACTCTTCCTTGCTGACGCCTCCGTCATTGTTCGTGTCGAACTGGTTGAGATGGGCTTCATGCATTGCCGGGGCCTGTTGTGCCGCGGCCAGACCGGCTCCGGTCAGGAGGGCGATTGCGGCGGCAAGAACTGTCTTTCGCATCGTGCGTGCTCCTTCTTCTAGCGGCATGCCAAACGATTACCGAGATAACCGCCGCCGCCGATTCCGGCCGCTTCGGCCAGTACAGTACCAGCGCCACCACCGATTGTGCTGCCTATCAGTGCGCCAACAACAGCGCCGCCAACGGTGCCGGCGATGCATCCGAACTCGTGATTGCGCGCCTGGACTTGTGGGTCTGGACTGGCTTGGCAGCCCGCCAACAGCATGGCCGCGCCAGCGAAACCAATTACATTTCGTTTGATCATTCCCTCACCTGTCGGTTCGTGTCGCGCCCCGAACGGCTCATCGCTTGTCCGTAAGACATCGGTTCACAGAGAAACATAGCCGGACATGCCCACGCATAGGATGAAGCACAGAAAGCCTAACGTTTCACCGAATGAGATATAAAAAGTAGCGGGTATTTGACAAATGACAATCTTTTGACAGAGGCCTTCAATAGAAATCTAAGGAGTATAAATCACTACATAAAACACTATGTAATGTTTATTGAATTACTAAATTGATAACGGTTTATTAGTCATTCATAGGCAGAAATACTCAAGGTTTATTGCGCTTTGAAGGCTTTTTGGAAGATCGTGCACCGCAGCGGACTGTCGAACATTGCCTTGAACGGAATTTGCCGCAGCAGGCTTTGAACTGTGCCGTCTCGCTGAGGCGCAATCGGGGGCGGGGGTGACTCAATCTATTGGCAGCCTACTGAGCAGCGTTCCTGACGAATGGGGACCCAAGTTCGAGACGACAAGCGGATCCGTTACGCGTACCCTGACGGGCCCCAATTCAATCGCCTTCAACGCACCCTCACACATGGCGCTGGTGATGCTCACACCACAACCCGGACGGGAGGTGGCACTCAACTCGGACAGAAGATCACCGTTTCTGGCTCCGGTTGGCACACTCGAGATCGTTCCTTGCAACGCCGAGCTTTTTGCGCGCTGGACGGTGCCAAAAGAAAACCTGCTATTGGCCTTGGCGCCCGAACAACTCAACAAGCTGGCAGATTTGGAGTTCGAACGGAACGATTTTGAGTTCCGCCCTCCGCCGACCGGGCATGTCGACAACAAGGCGCTTCTGCTCGCCCAGTTGGTCCGGGAAGAATTTCAGAAGGGGAAGTCGCTAAATCCTCTCCATATGGATTCCCTGCTTACGGTCTTCTCCACCTATCTTTTGCGCAACTATACGACTCTTCAGGATTGTCCCGCATCCCGCTACCAGGGAGGACTTCCGCCCAAGATCTGGCGGGATGTCCAGGATTACATCAGGGCCCATATCGGTGAACAATTGTCGATCGAACGGTTGGCCTTGCTTGCCGGTTTATCTCCGAGCCATTTCATGCGCGCTTTCAAGCAGACGGCCGGCCAATCGCCACATCAATTCATCCTCGCTACCCGCCTGCAACTAGCCGAGCGCCTTGTGATCACGACGGATCTGCCCCTGCCGCGGATCGCCGACATCACCGGGTTTGCAAATCACAGCCACCTGACGGCCTCCATGCGGCGGCACAAATTCACAACGCCAAGCGCGCTGCGCCGCGATCGCATTCTCCGCAGAGCGGGAATGCCACGATGAGCCGGAGTCATGCTCCTCCAGACGACCGGGGGGAACGAAGCGTTTTCGCGACGTATGGCGTGGCTGATTGGAGCCGTCCGAACGCCCGGAGCTGGTAGCTGGGCAAAGAATCTTGGAGCGTCGGCGGGCTTAGCCAAATGTTTCGCCGAGGCAATTACGGGAGATGAACGATGATCTTTCTGAGGCTTATCCCTTTTTTGGCGTTTTGGCTGATGATGGCCGGCTGCGCGAGCGATGACCGATCGTGGGTCAGGGACGACACCCCCCGTTCGGATGTCGACCAGGCGCTCGCCGAATGCAAATACCAGGCAGAAGCGGCAACAATCGGGATCGGAGCGAACAATCATCACCCGAGGACCTGGGGCGATGCAATTGGCGATGCCATCGGCGACGGGATCATCCAGGGCATGGACGAAGCCGAACTCGTCAATTCCTGCATGCAAGCCAAAGGATTCCGGCGATAGGGGGATCGCCAGATTGGAGCAATGCCAGCAAAAGCGGAAACCGGTTTTCCGCCCGGAGCTACCTAATATAAGATGGCGGGGCCGGTTCACTCTTTCCGTCAAACGGCGACCTGACCTAGCCTTTTCCGTCGCGCGGTCATTGGAAATGGAGAGGAATGTTGCACCGCTGTCTCGTTGCGAACGCTGCAATTGAGGTCTGCCTGGCTTCACTCGCAACGGCGCTCATGCGCGCCCTCGTATTGGTCGGCATGGCGGTCCACGTTCTCGCGCCGCAGGCAGCGTTCGCACAAGCCGACAATGGCGCCCTCAATGTCGGGGTATATGTCAGCGCACCCTTTGTCGAGCAAGGGGAGGACGGCAGCTACTCCGGAATGGCGATCGAATTGTGGGAGACGGTTGCGCAGCGATTGGGGCGGGACTACCGGTATGTCCGCTATTCGTCCTTCCATGATCTCGTGCGGGCGACGAGGGATGGCGAGATCGACGCCGCCGTCACCAACCTGACGATCACGCGCGACCGTGCGGAGGTCGTGTCCTTTACCCAGCCCTGGTATGATGCCGGACTGAGGATCATGGTGCCTGACAGGGGCGGTAGGGGCGGTTTCTGGGGCGTCATCGACGGACTAAGGGACGCCGGCCATCTGCGCGCCTATGCCTGGCTTTTGTTCGTGATCGTTCTCGCGACCATTGGCTTCACCATTTTCGACCGGAAGTTCGATCCGGCCTTTCCGAAACGCTGGCGCGAGGGCGTCGCGGAGAGCTTCTACAACGTTATGTCTATAGCAACCTCCGGCAAGACTTCGCGTAAGAATCTGTTCGGCTGGATCGGGCGAATCTGGCAGGCTCTCTGGCTCCTCATAGGCGTCGGTGTCATCGCCTACATCACCTCTTCGGTAACGAGCATCATGACGACGATATCCCTCACGCAGGGCATCACCTCCTTGGCGGATCTTCCGGGCAAGACGGTCGCGGTATTCGAGGGCAGTGTTTCGGAAGATTATATATCCGAACTCGGGATCGCGACACGCAGCTATCCCGGGATAGACGAAGCCGTGGAGGCCATGCGTGCGGGACGGGTGGATGCCATCGTGGGTGATGCCCCTGTGCTGGAACATTACGCGCATTCTTATCCTGGTCGGGAAGTGGCAGTGGTCGGCAGCATTTTTCATCCTGACAAATACGGATTCGCCTTTCCGCTTGAGAGTGAGCTGAGACGACCGGTGACGCTGCACATTCTCGATTTGGTCGAAGACGGAACGCTTGCAGAGATAAGAATGCGCTACTTCGGCGTCGAAGACCTGTAGTGGCCGACCGCGAAGGGCCCTACGCAGCGGCGACTTCTCGCAACATGCGGCGTCGGCGGCAGCGTCCATCTCCATGAGCGCGCGCAGTGGTCTGTCGTAGTGCCCTTCGGTCTTGGCTTGGTATAGGAACCACCTCGGGACGGCTCATCGTAAAGGATAACACGGGGAGACCTATGAGGGGCATACCTTTTGCTGGCTGTGGAACCTGGACGACCAATGGCGGCTAGCGGCGGATTGCCGCCGCGACGCCGAGATCTGCAGCCAGCATCAGCTGAACGACAGAGATTCAGGCCACCGTATTGCCATCGTGCCCTACGATGAACAGAATAAACCTGCGGTCATATATCCCGATTGGGAACTGCCGCACCCCCTTTATTTTTACATACGCGGATGCAATAAGCTGCTTCGCACTCAGATGGATCGCAATGCTGGCATTTCTCACCGACATATGGAGCCACAGAAATCTCGTTTGGCGTCTCACACAGCGCGAGATAGAGGCTCGGTTCCGTGGCTCCTTCCTGGGCTTGTTCTGGGCGGTCATCGTGCCGCTCTTCATGCTGGGGGTCTTTAGCCTGGTCTTCGGCACCATCTTCCAGTCACGCTGGGCTAGGCCGGAAGGCGCGGCGATGGCGAGCGAATATTCCTTTCCGATAATTCTCTTTTCCGGCCTGATCGTCTTCGGCATCCTTGCCGACCCGCTGAATAGGGCGCCCGGGCTGGTAATGGAAAACGTCGCCTATGTTAAGAAGGTCGTGTTTCCTCTCGAGATACTTCCCCTCGTGGCACTGATCAGCGCGCTCGTGACGGCGGCGATTTCCTTTGCTGTCTTCCTCGTCGTGTTCGCGGTCATCTATGGCCTGCCCCCGGTCACGATCGTGCTGCTTCCGCTCACCCTGTTGCCGCTGATGCTGTTCGTGCTCGGGGCCGTCTATTTCCTGTCTTCCCTTGGCGTGTTCCTGCGCGACCTCAGGCATATAATGCCGCCGCTGACGACGGCGATGCTTTTCCTGTCGTCAGTGTTTTACTCGCCGGAGAACCTTCCGGAAGATTACCGCTGGCTGCTCTACCTCAATCCGGTGACGCCGGCCGTCACCTATGCGCGGGACGTGATTTTCTGGGGGCGCCTGCCGGACCTCCTGGAATGGAGCGCGACGCTCATGTTCTCGCTGTTGGTCCTGATCGCTGGGGTCTACTGGTTTATGCGTACGGAAAAGGCCTTCGCAGATGTCGTCTGAAGCGGTGATCGAAGCGCAAGGCCTGGGCAAGGCCTACCTGATCTACGCCAAGCCGCAGGACCGGCTGAAGCAGATGATCCTGCGCCGGCGGAAGTACTACCAGGAATACTGGGCGGTGCAGAACGTCGACCTGACGATAAGGCGCGGCGAGGCGGTCGGCATCATCGGGCGCAACGGATCGGGCAAGTCGACCCTCCTGCAGATGATCGCGGGCACGCTCCGGCCCAATGCCGGGACGCTATCCATCCAAGGACGGGTGGCCCCGCTGCTCGAGCTCGGCGCCGGCTTCAACCCGGAGTTCACCGGGCGCGAGAACGTCCGACTGGCGGCGAGCATCCTCGGCCTTACGCCCCGGCAGGTGGACGAGCGCTACGACAGGATCCTGGAGTTCGCCGGCATAGGAGAGTTTATCAACCAGCCGGTGAAGACCTATTCCTCGGGCATGTATGCGCGCCTAGCCTTCGCGGTGGCCGCCCATGTGGATGCGGACATCCTCATCGTGGACGAGATTCTCGCCGTGGGCGACGCCGCCTTCACGCAGAAATGCATGCGCTTCATCCGCAAGTTCAAGGAGAACGGAACGCTGCTCTTCGTCTCTCACGACACGGCCGCGGTCAACAATCTTTGCGACCGCGCGATCTGGATGCACAAGGGCCAGGTGCGGGCTGAGGGCGACCCCAAGGATGTGTCGCTCGCCTATCACTCGACCCTCTATGGCGACGACGACGGCGACAGCTTCCAGATCTCCGGCCGGCGCCGGATGGCCCCCGTGGCGCGCCGGAAGCAAGATTTCCGCCATGAACTGATCCGGAATTCCGACAAGCGCAATCTCATAGAGGTCTTCGAGTTCGATCCCAACGCTCCCTCTTTCGGCGCCCGCGGCGGCTCCATCACCAATGTTCGCATTCTCGGGCAGGACGGCGGCGAGATGCCGGTGATCGAAGGCGGCGAGGACGTTACGATAGAGATCACCTGTCGCGCTACCTCCGCCATTAGCCGCCCGATCGTGGGTTTTTTGCTCAGGGACAGGTTGGGCCAGAACCTCTTCGGGGACAATACCTACTTGACCTACGCGGATCGCAGCACGATCGTTCAGGAGAACGAGGAGTTCCGCGCGCTTTTCACATTCCAGATGCCTTATCTGCCAGCAGGTGACTATACGATTGCGGCTGCGCTTGCCGAGGGGACGCAGGCAGATCACGTCCAGCATCATTGGGTTGACGAAGCGTTGATTTTCCGGTGTGAGGGCAGCCATCTCAGATACGGTATCAGCGGGCTGATCGGCATTCCGATGAACGACATATCCATCGTAACCGGCGCCTCGGCCGACGCCACAAACGCATAGCGAGCTGCTAATGCGCGGTCGCAACTGATCGAGGAACATCACGCTATGAGTAGCCAAGCTTACGCACGCCCGATCACCCTCATGCGGCCTGAGCGGCTCACATCTCCGCCGCCATGGGTGGGGCACATCCCCTTCGCGTTCTGGATCGTTGACGTCATGCGGCCCCGTCGATTCGTGGAGCTTGGGACGCATAGCGGAAACTCGTTCTGCGCCTTCCTGCAGGCGGCTGATGCACTTTCAGTAGCTGGCGAGTATTTTGCCGTCGACCACTGGCATGGCGACGAACAGGCCGGACTTTACGGGGAAGATGTCTTTAACGATCTCAGGCGCTATGTCGATACGCGCTACGGACTCCCATCCGCGCTCCTCCGGATGACATTCGACCAGGCGCTCACCCGCTTCGAGGACGCCTCGATCGACCTATTGCACATGGATGGTCTTCATACCTATGAGGCCGTGCGGCATGATTTCGACAGTTGGCTCCCCAAGATGAGCAAGCGCGGCGTCATGCTCTTCCATGACACTGCGGTGCGTGAGCGAGACTTCGGCGTCTACAGGCTGTTTACTGAGCTTGCGCAGCGTTATCCTTCTTTTGAGTTCTTCCACTCGCACGGACTTGGGGTCGTTCAGACAGGTACGGAGGGGGTTCCAGAACTGCTGTCGGCCCTATTGCGCAACGAGAACGACATTTCCGGCCTCACGCCTCGATCCTATTTTGAGCGACTTGGCAACGCGCTGATAGACGAATATTACCTACAGAGTTTCATGGAATGGGTGCAACGAAAGGAGAATGTGGAAGTCGAGCTTGCGCATATACAGCGTCGCCAGCGTGAATTACAGATCCATCTTGAGCAGTTGTGGGATGTCCGAAGTATAGTCGAAGGCTACGAATCCCAAGCGCAGCCTGGTAGTGATGCGAAGGCTATCCGGCTTATTCTCGGCAGCGGCCTGTTCGACCCCAATGGCTATGCGGAAAGGGCCGGAATCGCCCCGGGCAACGCCGAAGCCAGCGCAAACCACTATCTAACGATTGGCGAGGCAGCAGGTCTCGCACCGTCCGTGCATTTTGACCCCCAGTTCTATCGTGAACAATATCCCGACATCGCCATGAGCGGCACAAAGCCGCTCTTGCACTATCTCTGCTATGGCCGACTTGAGGGGCGATCCCCAAGGTCGCACGACATTTTGCCGGATATAGAAAGGCCGGCTCCGATCGCAGGGCAGCCGACGGGCAAAGGCGAAGGTACCGCCTGAAGGCCGTGATCGGAGGCGAACTGTACTGGAATCTGATTCACGCATCAGGTCGCGTTGACAGCGCCATATTGCTATTCAAGTCAATACAGTACGACACAAAATCGTCTATCCCATCCCTAACTGTAAAGGATGTGTGCCAATTAAGGTCACTCCTGATTCTTGAGCAGTCCATTACAATATTTTTGACCAAGTAGCTCTTTTGCTCGGTGTATATAACATTTATTCTTTTTTTCAGTGCCTTTTCGCATAAATCAATTACCTGGTTTATGCTAACAGAAGATCCCATGCACACATTGTATATTTCATTCTTTCCGCGACCAATACTCGTTGCTAATTCGATAGCATGGCATAGATCCAGAACATGCAAATAGTCGCGAAGCGTATCGCCGCTCCCCCAAATCTCCATAGAAGATCCCGTGATGGCGGCTTGCACAGCGGCGGCGACCAGTCCTTGCCCCCGATCCACGGCCTGATACTTCCCAATCGGATTTGATGGGCGAAGGATAGTGTAACTCCACCGTGAGCGAAGCGACCAAGTTCTGATGGCCTCTTCAATCATCAACTTGGCGCAGCCGTAGGCGCTAATAGGATTTCTTGGATGCGTTTCGTTCACGGGAACAGTATGAGGACTTCCGTAGACCGCTCCTCCCGAGGACAAATACACGAGATGTTGAACCGGCTTCCCTTCAAGGGCTTTTAGAAATCTGGCATAAGGAAGGACGTTCTCTTCAACTTCTTTCGCAATATTATTTGGAAACGTCGATGGGACAGAAGCGCTAACTAGCAGTATGACTGTATCAAGTTCATTCAGATAATTAGAGTACGAAAGGGGGTCGCTGAAATCGATGTGAACAGTGTCGTTCTCCTTTAGGGAGGAGGCTCGTCTACCAAAACTGCGGACAGTATTGCCTTTGGCTGTAAGAAATTCCACTAAGTTGCGGCCAATAAATCCTGTTCCGCCGAAGATGCCAATCACTGATTCTCTCCTTACAGAGTTCGCAAAAAGCTGGCCACCTTGTCTGCTTCATGGCCCCAACTGCTCTGTTGGGCACGCTGCATAGCAGCATTCGCTCTCAAGGACGCTTCTTCAGGGCGATCGAGAACCTCGTTCAGCGAGGAGACGATCGAGTCCGGATTCAGGTCGCAATAAAAAGCCTCTTCTTCTGAGAAGAGCCACTCCGAATGTGGGCCGCGGTTGATCACCAGTGGGCAGCCGCATGCCGCAACTTCCATCGGCAATAATGAGAGATTTGATGCCGAAATGACTAGTGCGACATCGCACTGTGAATACAGATCCGGCAGTTCGGCGATCGCGAGAGAACCGGTATTGAGATGATGAAAAGGTATATGATAGTCACGCAGCTCGCCGCCAGATAGTATAGCGGCCACATTGGGACGAGAACGGCATACTCGACTTAGTGACATAATGCCCAGTTCAAAGCATCGCCTTGGCGTCTCAGGGCGCGCATAGAAGAATATGTGTTTTGTGTCGCTTGAACGCTTAGGGTATGGCTTGTAAATATCATGTTCGTACGAGAAGGAGAAGGGGAAGGTCCGCATGCCATACTCGCGGTTAAGCTTCTCCGCCAACCATGACCCAGCTGTGACGGCCGTTAGGCCGAGCTTGTATGTCCCCTCCGCAATCGCTGACCAGCTTCCACTGGAGAAAAAAGCTGGTTCAAAATCCTGGACGAAATAGATATGATGAATTGCGTCGCGGTATTTCGCAACCCAATACGCTGTCTGCCACCCCGTCGCCACCAGGAATTGACAAGGCTCGATAGAGCGGACACCGAGAGAAAGGCTAATTCCACAGTCGCCGAAAGCCGCGTTGAACGCTGCTTGTGCCTCTTCGTCCGACCGCCAGCGGTGTGGCTCCATGATTACGACATGCTGAAAAGGAAAACCGCGCTCCTTTAGAAGCCGTATCATCCGTGCGATATTAATATGCCCCCCGGACGAAGCGGTGAAATCAGGCATGAGCCAGGTCATCGAGCCGTATGGAACATTCTCATCGGTGAGCTTGAGGCCAAATCCTTGCTCCTCGCCCAATATGAATTCTAGTGACCCTATTGCATCGCTTTTCCTATGCGCAGGGTACGGCATCTCAGCTGCTAGTCGCGAAACGGCCTTTTGAGTGGCTACCCGCCACCCGTCCCGATTGACGGCGCGAACGAAGGTCGCGAGATTTCTACTTAACACTTGCATATCCCTATTTAATGTAGAGTTGCCGATCGCGAGACAGAGCCATGGCGAATGTTTGAGAACGGGCCTTTCCGGATGCTGCCAGGTAATAGCCGAGGTTCTTGGCAAAGTTGACAAACGGCCGCCTGAGAGTTGCGATGGGGTGGGAAAAAATCCAACCGTTCGCTGATGCCAAGCCAATATCGCGAAGGCTCGTCCGCAAACTCGACTGAATTATGTGCGCCTTTGAAGGGCAGAGCACGTAACCAAAAAGCCTTTTGAATGCTAGTGCTTCATCATAGCTTCGCTGAACGGTTTCCCAGATGGAATACTCGTGAGAGTGATACACAACCGAATCCCACGCAAACGCCTTTTTATAACCGGCTTCGACAACTATTTTTGCCCAAGTCTGATCCTCAGCAAATTCAACATCAGGATAGGGATGGTCTTTCCATACAGAACGACGAAGGCATGAAGAATTGTCAGAGTAGAAGTGATAAACCTGCCTAAGGCCAATGTCTCTACAATATTCTCTCGCGTCAGAGATCCATACCTTTGGCCAATTCTTCAAGTGCTCAAAGTGCTTGTCGATTTCCCAAGCAGTAAACGGCGACGTGCCGTCATAGGCTACATGTCGGCTGAAAACTCCGGCCACATGGTCGTCCTCCAGGAGGGGAGCAACTAGCGCCGAGAGCCATTCAGTGTCCGCCGGCGCGGCGTCATGAGTGAGGAACGCGCAGAACTGACCTCTCGCTTCGTGTGCACCCAGGTTTCTCGTCCTCCCGTGTCCAAACGAGGATGGCTCAATCTCGATTAGTCGGAAACGGTCATCATTCCTCGGAACAACGTCCTTCGATCCATCGCTGGAACCCGAGTCGATTACGATCACCTCATATTTGCCTTCAAAGCGCTGAATAGAAACCATCTCGATGACGCGCTTGAAATGTGGCATCCCATTTTTCACAGGTATTATGATCGAAACTAGCGGCGTAAGACTCATGAACGCTCCCAGGCGATGATAAATCAGCGATTCTCGTTCAAGATCGCCCCCGCTACACACATCTGCACCCTGTCACGCCAGTCCGGCAGCGTGTGGGCGAAGGTGGTGCAGAATTTCCCATTACTGAGGCGCGAGTTCCTCGGTCGGCGGGCGGGCGTCGGATAATCGGCCGTGCTAATCGGTTCGACCCGCGCGGTCGGGCCGCCGCGTGCCGCAGAGGCCGCAAAGATCGCTTCGGCAAACCCCGCCCAGTTCGTCTCGCCGGCCGCCGTCACGTGGTAGGTGCCGCGCCAGGCTTCACTTTCCAGTGCAGCAAAAGCGGCGAGCGCTACTATTACAACGCAGTCCGCGATATCAGGCGCATAGGTCGGCGCGCCGTGCTGGTCCGCCACCACGCGCACGGTGTCGCGCGTCTCCGCCAGCCGCAGCATGGTCTTTACGAAATTGTGGCCCCAGGGCGAATAGACCCACGCCGTGCGCAGGATGACGTGGGCCGGGTTGGCCTCGGCCACGGCCTCTTCGCCGGCGAGCTTGGAATGGCCGTAGACGCTCGCGGGCCCGGTTGCGTCCGTCTCCACATAGGGCGAGGGCTTGTCGCCCGCGAAGACGTAGTCCGTCGACAGATGCACGACCGGCATGCCGGCGGCAGCTGCCGCCGCGGCCGCATTGCGCGCGCCGTCGCGGTTGACGGCGAAGGCTGTCTCCGGCTCGCTCTCGGCCTTGTCGACGGCCGTATAGGCCGCGGGATTGACGAGGATGTCCGGCCGGATCTCTTTGATCGCGCGGTCGATCGACGATCGGTCCGTGATGTCCAGGTCCGGCCGGCCAACACAGGTGATCGAGACGCCGTCCGTCCCGCAGAACGCCAACGCGCGTGCAACCTGTCCCTCCCGTCCGGTAACGAGTATTCTCATGTATATCGGTCCCTACTGCGCGGCAACCGCGTGGCCCAGCCGCTCGCCCGCATAGCTCTTCTCGCGGATCGGCCGCCACCACCACTCGTTCTTCAGGTACCACTCCACCGTTTTGGCAATCCCGCTGTCGAATGTTTCCTGGGCATTCCAGCCGAGTTCCCTCTCCATCTTCGCCGGATCGATCGCATAGCGGCGGTCGTGGCCGGGCCGGTCGGTGACGAAGGTGATCAAGTCGCGGTGGCTGCCCCCGCCGGCACGCGGGCGCTTTTCATCAAAGATGTCGCAGATCGTTTGCACGACGGAGAGATTGGTGCGCTCCGCCCTGCCGCCTATGTTGTAGCTCTCCCCGACCCTTCCCCTGGTGGCCACCAGCTCCAGGGCGCGCGCATGGTCCTCCACGAATAGCCAGTCGCGCACATTCGAGCCCGTGCCGTAGACCGGAAGTGGGCGCTCGTGCATGGCGTTGAGGATCACCAGCGGGATCAGCTTCTCGGGGAAGTGGAACGGCCCGTAATTGTTCGAGCAGTTGGAAAGGACGACTGGCAGCCCGTAGGTCTCGTGCCAGGCCCGCACGAAATGGTCGGAGGCCGCCTTGGAGGCGGAATAGGGCGAGGAGGGCGCGTAGGGCGTTTCCTCCGTAAACACACCCTCGTCGAAAGGCAGGTCGCCGAACACTTCGTCTGTCGAGATATGGTGGAACCGGAAGCGCTCCTGCCGCTCGCCCGAAAGCTCCCGCCAATAGGCAAGGGCGGCGTTGAGCAGGCGGAAGGTGCCAATCACATTGGTTTCAACAAAGGCGGCCGGACCGTCGATCGATCGGTCCACATGGCTTTCCGCCGCAAGATGCATGATCGTGTCGATCCGCTCGCGCCGCAGGATGTCCAGCACGCGCGCTTCATCGCAGACATCGACTTGGTAGTGGATGTAATTGGCTGCGTCCCCGATCGCGCGCAGCGACTGCAGGTTGCCGGCATAGGTGAGCTTGTCCAGATTGACGACCCTGACGCCTTCCCGCTGCACAAGCAGGCGACACACCGCCGATCCGATGAAGCCGGCGCCTCCGGTTACCAATATATTCATCGTCCCCGCTCGTGGTTAGACCGATCAAAAGAGCTCAGAACCCCGTAAAGGGGATGCCTCTGAATCTTTCTTCGACAGCTGAAGGTCAAGACCCATTATAGGCCAGTCAATCCCAATTTCCGGATCATTGTAGAGGATGCCGCAGTCATGCTCCGGCGAGTAGTAGTCGCTCACCTTATAGCTGACAATGGTATGTTCCTCGAGTGTGACGAAACCATGTGCAAAACCCTTTGGGACAAGAATCTGGTTCCCCTTGGCCGCCGAAATCTCAAGGCCGACCCAACGGCCGAAAGTGGCTGAAGCGCGCCTTATATCCACAGCCACATCATAGATGCGGCCTTTCAGCACACGCACCAGCTTGTCCTGCGCGCGCGGCGGCAACTGATAGTGCAGCCCGCGCAAAACGCCCTTTTGCGCGGAATAGGATTGGTTGTCCTGGACGAACTCCATGGCAATGCCTTGACTGGCATATCTTGCTCGATGGTAGGTTTCGCAGAAATACCCCCGCTCGTCGCCGAACTTGCGGGGAACGATCTCGAGCACATCTTCCAGTTCGAGGGCGCGCACTTCAATCATGATAGAGCTCGCTCCAATACACGCCTTTTCAGATAAGCGGCATATTCCGTCTTGCCGAGGCTGTTTGCGCGGGCAAGCACCTGCTCCGCCCCGAGCCAGCCCATCTCGAAGCCAATCTCTTCGGGGCAGGCGATCTTTATCCCTTGGCGATGTTCGATCGTTCGCACGAAGGAAGATGCCTCGTGAAGGCTGTCATGCGTTCCGGTGTCGAGCCAGGCATATCCCCTGCCTAACTGCTGAACGCGCAGTTCCCCCCGCTCTAGATAAGCATTGTTGACGGCGGTTATCTCGATCTCGCCGCGCGCGGAGGGCTTGATGCCTGCAGCGATGTCAATAACCGCGTTGTCATAAAAGTAAAGCCCCGTCACTGCCCAGTTGGATTTCGGGTTTTGCGGCTTTTCCTCGATTGACAGTGCCATTCCGGTTTCTCGGTCGAAGTCGACCACCCCGTAACGCTGCGGGTCCTCCACGTGATAGGCGAAGACAGTGGCGCCGCGTTCCTGATTGATCGCCTCGATGCATAGGGCGGGCAAACCGACGCCGTAGTAGATGTTATCGCCGAGGATCATGGAAACAGCGTCCTTGCCTACGAAATCGCGCCCGATGATAAAGGCTTCGGCAAGACCGTTCGGATGCGGCTGTTCAGCATAGGAGAGCGCAACGCCGAACTGCTCGCCGTTTCCCAAAAGCTCCACGAACGTCGGCAGGTCCCGCGGTGTCGAAATAACAAGGATATCACGAATTCCCGCCAGCATGAGTGTGCTCAACGGGTAGTAGATCATTGGCTTGTCGAATACAGGCAGAATCTGTTTCGAAACTGCCAGCGTCAGCGGATAGAGACGCGTGCCGCTGCCGCCTGCAAGAATGATGCCTTTCAAACTACCCTCCAACGATCGATGCTTGGTGACTACAACTTACCCAAAGCCGCGGCAAGATAAAGCGCAACGTCTGAGGCAGCCGTCTGCCGGTGGATCCGATTTCGCCACAACGACCATACGCGCTGGAAAGGGCCACCTTCACGAGCTTCCTTAAAGCCGTTCAGAGTCCGGCGTCCATCATCGTCGAGAAGGTCACGGCATTTTTCCAGCGCAGCGACGTTTACGAGGTTCCAGTCTGCAAACCGCCCATGCGCCAAGGCGTTCAGTCGCTTCATACGTGCGGCCCACCCCTGATTTTCGCCGATTAGATTGCCGCCATGCTGCCGGTAACTGAGCCTGGGAACCGGATCGTATATGACTGTACCGCCTGCACCTGAAATGATCTGATAGCACCACCAATCGTGGCTTACGAAACTAGTCCGTTGACAGCTTTCGCGGACAAGCTCAAAGGCCGCTTGGTTTAGCACAATCGTGTTTCCTCCTGCCAAACTTTGGACGACTGCGTTCCCGAACCTTGGTTGTCGAGAGAACAGGGGGACATGCCTCGTTCATAGCCATCCTTGGTGACAAGCCGCGTTCGCCCGCAATACATAGCCGGAGCGCGAGGTCCAACGGCACCAAGTTGCCATACAGCGTGAGACAACTTGTCGAAATCCCAAATGTCATCCTGGTCACTAAAAGCCACATACGCATCGCCGACCGATGCCGTGATGATCAACCGGCGAAAATTCTCAACATAGCCTTCCTTGGGGCCGAGCTTGATCCTGAAGACGCCCTTGTTCCACCGTGCGCCCCAACACTGCAGGATCTCCAGCGTATTGTCAGTCGACCCATCATCGCTTGCCCAGACATCGACGCCAGTAATTTCCTGACTGGCAATAGAATGCAGCTGCTCTTCCAGAAATGGCGCGCCATTGAACGTGGCCATCAAGACAGCTATTTTTGGCTCGCTCGTCACAATCGCCGTCCTTCTGCGTACCTAGGCAGTGCTGCTTATGAGGGATCATAAGCGGTCGATCAAGGATCAAGGAAGCGAACTCGCTTTTGCTGACTGGGGCGACACCTTTGTCCGAAACCAGTAATGGCAACTTGATCCCCAGGAACTTTCTGAGGAAGACGCAATGTATCATCGTGGCGAAGGGCGCGCAGAATGTGGATCGGCTGAAGGAACAACTGGATCGACTTCCAGAAGAGCCCGGACGCCCGTGGGCTTGCTCTTCGATCAGTTGGCCGAGACGAACAATCGGATCGAACAGTTGACCGATGAGATCGAAGAGACCCACAGGCAATGCGAGACAAGCCAGCGTCTGGCTACGATCCCAGGCGTAGGGATGCTGTCGGCGACGATCATCGCGGCAACGACGCCGGATGTCGACAACTTCGACTCTGCGAGGGTCTACGCCGCTTGGCTTGGCCTAACGCCCAAACCGCACTCCACTGGAGGTAAGCAGAGAGTGGGGCGGATCTTCAAGATGGGCAATCGATATATCCGACGCCTGCTGTACCTCGGTGCCATGGCGCAGATCACGCTCAGACATCGTCTCAAGCGCGAGCCAGGATCGGACTGGCTATCCAGCAATCCATCATGCTGATGCGGAAGAAGACGAAGGTCGTCGCCATCGCCTGGGCACAACGCGCCGCAAGAATGATATTTGCCGTCCTCAGGGACGGCACACGCTACGAGCCGCAGGCAACCTGACAGGCTCTCAGAATGGTCAGGGCAAAGTGAGGTGATGGCGAACAAGCGGAGACGAAGAACTAGGACACCCCCCGATCAATCCGAAGCGTTGGCCTGCTGCCGGTTTCGTGGACACCGAGATAAGGTGCTTTGACGAAACCGGAGTTTGTGAATGCAGAGAAGGAAGTTCAGCCGCGAGTTCAAGGTTGAGGCGGTGAGGTTGGTCAAGGAACGAGGCGTGTCGGTCGCCCAGGCTGCCCGCGATCTTGATCTCCATGAGAATGTGCTGCGCAAATGGGTCAGGGAACTGGGCGCTGATCCGCAGCATGCGTTTCCCGGTCATGGGCAGATGAAGCCGGAGCAGTTCGAGATCGACCGGCTGCGCAAGGAGGTCGCGAAGCTCAAGGCGGAGCGTGACATCCTAAAAAACCACCCCGGGCCACTGCTCGCCTGCGCGCGGTAGAAACCGCCCTGTGCTACTCTCGATCCGTGAGGGCAGCGGCCGTTAGCTTATTGGTGGGATCGACCCCGTTAAAAAACGTGGCCCATGGGTTCATGCGCACTTGAGAGTGGTGACGCCGGCTGTCCGCGCGATCCCGATTAGGAAGATGAAGGACTGGCATAACCCACGCCCTCCAACCCGAACGGAGGAGATGCCATGACGAAGATCACGACCGGCGGCCACCCGGACATGAAGATGGTCAATTCACATGCCGCGGCGGTGGACATCGGTTCGACGATGCACATGGCGGCGGTAAATCCCGATGTCTGCGAGACGCCTGTACGTGCTTTTGGAACCTTCACGCGGGATCTGCACGATCTGGCGACGTGGTTCCGATCCTGCGGTGTGACGAGTGTCGCAATGGAATCGACCGGCGTCTACTGGATACCCGCCTTCGAGATCCTCGAGCAGCACGGGTTCGAGGTGATCCTGGTGAATGCGCGTTACGCCAAGAACGTGCCGGGACGGAAGACAGATGTCAGCGATGCCGCCTGGCTGCGGCAACTGCATTCATACGGCCTGCTACGTGGCAGCTTTCGCCCCGAGGCGGAGATAGCTGCGCTGCGGTCCTATCTGCGCCAGAGGGAACGGCTCGTCGAATACGCAGCGGCCCATATCCAGCACATGCAAAAGGCGCTGATGGAGATGAACCTTCAACTCCATCATGTTGTCTCCGATATCACCGGAGTAACCGGCATGCGGATCATCCGGGCTCTTGTAGCCGGAGAGCGAGACCCAGACGCGTTGGCCGCTTACCGGGACGTGCGCTGTCAGTCGTCCATCGACAAGATCCGGTCGGCACTGATTGGGAATGACCGCGACGAACACATCTTCGCGCTGGCTCAATCCCTGGACCTCTACGATGCCTATCAGGCAAAGATTGCCGAATGCGATCAAAAGCTGGAAGCGTCCGTCGAAGTGCTGACCATCCGTAACGCGAACCCGGCCCCGTTGCCGAAGCCGCGCTTCCGTCAGAAGCCAGCCGGCGCACCGGCGTTCGATGTCCGAGCAGCCCTGCACGGCGTCCTCGGCGTGGATCTGACCCAGATACACGGCATCGGACCATCTTTGGCACTGAAGCTCGTCGCGGAATGCGGAACGGATCTACGAGCATGGCCCAGTTCGAAGCACTTTACATCCTGGCTTTGCCTTGCGCCTGGCAACAAGATCTCAGGCGGAAAGCTCCTCTCATCACGGACGCGACGATCCTCAAGTCGGGCGGCGGCCCTGTTGCGGCTGGCCGCGATCACGCTTGGACGCAGCGACACGGCGTTGGGAGCATTCTATCGACGGCTGTCGTCCCGCATCGGCAAACAGAAGGCGGTGACCGCCACTGCACGCAAGATCGCCGTGCTCTTCTATAACACGCTCCGCTTCGGCATGACCTATAGCGACCCGGGTGCGGCAGCCTATGACGAGCGGCATCGAACACGCGTTCTTGCCAACCTCCAGCGTCGAGCCCGATCTCTCGGCTACGAACTGGCTCCCGCGCCAGCAGCAGCGAGTGTTTCTTAGGAAGGCCGCAGCCTACTTTGCAAAGGACGCGATATGAGGTTCGCGTTTATTGCAAAGCACCGTTCGATCTGGCCGGTGGCATGGCTCTGCGAAGCGCTGGATGTGTCGCGGTCGGGTGTCAATGATCGCGGAAACGGGACCCCGTTTTTTCGTCCAAAAGGGACCCCTTTGACGGGCACGATGTGAGCGCTCGACCGGGTGGAGCTGGTCGAGTTTGCGCAGCCCGGTCGAGTGCGCCTGATTGGCCTTTCGGCTTTAGCTTTGAGAGCGGTTCTTGAAGCGCCAGCTGTCGTTGCCGGTCTCGATGATGTCGCAGTGATGGGTGAGCCGATCGAGCAGTGCCGTGGTCATCTTGGCGTCGCCGAAGACAGTCGGCCATTCGCCAAAGGTGAGATTGGTGGTGACGATCACCGATGTCTGCTCATAGAGCCGGCTGATGAGGTGGAACAGGAGCTGCCCGCCGGCCTGAGCGAAAGGCAGATAGCCAAGTTCATCGAGAATGACGAAGTCCAGGCGACACAGCCGATCGTTGAGCCGCCCCTGGCGCCCGGCCCGGGCCTCGGCCTCGAGCTGGTTGACGAGGTCGACGACGTTGAAGAAGCGGCCGCGCGCGCCGTCACGGATGCAGGCGCGGGCGATGGCGACGGCGAGATGGGTCTTGCCGGTTCCGGTGCCGCCGACGAGGACGGCGTTGCGCTGATGGGCGAGGAAGTTGCCGCCGGCCAGATCACGCACCAGCGTCTCGTTGATCGGTGTGCCGTCGAAGACGAAGTCCTCGATCTCCTTGGCCAGCGGCAGCTTGGCGATCGTCATCTGGTATTTGATCGAGCGCGCCTTCTTCTCGGATATCTCTGCATTGAGCAGGTCGGCGATGATGCGCTGCGGCTCGTGTTGGCGCTTCACGGCGGTTCGAATGATCTCGTCATAGGCCGCCTTCATGCCGAAGAGCTTCAGCGATCCCATGGTGGCGAGAATGTCGGTGCGGTCCATCATACGGCTCTCCTCAATTGATCGTATCGGCTGCAATCTGCCGTGGGTTCATGGTGAAGCTTGAGGCCGGCCGGCGTGGCCATAGTCGGTGGCCGCGCCGTCTCGCGTCGACGCGCCAGGATGTTGAGGATGACATCGGCCGAGCAGGCACCCTCACGCAACGCTTCTGCGCAGGCGGCTTCCACCGCCGGCATGCCGTCGCTCAGCACGGCCGACAGAATGCTCACCATCTGCCGGTCTCCGTCGTCAGAACGGGCAAGCTTGCGGCGTATCCGCTCCAGGCTGCTGGGCAGCATCCAGTCCTTGAAGGGCGCGCCGTTGCGCAGCGCGCCCGGCTTGCGGGCCAGAACCGGCACATAGTGCCAAGGGTCGTAGACGGTCTTGCCGCGGCCAAAGGCGCGGCGATGCTCGCCGACGATCACCCCATCCTGGCGGATCACGATCCGGTCGGCATAGGCCTGGATCTCCACCGGCCGGCCGAGCGCGCTGGCCATGACGGAGTATTTGTTGTTGTCGAAGCGCACCAGGCAGGTCTTCGACACCGAGGCCGGCACGGCGTGGAATCCATCGAAGTGGCCGGCATAGGGCACCAGGCTTGCCCGTTCAGCCTCGAAGGCTTCCCAGACCGTCTGCTCGGGCCGCTCGGAATGGCGATGCGCCTTGGCAAAGACGACGCACTGGTCGAGCAGCCAGGCGTTCAACTCCTCATAGTTCCTGAAGCGCAACCGCGGTGTGAAGAAGCGCCGGCGCACCAGCCCGACCTGGTTCTCAACCTGGCCCTTCTCCCAGCCCGAGGCCGGCGTGCAGGCGACCGGCTCGACAAGATAGTGGCTGCACATCTGCAGGAAGCGGCGGTTGAACTGGCGGTCCTTGCCGACGAAGACGGTCTCCACCGCCGTCTTCATGTTATCGTAGATGCCGCGCGTGCAGGTGCCCCGGAAGAAGGCAAACGCCCGGTCATGGGCATCGAACACCATCTCCTGCGTCTCGCGCGGATAGGCCCGCACGAACAGCATCCGACTGTGGCACAGCCGCACATGCGCAACCTTCACCGTGGTCGTCGCACCGCCCAGCACCACGATCTCGTGGCTCCAGTCGAACTGGTAGGCCTCGCCCGGTGCAAAGCTCAGCGGCACATAGGCGGCGACGGAGGTGCTGCCGCGCTTCTCTTTCCAGGCCTGCGCATGCCGCCAGACCGAACTGTAGCTGCCCTCATAGCCGAGGCCCCGAAGCTCTTCAAAAACCCGCATCAGGGTCAGCTGCTCACGCGATGGCTTCGCCGCATTGGCCGACAACAGCCGCTCCAGCTCATCCCGCCAGGCACCCATGCTTGGCATCGGCTGATGTTTGCGCTCGTAGCGAAACTCCGTCGCCTCCGAGCGCACTACCTTGCGCACCACTTTGCGCGAGACATTCAACTCGCGGCAAATCGCCTTGATGGGCTTCCCATGGACAAAATAGGCACGGCGTATCTTCGCGATCGTTTCCACAACCAACATCCAAAAACAAATGCCTCCGATGACAATCGGAGGCAGTCTGATGCCCCTGTGTCTCAGGGGTCCCTTTTGGATAAAAATTACCCCTCAAACGGGGTCCCTATTCCATGAAAAATCACAGATTGACGCACACCACGTCCTGTGTGAGATTTGGATTAGACCGACCGGTCTGTTCCACGCATCGAGGACGGAGAGCGCTCATGACCAAGCAGTCCATTCGACCCCGGCATCGCATGTCCTCGGCCGCGGGCTCTGCAGAGGCGCCATCCGCGCTACCCCGACTGATTGATCGAAGCATGATCGCGAAAAGCGAGTTCTGGTTTCCGGAGAAGATCATGCTCTAGCAAGGAGATTAGTCACGATGACGATTCAGCGAAGTCTCATCGTGATCTAGAGGGTTCCAAAGCCGACGATCCGATTGGACGGAATGTGGCTTTGGAATAGGCGATTACTTTCACTCCCGTCTGGAAAGGAAATGACGTCATGACGACATCAATTGAGACCCGGCGCTTCGACAAACCCGACGACCTGCTTGATATGAAAGAATGCGGTGGTATCGCCATCATCAAGATGGGGACCGGAGCGACCGGCATGCACGCCGTATTCGAACCTGGCTGGACCTGGGCAAAAGACGAGAAGCCGCTTCTCGGCAACCCGGACTCCTGTCCAATGCACCACACGGGCTACTGCATCTCCGGCACTCTTGTCGTCCGCATGCTCGACACGGGAGCGAAAACGAGGATCGCGCCTGGCGACTTTTTCGAGATTCCGCCTGGCCACGACGCTCATGTGGAAGGCGACGATCGCGTAGAATTGATCCTCTTCGCGCCCCCCGAACACCAACACTGATCCGCGGCGCGCCCGGCACCTTCACTTGCCGCCGGCGCGGCCCGCAACCTGCAAGGCCGCCCTGTTCGATCAGGGGCGGCCTTGACCTTCGGCGCAGGGGAGCCGACCTTCTTCCCAACGACAACGAGCTGGACTTTTCGATGAGTGATTCCACCAAGGAGCGCATGCTCGATGCGGGGCTGAGCATGCTCCTGCGCCATGGCTACAACGATCTCGGCATTCAGGCCGTCCTGCAGGAGACGGGTATGCCGAAAGGGTCGTTCTACCACCACTTCAAGAGCAAGGAGGATTTCGCCCTTCAGGTCATCGACCGCTATATGAGCGAAGTGCACGATGGGCTGGACGATTCCCTGGGCGACCGCTCGCTGCCGCCGCTGGATCGTGTGCGGAAGTTCTTCGAATCGACGCGGGACAAGTACCGGGAGGAAGGGTATCTCGGCTGCATGCTCGGCGGCCTGGGTCAGGAGTTGTCCGGCATCAACCCTGTTTTTCAGCAGAAGATCGAGTCATGTCTGTCCATCATCGCAGGTCGCATTGAGGACTGTCTGGAAGAGGCGCGCGACCGAGGCGATCTGCCCTCCGGTTCGGACCTGCACTTGTTGGCCGATCTGGTGGTCAACTGCTGGGAGGGAGCGGCCCTGCGCAGCCGCCTGCGTCGCGATCCGGCACCGCTCGATACAATGCTCGACTTCTACTTTGCTTCCGTTGCCTCGTCGCCCAAGCCCTCGGCGGGAGCAACCTCCGGCTGATCCGCATCCCTGCCCGACAGCGGGTGCATTGCGCGGCAACTAAAACGGCACCTCGCCGATTTCGGCTACCTTGGAGAATCCGGTCCTGCGGGTCGGATGCTTGCATTCGCCTTGCTCGCTGCACTTCCGGAAGTCGACGGAACGATGGGTGGCTCAGGCTTTCAGGTGAAGCGTCACCAGCACGGTGCAGGAAGCGCCGTCCTCGAACCGGGTGGCGATCCGCAGCCAGTTGCCGAAATTGGTAAGGCGTGCCACTGCGATCTCGCCATTGGCTGCGGGCATCGTGAACTGCGCGCCCTCCGGCACCCAATGCATCCCGTCCGGCGATATCTCCACCTGTGCGGTGGGAGCGGGCCCTACGGGCTCCTTCAGCGCACGCACGAAGATCACCGCCTCGCGCGCCCACCCCGCCTCGTATGGCTCGGTGGCGACCTGACCGCTCCAGGTTTCGTTGCGGGCAAGAATGGCGGTTATGTTCTCGGGCAGCATCAAAAGTCACCGGAAATGCAGACGGAATCGACATAGAGAAAGGCCCGCTTCGCCACATCCGTTTCGGCGAAAAGGCAGAAATTGAGCATGCACCACAAATTCTTCATGGCCGGCATGCGGATGGATTCGAAGCCCGACATGTCGAACACGCGGTCGTTGCACTGGAAGGAGAGGGCGCGCATTTCGGCCAGATCGAAATCGAAGCGCAGATAGCTCCAGTTCACCTTGGTGGCGATCTCGTTGTAGCACAGCCTCTGCTCGCCGCCCGGCAGGTCTTGCCAGCCTTCCGGCGCCAGATGGTAATGGCTGAGCGTCTTTTCGCCATTGCCGACCGGCCGGAAAGGGGTGGTCTGCGTCTTGAACTGCCACCTTTGAAGGTGCTTGCCGTCCTCGGCATTCAGGAAGCGCATATGCGGCATTACACGCTCGGCGCCGGCGTCCTTGTCGCCCCCTTGTATATCGAGGAGGAAGCCCATTGAGCGCACGTCCGTCTCGCCCAGCTGCAGCTTGGTCGCCTCCGGCTTGAAGGTGAAATAGGCCTCTAAGCGGATGGGGCCGCGGCGGCGGAACGTCAGCCGCTTGATGGCGACGTTCTGCGCGCCCGCGCGCGGCCGGGTTGCGATCTTCAGGGCATAGGAGCTGTCCATCCCGCCGTGCGAGCCGGCGTCCCAATGGGAGAGCGTCGATAGCATGGCGCTGGTGTGCTGCGCATAGCCAGGCAGCATCGTATCGAGCGAATCCTCGTAATTGCCGACAAGCTGCGACCAGCCGCAATGGCCGCGCGAGAACTCGTCGTGGCTGATGATCCGCGGCAGCGGATCGAAGCGGCTGAGCTTCGGGTCCGCCAGCAAGAGGGCGCCGCGCAGCGCCTCCGCCAGCTCGCTTCCTGAAGGGCTATCGGTCAATATTGTCTCTCCGCCATCACTTGCTTCTTAGGCGCGCCACCGCGTCCCAGTCCACCTCGATGCCGAGGCCTGGGCCCGTGGGCACCGGCAGGAGCCCGTTCTTCTGCCGGTCGGCCCCCGGCGCAGCGCCGGTGATCGCGGTCTTGAATGGACTGGTGTCGGTCTCGCACTCCATGGCGCGCAGATTGGGCATGGCGGCGGCCAGATGCACGCTCGCCGTCTCGCAGACAATGCCCGACATGCCGATATGCGGCGCATAGGCGACATCGTGGGCGGCGGCGAACTCCGCCATCCGCCGTGTCTCCGTGATGCCACCAGAGCGCGCGACATCGGGCTGCAGGAAGGACAGCGTGCGATTGGCGACAAGGCGCATCGCCTGGTCGAGCGTATAGTTGCTCTCGCCGGCGGCGAGCGGCGTCGCGCAGCGCCGATGAAGCTCCTCGTAGCCCTGCTCGTCCTCGGGGCGCAGCGGCTCCTCGAACCAGAAGTAGCCGTTGGCGGTCAGTGCCCGGCCCACCTCCACCGCTTCCTCCAGCGTGTAGGCCCAGTTAGCGTCGACGCACAGTTCGATGTCGTCGCCCGCGCGCTTGCGCAGCCTCTCGATGCGCCGGCAGGCATCCTTCACGGGCTTGGCGATCTTGACCTTGATGCGCGGAAAGCCCTTCTCCAGATAGCGGTCGAGCTCCTCGTCCATGAACTCGTCCGTGCCCCAGTTCACCGATGCGGCGTAACACGCCACCTCCGTGCGGCCGACGCCGCCCAGCAGGCGGTATATGGGCAGGTTGGCCGCCTTGCCGAGGATGTCCCACAGCGCAATGTCCACGCCGGCGATCGCCTCGATCAGCATGCCGCCCGCCCGGCCGGAGAGCGCGCGGCGCATCGTCTGCCAGTGGGCGCCGATATCGCGCGGATCCTTGCCGACAAGGCGCGGCTTCAGCGAGGTCTCGATCAGTTCCGCATAGGCCTTGGGGGAAAAGCGCGCCAGCGTCTCGCCCACCCCCGTGATGCCTGCATCTGTCCGCACCTCGACCAGGACGATCGACACCTCTGTATACTTGCCCCATGAGGTGACTGTGGGCCTTGGCAGCGTCTGCGTCAGCGGATGGGCGATGACGTCGGTGATGCGGATGCCGCTGGCATCCGCGGATGTCTCTTCCTGCTTCGAACTGAGTGCGTGCATTATTCCCGTCCTGCGCAAAAGCCGAGCCGCCCCGCGGCACGTTTCCCTGACCGGGCGAACCATTCCCGGCGCTCAACTCCATAAACTAGGCATGGCTTCTTCGCAACTAACAAACTTAGTTGCTAGGTAAATTAGGTCATGCTAAAGGAGCAGGGAAAGTTGAGGTGTCCATGAGCGAAAACCCATCCGAGATGGCTTTCTTCTCCGCCCGCGCACGCATCGCGGTGCCCTCGCGGCTTGCCGACGCAGTGACGGAGGCGATCGCCGCAGCGGTTTTCGACGGGCGGCTGGTGCCGGGCGATCCACTGCCTTCCGAAGGCGAGATCGCCCGCGAGTTCGGCGTCAGCAAACCCATCGCGCGGGAGGCATTGCGTCAACTGTCTGGCGCCGGACTCGTCCAAACCCAGCAGGGGAAGGTGGCGCGCGTGAAGGCGCTCAATGGCGAGCCGCTGGAACGCTTCTACGGCTTTGCCGTTCGCTCCAGCCTGCGCCGCCTGCGCGAGGCCAACGAGATGCGCCTCGTCGTTGAAGCGGGCATAGCCAGGCTTGCAGCGCAGCGCCAGCACCCGGAAGGGCTGAAGGCGATGGCCGATGCGGTGGCGGATATGCAGCGCGCCCTGGGTGACCCGGACGCCTTCACCGCAGCAGACATCGCCTTCCACCATGGCCTGGCGCTGGCAACCGGCAACATGATGATCCGGGTGCAGATGGAGGGTCTCCGCTCCGTCCAGCGCGAGGTCTCGGAGCTCTTTTCCAGCCGAAGCAACCGCACCAGCGCCGACTGGGCGGCGACGGTGGAGCGGCATCGTGACATTTATTCCGCCATCGAAGCCGGAGATCAGGATCGTGCGGAGGCCATGATCACCAGGCACTACGAGGCGGCCGACATCGCTTCGCTCGAGGTCGCCGGCGCGCCGGCGGAAGGGGGCGGGCAGTGACGGGCGGGGGGCGCTTCTCGCTTGCCGGCCGCAAGGCGCTGGTCACCGGTGCCAATAGCGGCATCGGACGGGCAATCGCTCTGGGTCTCGCCGAAAGCGGCGCTGATTTGGTGGTGCACCATCTTGGCGATGATGAGGGCGCATTGGACACCTGCCGGCGGACTGAGGCGCTCGGCCGTTCCGCCCATGCCGTGGAGGCCGATTTCACAGTGAGCGGCGCAGCCGTCCTTCTCGCCGGCACTGTGCTGGAGGAGCATGGGAATATCGACATCCTCATCGCCAATGCCGCCATTGAGCGCCGCTCGCAATGGAGCGCGCTGAGCGAATCCGACATCGAGGCGCATGTCACGGCGAACTTTAGCTCCCTTCTGCTTCTTGCCCGCACCCTCTTGCCACCGATGATCGAGCGCGGCTGGGGCCGGGTCGTGGCGATCGGCAGCGTGCTCGCCGCAAGGCCGCGCGCCGAGACGGTGGTTTACGCATCCTTGAAATCCGCCCAGCTTACCGCCATCCGCGCCCTGGCGCGCGACGTCGGCGCCAAAGGCGTCAACATGAACGTTGTCTCGCCTGGAGCGATCGAGACCGAGCGCAACAGCGAGCGCTACGCCGACCCCGCCTTCAGGCGGGCCGTGGAGGCAAAAATCCCGATTGGCCGGGCGGGCCGCCCGGACGATTGCGTCGGTCCGGTGCTGCTTTTGTGCAGTGACGCAGGCGCCTACATCACCGGTGCGAATATCCCCGTCGATGGCGGCTGGTCCATCGGTGATGCTCCTGGCAACGCGGGCGTCACGGCATGAGCAGGCGGCAGGACATTGACGTTCTCTACCACGCCCAGGACGTGGTCGGCGAAGGTCCGCTGTGGGACGCGACGGGCGCTTGCCTCTGGTGGGTGGACATTGTCGGAAGGGCCATCCGCAGGCTGCAACTGTCCACCGGCGCCTTCACGAGCTTCGGTTCCGCCGAGCCGCCGGCCGCGCTCGCACTTTGCGACGACGGCTCGCTGATTGTCGCGGCGGGCACCGGCTGGTCGCAGCTCGATCCTGTGTCGGGCGTGCAATCGCTGATCGCGCAGGCGCCGGTTGCGACTGGCGGCTGGCGCATGAATGACGGCGTCGTCGATCCCGCCGGCCGGTTCTGGACGGGCTCCATCGACGAGCCCAGGGGCAGCGGCGCCGACGGCAAGCTCTTCGTGTTCGACAGGGATCGCGCCACCCAAATCCTGGACGGCCTTCTCATCCAGAACGGCATGGCGGTATCTCCGGACGGCGGCACGCTCTACCTGTCGGACAGCCATGTCTCACGGCGCGTGATCTGGGCTTTCGATTTCGATGTCGAAAGCGGTGCGCTGTCCAATCGGCGCATCTTCCATCAGTGCGAGCACGGCCGGCCCGACGGGGCGGCAGTCGACAGTGAGGGCTGCTACTGGTTCGCAGCGATCGATGCCGGCGAAATCGTGCGCCTCGATCCCGATGGCATTCTGATGACGTCCATCCCGCTTCCGGTCACCCGCCCGACGAAACCTGCATTCGGCGGGCCCGATCTCTCCACCCTCTATGTCACGACCATGCGCAATGGCCTCGACGAGAACGAACTTGCGCAGCAGCCGCTGGCCGGCGCCGTGCTGGCGTTGGATCCCGGCGTGCGCGGCTTGCCGCAGACCTTCGCCAGGGCGCCTGGGCGAAGCACATCCAAATAACCTGAAACTGGGAGGAAAAGACATGAAAACGCGACTTGTAATACTGGCCACTTCGACTGTCCTGTTCGGTCTCATGGCCGGACCGGTCCTGGCCGAAGATCTTCGCTTCACCGTGTGGACCGGCAGCGAGGCGCATCTGAAGATGCTGAACGAGATCGCCGAGAGCTTCAAACAGAAGCATCCTGACGTGAATGTCCAGTTCGAGACGATCCCCGCCGCTGATTACACGCAGAAGCTCACCTTTCAGCTTGCCGGCGGCAACCCGCCCGATCTCGGCTGGATGATGGAAGACGCGGCGCCCACCTTCGCAGCTGCCAACGTCCTGATGGATCTCGGCCCGACCCTGAAAGCTACGGAAGACTACGACTACGCTGATTATTCGGAAGCCGCGATGGGCCTGTGGACGGATGGCGAGACGGTCCACGGCGTTCCCTTCTCCACCTCTCCGTTCATGATCTTTTACAACGAGACCCTGTTCGACGAGGCGGGGATTGAGACGCCCCTGGAACTTGCCGAAAAAGGCGAGTGGAACATGGAGAAGTTCCAGGAGGTCGCCAAGACCATCAAGGAGAAGACCGGCAAGTGGGGATTCGAGTTCAAGGACGGGCAGGGATATGATTCCCGCATCATGCACGCCCTCATGCCGCCTATCCGCGCCTATGGTGGATACGCCTGGGCAGATGGCGAATGCGGCTTCGACGATCCCGAGGCCGTGGCGGCTGTGGAGCAACTCCACGGAATGGTCTTCAAGGACACGTCCATCGTGCCGCCGGGCGAGCAGGGCGATTATTTCTCCGGCTCTTCGGCCATGACCATTAACCAGATCTCGCGCGCCTCCAAAATGTCGGAGGCAGGCTTCGACTGGGGCATTGCGCCGCTGCCTTCCGGCCCCGCCGGCGAGGCGCCGGTGATCGGCCAGGCCGCCATCGTGGTGTTCGAGCGCGGTGGCAAGAAAGATCTCGCGGCCGAGTTCGTCGCCCATATGACGAACAAGGAGAATGTCGCCAAGATGGCCCAGTTCTTCCCGCCTGCGCGCAAATCCGTGCTCGACAGCGCGGCCTTCACTGAAGCCAACTCGATCATTCCGGCCGATCAGATGGTGCATGTGAGCGAGGCCATCGCCAATGGCAAGGTTCTGCCGAGCCATGAGCGCAGCCCGCAGATCCTCGCCGCCATGGCGCCAAAAGTCGATGCCCTCTGGCGTGCCGATGCCGATGTGAAGCAAGCGCTGGAAGGCGTTTGCGCGGCGGTCGAGCCTCTGCTCTAGCGGCGAGCCGATGGCCAACACCCTCACCGATCATGTCTCGGCGCGCGGCTTGCGCGCGCCGAGGTTTTCATTGCGGCAGCGCGAGGCCATCGAGGCCTGGCTGTTCGTAAGCCCGACCGTCGTCGGCTTCATGCTCTTCTTTCTCGGCCCGCTGGTCGCCGTCGTCTATTTCAGCCTGACGGAATGGAACCTGCTGACCCAGCAGTCCACCTTCGTCGGGGTGGAGAACTATGTCGACGCGCTCTCTCGCAATCCCGACTTTTGGCACGTGCTGCGCAATTCCTTCGTTTTCGCCCTTGGGCTCGTGCCGCTCAACATGTCGCTCGCCCTGATGCTGGCGCTGGCGCTGTCGCGACCGTTCCGCGGCGTTGTCTTCTTCCGCACCATCTTCTTCGCCCCGGTGGTGACCTCCGCGGTGGCCTGGGCCATCGTCTGGAAGTTCCTGCTGCAGGGCGAGGCCGGAGCGGTCAACCAGCTTCTGGCGATGGTGGGCATAGACGGTCCCAATTGGCTGCGCGAGCCCGACTGGGCGATGGTTGCCGTCATCGTTACCCGCGTCATCAAGATGGTTGGCCTGAACATGATCCTTTACATCGCAGCGCTACAGGCAATTCCCCGCGACTACGAGGCGGCGGCGCGGCTTGAAGGCGCTTCCAGCTGGCAGATCTTCCGCATGGTCATCTGGCCGCTTCTGGCGCCCACCACGCTGGTCATCTTCGTCATCACCATGATCGGCTCATTCAAGGTGTTCGACCACATCTACCTGATGACCGGCGGCGGCCCGGAAAACGGCACCCTCGTGCTTGCCTTCTACATCTACGAACAGGGCTTCAAGTTCTTCAATGTCGGCTATGCCTCCGCGCTCGCCATGATCATGTTTGTCATCGTGCTGGCGCTCACGGTCGTGCAGATGATCTTGCGGCGGAGGGACATGCAATGACCTTGACCACCCGCCAGGCCCGGCTCATCTCGCGCACCTGCCTGACATTGGCGCTGCTCGTGGTTGCGGTGCCCTTCGTCTTTCCATTCTTGTGGATGGTCTCGTCCGGTTTCAAAAGCGCGACCGAGATCTTTGGCCAGCCAAGCCTTATCCCGCGCGTGTGGCGCTGGCAGAACTACGTCGAGGTGTTCGAGTATCAGCCCTTCGCGCGGCAATATTTCAACTCGCTCTACATCGCGGTCACGGTCACCGTGCTCACCCTGATAATCTCGTCGCTAGCCGGCTACGCGCTTGCCCGGATGCGCTTTGCCGGGGCGGGACTACTGATGCTGTTCCTCGTTTCGGCACTCATGGTGCCGGAGGAGGTGACCATCATCCCGAACTTCTTCCTCATCCGCTGGATGGGGCTCATGGACACGCACGCGCCGCTCATCCTCCTGCCGGTCTTCGGCTCGCACGGGGTGATGGCCACATTCCTGATGCGGCAATATTTTCTCGCCATCCCCAAGGAGCTGGAGGAGGCGGGCAAGATGGACGGGCTGTCGCGCTTCGGCATCTGGTGGCGCGTGGCGCTGCCCATGTCGCGGCCGGCGCTCGCCGCCGTCTCCATCATCACCTTCCTCTTCTCATGGAACCTTTTCCTCGAGCCGCTGGTGTTCATCAGTTCGCTCGAACGTTTCACCCTGCCGCTGGCGCTCAGCAACTTCACCGATTCCTACGGACTGCCGCTCTGGCATCTGCAATTGGCGGCAACCAGTCTCGCGGTGGTGCCGATCCTGATCGTCTACCTGATCGCGCAGCGCCAGATCATCGAAAGTTTCGCCCTTTCGGGCGTCAAGGGATAGAGCAATTCCAGGAAAAGCGGGCACCGGTTTTTCCGTCCGGAATTGCGACAAAACAAACGATCTAGCGCCGGGACGGCCAAGGACAGAACGCATGACCAGTCTGCAGCTTCACAATCTCAAAAAGCGCTTCGGCTCCACGGAGGTGATCCGCGGTGTCGACCTTGCCATCGAGGACGGCGAATTCGTCGTCTTCGTCGGCCCGTCGGGTTGCGGCAAGTCGACACTCCTTCGCATGATCTCCGGTCTGGAGGACATCACGGAGGGCGAACTTTATATCGGCGACCGGCTGATCAACGACGTGCAGGCCGCCCAACGCGGCGTCGCCATGGTCTTCCAGTCCTACGCGCTCTACCCGCACCTGACCGTCAGGCAGAACATGGGTTTCGGGCTGAAGGTGCGCAAAGTGCCGGCGGACGAGGCAGAGCAGCGGGTGAATGAGGCGGCCGCTTCGCTCAAACTGGAAGCTCTGCTCCATCGCTATCCGAGGGAGCTTTCGGGCGGACAGCGCCAGCGTGTTGCGATCGGCCGCGCCATCGTGGGCCATCCGCAGGTCTTTCTCTTCGACGAGCCGCTTTCCAATCTGGATGCGGAGCTGCGCGTGCATATGCGTGCCGAGATCGCCGCGCTCCACAAGAAGCTCGGCAATACGATGGTCTACGTTACGCATGATCAGATCGAGGCGATGACGCTGGCGGACAAGATCGTCGTCCTGCGTGACGGCCTGATAGAACAGGTTGGTACACCGCGTGAGCTCTACGAGCGCCCGGGCAATCTGTTCGTCGCGCAATTCATTGGCAGCCCCCGCATGAACGTCCTGCCTGCAGCTTCAGTCGAACGGCAATTCGCAGCGTACGGACTGAAGATCGGCTCCGCGCATGGGGTGGGCATGCGGCCCGAACATCTCTCCGTCGTCTATACCGGGGCGGGAATGCTGCGCGGCACGGTGCTGATCAGCGAATACACGGGCGCCGCGACGCTGCTCCATATCGAGCTCGAAAGCGGCGAGACCGCGTTGGTGATCCATAACGGCCAGAACACGCCACAGGTCGATGACGCCGTGGCCCTGGCGATCGACCCGGAGAATCTGCACTTCTTTGATGAGAAGGGCCAGGCGATCCGGCCTCTGCGACGCGCCGCCTAGCAGACCTCTCGAGAGGTTCGTCCAGCGCTCCGGTGTCAAACGATCAAGATGACTGCACCGAGGGCATACAGGATGAGAATGGCGACGCTTTCGAATCCGATGCGGCCGGGCCCCACCGTCTCGCGTCGCAAAAGCCCCAGGAGCAATGTGCCGGTCATCAGGATCGCCAGCGCAACCGTGAAGACGTTGTCACTGTTGAACTGGTGGTAGAGCGAGCCCTCGCGATAGGCCACGTCCGAGAAGGCGATGAAGAGCGTGTCGAATGCGTTCCCACCGATGATGCCTCCCACCGCCATCGTCAGCGCACCTGCCCTGACTGCCGCGACAGAGGTGACCAGCTCCGGGAGCGAAGTGGAGATTGCGGTGAGAAGGCCGCCGACCGCGGTCTCGGCAAGACCCGTCTGCCGTGCGAGGGATATTCCGAACTGGCTGATGCCATACCCGGCACCTGCGGTGATCGCCGCCAGCCCCAGGAACTCGGCTGAAATCCGGAAGGCAGATTGCTGCACACGCCTACCCTTGCCCTCATCATCGGAGTCCTGTGTCTGGGACGTGGCACGCGGCGCCCACATGGGATGCGTCCGGGCCCTGTTGATCAGATGGACGCCATAGGCGTAGCCGCCAAGCATCAGCACCGTCGCGGGATGGACGCCGAGAATGGTGATCTGGGGCCCCGACATTGCGATCAGCGGGATCGACAGCAGGGAGACCAGTAAAGCGCCCTGGGTGAGGTTTGCGGCGGATGCCGCCGCGTGCTCCAGATTCGCACGACGGTAGAACGTGTCCGCCACGACGAGGAAGGCGGTCTGCGCAGTGATGCCTCCTATGGCGTTCGATATCGACAGCACCGGATGGCCCTGCCAGGCGGTGACGACGGAGGTGATGATGCCGGGCAGCGAGGTGCTCCCGCCGAGAAGAACCGCTCCGACCAGCGCCTCACCCAGCCCCGTCACGTCGGCAATCATGTCGGCGCGCTTGGCAAGCAGCGTGCCGGCGACGGCGATGAGGGCAGCGCAGAAAACGAAACCCCCCAGCGTCAGCCAAATGCTCTCGATACCGAAAGGCATGGCCGCTCCTCATTTCGAACCCGGAATATCGACGTCCTCCTGCAGCGTATCCCTGAGATAGAGCTGATTGACGACAACGTATAGGATAACGGTGAGTGGTGTGCCGAGGAGGACCCCCAGCGGGCCGAAGAGCACACCGAAGGCGAGGAGCGCAAAGAGGGTTAGCACCGGCGGTAGATCTACGGTCTCCCTTTGGACGAGCGGCATGACGACATTGCTTTCGATCTGCTGGACGGCAACGTAGAGCCCGATTACCCAGAAGATCATGTTGCCTCCCTCCGAAAGGGCAAGCAGAAGTGCAGGCACCGCGCTGAGGATCGGACCGACGATCGGTACGAACTCGGACAGGCCCGCCAGCAACCCGAGCGCCAAGGCTGACGGCATGCCGATCAGGTAGAGGCCGAGCGTGATGAGGGCGCCGACGATCGCCATTGAAACCAACTGCCCGAGCAGCCAGAGCCGGAGTGCGCGGCCTGCGTTTTCGAACGTATCTGACGTATTGTCCCGGAGGCGCGGGGGAACAAGCTTGAGAATCCCCCGCCGGTATTGCCGGGGGCGCGCCGCGAGGTAGATTCCCGCCACGAGGACAAGCACGAAATTGGTCAAGGCGCCGACAAGCACGGATGTGTAGCCGGCCACCTCAGAGGCCACGTCGCCCCTGCCGGCAAATTGGGTCGCCCGTTCTGTCAGTCGTTCATAAAGGTCATCGACGCCGATGCGCTCGCCCAGACTGGCAATCATCTCCGGCAGGCGCTGTACGAGGCTTGACGCTTCGCTCGCGATCTGCGTGCCGAGCAGAAAGAAGAAGCCGCCCATCAGGGCGGCTATCGCCAGGATGGAAAGGATGAGCGACCAGGGTGCTTTGACCGGCGTATTGTCTTCGAGCGCCTTGGCACCGCTGCGTAGAATGACCGCCACAACGATGGCACCGAAGAACAGCAGAAGCACATTCGAGAGCTGCCACAAAAGAAGAGCACCCACGATGACGGCGCCCACGACAAGGCTCGTTCTCGTCAAGGTGGCCCAACTCGGCATCGGTCGCTTCGCCGTCTTTTCCCTCACTGTCTCTCCTACCTTTCGTATCTGCGTATGTGCCTCCCACCGCCATCACTGCCAAGCGCAACTTCTCGGCCATTCCTTTTGTTTCTCCGCGCGTTCGGAACTCCGCCGCCTATTCCAGTTCAATTCGGCCAAGCGACAGGGGAAGGAGATCCGTTGGGACCAAGTGAAAGAGCAGTGGGCGAAGTGCAAAGCTAAGGCGAAACAGCAATGGGCCAAGCGCACGGATGACACCTCGACCGGGCGGAAGCAGTCTGAACCTTCTCGGAAATGGAGAACCTGCGCGATTTCGGCGATACCCAAACCATCTTCAGGCTCGACAGAGGCGCTGGAGCGCGACCGCTTCCAGCGCCTGTAAAATAGGCGTGCGCGAGGAGCCCCTTGCTCGCGCACGTGACCACATGGAGATGGTCGGCGATCCGCAACCGACCGTACAATCTGGTCGACCGAACGCGAGGCTCATCGTACGCCGCCGCCGCTACAAACCAAGGACTCTAGCGGCGGCTCTCACGCTCGGTCTATAACCGTAACAACATGTGACGCGATATGTTTCGACAGCGTCGGCAAATTTTTCCATTGAGGGGCTAGGCGTGCGGCGGCTGGGATATTGGGACTCTTCCAATCAGGCCGCCAAGGCGCTCAGAACCGGGGGCAACTCCCGGCAAGGCGATTGAACCGCCGCGCGAAACTATCGTTCCTTGCCTCGCCTCTGCAACGACGCCTCACCTCTGCAACGAATTCACTGCCGATCCTTGCAGAGATCCGGACGCGCCGGCGACTCAAGCGCCGCAACGCTTCTCCTTAGCCCGGTATTTGGTGATCAGCGCCGCAGGCGAGGGCTCTACGATCGCGGCCGAATTGCTCGCCTCTACGGAACAAGAACGGGCCGCACCAGTTCCGAAGAGATCGGCGAAAGACATGGAGCAGGATATGAAGGTGTTGATGGCCGCCACGGCAACTGCACTGGCCGTGGCTCTGGCCCCCCCGATAGGCATGGCGGCGGCGGATCGGACATTCAGTGATGTCGACGCCGACGGGAACCTGGAGCTGAACGAATCGGAGTTCGAGCAGGTCAGCCGCAGCGCCTTCGATGCCTGGGACCTGAATGGCGATCAGCGCCTCATCAAGGAAGAGTTCTACAGAGGACTGTTTGCGGCGTGGGACTCTGATGAGGATGCCGATATTGGGGAGGAGGAGTATCGCACCGGACACAGTCTCTGGTTCGGCGGTGAAGTGGAGCCTGATTTCGCCGAGATTTCCGGCGGCCACAATACGATGACCCGCGATGAACTCGCGTCCGGTCTTGCTGAGGCCGACATTCTGGCTAAGGCCGAAATGCTGAGCGGCTTCGGAGCCGGTGAACCCGGTGTCGGCTGGGCCGCGTTCCACTCGGCACTTTTCGAGGTCTATGACCAGGATGACGATGGCATGGTCACGAAAGATGACTTTGCCGCCTTCGAAGACACATTGGTGACGAATGTCGACAATGGCGAGCAGGTCGCAGCCATCGGTCAGCAGGATGCCGTCCACGCCGAGGTTGTCGCCCTGTCGGAGTGGCGCGCCACCGAGCTCTATGCCGACGGAATCAGCGTCGAATACCTCATAGACGAGGCCGAGGTGTACGGTCCCGGCGGCGACGAGATTGGAAGCCTTGAGAATGTGGTCTTTTCACAGGATGGCCGGGTGCTGTCGATTGTCGCCGAGGTTGGCGGTTTCTGGGATATCTTCGACACGCATGTGAACGTTCCGTGGGACGAAGCAGATTATCTGGGCGACGGACTGACTATTCCCGTGACCGAAGAGAACGTCGAGGACTATTCCGTCTTTGAAACCGGATATCTAACCACAACTGGCGCGGTAACGGACACGGCCGTCGTGGAGGATGACCTGGCAACAGGGCCGAATGCCTTCCGCGGCACGGATCTAATCGGCGATTACGCCCGTATCCGTGAAGACCGCGATGACGACGGGTTGTCCAGCTTCGGCTATGTCAACGATCTCATCATCCGCAATGATGAGCTCGCGGCAGTCGTGGTGAGTCCTGATCCGTCCTTCGGCCTGGAGGGCCCCTACTATGCCTATCCCTATTACCCCAATGCATCGGCCCTGGGGCCCTATTACGACATGCCCTACTGGGAGGAGCAGGTCGCTCAGGCAAAGCCGTTGGACTATGACGAGTTCGAGGAGTGACCGGATTGTCGCCAGTTTCGTACTCTGCTGCCTGCCATAGGCCGCGGAGCGCAGGGCAAAGGCGTTCCAACTGTCGGAGAGACGCATGAAGCACAGCTTTAACCTCATGGCGACCTTCGCGCTTGGCGCAGTGGCGGCCTTTCCTTTGCCGGCCTTCGCGCAGACTTCTCCGGGATCGGATGAGTGCCCGGCGGCCGAGCTTTCGGCGGGCGCCGCCGAAATCGAGCGGGGGATCGGTGATCGCCGTCTGGCCGAGGCCCAGGGCGAGGTCCTGATGCGCATCGGACCGAGTTTTTTCTGTGAGAGCAAATATCTGGTGCCGGCGGGAGGCACGGTCGAGCTTCAGGAGTGCGAGCAAGATTGGTGTCTTGTAGCCTACGGAAACGAAATCGGCTATCTGCCTGTTCTCGCGCTCGACCGCGTGCCGGACAGAGCACCGGACGTAGACGACGACTGAACGCCCGTCCGCAAAATACCATAGCTGCGGGATCTCGAACGGCTTGATGGTGCGCAGGTCCGGGGGCCTTCTCCGGCAAGCGACTGGCGGCCTGGAGAAATGATGCTTAAACGACCAACCGGAATCCTCACCTGCCAATGTGTGTCCAGACGCGCTTTTTTAGGGGGCGCCGGGGCTGCTGCGCTCCCCCCGCTGTCCGGCTGCAACTACCTGCCAATCGATCTTGTCTCGGACGAAAAGGTTGAAGCCATGGGCCTGCGAGCGTGGGAGGAATTGATGGCGGCTTCACAGCCGAGCGATAACCCCGCCCTGCAAGAAATGGCCGACCGTGTTTCGGGCAGGCTTCTCGCCGCCGCAGGGGAGGCGCCGGAAAATTGGGAGATACTGGTCCTGGAGCGGCCGGAAATCAACGCATTCGCGCTGCCGGGAAACAAGATTGGCGTCTTCGAAGGCATGTTCCGCGTTGTCGAGACTGAAGATCAGCTTGCCGCGATCATCGGGCATGAAATCGGTCATCTTGGTGCCGAGCACAGCCAGGAAAGGATGAACACGCAGCTTCTCACAGACCTCGGACTACGCGCTCTCACTTTCTTGCTTCAGGCCGGCGAGGTGCAGTACGCCTCCGAAATCGCTGCCGCACTCGGGATCGGCGTTGAATACGGCGTCGTTCTGCCTTATTCGCGTCGGCAGGAACTGGAGGCTGATCGCCTTGGGCTAATCGCCATGGCGTCGGCCGGATATGACCCCCGATCAGCGGTCGCGCTGTGGCGGAGGATGGATGCCGTGGGTCGATCGCGCACGCCCGAGTTTCTAGCTACCCATCCTGCTCCCGGATCGCGGATCGAGGCCATTGAAGCGATGCTGCCCGATCTGATCTAGCGGGCCGAGATGTTTAGCAAGGGCCCCCTGGTCGCGCGGGTATTTGGAGAGGGAGTTGGATGGCAGCAACGGTCGTTCTTTCCATTCTGGGCGGTCTCGCCCTGCTGATAGTTGGGGGCGAACTTCTCGTTCGCGGCGCGGTCCAGACCGCCGCGCGGCTGGGCGTGTCGCCTCTGGTGATCGGCCTGACACTGGTCGGCTTTGGCACGTCGACACCCGAACTCGTGACTTCGGTCCAGGCCGCGCTCAGCGGGTCGCCCGGTATCGCCTTCGGCAACATCGTCGGTTCGAACATCGCCAACATCCTGCTCATTCTCGGAACCGCGGCTGTTCTGACACCGATCCTCGTGACCGCGAATGCTCTCAGGCGCGACAGTGCGGTCATGGTCGGCGCCGCCATCCTTTTCGCTGTGATCGCTGCGCTCATGCCGCTGGGACGGCTCGTCGGAGCGATCTTCGTCGCCGGCCTGGCCGGCTACATTTTCCTCGCGTTCCGCCAGGAACGGCAGCACGATGGGGCCGATCACGGGGCTATCTACGACAAGAGCCTGGCCGCTCAGAACGTCGACCCGGGCCTCATTCCTGTCTCTGCGCCACAGCGTCCGATTGCCGTTTCCTTGCTGATAGCTTTGGCGGGACTGGCGCTCGTGGTGCTGGGCGGCTACTTCCTGGTCGGAGGCGCCGTCGGCCTCGCCCGGTCCATGGGCATCTCCGAGACCGTTATCGGCCTCACCATCGTCGCGGTCGGCACCTCAATGCCGGAGCTCGTAACCTCGGTGATGGCAGCACTGCGGAAGGAGACCGACGTCGCGTTCGGCAATATTGTCGGCTCGAATATCTACAACACCCTGGGCATCGGAGGTATGACAGCGCTGCTTTCGCCAACGCAGGTCCCGGCCGAACTGGTGCGGTCCGACAACCTCGTCATGGTTGCTGTCTCGCTGATCCTGGTCGTCTTTGCCTATACCGGCATGCGCATCAGCCGCCGCGAAGGGGCGCTGCTCGTTGTAGCTTATGTGGGCTATATTGCTTGGCTCTGGCCATAGATGATCAGTCTGGGCCATGATCCCGAAAGCCAGGCGGAAAGATGGTGGTCAAGGATGGTGGTCCTGGAGACACCGCAAGTAAGCACCACGTACCACAAGGTATCTTCCCCTTCCGAGAGCTGGTCCCGTGGTTCGATGAGGCAGTTGTTGGGACGTAGCAGTCTGCGGCGGTGCGCCCGTCGCACCCCGCCAACAGGCGGGGTGCAGAACCTCTTGGCTGAACATGCAGGTCAGTCGGCGGCATCCGTTTCGGTCTGGTCCTGATTGTCGCCCGTCGCCGAAGTGGTGTCGTCCGCTGCGATGCCCGTTTGCATCTGGTCGTAGTCGAACTCCTCCAGTACGGCGATCTCTTCGCCGGTGTAGGGCAGGTTATAGCGCGGATAATATGACGGATTAGCCCTATATCCATAGTAGGGATAGGCATAGTAGCCGGGCCGTCCATACGCTGCGGCATCGATCACCACGGCGCTGATCGTACCATCGTTCACAACCAGGTCGTTGACATAGCCATAGCGCGCGTTCTCGCTGAGATAGGCATAATCCCCGATGAGATCGGTTGCCTTGAACACCATTGCCCCCGTCTCAAGGTCATCGTCAACCTGAGTGATCGTTTCGGCGTCGGTCTCAAAGAAGAAGCCGGTCTCGAAAATCGAGTAGTCCTCGACGGTCTCTTCCGTAACCGGAACCGTCATCCGGGCCGCGTCTGCGGAAAGCTCGACCTCTTCCCAGGGAATGGCGACGTGTGTATCGCCGATGTCCAGGAAACCGCCGATCTCGGCAATCACGGCAAGGACCTCACCTTCGTCGCTGAAGATAAAGTTCTCGATGCTGCCGATCTCCTCGCCCGTGGCGCCGACGACATCCGTCTCGTCGATCACTCTCTCGACGCTCCAACCTGAGGCATACAGGGGATCATAGTTCCACTCACTCAGTACCATCACGTCCTCGGCGGCCGGCTGCTCCTGCGCCGCCTGATTCTGCTGCTGATCCTGGGCGAATGCTTGCGCGGCAAAGGTGACCGCGAGCAGACTGGCTCCATATGACAATGTCTTCATAAACGCCTCCTCATGGATGAATCCGGTTCTTGGCGGGCGCCAGACTGCGGCGCCTCAGCGCAAACCGTTGCCCTTCCAACCTGCGACAGAGTTCAAAGTTCCAGATTCCCACCCGGGCAGACGCCCTCGTGCCGGCGTTGGACCGGTTGCCCCGGCTGAAGCTTTGGGCATCAGTCGGAAACTCGATCTCTTCCTCTTCGCGTCATCTCGTGCGGGATGTCCCGCTCCCGTTCCGAACGCGGAACGTTCGCGGGTCTGCCGCGTTGAGTATAACTACGCAAGGTCCCTTGGGTCATACACGGCAACGGCAAGGAGCAGGAATGGGTGGACGGCACATACTGTTACTGTTGGCGATCCCGGCCTATCTGGTCGGACCGGCGAGTGCCCAGGACGGGCCCGGCACCGGTGCCTCAAACGTGCTTGTCGAGGTTACGGACCGCGACAATCTGCACATCTCACGACTGAACATCAGCGTGGAGGATCTCCGGGGAATGACGGTTTACGGCGCCAACAACGAACAGATCGGCGACGTCGAAGAGGTGCTGGCAACACCCGATGGACGCGTCGCCGCTGTGACGTTGGACGTCGGCGGCTTTCTAGGAGTCCGCGAGAGGACCGTGGTGATTTCTCTGGATCAGATCGAGCTGGACGGTCTGCGCATGGTTCTCAACATGACCAAAGAGGAGGTCGAGTCGCTCCCCGAATGGGGAGGCTGAACCCGGGAATGTTGAGAACGCAACCGGAGCGGCAGCGGTAACATGGTTCGCGTCATCCGAGCTGGGTTGCTTGACAGCGGTCGTCTTTCTCGCCCTCGCCGCTTTGCTGCCGGTCCTTCAGTTTGACGTGTGGTGGGTACGGCTCCTCGAATTCCCGCGCATTCAGATGGCCGCAGGACTGGTTCTGTGTATCGCGACCTTGGCGATCACCTCACCCGATTCGGGTTGGAAGACCGCCATCGTGCTTGTTATCGGGCTCGTGGCGTCGCCTACGACAGCTGTAAGCTGGCACCGTTCCTTCCGGTGGGAGCAGTGAAGCAAGGGCGGTGCAGAGTGCCCGGACAACTCTCGACTTCGCAACTTGATCGCCAACCTGCAGGCGGCAAGCGAAAATGCGTCTTCACTATTCAAGCCTGATCCATTCTTCGCGATGGAAACGGATCAGTGGTGGGACAGGGTGCTCGACGGGCTTTCAACTAACTTTAGGTCGCACGTAAAGCAGGTCGCCGTCGCCAAAAGCCGCTTCGGGGTTCACCTGTTCTCCAACCTTGCCCCTTCTTCTGCCGAGATCCGTTTTCGGGTTGGGGACGGCATTCCGTCGGTTTTCGCGACGCTTCAGCTAACAAATGGTGCCAAGGTCGGATTTTCAGGGGCTGCATCCCAGGCCGCCCTTGCGCGCAAACGGTTCAAGCCTTTGCGATGGAGGGGTTTGCAGCAAGGCCGCCCCCTTTCCCGATGCCTGGCACATGCTCGAAGCTTCAGGCTAGGCGGCCGCCCAAAGGTCACCATATTGTAGCGCCCGGTCGTACATAAGGGCCCTTTGCACTTCTGACACTCGACGCAATGCTCTGACCACTGTCCAGAACAACGGAGCAAGTCGATGACCCCAACCAAACTCCTGATCGGCCAGATTGCCGTGGTATTCGCCATTGTCATCCTTGGCGTCTGGACCGCAACCCAATGGTGCGCCCACATGCTCGACTATCAGGGGCAACTCGGCAGGCCTTGGTTCATGGTGACCGGTTGGCCGATCTACAGGCCCTGGAAACTGTTCGAGTGGTGGTTCAAATTCGAAGCATATGCGCCGGAAGTCTTCAACAAGGCCGGCATGCTCGCAGCGGCCAGCGGCTTCATGGGTTGCGCCGCCGCCATCGCTGGCTCGCTGTGGCGGGCGCGGCAGCGCGGCTTGGTCACAACCTACGGCTCTTCGCGCTGGGCGACGAATCGCGAAATCCAACAGGCGGGACTGTTTCGACCAGTTGGCGTTTTCCTCGGTAGACTGCAGGATCGCTACTTGCGCCATGACGGCCCCGAGCATGTCATGGCCTTTGCGCCAACGCGCTCGGGCAAGGGCGTGGGTCTCGTCGTGCCGACACTTCTTTCCTGGACAGGCTCGGCGGTAATTCACGACATCAAAGGCGAGAACTGGCAACTGACAGCGGGTTGGCGGTCGAAATTTTCGCACTGCCTTCTGTTCAACCCAACCGATCTGAGGTCGGCACGCTACAATCCGCTCTTGGAAGTGCGCAGGGGACCTCACGAAGTTCGCGATGTACAGAACATCGCCGATATACTGGTGGATCCCGAAGGCGTCCTGGAGCGGCGTAACCATTGGGAGAAAACGAGCCATGCACTGTTGGTCGGAGCCATTTTGCATGTGCTTTATGCAGAAGAGGAAAAGACGCTCGCCCGTGTGGCAACATTTCTGTCCGACCCGCAACGCTCCTTTGCCGAGACGCTGGACCGGATGATGGCGACAAATCATCTCGGCACGGCCGATAAGCCCGAAGTCCATCCCGTCGTAGCCTCGGCAGCACGCGAGGTGCTGAACAAGTCTGAAAACGAACGCTCCGGGGTCCTGTCCACGGCCATGAGCTTCCTCGGGCTCTATCGCGATCCTACCGTGGCGGCGACGACATCGGCCTGCGACTGGCGCATCGCCGATCTCATGGACGGGAACTGTCCGATGTCGCTTTATCTCGTGGTGCCACCTTCGGACCTCTCCCGCACCAAACCGCTGGTGCGACTGGTTCTCAATCAGATCGGCAGGCGACTTACGGAGCGATTGGAGGGCGATCCGAAGAAAAGCCGGAAACACCAACTGCTCATGATGTTGGATGAGTTCCCGGCGCTGGGTCGCCTAGACTTCTTCGAAACTGCGCTTGCCTTCATGGCCGGGTATGGCATCCGCGCCTATCTGATAGCGCAGTCACTCAACCAGATCTCGAAGGCCTATGGCGAGAACAATGCCATCCTCGACAACTGCCATGTGAGGATTGTCTTTTCCTCCAATGACGACCGCACGGCCAAGCGCATCTCGGACGCGCTCGGTATGGCGACGGAACTGCGCGCTATGCGCAACTATGCCGGCCATCGCCTCGCACCTTGGCTTTCCCACGTGATGGTGAGCCGTCAGGAGACGGCACGTCCACTGCTGACGCCGGGCGAGGTGATGCAGTTGCCTGCAGCCGACGAACTGGTGCTGATCTCTGGGTTGCCGCCGATCCGCGCCAACAAGCTGCGTTACTATGAGGACAGGAACTTCAAAGAGCGCGTGCTGCCTTCGCCGATCCTGCGTGATGGTCCGTATGCAGACCGTCCTGCGCCGCGATCTGACGCTTGGAGCGGCCAGGTGCGTGGTGTGGACCGTCGTCTTGCTACGCACGACGAGCGTGCTGAAGTCTTCTGTGACGACAACGACGGCGTCCAACAGCAGTGTCAGTCGGGGCTTCCTGGAGAAGGCAAAGCGGCGTCCAAAAAGCCCGACCAGGGCGACCTTTTCAAGCCGGTGGAGGATGACGGCGAGGCGGTCGCGGACAAGCAGGTTCTGGATCGGTTTACCAATGCAGCGAAGGCCTACGGCCTCAATGAGGGTATGGGCAAGGACAAAGACATCTTGCCAGGCTTCTGACAGTTCCGCAGCCAGGCGTACCTGAGCGTAGATAAGGGCCATAAGCGATTCCGGCCTTCCGAGGCATGCTCTTTCCACGACCGTCGCCCCGCGCCGGCCAACCGGAACGAGCCACATGAACCAGAAACGCATCAATCATCAGATCCGCCTTGATGCCCAGTTGAGCGAAAAGCTCGACCTACTCAGCCGCAATGCCTCGACCTCAAAGACGGATCTTGTGGCGAAAGCGGTCGAGGCCTTCATCGAACGCCGTGGCGAGAACGAGCTCGACCGGCGCTATGGCCAAAGGCTCGACCGCTTGTCGGGCGACCTCAATCGCGTCCGGCGCGATGCCGAGATGATCCTGGAGAGCCTGGCGCTCTTTATCCGATTTTCTATCGCGCTTCACGCCCACGCGCCGGTCCCGGACAAGGCCACACAGGCGATCGCTCAGGAGCGCTTCCAAAAATTCGTCGAGCAGGTCGGCCGTCAGATCGCTTCCGGCAAACGCTCGCTTGGTGAAGACAACGGTAGGGGAGAGCAGGTATGACCACTCATCCCGAAGCCGACCATCGACGCAGAACCATGTTGCGCACTGCAATGGGCCGGGCAGTCGCCGATGCCCTTGCCGATCCGTCGGTCATCGAGGTGATGGTCAATCCGGACGGCGCCCTGCGGCTAGACCGCCTGGGTAAAGGCCGTGTCGACACCGGCGTGCGCATGCAGCCATCCGAGACGGAACGCATCATCCGCCTCGTCGCCTCCCACGTGCGCTCAGAAGTTCATGCCGACAATCCGATCGTCAGTGGCGAACTGCCATTTTCAGATGGTTCGGGTGGCGAGCGCTTCGAGGGCCTGTTGCCTCCCGTCGTACTGGCGCCATGTTTCGCCATCCGCAAGCCGGCGTCCAAGCTCTACACACTCGTTGACTACGTCGCGGACCGAATCATGATGCCGGTTCAGGCTGATGCGCTGAAGAAGGCGGTCCGGGAGCGTCGCAACATCCTGGTCGCCGGCGGCACGTCGTCGGGCAAGACGACGCTTGCCAATGCACTGCTTACAGAGGTCGCCCAATGCGATGAGCGCGTGATCCTGATCGAGGACACGCGCGAACTGCAATGTGCGGCGGCCGACTGCGTCGCGCTCAGAACGAGGCGCGGCGCGATCACCCTTGCGGACCTCGTCCGCTCCACGCTGCGGCTCAGACCCGATCGCATCATTGTCGGCGAGGTCAGGGGGGCGGAAGCCCTCGACATGCTGAAGGCTTGGAACACCGGCCATCCCGGTGGAATCGCCACGGTTCATGCCAATTCAGCTCGTTCCGCACTCTATCGCATCGAGCAGCTTGCTCAGGAAGCCGTCGTCACGGTCTCCCGCCGTCTCATCGCCGATGCCATCGACCTGATCGTCTTCATTGCCGGGCGCGGATCGTCGCGCCGCATCAACGAGATCGCGCAGGTCAGCGGTCTTGACCGCAACGGCGACTACGCCGTCACGCAGCTCACCCTCCCGCAACTCCAGCAGCTTTGAGAGGATTTTCATGCGCAAGAAGCTTCGCTTTCTTTCGACCGCCGCCCTCACGATTGTTCTCACGGTTCCGGCTCATGCGGCTGGTTCCGGTATGCCGTGGGAAGAGCCGCTGCAGCAGATTCTGGAATCGGTCCAAGGGCCGGTCGCCAAGATCATCGCTGTGATCATCATCATCATCACAGGACTGACGCTGGCCTTTGGCGACACGGCGGGAGGCTTCCGCCGGTTGATCCAGATCGTCTTCGGCCTGTCCATCGCCTTTGCGGCATCCAGCTTCTTCCTCTCCTTCTTCTCCTTCGGTGGCGGGGCCCTTGTCTGATGGACGCCCGCGAGCTGCACATCGAGGGCTTTGAGGTTCCTGTTCACCGGGCCCTGACCGAGCCTATCCTGCTGGGCGGCGCGCCGCGGTCCGTAGCGATCTTGAACGGCACCGTGGCCGCGGCCATTGGCCTTGGCCTGCAGCAGTGGGTTGCCGGGCTGGTGCTTTGGCTCGCAGGCCACACGCTCGCGGTCTTCGTCGCCAGACGTGATCCGGACTTCGCCGGTGTGCTCGTGCGCCACCTCCGCCAGAAGGGTTGGCTGGCATGCTGAAGCTTGTGGAATACCGCACTCGGGTCGACCGGCTTGCAGACCACCTGCCCTGGGCGGCGCTGGCCGCGCCTGGCGTCATTCTCAACAAGGATGGCAGTTTTCAGCGAACCTTCCGATTCCGCGGACCCGATTCGGAAAGCGCGACCGACGCCGAGCTCGTCTCAATCTGTGCGCGCGCGAACAATGCGCTGAGAAGGTTCGGCTCCGGCTGGGCCTTGTTCTTCGATACCGAGCGCATCGAGGCTCTGGACTATCCGGAATCGCAGTTCCCCGACGCTGCGTCATGGCTGATCGATCAGGAGCGACGCGCGGCCTTCGAGGGCAAAGTTGCGCATTTCGAGAGCCACTATCACCTGACCGTACTGTTCATGCCGCCACCGGATAGCCAGGCACGGGCAGAAAGCGCGCTCGTGGAGTCCAGTCACAAGCCAGGAGAAAGAAACTGGCGCCAAGAACTGGCGCAGTTTCGCGATGCGACTGACCGCGTTCTGGATCTTTTTTGCGGCTTCATGCCGGAAGTGCGCGCGCTTGACGATGCCGAAACATTGACTTTCCTGCACGGCACCATCTCGAGCAGACGTCACCCGGTCGCCGTGCCGGAAACACCGATGTATCTCGACGGCGTGCTGGTCGACACGCCGCTCATTGGCGGCCTTGAGCCGGTTCTGGGGGACCAGCACCTGCGCACTATCACCATCCTCGGTTTTCCGAGCGCCACCCGGCCCGGAATTTTCGACGCACTGAATCGTCAGGACTTTGGTTATCGCTGGGTGACGCGCTTCATTCCACTCGACAAGACGGAAGCCGCCAAAACCCTGACCCGATTGCGCCGGCAGTGGTTCGCGAAGCGCAAGTCAATCGCCGCCATCCTGCGCGAGGTGGTTACCAACGAGCCGGTACCGCTGGTCGACAGCGATGCCGACAACAAGGCGCACGATGCTGATGCTGCGCTGCAAGCGCTGGGCAGTGATCACGTCGGCTTCGGTTATCTCACCACCACCGTGACAGTGTGGGACGAGGAGCCTCAGGCTGCTGAGGAGAAGCTTCGAGCAGTCGAACGCGTTGTCAATGGGCTTGGCTTTACAGCCATCCGCGAAACCGTCAACGCGGTCGAGGCGTGGCTCGGCTCGCTGCCCGGCCACGTCTATGCCAATATCCGCCAGCCGCTCGTCCATACCCTCAATCTGGCTCATCTCATGCCCTTGTCATCGGTGTGGGCCGGCCCGGCGCTCAATGAGCATCTTGCCGAAGTGACCCAGACGGAGTGTCCACCGCTTCTTTTCGCCGAAACCAGCGGCTCGACACCATTCCGGCTATCCACCCATGTCGGTGATGTCGGCCACATGCTGATCGTAGGGCCCACCGGCGCCGGCAAGTCGGTGCTGGTCTCCCTGATAGCCCTGCAGTTCCGGCGCTATGACGGCGCGCAGGTCTACATCTTTGACAAGGGCAACTCCGCCCGTGCGGCAACGCTCGCCATGGGCGGCGAGCACCACGTGCTGGGCGCAGACGGATCATTGGCCTTCCAGCCACTGAGAAACGTCAACCAACAGGCCGACCGCAGTTGGGCTGCCGAATGGGTTGCCGGCCTGCTGGCTCACGAGAAGGTCGCTGTCACGCCGGAGTTAAAGGAAGCTGTCTGGTCGGCGCTCACAAGCCTTGCCACCGCACCGGCGGATGAACGCACCCTGACCGGCCTTTCCGTGCTGCTTCAGTCCAACGCGCTAAAGGCTGCGCTCATGCCCTACACGCTGGATGGGCCTTTCGGCCGGCTGCTCGATGCCAATGACGACCGGCTGGCGCTGTCGGACGTGCAGTGTTTCGAGACCGAAGAACTGATGCATGAGGAAGGCGTCGTCCTGCCAGTGCTTACCTATCTGTTCCATCGGCTCGATCAACGGTTCGACGGGCGGCCCACGGTACTCATCCTCGACGAAGCGTGGGTCTATCTCGACAACCCGCTCTTTGCCGCCCGCATTCGCGAATGGCTGAAGGTGCTGCGCAAGAAGAACGTGTCGGTGATCTTCGCCACACAGTCGCTCGCCGACATAGCCGGTTCTTCCATTGCGCCGGCGATAATCGAGAGCTGCCCGCAACGCATTTTCCTGCCTAACGATCGCGCCATCGAGCCGCAGGCACGGGCGGCTTATGACCGGTTTGGTCTGAACGAGCGGCAGATTGAGTTGATCGCCCGCGCCACCCCAAAGCGCCACTACTATCTGCAGTCGCGCCGCGGCAACCGCCTGTTCGAGCTCGGACTAGGTCCAGTCGCACTGGCTCTCTGTGGCGCCTCCGATCCGGCCGCGCAGACCCTCATCGATACCATCGTTTCCGAGCACGGGCGGGAGGGCTTCGCCGCGCAGTTCCTCAGCGCACACGGCCTCGATTGGGCCGCTGAGCTTCTCGGGCAATTCCCTCAACCACGCAAGGAGCAATCATCATGATGCAGCATCACCTTCTTGTTGCAGTAGCCCTGATGGCCAAGACGATCACCGGAGCGATTCAACCGGCCTTCGCCATCACCGTGTTTGATCCGTCGAACTATGCACAAAACGTGCTGACGGCGGCGCGATCGCTGGAGCAGATCAACAACCAGATCCAGTCGCTGCAGAACCAGGCAACGATGCTGCAGAACATGGCACGGAACATTCGGCGTCTGGATTTCTCCTCGCTCGGCCAGCTCACCGGCGCACTCAACCGCATCGACGGCCTGATGATTCAGGCGGAGGGGTTGAGCTTCGAACTCGACCAACTCGACGAGGAATGGCGCGAGCAATATCCGGAAAGCTATGACGGCACGATCAAGGTCAGCGATTTGGCGGCGGCTGCACGCGAGCGCTGGCAGAGCACAATGAAGGCCTTCCGCCAGACCATGCGTGTCCAATCGCAGATTGTCGAGAATGTCCACGCCGACGGCAATCTTCTCGTCGATCTCGTCAGCCGCAGCCAGAGCGCCGTCGGGGCACTGCAGGCCCAGCAGGCCGCAAACCAGCTGATTGCGCTTTCGACAAAGCAGCAGATGCAGATTCAGACGCTGTTGGCCACGCAGTACCGGGCGCAGGCCGAGAACGCCGCTCGAAAGGCGCAGTCGGAAGAGGCTGCGCGGGAGACGACGCGGCGCTTCCTAGGCGCCGGCACGGCCTATTCCGGAAACTGATCCCAGCTCAACAGTAAGAGGAGAGCGGCGGCGTGCATGACCTCGGCGTCATCGATCGGTTCATGGAGACCTTCATCCGCTACATCGACAGCGGGTTCGGCCTCGTTTCAGGCGACGTCGCCTTCCTCACCACCATCCTGATCAGCATCGACATCACACTGGCTGGTCTGTTCTGGGCATTCGGCGGCGAACCCAACATTCTCGGTCGGCTGGTCCGCAAAGTTCTTTATGTCGGCGTCTTCGCCTTCATCCTGAACAATTTCGCCAACCTCGGCGACATCATCTACCGCTCATTCGCTGGACTTGGAATCAATGCATCCGCCGGCAATTTGTCCGCCGACGACCTTCTGCGGCCCGGCCGTATAGCGGCCACGGGCTTCGAGGGCGCCTGGCCGCTGCTCGATCAGGCCAGCCAACTCCTGGGTTTCCCCGAGTTCTTTGGCAATGCGCTGACCATCTTCGTGCTGCTACTGGCCTGGTTTCTGGTCATCATCGCCTTCTTCATCCTTTCCATCCAGCTCTTCATCACCATCCTGGAGTTCAAGCTCACTACGCTTGCTGGCTTCGTCTTGGTCCCCTTTGCGCTGTGGAACCGATCGGCATTCCTGGCCGAACGCGTGCTGGGCAATGTGGTTGCGTCCGGCATAAAGGTGATGGTGCTCGCCGTCATCGTCGGCATCGGCACCACACTTTTCGGCGAGTTCGCATCGGCGTTGCAGGGGCAGGAACCCGACCTTGCTGCCGCCATGTCACAAGTGTTGGGTGCCCTGTCGCTGCTCGGCCTCGGCATCTTCGGGCCGGGGATCGCTTCCGGTCTGGTATCGGGCGCACCGCAACTCGGCGCGGGTGCGGCGTTGGGGGCAAGTGCGGCGGCAGCCGGTGCAACGCTCATCGCCGGTGGTGCGGCCTACGCCGGCGTCCGCGCGGGAACCGGCGGAAGTCTTGCCGCCATCCGCGCCGGTACGGCTATGGGCTCGGCCGCCTCCACAGCTTGGCAGATCCGGCGCGCAAGCTCGGCGGCCTCCGGCCTGTCTGGCATGGCCGCAGGGATGGACGGTGTCACCCGCGCAGCCGGCGGTGCCATCATGCGTCAAGCGCAGTTCGCCGCCGAACCATTAAGACGTAGCGCTGATGCCGGCCGTCGCGCTGCTTGGGCCGCGACCGGCGGTGCGTCGACAGCCTGGGTGCCGGAAACATCCTCGACCGCCGTGCCTAGTGCCGCGCCGGCCTGGGCAAGACGCTTGCGCTCTGAGCAGGCCGCCCGTGCGCATCGCCACGCCGCTATGCAGGCCGTCCGCGATGGCGACCGGCCGGCAAGCGGTGCCAATCCTTCCCTCAATGACAAGGACGACTAGATGATCTTCAAGCGACCCGTTCAACGCTACGGGAAGACACCTGAACCGGTAACGCCTTACCAAAAGGCGGGGCAGCTCTGGGACGAGCGTATCGGCTCGGCTCGCGTGCAGGCCCGGAACTGGCGTCTCATGGCCTTCGGATGCCTGACACTGGCAACAGGCTTGTCCGGTGGACTCTTATGGCAGTCGATGCAAAGCCGAGTCGTGCCTTACGTGGTCGAGGTCGACCGCTTCGGCGAAGCACGTGCGGTCGCGCCAGCCATCCAAGACTATGAGCCATCCGATGCCCAGATCGCTTGGCACCTGGGCCGGTTCATTGCCAACGTCCGTTCCGTTTCCACCGATCCGGTCATGGTGCGGCAAAACTGGCTGTCGGCCTATGACTTCGCCACAGACCGCGCAGCGCTCTTCCTCAACGAGTACGCGAAGGCGAGCGACCCCTTCGGCCGGATCGGCACCCGCAGCGTGTCGGTGCAGGTGACCAGCGTTGTCCGGGCCTCCGACAGCTCGTTTCAGGTCAAGTGGACCGAGCAAATCCATGAACGGGGAAGCCTCGCCAGCACGACCCGCTGGACTGCCATTCTCACCGTAGTGATCCGATCTCCGAGAAATGCCGATCAGCTGCGCAGGAACCCGCTGGGCGTCTTTGTTAACGCAATCGACTGGTCGCGTGAACTGGACAGCGCCGCACCGACATCCATTCGCCCGAAGGAGGCCACCGATGTACAATAGAGTTCGAACGTTGGGCACGCTGTTGATCGTTTCGACATCGGCACTGGCCGTTTCAGCCTGTGCGTCGAAGAAGGTGCCCCCGCCCGAGATTTCATATGACGCGGCTGACTTTAGACAGGCGATCATAGAAGCAGCGCCCGACAAGCCGGTGAAGATCGTCGAGGTCCCAAAGCCTCTGCCGCTACCAGGCCAGTTGCAGCCCGGGACGGACAAGTTCGTAGAGGACAAGCGAGCGCCCGAGGAACGTGTCGCGGATGCCAACAAGGCGGCAACGCAGGAGCCTACCAAGCATGGCTATGTAAATGCGGTGCAGGTCTATCCCTATGCCGAAGGCGCGCTTTACAGGCTCTATGCAGCACCCGAACGGGTTACCGACATTGCCCTGCAGCCGGGCGAGACGCTTACAGCTGTGTCGGCCGGCGACACCGTGCGTTGGGTGATCGGCGACACGGTCAGCGGCTCCGGCGAAAAGCAGCGCACCCACATACTCGTCAAGCCCTTTGCGCCGGGCCTGAAGACCAATCTGGTCATTACGACCGACCGCCGTTCGTATCATCTGCAGCTGGAAAGCACTGAGCGAACCGCGATGGCAGCAATCTCTTGGACGTACAGCCAGGACCAGATCATTGCATTGCGCAGGCGCAATGCTCGAGCCGAGGCGGCGATGCCCGTTGCGTCGAACGTGGCCCTTGAAAACCTTCGCTTCCGTTATGCCATTGCCGGCGACCGTCCAGCATGGCGACCGGTGCGTGCCTTCGACGACGGTCATAAGGTCTATATCGAATTCCCGCGCCGTATCGATCAGGGCGAGGCGCCGCCACTTTTCATCGTCGGTGCTGATGGGAACAGCGAACTCGTCAACTACCGCATGCGGGGCAACTACTACATCGTAGATCGCCTCTTTGCTGCGGCCGAACTACGGCTGGGCACGAAGCCGCAACAGGTCGTGCGCATCACCAGGACCGACGGCCGGACACGCCGCCGCACATTCCTGTTCGGCCGTTCGAGCAGGTGAGAGGGCAGGTCATGACCGACACATCCGCTTCCCATGCTTCTCCCAAAGTTAACCCCGAACGCTTGCAGCTGCGGGCCTCACCGCGCCACGCCGTGCGCTTCAAACGCGGCTTGATCATCGTCATCGCTGCCCTGGGCTCAGGGACGATCCTAGGCGTCACCACGATCGCACTGCAGGGGCCGGCATTGCGACTTAAAGATCAGGCGGAAGAACTCTACCACACGGAGCGCAAGCCGATGGCCGAGGGACTCGAAACGCTTCCGCAAGACTATTCCGAGGTCAAGCCCGAAACGCCGATGCTTGGGCCGCCGCTGCCCGGTGACCTTGGAGGTCCCATCCTTGAACGTCAGCGCCAGCTTGGTATCGCACCGGGGCAGGAGGTTTCCGCCGAGGAACAGCGTTTGGCCCAGCAGGCAATCCAGGCCCGTGAGTCGGAGGTTTTCTTCCGGATCGAGAATAAGGCCGATACGATGATTACCGCCGAAAGGAAGCGCCTTGGATCCAAGCCTATGGAAACTGCATTGCCACCAGAAGCCAGGTTTGCGCCGGCTTCCGTGGCGCCGGCCGAAGGAGATCAGAACAACCAGCAGCGCAAGCTCGATTTCATCGGTCAGCGCGCTACGGAGGGGATTTACAATCGCCATGCCTTGCAAACGCCTGCTTCGCGCTACCAGATCATGGCTGGAAGCGTGATAGCTGCCAGTTTGATCACCGGCATCAATTCCGACCTGCCAGGCCTCGTCGTCGCTCAGGTCACCGAGAACGTGTTTGACACGGTGACCGGCAGCGTTCTGTTGATCCCGCAGGGTTCGCGTCTCGTCGGTACATACGACAGCGTCGTCGCCTTTGGCCAAAGGCGGGCGCTTCTCGTCTGGCAACGCGTCCTGCTGCCCGACGGATCATCGATCCAAATTGAAAATCTTCCCGCCACCGACGCCGCTGGCTATGCCGGACTCGAGGACGAGGTCGATTTCCACACTTGGCAGCTGATCAAGGGTGTTGCACTGGCCACTTTGCTCGGCGTCAGCACAGAACTTAGCCTCGGTCAGGATGAAAGCGATCTCGTGCGCGCCATCCGTCAATCGACCCAGCAGAACGTCAACCGCGCTGGCCAGCGCATCACCGAAAAGAACCTCAATATCCAGCCAACTATCACCGTTCGCCCTGGCTGGCCGCTGCGCGTTATTGTCCAGAAAGATTTGGTTCTGCGGCCTTATAGAGGCTAGTGCCCGCCGTGGAGCCTTTGTGAAAATCATGAAAGTTCAAATGACAGATATAGGACTCGCAAACTGCCCGGCCTTACACCAGCAGGTGTCACCGTCAGTGCAGGAAGGAACCAAACTCTCCGCGGCTAAGCTGAGCAGAACAGACTGCACTACGTTCTCCATTGACGCGCTCTTGCTGATCAATTATCAAACAAGACTAAACAGGCTCATTATACAGGTATAAGAATGGTGCGACGTTCCGATGCCTCGTCACTCGGACGAGGTAAGCCCGAACAGATCGCGACCGTCCTGGAGAAGGAAATACGGTCCGGCGTTCTTGGCTTTGGCGATCGGCTGCAGAGCGAGAACGAGTTGGTCCAGCGCTTCTCGGTTAGCCGCAGCACAGTTCGCAAGGGGCTGGAGGAACTGACCTCCCGCGGCCTGATCACCACGCGCGTCGGCATCGGTTCCTTCGTTACCTTCGACGGCAAGACGGTTGATGACGCCGTCGGGTGGTCGCAGGCGCTAGCGAATGCCGGCGCTAACGCTGAAACACGCACCATGCGGCTGGAAGTCATGGAGGACGAGGCGCTGGCGGCGAAGCTCGAACTCGACAGCGCATTGTTCATCGCTGTCGAGCGGGTGCGAACCAATGCCAGCGACGGCCATGCGATTTCCATCGAGCGCAGCCGCCTGCCGCTGTCTGCCGAACTCGAGGATGTGCCGCTGCGCGGCCTGCGCGAGGGATCGCTGCATCGAACGTTGCGCGCAGCAGGCCTCGTGCCGGACCATGGCGAGGAATGGGCGGATGTCGAAATGCTGAATGCCGAGGACGCTGCCATTCTGGGCTGCCCGGCGGGTACGGCATTTTTGCGGACGCGTCGGCTGACGCGGGCGACCGACGGCCGTCCGATTGAATATGTCGTCAGCCTGCTCAACCCGGCCCATTTCGCGCTGCATCTGGAGTTCTGAGGGATGGCGCGGGGGGCAGGGGGGACGGTCGACCGGGCGATGGGCGCTCTGATCGGCGGCGCGCTCGGGGATGCGCTCGGCATGCCGACCCAGCTGCTGTCGCCGGCGCAGATCAAGAGGGCATACGGTTTCGTGGATCGCTTTGTGGTTCCGGAAGAAGATCATCCGGTTTCGAAGGGATTGCCGGCCGGCACTGTCACGGATGATACCGAACAGACCATGCTTCTGGGGCGCCTGCTGCTGGAGTCCGGCGGCTGTTTCGATCACAGGCAATGGGTTGCCGCATTGGTCGAATGGGAGCGGGATGTGAAGGCGCGTGGCAGCTATGATCTGCTCGGGCCGTCGACCAAACGCGCCATCGATGCGATCAATGACGGTGCGGCGCCGGAGGAGGCGGGCCGTGGCGGCGATACCAACGGGGCGGCGATGCGCATCGCACCGGTGGGAATCATGATGCCGCCGGAACCGCTCGACAGGCTGGTCGCCAAGGTCGCGGAGACGAGCCGGGCGACGCACAACACGTCAGTCGGCATCGCCGCGGCGGCCGCCGTGGCAGCGGCCGTCAGCAGTGGCGTTGCCGGCGCCGGCTGGCACGAGGCTTCCGCTAAGGCAGTCGAGGCGGCGCGCCTTGGGGCATCGCAAGGCCATTGGGTGGCCGGCGCCGACATTGCCGCACGTATCCGCTGGGCGGGTGAACTGGTGCGCGGCAAGGCGGCTGCAGACGCGATCGGGCTGATCGTCGATCTGGTCGGCACCAGCGTTGCCAGCCAGGAATCGGTTCCCGCAGCCTTCGCGGTGGTGGAAGTGGCTGGCGGCGACCCGTGGCGGGCAGCGGTGATCAGCGCCAATCTCGGCGGCGATACGGACACGATCGGCGCAATCGCCGCCGGCATGGCCGGTGCCTGCGCCAGTCTATCGAGCCTGCCGCGGGAGCATATCGCCGCCCTCAAGGGCATCGATCTCGCCGATATGCGTTCGCTGGCCACAGGCCTGGTCGGGGCGCGTTCTGCGCGCGCCGGCGGCAAGGATGATGCGGCATGACCGGGCCTCGCCTCGTCCATACCGGCAGCGCCGTTGTCGATTGCGTCTACCACATAGACGCCCTGCCTGCGCCTGGTACGGAAAAGACCGCCGCTTCCTATGCACAGCTTCCCGGCGGCGGCTTCAACATGATGGCCGCGGCAAGCCGGACCGGCATGAAGGTGGTGTTCGCCGGCCAACTGGGCACCGGGCCGAACGGCGATTTTCTACGCGCCGCCTTTGCCGCCGAGAATATCGATACGCTGATGCCGTCGTCGCCGGCGATGGACAGCGGCAATTGCGTGGTCCTGGTGACCGGAGACGCCGAACGGACCTTCGTGTCGTGGCCCGGCGCCGAAGGCGTGTTGCGGGCCGACCTTTTGGCGCGTGTGTCGGTAGAGGCCGGCGACTGGGTTTTTACCTCGGGCTATACGCTGAGCTACCCAGGCAGCCGCAATGCGCTCGCCGATTGGATCGGAAAGCTGCCGCCCGAGACGCCCCTCGTCTTCGATCCGACGCCTGTGGTGGCTGACATCCCGCCGGTGATCCTGACGCGCGTGCTGGGGCGCACGACCTGGCTGAGCTGCAATGCGGCGGAGGCCGCGACCATTGCCGGCGGCGGCGATGCGCAGGGCGTTGCGGAGCGGCTGATGGCGGATCATTGCCCGCAAGCTGCAGGCGTGCTCATCCGCGCCGGTGTGGCCGGGTGCCTGGTGCGCTTGCGCGACGGCCAATCGTGGATGGTTCCGGGCTTTGCCGTTAAGGCCATCGATACCAACGGTGCAGGCGATACGCATATCGGCGCTTTCGTCAGCGTGCTGGCCCGCGGCGCTGCGCCGGAGGAGGCGGTGCGTTATGCCAATGCGGCAGCGGCCATTGCGGTGACCCGCCACGGCGGCTCTTCGGGCCCGGCCGACCGGGAAATCCGCCAATTCATCCAGGCAGCCGAAAAGAGGGCAGACCGCTTCCCAGGATAACGAGAAGATCAAAGCCTGACAGAGCCAATAGAGAGGAACAGACAATGCGCATGACGAGACTGAAGACGATCCTGACCGCCGCCGCCGTTCTGACATCCGCCGCCGCGGTGCAGGCCGACGATCTGCATGTGTTGAACTGGAAGGGCTATGGTGCGGACGAGCCGTGGGCGGTCGAGGCTTTCGAGAAGGCCACGGGCCATAAGGTGATCAACGACTTCTTCAATTCCGAACAAGAGATGCTGACCAAGCTGCGCACCAACCCGGGCCTTTATGACGTTGTCATGATCAACGCCGCCTTCACCGGCCAGGCGATCGAGGAAGGGCTGATCCAGGGCATCGACGTCTCCAATATCCCCAACTACGCCGACATAAGCCCGGACAAGTCCGACTCGCCGATGCTCAATCGCGATGGAACAGTCTACGGCATTCCGTGGGTCTGGGGGCTGACTGCCATCGCCATCAACGAGAAGTCGTTTGCGACGCCGCCGACAAGCATATCGGTGATGTGGGACGAGGCGCACAAGGGCAGGGTAATTATCCGCGACGACGCGGTCGAGGCGGTCCAGTTCGGCGCAATCGCCACCGGTCAGGACATCAACGACATCGAGGATATGGATGCGGTCAAGGCGAAGCTGGCCTCGCTGATGCCGCAGATCAGGACCTTCTGGAGTTCGGAGAATGACTGGAACCAGATGGTCGCCTCGAACCAGATCGATATCGGCACCTATTGGAGCGGTTCGGCCGACCGCGCCAAGACGCAGTTCAACCTGCCGGTCTCGCTGGTCATCCCCGAAGAGGGCGCTGTGGCGTGGCTCGATGCCTTCTCCATCCCGACCGGCTCGAAAAACGTCGCCGGCGCCGAAGCCTTCATCAACTACATGATCGATCCCGGCTTCTATGTCGAATGGGTCACCAAGGTTGGCGCCCCGGTCTCGGCGAACGAGAAGGCTGTCGCCGCGCTGCCCGAAAATTCCTTCAATCGCAAGGTGATGGGAGATCCGAAAGTGGCTGAGCGCATCCAGTTCCAGGCGCCGATCACGGACGAGCAGCGTGAGGCCTATCTGGCGATCTGGCAGGAGCTCAAGGTCAACGTCAAGTAGTCGCCGCGCCTGTCCCCCAATCCGGAAGGCGGCTCGGGGCAGGCGCAGACAACGGGAGGATGGCGTTGGAACCGCGCGGAGAAGGCATGGCAGGACGGGTCGCATCGGGATCGCGCAAGGGATTTGTCCGGGCGCTCCCGCTTCTCGCGCCAGCATATCTTTGGCTGACCGTGGCGATTTTCCTGCCGCTGTCGGCCATGGCCTTCTTCTCCTTCATGACCGAACTGCCGATGTCGGGGAGGGCATGGTCGTTCACGCTGCAAAATTACATCGCGTTCTTTACCACCGGGGTTTACGGAACGCTGCTGTGGTCGTCGCTCAGGCTCGGCCTGGACGTCACCTTCTGGTGCGCGCTCATCGGCTTTCCGGCGGCCTATGTGCTGGCCAAAATCATCAAAGGCCGCAGCCGCGAGGCGATCTTCCTGCTGGTCATCCTGCCGTTCTGGAGCAACGGCCTGGTCCGCGTTTTTTCGTGGACGATGGTGCTGCGGGAAGGCGGCATCCTCGATACGGCGCTGAATGCGGTGCTGCCGTTCAGGGTCAGCATCGACCTGATGTATTCCTATCCCGCCATCATCATCGGGCTGGTGCATTCATACGTGCCCTACATGGTGCTGACCTGCTATCTGACGCTGCAGGCGATCGACGACGCGCTCATCGAGGCCGCCCGTTCGCTTGGCGCTTCGCGACTGACCGTGCTGCGCCGCCTCGTCATCCCGCTCTCGATGCCCGGCCTGGTCGCGGGCGCGGTATTGATCTTCGTGCCGGTGGTCGGATCGTTCATGGAGCCGCGCATCCTCGGCGGCCGCGCCGGCACCTTCTATGGCACGGTGATCGAAGATCAGTTTGTCGCCGTCTTCAATTGGCCGCTCGGGGCGGCACTTTCGTTCGTCCTCCTGGCGGTTGTGCTCGTTATTCTGGCACTTGCCTCGCCGGTTCTTAGAAGGGGAAACTGATGCCGATCACCCGCATCCTTGAGGGTCTCGGGCGGCTGCATGTGGGCCTGCTGCTGGCATTTCTCTATCTGCCCATCGTCATAATGGCGCTGATGTCGTTCAACGCATCGCCGTTTTACCAGCTGCCGCTCGAATGGACGACAGGCTGGTATGTCGACCTGTCTCGCAATGCCGGCCTCCTCGATGCAACCTGGAACAGCCTCCTGATCGCTGTCGTCACAGCGCTGATCGCCACGGCGCTCGGCACCGCGGCGTCGCTGGCGCTGTTCCGCTACGAGTTCCGCGGCAAGAAGATCCTGCAAGCGCTGCTGTTCCCGCCGATCGCCATTCCGTGGCTGATCACCGGCACGGCAATGCTGATCTTCTTTTTCGGCATCGGCATCGGGAGGGGGCTGCACGCCATCCTGCTTGGTCATGTCGCGCTGGCGCTGCCCTATGTAATTGTCGTCGTCTCGGCGCGGCTGCACACGTTTGCGCCGGAACTGGAAGAGGCAGCCCGTTCGCTCGGGGCCAATCAATGGCAGGTGACGGCGCGCATCACGCTGCCCTGGATCATGCCGGGCGTCATCGCGGGCGCGTTGTTCGCCTTCGCCGTCTCCTTCGATCAGTTCGTGGTGTCCTATTTCTTGTCGACGCCGGGCGAAGCAACGCTGCCGGTCGAGATCTACGCTGCCATCCGCAAGGGCTTTACGCCGGAAATCAATGCCATCTCCACCATCATCATCACCGTTTCCATGGGGCTGATGCTTCTGGCGGCCCGCTTCTTTCGGTTTGGGGGAGAAAAGTAAATGGCCAAGGTGCAGGTCGTGGGCATTACGCGCAAATTTGGCGCGCATACCGCGCTCGAGGAGGTCTCCATCGATTTTGCCGATGGAGGATTCTATGCCCTTCTGGGGCCATCGGGAAGCGGCAAGACCACCCTGCTACGCCTGATCGCCGGTTTTGATTTTCCCGATGCCGGCCATGTCATGATCGGCGACGAAAGGGTCGAGCGGGTGCCGGTCGAAAAGCGCCACATCGGCATGGTGTTCCAGAGCTATGCGCTCTTTCCCAATATGAGCGTGGCCGAGAATGTGGGCTTCGGCCTGTCCGTGCGCGGTGCCGGGAAAAGCCAGATCGCCGAGGCCGTGCAGCGTGCTCTGGATCTGGTCCAGCTCGGAGCGCTTGGCGCGCGGCGCCCGCATCAGTTGTCCGGCGGCCAGCGCCAGCGCGTCGCACTCGCCCGCGCGATCGTGATCAAGCCGCGGGTGCTGCTCCTCGACGAGCCGCTAGGCGCACTCGACAAGGCACTGCGCGCCGACATGCAGATCGAGCTGAAGCGCATCCAGCGCGAGATCGGCATCACCACGATATTCGTAACCCATGACCAGGAAGAAGCGCTGACCATGAGTGACCGCATCGGCATCCTCCGGGACGGACGCCTGGTGCAGGAAGGCCCGCCCGAGGAGATCTACAATCACCCGAAAAGCGAGTTCGCCGCGACCTTCCTCGGGGACGCCAATATCCTGCGTGGCGCGCCGACCGACAACGGTATCCGCCTCGATGACGGCACGGCAATCGTCGTGTCGGCAAGCGCACGCGTGCGCGCAGGCGCCATGGCAAGCTGCGCAGTGCGACCGGAACGCATCGAGATCGAACCGTATGCCGGGCCAGCGGCTTCCGATCCCGGCACGGCAAACGTGCTGATGGGCCGCGTATCCAGGCGTATCTTCACCGGCAACAGCAGCACCTATTTCGTCGTGCGCGGCAGCGAAACCATAAAGGTGCACGTGCAGAACAACGGCACTGACCGCTTGGCGGAAGGCCAGGACGTGGTACTTCGCTGGGCTCCGCAGAGCACGGTGCTGATCGAATCGGGATAGCCGTCTTCGTGCGTTGATCAGGGCGGTTGTCGTCAGGCCACCTCCGTGCGCACGAAATGGCCCGGCGTGCGCTCGACGAGCGACAGGATCGACCGCCCCGCCTCTGGCTTCGCGGCGAGTTGCGGCGGGTTCGTCTCCGGCACTGCGGGGCGGCGCACGCGGCGGGTCGGATCGGGCCGCGGAACGGCTGCGAGAAGGCGTTTTGTGTAGGAATGTTGCGGATCGCTCAGGACGGCTGTGGTCGGGCCGGTCTCGACGATTTCGCCCGCATACATGACGGCTACACGATGGCTCACGCGCTCCACCACGGCAATGTCGTGTGAGATGAACAAGAAGGCGAGCCTATCGGTGCGTTGAAGCTCTAGCATCAGATCCGTCACCTGGCGTGCGATGGAGACGTCCAGCGCCGAGACCGGCTCATCCGCCACGATCAGCCGCGGCCCGACCGACAGCGCGCGTGCGATGCACAGGCGCTGGCGCTGCCCGCCGGAGAACTGGTGCGAGAAACGGTCGACCGCGTCGGCTTCCAACCCGACCTTCTCGACGAGGCTGACGGCGAGGTCGCGCGTCTGGCGGCGCGTGGCGATGCCATGGATGCGCGCCGGCTCCGTCACCAGCTCATGCACGGGAAGGCGGGGATTGAGGCTGGCATAGGGGTCCTGGAAAACCATTTGCGCGTCTCGCCGCGCCAAGCGCAGCTCCTCCCTTGAAAGCCGCATCAGGTCGCGCCCGGCAAGCCGCACGGAGCCGGACGCCGGTTCCACCAGCCGCAGGATGGAGCGGGCGAGCGTGGACTTTCCGCAGCCCGATTCCCCTACCAGCCCCAGCGTCTCCCCCTCGCCCACCGTCAGCGAGGCGTTGTTGACCGCCTGGATCTCCGCCCGCATCCGCCGCAAAAGGCCGCTGCGCAGCGGAAAGCGCGTGGAGAGCCCTTCCACCTCCAGGATAGGCCTGGAGGGCTGGCGCAAGCGCGGCGAGCCCGAACCAAGCTTCGGCGTCGCGTTCATGAGTTGGCGCGAATAGATCGCGCGCGGTCGGGCGAAAAGGTCGCGCACATCGGCTTCCTCCTCCATCCTTCCCTGCCGCATCACCACGACCCGGTCGGCAATCTCCGCCACCACGCCCATGTCGTGGGTGATGAAGAGGACGGCCATCCCGATCTCCTCCTGGAGGCTGCGGATGAGGGAAAGGATCTCGGCCTGGGTGGTGACGTCGAGCGCCGTCGTCGGCTCGTCGGCGATCAGGAGGCGGGGCCGGCAGGCGAGCGCCATGGCGATCATCACGCGCTGGCGCAGCCCGCCTGAAAGCTCGTGCGGATATTGCGAAAGCCTACGCGCCGCCTCGGGAATGCGCACCTTGTCCAGCGCCTCGCGCGCCGCCTCCATGGCACCCCGGCGCGACATGGCCCGGTGGCGGACAAAGACCTCCATGAGCTGTTCGCCGATGGTCATGACCGGGTTGAGCGAGGTCATCGGCTCCTGGAACACCATGGAGACGGCGCGCCCGCGCAGCCCGCACATGGCACTGTCGGATAGCGCGGCTAGATCTCTTTCGTCCGCACCATGAAGGCGGATACGCCCCTTGGTTATGCGCCCGCCCTCGCGCTCGATGAGGCGCATGATGGCAAGAGCGGTGGCCGATTTGCCCGAGCCCGACTCGCCCACCAGCGCCAGCGTCCGGCGCTCCTTGACGGCGAAGGAGAGGCCCTGGACCGCCTCGTGCCGGCCAAAGGCGACATGCAGATCCTCGACGGTGAGCACCGGCGCGTTCATGCCGGCTCTCCCTTCATGCGCGCCGCCACTTCCGGAATCTGGTGGAAGGGGGGGACGGGCGGCGTCCAGCGCCGCGTATTGGGTATGAAGGAGAAGTCGATGGGGTCGCGCCCCTCCACGCGCCAGCGCACCGTATCACCCAGTTCGATGAGGCCGAGCGCCGCCGCAGGCTCGCCCTGCGTGGTAAAACTTTCGGTGAGCGATTGCTGGGTCAGATGAGTGATGCCGTCGATGTGGGTGATCGTGTTCCAGTGGACGTGGCCGGCAATGCAGACGACGGGCACACGCGCCTGCGAAAGCACGGCGCGGGCGCGGGCGGCTTGCGGATAGGTGGAGGAGGACGGGTTTGCCTCGAAATAGTAGTTGCCGACTTGCGAGTGGCCCGACACGGGCACGTGACTGACCACGAGCAGCGGCCGGTCGGCGTTCTGCACGATGCGCGACAGCCACAGGAGGTCGGCCTCGCCGAGCAGGAAGCCGCGATTCTCCGGTTCGCGACGGATGCGCGTGTCGGCGCGCCACAACGCAATGCGCCAACCGCCGATGTCGAGCGTCTGATGGCCGAGCGCCTGGCCGAGAATCTCCTCATTGTCGGCGACGGAAAGGTGATCGCGGTCGTGATTGCCGTTGATGTGGCAGATGGGAGCCTCGACGGCCTTGAAGGCCTCGGCCACATCGCGCTCGAGGCCGATGTCGGTGTCGCGGTCGATATCGGAAATGCGGTCGCCCAGATCGAGCACGAGGTCGGCCCGCGCCTCATTGGCGAAGCGGGCGAATTCGCCCATCAGATCGAGCGCGGTGTCACCGCGCTTCGTCATGGATGGCTTTCCGTGATGGATATCGGCGACGAGACAGATGCGGACGGCCATGGTTTTCAGATCCCTTTTTGCGCAGATGAGAGGTGTCGCGCCGCCGCGACTGGCGGCGCGGCAAGCACTGATCAGTTGGAAGCGAAGGAGATTGAGCCGGCGCGGAAATCGAGCACATAGGGAATGTGGCCCGGCTTCGGCGCCCAGTTCACGTCCTTGCGCATGGCCCAGGATTCGTAGGGCCGGTAGAGCGGCAGCACCGGCGGATCGGCCTTGATGCGGTCCATCAGTTCCGCATAGGCCGCCTTGCGCGCCGCCACATCCTTGGAGAAGCGGAAGCGCTTCCAGATCTCGGCGTACTCCTCGTCCGTGTTGAAGCGGCCTTCCGATTCTGAGGGGCCGTCCGGCGCCCACATCACGCCGAAGGAGCCGAAGGGGTCGGAGAAATACATCGGGTTCGACCAGTTGCGGGTCATCATGTCCGGCGAATTGCCTGTCCACTTCTCGCCGACCTGGACCTTGCCCTTGACGCCGACCTCCGCCCACATCTCCATGATTGCCTGCGCAGCCAGAAGTCCGTTGGTGTAATAGACGGCATCCGTGTCGTAGGTGATCTCGAAGCCGTCATAGCCGGCTTCCTGAAGCAGCGCCCTGGCGCGCTCCGGGTCGTATTCGAAGGTTTCCAGCTCCGGCATGTAGAGCTCGCCGAACTCCTCCAGCGTGTGCGTGGACGGCACGACCGCCTTGCCCAGCCACAGCGCCTCGTTCAGCGCATCGCGGTCAATGGCCAGGCTCAACGCCTGACGGATGCGCGGGTCCTTCAGCTTCGGGTGGTTCACGTTCATGATCATGACGTGGAACAACGCTGTCGGGGCGCCCACCGCCTCGAGGTTGGGATCGCCTTCGATCAGCGAGAGTTGGTCCGGTGCGACATTGGTGATGATGTCGGCCTCGCCCGTCTTCAGCGCCGTGATGCGCGAGGCCATCTCCGACATGCGCTTCACCGTCACCCGTTCGAGCGGCGCCTTCTCGCCCCAGAAATCGTCGAAGCGCTCATAGACGATCTGCTCGCCGGGCGTGAATCCGGTGATTGCATAGGGGCCGGTGCCGACCGGCTTCAGTGAGAAGGCTTCGTAGTCGTCGTCCTCGGCGACGTTCGGGTCGCCGGCCAAAGCCTTCGTATACTCCTCCGGGATGATCATCACCTGCTGCAGGTTGAGCAGCGTCTCCCACAGCGGCTCCTCGCGTTCGGCATGGATGCGCACCGTATAGTCGTCTACTTTCACTGCTTCCTTGAAATTGCCGAGCCGGTCGCGGGCGCGCACCTGATAGGGCACGAAGGTCGCCTGGTACATGCGGTTGAGCGAGAAGACTACATCGTCGGCGGTCATCGCCTCGCCATTGTGGAACTTCACGCCCTGGCGCAGCTTGAGCTCCATGACTGTGGGCTCGACCAGCTCCCAGGATACGGCCAGCCCCGGCAACCATTCGGCCTCAGCTTTATCGTGGTTGCGCGCGATCAGCGTGTCGAAGGCGTTGTAGTAGAACTGGGAGCCGACATTTGAGTGGTCGCGGCCCGGATCGAGATAGGATGCCATGTTGGACGCACCCACCGTTATTTCCTGGGCGAAGGAGGTGCTGGCGAAGAGTGTGGCCAGAGCCGTTGCTGCAAGAAGTCGTTTCATTTGAAGCCTCCATTGAGATTTTCGGGTTTCTGTTTTGTCCGGGCCTTGAGCGGCCTCTTGTGAGCATGAGGTGTCAGCGGGCGCGCAGGCGCACGTCGGCGCGGTCGCGCAGCCAGTCTCCCAGGATCTGCACGGCGAAGGTGACGAGCAGGATCATCAGGGCTGGCGCGACGACGATCCACGGCGCCGTCGGCATGTAGTCGCGCCCAATCCCGACCATCGCGCCCAGCGTCGCCGTCGGCGGCTGCACGCCGAGCCCGAGGAAGGAGAGCGTCGATTCAAGGAGCACGATGTTGGAGAAGGAGAGCGTGAACTGCACGACCAGAGGCGAGGTGATGTTGGGCAGGATATGCCTTGTCGCGATGCGCCGGTCCGTCGCGCCCGCTGCCCGCGCAGCCTCGATGAAGGGCATCTCGACCAGCTTCCGCACCTCGCCGCGCACGATGCGGGCGTATTGCTCCCACCCATGGAGGCCGAGCACCAGCACCATGATGGTGAGGCTCGAGCCGAAAATGGCGAGGATCAGGAGCGCGATGAGCGTGAAGGGGATGGCGATCTGCGCATCCACCGTGCCCATCACGAAATCCTCAAAGACGCCGCCCATAAGCCCCGCCAGGACGCCCAATATGCCGCCGAGGAGAAGGCCGATGATGGCGCCCAAAAGCGCTAGAGAAAGGGTGAGCCGGAGCCCGTAAAGCGAACGCGAAAGCACGTCGCGGCCGAGCTCGTCGGTGCCGAGCAGGTATCCCTCCCGGTAGTTTTCGAAACCGATGGGCGGGCGCAAACGCGCGATCAGGCTCTGCTCGACCGGGCCGAAGGGCGCTACGAGCGGCGCGAAAAGCGCTGCCGCGGCGAGCACGAGCGCCAGCACCATGGCCAGACGCTGCACCCAGTTGGCCTCGCGCCAGAGCGTGCCGATGCCGGTGAATATCCGGCTTGCGCCTCTGCTCTTCGGGCGGGCGATGACGGTCGCGTCGGCCATGGTTCAGACCCTCCCCAGGCGGATGCGCGGGTCGGCATAGGCATAGGCGATGTCGACGATCGCGTTGATGAAGAGGACGGCGATCGAAACGGCGATGACGCCGAACTGGAGCACCGGATAGTCTCGCGTGATCGCCGAGCGCACCAGAAGCTCCCCGATGCCGGGCCAGGCGAAGATCGTCTCCACCACCACGCTGCCGGCCGCGGCAAGCCCGGCGACCTGCAGGCCGATCACCGACAGGATGGTGATGGTGGCGTTGCGCAGCCCGTGCTTGAAGATCACCTGCGTCTCGGAAAGGCCCTTGGCGCGCGCGGTGCGCATGTAGTCCTGGCCGAGCACGTCGAGCATGGCGTTGCGGGTGAAGCGCGTCAGCCCGGCGATCAGGATGGCTGACATGGTGATGGTGGGCATTAGGAAATGCCACACCGTGCCGTTGCCGACCACCGGGAGCCAGTTGAGCTGGTAGGCAAAGAGCAGGATGAGGAAAATCGCCAGCACGAAATTGGGCACGGCGTAGCCCAGGAAGGCGAACACCATCACGGCGCTGCCTACCCAGGACTTGCGGTAGACGGCGGCCATGATGCCGAGCGGCAGGGATACGGCAAGCGTCAGCGCCACACTGGCGAACAGGAGCTGGAGCGAGGGCCAGACGCGCTCGGCCACGATCTGGGCCACCGGCCGGCGCTCCATGAAGGAGAGGCCGAACTGCCCGTCGACGAAGGATAATAGGAATGCCTGGTATTGCGCCCATATCGACCGGTCGAGGCCGTAGTAGCGGGTGAGCAGGATGCGGTCCTCCTGCGTGATGCCCTGGCCGATGACGAAGTCGATCGGGTTTCCGGAAAACCGGGTCGCGAGGAAAACCAGCGTGACGATGGCGAAGAAGGTGATGGCAATCTTCGCCAGCACACGCAGGAGATAGGTCAGCATGCCGCCCTCCTCGCCCCGTCGAGCACCGCCGGCTTCTCCTCCCCGAGGGGAAGGCGCGACAACGCTAGGTGCGAACTTCGCAGATGGATGAAGTCTACCCCTGCTACCCGAGCGGCCTCGCCGTCCGTCGTTACATTGTCGCCGATGAAGACCGCCTCGCCGGGGACGGCGCCGGCGCGCCCGAGCGCGATCTCGATCAGATCCGGCGCCGGCTTGCCGATGGACCGGAAGGAAAGATCCGTCTTACAGGCCCGGAGCGCCGCAAGCAGCGCCCCCGTCTCCGGTACGGGCAGACCTTCGGGGTCCGGATGGGCGGTATCCAGATTGGTGACGAAAAGTGCCGCTCCGGCCTCGATCTGCGCCAGGACCGCGGCAAGCCGGGGTAGGTTCAGCCGTGTGTCGCGCGCAAGCAGAACCCACTCGGGCAGATGTGCGCTTTCAACCAGGCCAAGCTCTTCGGCAAGCGCCTGAATGGGCGGTTCGGCATGAATGGCAACCTTGGCGCTGGGTCGTTCGGCCGCAAGCCGCCGCACCGCCTGCTCGCCGGCAAGCACGATGCGCTCAGGTGCGATGGCGAGGTCCAGCGCCGCCAGCCGCAGGCTGAGGGTCGCTGCCGTATCGGAGGAATTATTGGAGACGATCCAAAGGCGCTCGCCATTGAGCGCGGCAAACTCGTGCACGCCTGGATACACGTGGTCGCCCGAGATCAGGCAGCCGTCCAGGTCGCACAGGATCGCTGCATAGGACGTAAGCAACGAGGCCGGCAGGCTGTGCATGGTCGCATAGGGTCGCATTGGTCGGCGATGTCCTCTTGTGCGCGCGCCCTCGCAGAAGGGCTTCGCCGCCGGCCGGTGCATGGCGTCTGACGGCTCGTTTCTGCCGTCACCCTTGCGCGCCCTCTGTGACATGGCCGTAACAAGAGAAGGTTATGCTTTGCCGCAGTCCAAGCTTGCCTTGGGGCTGGGGAAAAGATCATGGCCATCACGCTTTCGCGCATCCGCGCCGTCAACGCCGTCGCCCATACGGGCTCCTTCGCCGCCGCTGCACGGCTTCTCGGCGTCTCGCAGCCGGCCGTCTCACAGCATGTGCGCGAGATCGAGAGGGAGTTTTCGGTGCGCCTCTTCCTGCGCAAGAACGGCGTCCTTCATCCCACGCCGCTCTGCGCCCACCTCTGTGACATCGCCGAGCGCATGGCGGAGGGGGAGCGCGAGGCCGAGCGCATGCTGACCCGGCACACCACCCTGCTCGACGGCCGGCTTTCTATCGGCCTCGGCAACTCCATGCCCGGCATGGCCGTGATCGCCGCTTTCCGGCGACGCCATCCCACCGTCTCTATTTCTGTGGAGACAGGCTCGCACGAGAAGATCGTGAAAGCTGTGCTGGCGCGTGAAGTGGATGTGGGCGTGCTGCCCGACGTGCCGGTTGACGGCCGCTTCCGCAGCGAGTTGCTCGTACGTCAGGACGTGGTGGCGGTGGTGCACGTGGAAAACCCGCTGGCGAAGGAAGAGAGCCTCACCTGTGCCCGCCTCATGCGGGAACCGCTGATCTTCCGCAGCCGCGGCTCGTCCACCCAGCGGGTGGTGGATCGCGCCTTCCGCAGTGCAGGCTTTGGGCCAGAGCCCTTGCTGATGCTCGACACGCGCGATGCCGCCTATGAGGCAGTGGCGAACGGTCTCGGCGTGGGGTTCATCTGGCGCCATGGCACCGGGCGCACCGACGCGGTGCACCGCATTCCGGTCAAGGAGATGAGCCGTCTCTACGACGAGGTGGCTTTCACGCTCGCTGACGAGAATACCGTGGTGGTCTCCGCCTTCTTTTCCACGGTTAAAGCGTTGGCTGAAGCACAGGCGGAAAAACCCGCCGTGCGGTCGCTGTTGCAGCCGGAGGGCGGTTTTCATGACGCGAAACGTTGGAGCACTTCAGGGGGTGCTCCAAGTTTCTAGAAGCCGACCGCCGACCACCAGTTGCTGCCGCTGATGCTTCGCTTCATCCAGGACCGCTTGACCGGTGAAAGATGAGCCTCCCGAGAGGCGTCTTTCTCAGGGAGGCTCCGCTCCTTCGTCGCGAGGGTGCACTTGCGGTTGCTATGTAAGACGGACGGACATTCCGCCATCCGCGATCATCGGACTGCCGGTCATGAAGCTCGAGCGGTCGGAAATGAGGAACAAGGCCGCTTGCGCAATCTCCTTCGCGCTGGCCATCCGCTTCATGGGGTGCAGGTTTGCGATGAACTCCAACGCTGCCGGATTGCCTTCACCTCCGCTCGGTGTGATCGTGCCGCCCGGCAGTAGCGCATTGACGCGTATGCCTTCGGCGGCATGATCGGATGCCAGTGACTGTGCCAGCCCGATCAGCCCTGCTTTCGATGCCGCATAGGCTCCCATGCCCGGCATGCCTCCGTTGCTGAAACCCACGAATGACGATGTGAAAACGATCGAGCCTTGCCCACGCGCCTTCATTGCCGGTATCTGCGCCTTGGCAGCAAGGAAGGCGCCTGTCAGGTTGACCGAAATCACATCGGTCCAGTTGCCGATACTCATATCCGGAACCGGCTGCATTTCGCCTACGATACCGGCATTGTTAAACGCACCGTCCAGCCCGCCGAATTCTTCTGTCGCAAGATCCACCAGAGCATCTGCATAGCTCTCGCTCGTCACGTCGCCGGCTAGAAATACGGCTCTGCCAATGCCTTTGTTGACCGCTTCTGCGAGTGCAGAGAGTTCCGCCGATCGGCGTGCACCAAGGACCACATTGGCCCCTTCGGATGCAAATAGCCGAGCCGCTGCCGCGCCGATGCCGCTGCTGGCACCGGTGACGATGATTGTCTTGTTTTCCAGTTCCACGACTTGTGTCTCCTAAACATTGCGTCATGGCTGTCTAGCGGCTGGTCAAAGGGTGCAGCCACCCGATTTATGCCATCGGCGTCCGTGAGGAGAACGGCAGCTCTATCAAAATACTTCGGCATATCCCCGACCCCGTGCTTCAGGACCTTCTGCAGCTGGCCCTAACCGCCGGCCCATGAAAATACCTGTCCGGCATGCGAATGATCCAGTTCAAGCGGCTGGGAACGAGCGCTTCATCACCGCGTTGGAATTGAACCGAGTTCAATGCTTCGCCCGTCCGGAACCAGGAATGCCTCGATGGAAGATCCCCTCGTCAAGAAGCTCTCACTTCATGGCCCCCTTTCCTCCGAGGAAGAGAACGCACTCGCGGAGGCTGTCAGTGAGCAACGAGACATAGGAGCGGACGAGGAGTTCATTTCCGAGGGATCCGAGCCGTCCTACAGCATTCTGCTCCTCGAGGGGTTCGCCGCGCGCTTCAAATACACTGCGGACGGGAAGCGCCAGATCCTGTCAGTGCATGTGAAGGGCGACTTCGTGGATCTGCACAGTTTTCTCCTTCAACCGATGGAACACGGCGTTTTTTCTCTCAGTCCATGCACATTGGCGCTGGCCCCTCATCATCGAATTCGCGAGATCACGGAAGGCTTTCCACATCTGACCCGTTTGCTTTGGCACAGCACGCTGATTGATGGAGCAATTCACCGCGAGTGGATCGTCAATCTCGGATGCCGATCGGCTGTCTCTAGGGTCGCGCACTTCCTTTGCGAATTGTTCTTGCGGTTGCGGGCTGTGGGAGAGACACAAGGCCGTTCCTTCCGGCTTCCGATTACGCAGAACGAAATGGCTGACATTGCCGGAATGTCCATTGTGCACCTGAACCGTTCCGTTCAGGATCTGAGAGCCCGGCGGCTGCTTTCGTGGCGAGGGCAGGATGTGTCAATCGACAACTGGGACCGCTTGTCCGCCCTAGGCGATTTTGATCCGAACTACCTAAGTCTTCCTGAAAGGCTGATACCCTCGGGCGATTAGCAGCTAATCCATGTGTTTCCGCAAACGAATTGTAGTCCTCGCCGGCCGAAGCCAACGCAGCGACTGTGAATGCAATGCGGGGGCGCGGCTCCCGATCCGGAGTGATCGTAGCTGACACCCATGCGAGCAGTCGCGATCTCGTGTGTCAGTGATCTATGCAGACTCCGTCCGCACCGGCTTTTGTCTGACGGCTCTTTAGACGGAGCTCGAAATCCTCCGCCAAATCCGCAACGGTGATTCTCCCGAAATGCGCCAAGAGCATCGCTTCAGTCTCATCCAACGTTTTTCCCATCCGGGCGTCAACGGCTTGCTCGACAAGGCAGCCAGGATGACTGGTGTGGGGACCGATGCTGAATAGCGGTTGTTCGCCGACCTGCAGCCTGCTGCCAAATCTCCTCGCCCAGACCGGCGTTGCCCTCGGCTTCGTCTTCATTGTTCAACGATCGGCTCTGCAGTGGCCATGCTGGGGGCTGATCTGCTCCGCCTTGGCGAACATCGCCTGGATCAGCTCCTCTTTGATCTTCTTGTTGTCGCTCGGCACATCGGCGATCGTGGCGCCGTATGCCAACATCGCAAGGCGCTTTAGTTGCTGAAGGCGTCGGAAAAGCGATAATGGGTCTTATAGCCGAGGGTACCGGCCACCAGCGCTAGCGACATCGCGGGTGGTTCCGGCGGTGTATTTCAACGGTGCGGCCGGGGCGGCGAGTGGCCCGCCGCTGTCGCCCGCTACGCGTTCATCCGCGCCAGCCGGCCCTACATGCTGCCAATTGGGTTGGCCGTTGGCAACCTGCCCACGATGCGGGCGCTCTGAGCCGGAATGATCCACCACAACTCGAAGTGGTGCAGAATTGCCTATTTCAGATTGTGAGCGTTGGCAAATAGGAATTGTAAGTTGCCACGCAAGCGATTCCTTTGGCCAAGAATAGGAGGAAGTTAAACGTTTCAATGCCATTGAGGCAGTTCCCAAAGCAGCTCACCTGAACGAAAGGGTAGGCGGCTCCGGCACGGTCACTTCGGCATCGGTGAAGAGATTTGGAAACAGCCTTTCGCGGAAATCGAGTGGGAAGGCAATCCGTACGGGAGCCTTTGGGCTGTCTGACTTCAGGAACCCGCGGCCAACAAGATCCGACAATGTGTTCCGAGCGGTCCGCTCGGAAGTCTTCAGCACGAAACTGGCCTCGCCACGAGCAAGGCTACCGTGCCTGAGGACTGCCGACACCAGGTCCGGTGCCCGCCTGTCGTCGACAACGTCTTTCACTATAGACCGATACTTTGCCTCAAGGCGCCCGAGGTCGAACATGGCTATTGAGAACCTGATCTGGCCGAGGGCGACCGTCAGAAACCACTCACAGAAGTCCTTGAGGGCGGACTCTGAAAGATTTCCGCGCCCGTCACGGTCACCCTGACGCGGGGTGTCCGCGTGATCCATCATCCGCTTGTACTCGCCTCGGTCTTTCAGTCCACGGGCAAGGCCCCGGGAAATTGACCACAGGCCGTTGCCGCCGATTCCAGCCTTACGCGCCATTGCATGCGACATGAGGCGACTGACGCGCCCATTCCCGTCTGGGAACGGGTGAATATAGTTTAGCCTATGATGACCTGACGCGATCGCAATGATCCGCGAGCTGGCTTGCCTTTCGGCCATAGCGTATCGCTTCTGGAAATAATCCATGAACGTCGGCACCCGCTCCGATGCCGGTGGCTGATGCCGTCCGACCACGACGTCATGATCGGATGATGTTCGAAATACACCAGGTACGTTCTCGACCTTTGTGCCGTCAGGCTTCTCCTGGTAGCGAAATTCCTCCGGCATTTCATCATAGAAAGCCCGGTGTATCCATCGGATGAATTCAATGGTAGTAGGGGAAGGCAACTGACCGCGAAGGGCGAGGCGGTCGATCACGCGCTGGACTTCGACATGTGCCTTGGCTTCCAAGGCTAGGGGACGGCGCTGGGGGTCGATCTCAGCTCCAGCCAATGCCATCTCGATGTCGCGGGGCCTGGTATTGTGGCCCTCAATCAGGTTGCTGTAGTAGCTGTTCATGACGCGCACTAGTTCGGCCAACTCGGCAGCCGACTCTGGGTGCAGGGCTTGCCCAAGTTCGTCGGCTGCTTTCTGCAGCTCGATTGCAAGATCTGCCAGCACGGTTGGCACCGCATCATCGAAGAACAGTGGCTCCATGCGGGCTGGAGTTTCAAGCATTTCTTGCCGATCCAGTTTTTCGTCGGATGCCTGCAATATAAGGTGCTCAGGGACGAAAGCCAGAAAAATTGCCGATCTTGGTTGCCGATACTAGGTTCCTCTCAAAAAGTGGAGCCAGACGCGCAGCAGCCCGCTTTCAAGCCGCTACCTAAGAATGCCCCGGCGCAGCCCAATGCATGGTGTGACTTGAGCGTCCCGATCGGCAAGGATCGCCGACCGCATTGGATGAAAAACCGAACAATCGCCAATCCCAATGGGCCGGCTCGCGTAGGTTCGTCTCCATGGCCGCAATCTCCGGATCCGCCGGACTGATAAGAACGTCTTGTTCGACGCGCGCCACCACATTCGGCACCAGCAAGACCAAGCTGCGTTGGCAAGGAGCGGGTTCAGTCATCAAGTTTTTTGAACTGGCCGGCCTATCGCGGCGGGGGCGGTGGCTTTTGCGCGAGGTCCCCTTCATGCCCCGGATCGATAAGAACGTTTTGTTCGACGCGCCACATCGGCGTCAGCAAGATTGAGCTGCCTTTCTCAAGGCACCGGCGTTGGCCGAAAGCTGAGTAGTCACCGGCTCAAATCCAGCTTTAAAGCGCGGCCGGCGAAAATCTGGTCGCTTTACCCGACCGGAATCATGTTCTCATGCAATGCTGGTTCGGCGGAAGTCGCCTGTGCCGTGGACGAGCTTTCGAGAAGCGGCGTCAACCCATGCCCGCGGCCGTCAGATAGCCAGATACTCATTGCGGAGCGCGGCGTCTTCGAGAACTGCTCCGGCGGCGCCGTCGAAGACGATCTGGCCCATGTCGAGGATCAGCGCGCGATTGGCGAGTTCGAGCGCCGCCACGGCGTTCTGCTCCACGATGATGGTGGTGATGCCGAGCATTTTGATCTCTTGCACGATGCGCTCGATCTCCTGCACGATCACGGGAGCGAGCCCTTCATAAGGCTCGTCGAGCAGCAGCAGCTTGACGTCGCGCGCAAGCGCCCGCGCCACTGCGAGCATCTGCTGTTCGCCGCCAGAAAGCGTCACGCCGTCCTGCTTGCGCCGTTCGGCAAGGCGGGGGAAACGCTCGTAGATCTTCTCGAGCGGCCATCCTTTCGGCTCGGCGATCTGTGCCAGAACCAGGTTCTGCTCGACCGTCAGGCCGGGAACGATGCGGCGGTCCTCCTGAACGATCTGAACGCCGTGCCGGGCCGCCTGGAAGTCCTTCAGCTTGTGGATCGGCTCGCCGTCGAGCCAGATCTCGCCCCGCTTGAGCTCCGGATCGAGCGCTCGGGCCAGCGTGCGCAAAGTCGAGGTTTTTCCGGCTCCGTTGCGGCCGAGCAGCGCAACGACGTCGCCCTTCTGTATCGCAAAGCTGACGCCTTGCACGATGTAGCTCTCGCCGTAATAGGCGTGGATGTCGCGAACGTCGAAATAGGGCGGGGCCGTGGTGGCCGGGAAAGCAGGTTCCGGCAAGGTCATGGCGTTCATCAGTGGCTTCCTCCCAGATAGGCTTCCTGCACCTTGACGCTGCGCCTGACCTCGTCCGGCGTGCCATCGGCGATGATCTGGCCCTGTGCGAGTACCGTGATGCGGTCGGCCAAGGAGAAAACGACGTGCATGTCGTGCTCGATGATGACCTTGGTCATGCCGCGTTCCTTGAATTTCTTGAGCAGATCGATCGTTGAATTGGTGTCGTGCCGCGACATGCCGGCCGTCGGCTCGTCGAGCAGCAGCAGCCGCGGATGCTGTATCAGCCCCATGGCCAGTTCCAGGCGGCGTTTGTCGCCGCGCGACAGGCTGGCGGCGGTGACGAGCTTCTGTTCCTTGAGGCCGACATCCTCCAGCCAGTGCTCCGCCTCTTCGCGGATGGCGTGCTGGCTCGACACCATCTGCATCGCATTGAGCCTGAACGAGCCGTCGCGTCTGGCGAATGCGGGTATCATGACATTTTGCAGCAGCGTCAGTTCTGGAAAGATCTCAGGCGTCTGGAACACCCGCACGACGCCCATCTGGTTGATCTCGTGCGGATGCTTGCCTGTAATCACTTCGCCGTCAAACACGACGGCGCCCGTATCGGGCGCAATGCGTCCGATGCAGACGTTGAGCAGGGTCGACTTGCCCGCTCCGTTGGGGCCGATTATGGCATGGGTCGTCCCTTCCTTGACCTGCAGATCGACATCGCTGAGCGCTTTGAGACCGCCAAAGCTCTTGTGCACATCGGCTACGTGGAGAACGATATTGTCCATCTTTACTACGCCACCGGCTGGAGTTTGCCGGCGGCTCTCTCGCCGGCGGGCTTGCGTGTGAGCGCGGCGCGGATGCGCCGGGCGCCTTCCATCAGTCCGCCGGGCAGGAAGATGACGATCAGCATAAAGAGCAAGCCGAGCGTCAGATGCCAGCCTTCACCGACGAACGGCGCCGTGATCACGACGAACAGGTCCTGGATGCCCTCCGGCAGGAAGGAAAAGGCATCGTACAGCCGCTGCTCGTGAAAGGCGGAAAAGATGTTCTCGAAATATTTGATCACGCCAGCGCCGATGACGGGACCGACCAGCGTTCCCGCGCCGCCCAGTATGGTCATGAGAACTACCTCGCCTGACGCCGTCCATTGCATGCGTTCGGCACCCGCCAGCGGATCTGTCGCCGCAAGCAGTCCGCCCGCCAGTCCCGCATACATCCCCGAGATGATGAAGGCGGTCAGCGTGTAGGGCCGCGTGTTGAACCCCGTATAGGCCATGCGGGTCTGATTCGATTTTATTGCCTTCAGCATCATGCCGAATGGCGAACGGTCGATCCGCATGGCAAAGAAAAAGCATAAGATCAGCAGCAAGGCGCAGAAATAGAAGCCTTCGTAGCCTGTCATCTCCGCTCCCAGGAAACTGGGCGATGGAATTCCCGGCCCCCTGTCCACGCCGAACAAATGGTCGAGGATCCTTGCGTCCGCCAGGGAAAGCTGCAGGCCGGTTTCGCCGTTAGTGATCGGCGTGAACACCGAATAGGCGAGATTGTACGACATCTGCGCGAAAGCGAGCGTCAGGATCGAGAAGTAGATGCCCGACCGCTTGAGGCTGACGAATCCGATGATCGCGGCGAAGACACCGGCGATCACCACGGCGAACAGCACAGCGGGAATGACGTTCATCGTCAGCAGTTTGAACGACCATACGGCGGCATAGGAGCCGGCGCCGAGAAAGGCGGCATGGCCGAAGGAGAGATAGCCGGTCAGGCCGAACAGGATGTTGAAGCCCAACGCAAATATCCCGTAGATCGCGAACCGCTGCATGAGGTTCGGATAGGCCGCGCCGATCGGTTCCAGCCAGATCGGCATGGTGAGGATGACGAGGGCGAAGATCGCCAGAAAGATCAGGTCTCTGCCGAGCGTGTTCATATGCATCTTACTTCTCCATCACGCCCTTGCGCCCCATCAGCCCGCGCGGCATGGTCAGCAGCACCACGACGGCGACGAGATAGATGATCACCTGGTCAATTCCGGGCAGGATGTTCTTGACCTCGTTCATGGACGCGAATGACTGCAGGATGCCGAGCAGGAACCCGGCCAGTACGGCGCCGCTGACCGACCCCATGCCGCCCACGACCACCACGACGAAGGACAGGACGAGGAAATCCATGCCCATGGAATAGCTCGGTGAGACGATCGGGGTGTACATGACGCCCGCCAGCCCCGCGACCACCGCTGCAATCGCGAAAACGACGGTAAACCGGCGCTGGATGTCGATGCCCAGGAAGCCAACGGTCTGGCGGTCTTCCATGCCGGCGCGCACGACCATTCCATATGTCGTGAATTGCAGGAAGGCGATAACCAGGCCGACGACCACGGCGGCGAAGGCCAGATAGGCTAGTCGCCACCACGGATAGAAAATACCCTGGCCGAGGCCAAGCCACGCGCCGACATCGGCGCTGCCGGAGAGCGCGCTCGGCGCGTTGACTGGAATGGGATTGGCGCCAAAGCTCGCCTTGATGATCTCCTGGATCACGATGGCCAGGCCAAAGGTCACCAGAATCTGTTCGGCATGCGTGCGCTTGTAGAAGAAGCGGATCAGGCCGCGCTCCATCACCAGCCCGACAATGAGCATGACGGGAATCGCCAACAATAGGGAGAGCGGCACCGAATACTGGACGAGAAACGCGCCGAAGTCGCCGAACCACGCCTGGACGAGCGGCGTGCGGATCTCCATCGGCGATCCCCACGGTGTCAGCTTTTCGGGGTCGATCGTCACCGTCTCGAGTTGAATCAGGCGGCTGAAGACAACGGCGCAGAATGCGCCGATCATGAACAGTGCGCCATGTGCGAAATTGACGACGCCGAGCGTGCCGAAGACCAGCGTCAGGCCGAGCGCGATCAGAGCATAGGCACCGCCTTTGTCGAGGCCATTGAGCAGTTGGAGAACGAACTCGTCCATTATCAGGGGTTCCGGCGGAAGAGTGTATTTGATCGGATGAAGCTGCGGCCGCCCGCGGGTGCGAGGCGGCCGCAGCAGGTCGACAAATTCAGCAGGCCGTGTTGACCGGCCCTAACTCTCCGCCGAATATCGAGGCGTCGTAGCTCACTTGCTCTGCCGGCACTTCCTTGACCACCTGCAAGAGGTCGAATTTATCGGCCGGGTCCTGCTTGCCCTGCACGACCAGGACGGGTTTGAAGCACTGGTGGTCTTCGGCGCGGTAAAGCGTCGGCCCGTTGCCCAGACCATCGAACTCGAAGCCTTCCAGCGCTTCGACCACGCCTGCCGGATTGAAGGTTCCGGCCATTTCGCAGGCATTCGCGTACAAAAGCGCCTGCACGTAGCCGGTCTGCGCGGCCTGCGACGGCGGTGTGCCATAGGCTTCGCCGAACGATTTGGTGAACGCCTTGGTCCCTTCGTTGTCCAGCTTCCAATCCCAATTGGCAGTCCCGTAGATGCCTTTGATGGCGTCGCCGGCACCCTGTGCCATCAGTTCGGAGAACAGCGGCACGACGATTTCGAAGTTCTTGCCGTTGGCCTGCTTGTCGCGCAGGCCGAACTGGACCGCCTGCCGCAGCGAGTTGACCATGTCGTTGCCGTAATGGTTGAGGATCAGCACGTCGGCGCCGGAATTGAGGACTGGCGTCAGGTACTGCGAGTAGTCGGCCGAACCGAGCGGCGTTCGCACCGCGGCTACCGTCTCCCAGCCGAGCTTCTCGGTTGCGTTCTTGATCGACTCCTCCTGAGTCCAGCCCCACGTATAGTCGGCGGTCAGGTGGTAGGCGCGGCGGTTCTTGCCGTAGGCTTCGCCGATAACCGGCGCGATCGCCTCGCCCGACATATAGGCGTTGAAGAAGTGGCGGAATCCATTGCGCTTCTTGTCCTTGCCTGTCGTGTCGTTGGAATGGGTAAGGCCTGACATGAAGATGATGCCGGTGTCCTGGCACAGCGACTGCACCGCCACCGCAACGCCCGAAGACGAGCCGCCGCTGATCATGATGGCGCCGTCGCGCTCGATCATGCGCGTCGCCGATGCACGGGCAGCATCGGACTTGGTCTGTGTGTCGCCGGTGACGAAGGTGACCTTCTTTCCCAGGATGCCGTTGCCCTTCAGGACCGAGCCCTTGAAGGTGTTGAGCATGCCGCCGTCGCCCTCGCCGTTCAGGTGCTTGACGGCGAGCTCATAGGCCTTCAACTGGTCCTTGCCCTCTTCAGCGTAAGGTCCGGTCTGCGGGCAATTGAAGCCCAGCACGACGTTTGCGCCGGTCGGCTCGTTGCAAAAACCTTGCGCACGCGAACCGCTGGTAAAAATGGTCGGTGTGGCAAGGCCCGCGCCGATGATCGCGCTGCTCTTCAAAAAGATGCGCCGGTTGATCCTGTCGAACTTCATAGCTTCCTCCCATGGATGTCGCGCCGACTCGGGGCCGGTGTTGTGGCGTATGTCGCCTGTCTCGTTATCCGTGTCGCTTGTAATTTTTTCAATAAGACATTGGTTTAACAAAGAAATTTTGTCATTATTTGCATTGGGTTTTCGTGTAATCTGTAAAGAATTTACTTTTGAGCTGAATGCTGAGGTTTCGATGGCGAAAAATATGACCGGCCTCAAGATTAGGGCGCTGCGCAAGGAGCGCCGCCTGGGCCAGGGTGAGCTCGCGCGACGGGCCGGCATATCGGCGTCCTATCTCAACCTTATCGAACGCGACAAACGGGCCGTGGCCGGAGCGCTCGTCGACCGCATCGCGGCGGCGCTGGGCGTTGACCGGTTCGACCTCGACGGCGAGGCCGAGCGCCGGGTCGTCGCCCGCCTTGACGAGGTCGCCGCCAATCCGCAGCTGGCTGGCGGCGCGGGCCATCCAGGTCCCGCCGAGGAACTGGTCGGCCGCCATCCGGGCTGGGCCGATCTTGTGCTCAGGCTTCATCGAGCCTGGCTCGACCAGAGCGAGGCGGTGCTTGCGCTCGCCGACCGCCTCAACCGTGATCCGTTCTTGGGAGACAGCGTTCATCGCATGCTGACCAACGTCACGTCGATTAGGGCGGCCGCCGAAATTCTCGAGGATGAGGCTCTGGCGCCGAGCGATCGCCAACGTTTCCTGTCGATCATCGCCACGGATTCCCACGGGCTCTCCATCGCGGCCCAGGCGTTGCTCGAATTCTTCGACAGCGCCCAGATGCGTGTGCGCTCGGCCACCCCGGCCGAGCACGTCGACGCATTCATCCTTGCCACGGACAACTACTTTTCCGAACTCGAGGCTTTGGCATCGGACTTTCTCGCAAGCTGCCGCCCGGGCGAAACGGCCGCCGCGGCGGCGGAAAGGCTTCTTGGCGCGCAAGGCCGGCTTCCGGACGAGCCTTCCGCCGCTCACACCGCCGAGACGCGGCGTTTCCGGCTGCTGAGGACAGCCCTTCACGAAGACGCGGCGGGAGCGATCGGGCTGCTCGTGAAGAATCATCCCGCCCTTGCGTCGGAAGAATCCCGGGAACTGGCCGCCTCCGCCCTCCATGCCTATGCCGCCGCTGCAGTGCTGATGCCCTACGAGCCGTTCTTGGAAGCTGCCGAAAAGTGGCGCTACGACATCGACGCGCTCTCGCGCTTGTTCGCCGTATCCTACGAGCAGGCGGCGCATCGGCTTGCGACGTTGCGCCGGCCGGGGGCCGAGGGGGTGCGCTTTGCCTTCATGCGGTCGGACGTTTCGGGATATGTGACCAAAAGGCTGCCTTTGCCTCGACTGCCATTGCCCCGATACGGCAATGCCTGTCCTCTTTGGCCGATCCATGCGGCGTTCCAGACCCCCGGCGTGACAGCGCGCGGCTTCGGCGAGTTGACATCGGGCGAACAGTTCCTGTTCTTTGCCCGCGCGGTCGAAAAGCTTCCGCCCTCGGCGACGCTGCCGCGCCACCTGCTCTCGGTGATGCTGGCTTGCTCAGCCGGCGACGCCGGGCGCGTCACCTACGGCGACGGCATCGACCGCGCGACGGCCATGGCTCCGGTCGGCACCATCTGCCGGCTGTGCCCGCGCGACAGCTGCGGCCATCGGCAGGAGGCGCCGCTGATTGCGTGAGCAAATGTCCGGGATTTTCTAAGGCCAAAGGCCTATGGGTGAAGCGGCGCAAACCGTATAGGCTTGCAGAAAGAGCCGGGGGAACGGATTGCAATGAACAAGGCGCGCATACTCATCGTCGAGGACGAGCCCAATATCGTCGAGTCGTTGAGTTTCATTCTCCGGCGCGCCGGTTTCGACGTCGACACGGTGACCGACGGGGCGGAGGCTCTCGACCGCGTGCGGCGCCAGCCGTTTGCGGCTCTCATTCTCGATATCATGCTGCCCGGCATGAACGGTTTCGACGTGCTTCGCGCGATCAGGGCCGAACCTGCTCTGGCCGCCCTCCCGGTCGTCGTGCTGACCGCCAAGGGCCAGGCCAATGACCGCAGGATGGCCGAAGCGATTGGGGCCAGCGCTTTCATCACAAAACCCTTTTCCAATTCCGAGGTGGTCGAGCGCGTCTCCAGCCTTGCCGGAGGCGCCCTGAAATGAGCCGCTGGGAGGCAGGCGCGCGAAGCACGCGAGACGCTGCGGTGCTGCTTCCGGTCGCTGCCGCGGCCCTGCTCTTGCCGCCTTTCATCCTCGTCTTCGCCGCGCCTGTGTACATCGCCGGGGTACCGCTCATCGTAGTCTATGTATTCAGCGTCTGGGCGGGCGTCGTGCTGTGCGCCTGGCTGCTGGCTCGCCGTCACGCAGAGGCGCCGGATGGCATGGATGCCGCGGCGGAGGCTGAGACGGCTGCGGGGCCGCAGCCCGGTAGGCGCTGATGCTGCATCCAAATCTCGTCGTCGCCGCCTGCCTTGCCTATGTCGCCATCTTGTTCGGCGTGGCCTTCGCCGGGGACCGCCGGGCGCGAAAGGATCCGACGGGGTGGCTGTCCTCGCCGCTCGTCTACACCTTGTCGATCTCCATCTACTGCACCTCCTGGACCTTCTTCGGCGCGGTCGGCTCGGCGGCCAACAGCGGCATGGAATTCGCCACGATCTATCTCGGGCCGACCATCGTCTTCGCCGGCTGGTGGGTTTTTCTGAGGAAGCTGGTCACTGTCGGAAGGGTCCACCACACCACCTCGGTCGCTGACCTGATCTCCGCCCGCTTCGGCAAGAACCCGGCGTTGGGCGCCCTGGTCACACTGATAGCGCTCGTCGCCACGGCGCCTTACATCGCGCTACAGCTGAAGGCTTTGAGCGCCAGCTTTCAGGTCGTCACCTTTCCAGCCGGCGCGGTCGCCGCCGCTGGCACCAGCCTTGCGCCCGACTACCTCATTGCCTTCTGGCTGGCTGCCGGACTCTGCGTCTTCTCGATCGTTTTCGGCGTGCGCAACATCGACGTCAATGAACGCCACCATGGCGTCATCGCTGCGATTGCGGTGGAGGCGGTGGTCAAGCTTGCGGCACTGCTGGCCATCGGCCTGTGGGTGGTCATCGGGCTGGCCGGAATGCCGGCGGAGATTTTTGCCAACGCCCCCGTCAGTCTTCTCAATTCCGAAGAAACGTTCGGTGCGCGCTGGGTTACGCTCTGCTTCCTCGCCGGCGCTGCGGTGATTTGCCTGCCGCGCCAGTTCCAGGTGACGGTCGTGGAAAATTCCAGCGAGAGCCAGATCCGAACCGCCTCATGGCTTTTCCCCCTTTATCTGTTCCTGACCTGCCTATTCGTCTTGCCCATTGCGATTGCAGGCCTGAACAGGCTGCCGGTGGGATCGAACCCCGACCTTTATGTCCTGACGCTGCCTCTTGCGGCCGACCAGAACGCGATCGCGCTTCTCGCCTTCCTCGGCGGCTTCTCCTCTGCAACCTCCATGGTCATCGTTTCCTCGATCGCCCTGTCGACCATGATCTCGAACCATATCGTGATGCCGCTTGCGCTTCGTTTTTCCATCCTGCCGGCGGCCGGGGCGCAGAATTTACGCCGCTTCATTCTCGGCGCGCGCCGGCTCAGCGTCATTTTCATTGTGTTCCTCGGTTTTCTCTATTTCAGGCTCAGCGGGACCTCGGACGCGCTCGCCGCCATCGGGCTGATCTCCTTTTGCGGCGTGGCTCAATTTCTTCCCAGCCTGGTCGGCGGGCTGTATTGGCGCTCGGCGACGCATGGCGGCGCGATCGCCGGTTTGGCGGCGGGCTTTCTGGTCTGGAGCTACACGCTGTTCCTGCCAAGCTTCGAAGGCTTCTTCCTCATGCCTGCGGGGGTTATCGAGCATGGGCCGTTCGGCCTGGCTTGGCTGAAGCCCTACGAACTGTTCGGTCTCACTGGTTTCGACCCGCTCGTGCACGCCACGTTCTGGAGCATCGGCATCAACGTTGCGCTCTTTGCCGGCGTCTCCCTGCTGTCCGAGCCGACGCCGCTCGCCCGGCTCCAATCGACGCTTTTCATCGACGTTTTCCGCCGCCAGACGGAAAGCGAGCTGCGCGTCATCCGCCGCACCGCCCGGGTCGCCGAACTGCGCCAGATCGCCGACCGGATTCTGGGCCCCGCCGAAGCCAACGAACTGTTCGACCCCGGCGAGGCCGGAGAACGCGCAGTCATAGCCAGCGACGAACTGATAACCGAGGTCGAGCAGCGGCTGGCGGCCAATATCGGGGCCGCCTCCGCACGGTCGCTCGTATCGCGCGTGGTCACCAGCGAGACGATCAGCGTCGAGGAGTTGAAGCGGCTCGCCGGCGAGGCCGAGCAGATCCGCGCCTATTCCACCGAACTGGAGCGCAAGTCGCGCCAGATCGAGGCGACCGCCGCCGAACTGGCGCGGGCGAACCGGCGGCTGCGGGAAGTCGATAGCCAAAAAGACGAATTCCTGAGCCAGGTCAGCCATGAGGTGCGCACCCCGATGACCTCGATCCGCTCCTTCAGCGATATCCTGCTTCAGAACCGCGACATCGAGGAGGCGGAGAAGCTGCGCTTTCTCGGCATCATCCAGAACGAAAGCCTCCGCCTGACCCGGCTGCTCGACGGGATACTTGACCTCAACCAGATGGAAAGTGGCGGACCCGCTTGGGAGGGAACGTCGTTCGATCCGGAGACGGCATTGGATCAGGCGATGGAAAGCTGCGAGGCCCTGGCACGCACGGCCGGCGTTGCGCTAAAGCGGGCGAGCCGGGCGCGCAAGGCGCTGGTTTACGGTGATCGCGACCGGTTCGCGCAGGTCTTCATCAATCTGATCTCGAATGCCATCAAATACAATACCAGCCGCGAGCCCACCGTCACCGTTTCGAGTGTCCTGAGAATGGACGTTTACGAAGCGCGCATCGCGGACAACGGGCCGGGCATTCCAGAACACGAGCGCGAACGCATCTTCGTCAAATTCGCGCGCGGACCGATGCCGAAGCAGTTTGGAGCGGGTCTCGGACTGGCGATCAGCCGTCAGATCATGGAACGGCTCGGCGGCAGCCTGTCCATCGCCGCCGGCAAATCCGGCGGTGCCGAATTCATCGTTCAACTTGCAACCGCCAATGGCGGCGCCCGGCCCGACATCCGGACCCGAAAGCTATGAGCGCCTCTGGTCTAAGGCCGCATGCGCGCTTGTTCCATGAAACCTTCCTACACAATTTAACGGCCACCGGTTGACGCCTGTGCTTCGACGCTAAATGCGACGGTGAGCAAGAGGTCCGGTTTAGGCCAGGGCGCTCGCCAAATCCGGATATCGACAAAGGAGCGCCGGATATAGGGAGGCTCACATGAAAGCCAGATTGATCGCCGGTATAGGCTCTACAGCGTTGGCCCTCATGGTCGGCGTGCAAGGCGTTGCGGCGCAGGACGGTGCGCCGAACTTCATGACCCAGACATTCCCGCAGGCGGGCGTCGACGCCGCCTGGGAGGAATTCCAGGCCCTGATGGGCGAGGGCGCGCTTGACCCGAAGACGAAGGAACTGGTCGGACTGGCCGTCGCGGCCCAGGTGCCATGCGACTACTGCGTTTACTACCACACCAAGGCCGCCAACGCGCATGGCGCGACCGAGGAGGAGATCAAGGAGGCGCTTGCTTCCGCCGCGCTGGTGCGCAAGTGGAGCACCATGTTGCATGGCTCGCAGTACAGCATGGAGGAATGGCGCCAGGAAGTGGACGCCATGTTCGCCCAATAGCGGATTGTCGCTGGCGATCCGCTGAGCCGCTCGCACCTTGATGCGCGTTGGGGGACTTGGTGCTGCTCCTGCCGAGTGCCGCCGACATGTTTGGTCGGCGGCAGGCGGACACAAACGCCTGAACCGGTTCGGGGCGCTGTAGGCGCCGCGGACTTCTTTCGCTTCTAGGCATTCAACTTCGATATCATGCTGCCGAGGCCACGATCTGCGCCCTTCAATGGATAGATTCCGCGGAAAAATTCAGCGTTGATGTCGGAACGACCCTCGGCCAAGCGTCCTTGAGGCAGTCCGCAAGGAGCAATTGAATGCAGCACGCCCTCAGCAAGTCGTTTGAAGCACTGATCCGGAAAAGCTCTGCGAAAGGTGGCTGGACATACGTCATCTGGGAAGAGTCCGTCAGCTTCTTCGGGACGAAAGGTGGCGTGAAGGTTTGCGCAAGCGCCGACGGCGTTCTATTCCAGAGCTCTTTCATGGCCTTGGGCGACGGAACGCACAAGCTGCCTCTCAGGGCGGACCTGCTCAAAACCATAGGCAAGCAAGCCGGTGACAGCGTTACCATCACCCTGACGGAGCGCATGTCCTAAGCCCACGGCCGGAAGCGGCGGGAACGAGAGCCGAAATCTTCTTCAAAGCAAAAAGGAAACACGCAATGGCAAAGAACACGATCTGCCTCTGGTACGACAAGGACGCCGAAGCTGCCGCCCGCTTCTACTCCGAGGTCTTTCCCGACAGCAAGGTGAGTGCCGTTCACCGCGCCCCCAGCGACTACCCATCCGGCAAGGAAGGCGACGTGTTGACCGTCGACTTCACCGTTCTCGGCATTCCTTGTCTCGGCCTCAACGGGGGTCCCGCGTTCAAGCACAACGAAGCCTTCTCGTTCCAGATCGCCACCGACGATCAGGAAGAGACCGACCGCTACTGGAATGCCATCGTCGGCAATGACGGCGAGGAAAGCGCGTGCGGCTGGTGCAGGGACAAATGGGGAATTTCCTGGCAGATCACCCCGCGCGTGCTGACGGACGCTCTGGCTGCTGGCGGCGGCGAAGCAAAGCGCGCGTTCGAGGCGATGATGACCATGAAGAAGATCGACGTCGCGGCAATCGAGGCGGCGCGGCGGGGCTGATGCTCCAGCCCGTCTCGTCATCAGGTCCTTGACCTGCCCGGTATATCGCGGCGGATGGACAGGAAGGATGGGCGGCGGTAGCGTTTGCGCGAGGTCGCATCGCAAAGGCATCCGCATGAGCCCTTCGCGGCACTATCTATCCCTGCTCGCCACCGCCCGGCGCTATGCCCGGCGCCCGGACGAGGCCGAGGATATTGTTCAGGACGTCATGCTGGCAGCCATTGCTGCGGGACGTGTGGAACTCGCCGAATCCGCCAATAGGCGCTGGATGGCCGGTGCCATCCGGCGCCGCGCGGCGTTCGACGCCCGCAGCGCGGCCAGGCGGCGCAAGCGTGAGGGGCAGTGGCAGGTCGGCCGCCCGGCCGAAGTCGTGCCCGAAACGCCCGAGGCGCTTGCCGAAGTGCTCGCGGAGTTGCCCAGGTCCCTGCGCGTGTTTGCCGCGCTCGCGCTTTCCGGCCAGGCGCGCCATGAGATCGCTTATCTCCTCGATCTGTCCGGCACCGCGCTACGCCAGCGCATAGCCGCGCTCAAGAAGGCGTTGAAGACCCGCGGAATAGCCATGCCCGATGGCCCGGCGGGACTCACGCTCGATCTTGCCTACGGTCAGATCCGCTCCGGGCTGGCACCTTATCTTGCACGCCATGCCGGCGCATTCGCCGCCCACGATCCGGATGGACATTTTTTTGTCGTGAGGCGCTCACAAACGCCATCGACGCGGCAACAAGGGATGCAAGAAACCCGATCATGAGGAGATCCGCCCGATGCTTCCCAAACCGCACCGCGCATCCATTGTCTTTTATGTTTCCGATATCAATAGAACCGAAGCCTTCTACAACGAAGTCCTCGGCCTCGATCTCGCCCGCCAGGAGGGAGCCGAGCCCTTTTGGCTCTCGGGGACTCTCGATCATGGGCTCGAGATCATATTCTTCGAAATGGAAGGTAAGCGGGGCAACACGCCCGCGCTCGTCTTCGACATAACAGACGGCGGGATCGATGACGTCGTGGCCGCGCTCGCCGAGAAGGGTGTCACTATCGTCACGCCGGTTGCAGAAGCCCCTGGAGGCTGGAGCGCGGACTTTCTGGACCCGGATGGCTTTGGCCTGGGGCTCTGGCAGGCGGCGGACAAACCGCGAAGCCTGAAGTAACAGCTGTTTGCATTGGCGACGGCTTCCCGTCGGCGGCCGTTCCAAGTGCCGCCTGTCCCTATCGGGGTGAACGTATCAACAAGCGCCCGTTCGGCTGACAAGACCGGTTGTCATCGAGGTTTGCTCGCCACGTCCACGTAAGCTGCGGATATCCGGAATGGCCCATCGGCAGGTCATGTATGCGCAACGCCGACATCCGGGCGGTGTTGCGCATACGTTTCGGAGAAGTGCCTATTGATGATACGTCACACCCTCTTGCAACCACCGCAATGACCCGCCAATGCTGGTCCGACTCTATCGACCGAATCCTGCGGTCGTCGGCAGCCAAAGCGACAGCTGCGGGAAAGCCCAGAACAGGACCAGCCCGCCGACCAGGAGCGCGACATACGGCCCCGAGCCGCGGATGATCTCGGCCAGCGGCGCGTTGGTGATGCCCTTGATCACGAACAGGTTCATGCCGACCGGCGGCGTGATCAGAGCCAGTTCGAGATTGATCATCAGCAGGACGCCATACCAGATGGGATTGATGTCGAGCGCCAGCATGGCCGGCAGGATGATCGGCGTCGTGATCAGGATGATCGCGATGGTCTCCAGAAACATGCCGAGGATGAAGATGGCGATCATCACCACGAGCATGAAGCCGGTCTGGGAGAGGCCGAGCGCAGTGACCGTCTCCATGATCTCCGCCGGTAGGCGGATGATGGTGACGGCATGGCCGAACAGGCCAGCCCCGGCGATGATCATGAACAGCATCGCGCTGGTTCGCATCGTCTGCCAGGTGCAGTCCCACAGATCGGCCAGCGAGACATTGCGGTAGACAATGAGGGCGACCGCGAGCGCATATACCGCGCCAACGGCTGCAGCTTCCGCGGCCGTGAAGACGCCGAGATAGATGCCGCCCAAAATGATGGGAGGCATCGCAACCGCCCAGATCGAGTTGAGCAGCGCACGTGCGACCGCGCGGGTTCCCGGCCAGGTCTGTGCCCGCGTTTCGCCGTGCCGGTTGGCCTGAACCCAGGAAAAGACGGCGAAGACGGCCGCCATGATCAGCCCCGGGATCATGCCGGCGAGGAAGAGCGCGCCGATGGAGGCGTCGGTGACGATCGCATAGAGGATCATTGGGCCGGACGGCGGGATCAGGATGCCGAGCGTGCCGCCGGCGGCGATTATGCCGTAGGTGTCGCGCGGCCTGTAGCCGAAGCGTTGCATCTGGGGGATAGCCGTCGAACCGATCGTCAGCGCCGTGGCGACCGAGGAACCCGAGATGGTGGAGAAGATTGTGCAGGAGAGGATGGTGGCGAAGCCCAGGCCGCCCTTGACGTGGCCCACCAGCTTGTTGGCCATGTCGTAAAGGTCGTCGACGACCTTCGCCTTGATCATCACATGCGCCATGAAGGCGAACATGGGAATGGTCGCGAGCAGAGGATTGTTCAGGCTGGCGAAGACCGTATCGGCGATCGAATCGAACTTGCCCTCGAACATGAGCAGGATCGCGATCGAGGAAAGGCCGAGCGCGGCGAAGATCGGCATGCCCGTCAGCAGCATGCCGACGAGCGACGCGAAGATGAGCAGGATCGTCAATTCCCTCGCTCCGCAATGAGATCGAGCAAGGCGGCGAGCGCTGCGATTATGAGCAGGATTGCCCCGACGATCATCGTCGATTGTGGAATCCACATCGGAATCGAAAGATAGCCAGTGGAGTAGGCACCGAAGGTTCTAGAAAACACGACCGTGTGCCAGGATGCCACGAGCAGGAGGGTGGAAAAGCTGATGACGGCCGCCAGCGACCACAGTTCCAGCCACCAGCGCGTGCGCGGACCTGCGTGGGCGAAGAGGATGTCGATGCGGATGTGGTCGCCACGCCGCAGGGCCTCCGCCGCGCCAAGCATGACGATGGCGACGACCAGGAAGCCGGTTGCCTCGTCGATCCCCATGACCGGCCTGCCGAGGACATAGCGATTGAACACGCTGACGGCGGTGGCCACCAGGACAACGAGGATCAGGACGGCGCTGAGCGCCCCGCCGAGACGCGAGAGCGCTCTCGCCGCCCTGTGTGGAAGCGAGGGGGCGCGGGGCGCCTCCTCTTTTGCAGGTTCGCCGGACATTCTGGCGCTACTGGATCTTCTCGATCAGGCCGAGCAGCGTCTTGCCATCCTCGCCGGTTTCCTCGGCGAAACCTTCCGCAAAGGCAGGCTGCATGACCGCCTTGAAGGCCTCGTTCTCGGCTTCGGTGGCAACATGTACCGTCACGCCCTTTTCCTCCAGTTGCCTCGGTGCATCGGCCGAGGCCTGAATTGAGGCATCGAGCGCCCACTGCGCGGCCGATTTGCCGGCTTCGTCAAGCGCCGCCTTGGACTTGTCGCTCAAGCTTTCGTACCAGGACGGATTGACATAGCCGTGAAGGTAGGCCGCAAGAACCGGCACCACGGTCATGTGGTCCTGCACCTCGAAGTACTTGCGCGAATAGGCCGCGGCGACATCGGTGATCGCCGCATCGACGACACCCGTCGCCAACGCCTGATAGACTTCGCTGCCCGGCATCGAGACGGTGGTTGCTCCCATTGCCGTCAATCCGCGATCGAAGGCGGGCCCGATGCCGCGCATCTTGATGCCCTTGAAATCCTCCGGAGATGTCAATGCTCGTCCCCTGGAAGTGAAGACGCTGACATTGGTCTGAAACATCCAGGCGACGTTCTTCACGCCTTTTTCGGCCAATTTCTGCTCAAGGAACGCGGCAGCCTCTGATGTCGGCCACTTCTTCCACGCCTCGATGGAGGACATGGTGTAGGGGCCGACTGTGACGTTCATGATCGGCAGCGTCTTGCCCCACTGGAAGTTCAGCGAGAATGCGCATTCGATGTCGCCCTTCGCAACGGCCAGGATGTTGTCGTTCGCCTTGACGAGGCTATCGGCGCCGAAGACCTCGACATCGAGGTCGCCCTCAGAGAGCTTTTCGACCTCAGCCGCCCACTGGTCAACGACCTGTGCGATGTGATGGGCAGGCGGCAGCTGATGGCTGCAGCGCATGGCAGTCGCCGCGTTCGCCATGCCTACCGCGGAGACGGAAAGCAGCAAAGTCGCGGTCAGCAATTGTGTCGTTCGTTTCATCATATTCCTCCCGATGGTTTGTTCAGTTCTTAGCGCGGGCCCTTGTTCCCGCTCAGGTCCGCCAGTCGAGCGTGGCGGGCGGTCCCGCACGCGCGATTCCTCCGTAGAAGCTTTCCCCGGGCATTGCCTGCTCGGGTATGCTTCGGGCCGCTGCCAGCGCGGCCAGATCAATGCCGGTGGCAAAGCCCTTCGTCTCACACAGATAGACGAGATCTTCGAAGACCACATTGCCGGTTGCGCCCGGCGCGAAGGGGCAGCCACCAAGGCCCCCGAGCGAGCCGTCGAGAATGCGGCAGCCGCTGTCGAGCGCGGCCGATGCATTGGCGATACCCATCCCGCGCGTGTCGTGGAGGTGAACGATGAAGCCGCCGTCGCCCACCAGCCGATACATGTCCGCCACCAGTCCGGAAACCTGCCTAGGACCGGCAAATCCGACCGTGTCGGCGATCCCGACCAGATCGGCGCCTGCCTCCACACAAGCTTCGGCAAGTCGCAGCACTTCCACCGCTTCCACTTTTCCGGCGATTGAGCAGCCGAAGGCCATAGAGATGCCGGCATTGACGAGCGCCTTGTGGCCGAGCTCGTCCCGCATCCGTGCGACGGTGCGCACCAGGCCGATGGCCTCGTCACGAGAGCGGCGCATATTGGCTTGGCTGTGCTCCTCGGTTGCCGACACGACGCATACGATCTCGTCTACATGCGTTTCCAGCGCATCGGTCGCTCCACGTTCATTCAGCGCGAGCGCGGCGGAATAGCCGCCTCCGAGGGCTGCGACGGCATCGATCATCGCCACGACGTCGGCGAATTGCGGCATCCTGCTCGCTGGCAGGAAAGAACCTACCTCGAAGTGACGGACGCCGGCAGCATGCTCGCGTTCAAGCCACTCCCGCTTCTCGGCAGTCGACGGCCACGTCCTCACCAGTTGCAGCCCGTCGCGCAGGCCTACTTCGCGCAGGTTCACCTTGTCGGGTGGGTAGGCGATGTCGATCCGGCTCATGCCGCCCTTCTCCTCGTTCCCCGCGCCTTGCCGATCGCCTCCGGGTCGAATCCCAGTGCAGCGAGCACAGCGGTCGTATCCGCCCCGAGCGCCGGAACGTCGCCGGCGGCATTCATCATCACGCCGTCGACATCGACGGGGAGCGAGGGCGCCCGGAAGGCTTGTCCATCAGGAAGGTGGGACGCGACGAGCCCTCCCGGCCGCATCACGTGAGGATCCGAATACATGTCCGACGGTTTCGCGATTGGCGAAAAGGGGATGCCGAGTTGCTCGAACGCTTTTGAGAGATCGTCTGCATTGCGCCTGGAGATCGCGGTGGCGACCACCGGGATCGTGCGGGCGCGCGCATCGATCTGGTCCATCCTCGTCTGCAGCGTGGGGTCCGAAAGCAGTTCGCCCAGGTCGAGCAGCCGGCAGAGCGCAACCCACTGCCCTTCGGTCACCGCCCCGACGAATATCTGCTTCCCGTCCGCGGTGTCGAATATGTCGTAGACCGGCCAGGAGAACGTTCGCTCCGGCATGGGCGGCGGGTCTACTCCCTCCAGTTCATACTGGACCATGTGCTGGGCCACTAGCAGCAGGCAGTTCTCGAACAACCCGATCCGCAGGCTGCGGGCCTTGCCCGTTTGCTTGCGCTCCAGGAGTGCTGCAACGACCGAGAACGCACCGAACAGGCCGCCCATGATGTCGTTGGCGGAGGAGCCGACCCTCAGCGGGCGGCCGGTCGGTCCCGTCATATAGGCCAGCCCCGTCATCATCTGCACGACTTCGTCGAGCGCCGTGCGGTCCTGATAGGGGCCGGACAGGAAGCCTTTATGCGACGCCAGCACCAGCCCCGGATACCGCCGCCGCAGATCTTCTGGATCGGCACCCATCTTTGCAAGCGAGGCATCGCGAAAGTTGTCGATGAACACGTCGGCGGTCGACAGCAGCGCGCCGAGCGCCTCGCGGCCGCTCTTTGACTTCAGATCGAGTTGGACGGACTTCTTGCCACGATTGAACAGGGGAAAGAACGGGCGCCCCATTCCCGTCAGGTCGCGGGTTTTGTCACCCTCCGGAGGTTCCACCTTTATGACTTCGGCACCCAGCATTCCAAGGAACATGCCGCAGGACGGACCCATGATCATGTGGGTCATCTCGACCACTCTCACACCGGCTAGCGGCTGGAATTCCCGTTCCATTCATGCCTCCACGATGGCCTTACGCTAGCGTTGCTACAGGCATCGGAAAATCATAATGTTTCTAAGATAACATTCTAAATTATAGAAAGCTTATCGGTCATGGATTCGCGCCAGCTTCGCTACTTCGCAGCCATCTACGAGGAGGGCACGCTGTCCAGCGCGGCGGAAACCTGTCGCGTCGCAGTCTCTGCCCTGAGCCACCATCTCGCAAACCTAGAAGCCGAGTTCGGCACGCAGCTCTTCGTGCGCAAGCCGCGGGGGCTGAGCCCGACGGCGGCTGGCGAGAGACTCTACGGGCATGCCAAGGCCATACTGAAGGCAATGTCGGCGGCGGAGAAGGATATCCGCGAGGCCGGGGACGAGGTGTCCGGCGACATCTCGGTGGGCATGGCCTATTCGGCCGTCAAGGCGATCGGAGTCGACCTGTGCCGTCGCGTTGTCGACGAGTATCCAAAAGTCCGCCTGTCGCTGTCGGAGAGTCTGTCCGGTTCGACGCTGCTGCACCTTATGGCATCCGAAGTCGACCTCGCGCTGGTCTACAATCCGCCCGCCGACCCTCGGTTGAGGACGCAGGCGGTGCTTGAAGAGCAGATGGTGCTGGTCGGCACCCGACAGATCATCGGCGAAAGCGATGCACCGGTTCGCTTCGCCGATATATTCAACCTTCCGCTGATTTTGCTTCGTCAGGGAATCTCCGCGCGCGCCCTGATGGATGACACCAATTTGTTGAGGAAACTGGAAGGGCGCGCGAAGCTGCAAATGAACTCGGTACATGCCATCGGGGCCTCGCTTGCGGCAGGTCTGGGCTGCGCGATCGGCACCAAGCTGTTCATGTACGAACATATCGAAAGTGGGCTTCTCCACTATCGGCCTATCGTAGACCCTGCGCTGTCGCGGACCCTCTACATCTGCGAGATGGCTGATCGCCCGGCCACATTCGCTCTCGAGACGGTACGGAGCCTGATGGTGAACCTTGTCCGCCTCGCCGTGACAGCCGGCAAGTGGGAAGCGAGGCTCGTCGATTAGCGGACTCGCCAGCCGTGCGCAGTAAATGACAGGAGACAGATATTCGAAGCTATCGCCATGAGACCCGCCACGAGACCATGAGCGTCAAAGGCTTGGACGTTTTCTAGCGACGTGCTGGCGACCCGGAAAGACGGGCAATATTGCTGCTCCACGGATACCCGGGCTCGTCGCATATGTATCGCGGCATCATTGAGCCACTGGCCGAAACTGCATACGTCGTTGCGCCGGATCTGCCGGGATTCGGCGTCTCGTCCGCCCCATCCGCCGATGAACACGGCTGCACATTTGAGAACAACGCGGACACGAGTGAGGCTTTTGTAGCGGCGATCCGAAGTGACAGCCAGTCCATGATCGAAACCTTCGACGAGCCCCCTAGTCGGGTCACGCGCTGATCCACCTGGAGCGCAGATACCGTGGCGTCGCTGTCCATCGACGATGACTTCGGAAATTCCCTGGAACCGCCTGCAGGGCGGCCGGATATACACGCGGGCGTTGCAGTAATTCATTTAAAACTGGTCAATCAACACATAGTATTGACTGTAAGAAATCGTGTGTTCTTTAGAAGTATAGGGTGTTGCAGCTTGGCCATAGTCGTTTTTTAAGGAGTTACTGGGGGGATGTCTCAATGATTGGGAAGTCATCCCAAAACAGAACAGTGGAGCGACAATCAGATGCCGCAGCATAGCGCAAACGAGCAATATTTACTGGAACTTATCAATGCCGAGAGGGCTCAGGCGGGTGTGCAACCGCTCGCCTTCGACAACGATCTGAGCGAGGCTGCGGAAGGTCACAGCCAGTGGATGCTTGCGACGGACACATTCTCCCATACCGGATCAGGCGGATCGACGCCCACGCAGCGCGTGACAGCAGCCGGCTACTCGCTCGAGGGTTCGTGGGCGACGGCTGAAAACATTGCGTGGGCGACGACAAGAGCGCCGTCAGGTTCTGCCGATGAAGTTCTGCTTCTGCACAACAACCTCATGAACTCGCCCGGGCATCGCGCCAATATTCTCAGCGGCGACTTTCGTGAGATCGGACTGGGTTTCGAGGTTGGAGACTACCGGGGCCGTTCCAGCGCTTTTCTGACGGAGAATTTTGGCAAGACCGGCTCCGACCTGTTCCTGACGGGTGTGGCATTCGACGACCAGGATGGTGACAAGTTCTATGATCCCGGTGAAGGGCTCTCGGGATAGACATCACCGCGCAAAGCTCGACCGGCGCAACATTTACGACGACGACCACGGCCGCCGGCGGTTACGACCTGGCGCTCAAGCCCGGCACCTACACGGTCACATTCTCAGGAGCCGGCCTCGAGACTTCGACAAGCACGGTTTCGATCGGCGCCAAGAACGTCAAACTCGATTTGGTCGACCCCGAGGCGGAGATCGTCGTTGCCGCCCCAGAGGATCCGATCGAGACGCCGGTTCCGCAACCGCAACCTGAAGAGCCGGAATTGACGCCCGAGCCCGCTCCGGCGCCCGAGCCAGCTCCGGCACCCCAGCCCGACTTCGTGACGGATTCCGGGCCGCAATACGCCAATGACTGGCTTGCCAAGTTCTTCGGCGGTGCCCGCGGCGATATTTGGTCTCGCCAGACCTTGGCCGAACACGAGGAGAACCACGGCACACCCCGACTTACCTCTGAGGCCGATTCGAAGGTCGCTTTCGACGGCGATGCCATCGTCTTCGCGCCTCTTCAAAAATCATTGACCGACATCGGCGAGATTATGGAGCAGGCGCGCGACGAGGCGCAGGCGGTAGTCCAGACCGCGACGGACCGTGGTGCGGAGATGGACTGGCCCGATTTAGGCCAGGCGCCCTGGGGCGACGGCGATTGGCTCGCTGCAAAGCTGCTTGAGCAGGTCTCGACCCACAACTCCCTTATGACGGCTGATCAGCCCGCATAGCCAGGTTGCCAGAGGGGCGGACCCGCGCTTTCAGGGCGCGTGTCCGCCCCCGGCAAAACCGGCCGTCTGGAAGAGACAATCCATGCAACGATCCATCTCCGAGACACCGCGGGCGTCAGCAAGGTCCGAACTGGCCGCCTGCCTGGCGAAATTCCGGCTTGCATTCCTGGCAGTCGCCGGCTTCAGCGGCCTGATAAATCTGCTCATGTTGTCGGGCCCGCTCTTCATGCTGCAAGTCTACGACCGGATTCTGCCGAGTCGCAGCGTGCCTACCCTGGTGGCCCTTATCCTCCTGGTGGCGGTCATATATGCGTTCCAGACCGCACTCGATGCCCTCCGCAACCGTGTCCTGGCACGCATAGGGAGCGGGCTGGATGAGCGCCTCAACGAACGGAGCTACCGGATCATGTCGCGGCTGCCTCTTGTCAAAGGCCGCTCCGGTGAAGGCCTGCAGCCCATCCGCGATCTCGATCAGATCGGCGGTTTCCTGGCAAGCGGGGGCCCTGCCGTCCTGTTCGACCTCCCGTGGATCCCACTTTACATCGCACTCTGCTTCTTCTTCCATTTCTGGCTCGGCATGGCCGCGCTTTCCGGCGCCGTCGTGCTTTTGGCGCTAACCGTGCTGACGGAGAAATATGTTCGCCGGCCCGCAGGCGAACTTGCCGCACATGGCGCCAGGCGCAACAAAATTGCGCAGGCCAGCGTCCGCAACGCCGAGGTTCTCGAGGCGATGGCCATGCGGTCCAACCTTGCCGCACATTGGAGCCACGCTTCCAACAGGCACCGGCTCGCCCAGGTGCGGGCGAGCGACGTGACCGGCTCGTTCGGAGCAGCTTCTCGAGGCTTGCGCATGCTGCTGCAGTCCGTGGTGCTGGCCATCGGCGCGTTTTTGGTCATACAGCAGCAGGCTACCCCCGGCATCATCATCGCAAGTTCCATCCTGACGGCACGGGCTCTGGCCCCCGTCGAGCTCGCGATCGCGCATTGGAAGAACTTTCTTGCCGCAAGGCAAAGCTGGCTGCGGCTGGGCGAGCTTTTCGCCCGCTTTCCCGCCGAGGAAGATAAGATGCAGCTTCCGCCGCCGCAGTCGGAAATAGCCGTCGAAAGTCTCAGCGTCGTCCCGCCTGGAGACCGCCACATGGTCGCCAACGATGTCACGTTCTCCCTGAACGCCGGATCCGCCCTCGGAATTATCGGTCCGAGCGCCTCGGGCAAATCCTCTCTTGCCCGTGCGCTGGTCGGCGTGTGGCCAGCTGCCAGGGGCAGAGTCCGCCTCGACGGCGCAGCCATCGAGCACTGGCCTGCCGAGGCGCTCGGGCGATATGTCGGTTATCTGCCGCAGGATGTGGAGCTCTTCTCGGGAACGATCGCGCAAAACATCGCCCGTTTCGATCCGGCGCCGGAACCGGCGGCGATCATCGCTGCGGCCAGGACGGCCGGATTGCACGAAACGATACTGAGATTCCCGCGCGGCTATCAGACCGAAATCGGCGAGGGCGGTACCTCCCTCTCTGCCGGTCAGCGCCAGCGCATCGGACTGGCTCGTGCTCTTTACGGGGACCCGTTCCTGGTCGTGCTGGACGAGCCGAACTCAAATTTGGACACCGTTGGCGAAAGAGCTCTCACGCAGGCAATCCTCGCGGTGAAACGCCGAGGCGGTGTCGTCGTCGTAATCGCCCATCGCCCGAGCGCACTGGCAGCAGTGGACTTTCTGCTTGTGCTCGAAGGCGGTCACCAGCGGATGTTCGGCTCCAAGGAGGCGATCGTGCGTGGCTCCACACGAACTGCCGAACAGGGAACCCTGCAGGCCGTCCCTTCGACGGGGAAGGTGTTGTGATGATGAATCTCAGCGGCATGGCACGTCCACGCCTGCGCCACCTTGTCGCGGAGAGAATCGACCACATTGGCGCAAGGAGCCGCGGAATTGCAGTCATCACGGCGGCTCAGGCGGTGGCTTTTACACGCCTTTGGTTGAACCCGCCGGCGCCCATGTCATCGGGCCCGACCGAAAGCGACCGCTCACTGCGACGCAATATAGCGGCCGGTCTTGCGATGGTAGCCGTACTGGTGGGCGGACTTGGGACATGGGCCGCCATGACGAGGATTTCGGGAGCAGTGGTGGCTGGTGGTCACCTCGTGGTTGAATCCAACCTGAAAGCCGTTCAACATCCGAGCGGCGGCGTCGTCGGCACGATCAATGTGGCGAACGGAGATGAGGTCAAGTCAGGCGATGTCCTGATCACGCTGGACGACACCCTCACGCGCGCCAATCTTGCTGTCATCACCAAGAGCCTCTACGAACTCTCGGCGCGCGAAGCCCGTCTTGCCGCTGAGCGGGAGGGTGCGGATGAAATCTCCTTCCCGCACGACTTGCAAGACAGATCCGCCGCCCAACATGTGGCGCGTGTCATTCAAAGCGAGCAGAGGCTCTTTACGCTCCGCAGCGCCGGCCACGAGGCGTACATCGAGCAGCGCAGGAGGCGGATTTCCCAGCTCCGCGAGGAGATAGGCGGGTTTCAGGCACAACGGGACGCCAAGGAAAAAGAGATCGCCCTTGTCCGTGAGGAGATGGCAAGTGTCAGGGAGCTCGTCGAGAAGCAGCTCGTGCAGCGCTCGCGGCTTCTGGATCTGGAACGGATGGAGGTCCAGCTTGAGGGTGGTCGCGGACAATTGGTCGCTGCGATCGCAGAAGCAAACGGCAGGATCAGCGAGACGGAAATGGCCATCGTGCAATTCCAGCAGGACTGGCGCAGCGAGGTCGCAGGCGAGCTGCGCGAGACGGAAGCCCGCCTAGCCGAGCTCGAGGAACGGAAGGTCGCCGCGGAGGAGTTGCTCCGGCGGACGGATATACGCGCGCCACAAGACGGGCGCGTGCATGAGCTCGCCGTTCACACCGTCGGCGGCGTGATCAGCGCGGGGGAACCGATCATGACGATTGTACCAAGCGCAGACGAACTGACGGTCGAGGTGCGCGTCGCGCCTCAGGATGTCGATCAGGTCGAGCCAGGCCAGCCCGTCCACCTTCGTCTATCGGCATTCAGCCAGCAGACGACGCCCGAGCTCGAGGGGTCGGTGGAAACCGTTTCCCCCGACCTGGTGCAGGATGAACGAAGCGGCCTTCCCTACTACAGGGTTCGCATCCGGCTTCACGGGAACCATCTCGAGGCTTTCGAGGCGGGAAGTCTAAGACCCGGCATGCCCGTCGAAGCGTTCATGCGTACCTCCGACCGCACGGTCATGTCCTACCTTCTGAAGCCGCTTACGGACCAGATCAGCCATGCGTTCCGCGAATAGTTCACCCCGAACGGTCCGAAAACCGGTAGGCGCCTCGCGCCGGATGAACCGCCCAAGAGTCGGGTTTTATTTGAGCGGAGACAGCAGTCGGCCTGTCCGCCTTCGGTGAGTATCGCCGCTCGTCAGCGGCCTCGATAGGACGATATGGCGTCGTTCCAAACGCCACCGCGGTACCGAACACCCCGGTCGACGCGTGTGCGCTGGCCGTCGAACCTGAAGTGCTCGCATACCTGTACTCTGTGCGGGCGCTCCGCCCGTATGATCCAGAACAATGCCTACATAGGTCGGCGCGGGTCTGACCGGTGCGTGACAGCCCGGCCGCGGGCCGCGTGACATACGGACGTGAACTGGCCGCGACTACATCATTTTGCTCCAACCAAAGCGTCCGGGGAAAAAGGCATCGTCGATGCGGAGTTCTTCAGATGCGCAACGACCTGATCCAACCTGTCCTGCTTGTGCAGCGAATGCGGATCCTCTCGTGTCAATCCGTGAAGAAGCAGCCAAGCCCGTTTGCGGAGCGCGCGATCTTTTTCTCCGCCTGCCGGTTGCTGCACGATCGATCGGAACACGTCGGTCGCCTCGCCGACGCGTCCCTGCCGGAGGAGGCACTGTCCGATGGCGTAGCGCGCAATTGTGAGCCCCGGACTGAGCTGCATCGCCTTTTCGAACGCACCGATCGCTTCCGCGAAGCGCTCTGCTGCCTTCAATGCAAATCCCAGTCGCAGCCAGACCTTGAGAGAAGCGGGTAACAGCTTGGAAAGTTCTCCGAACATTTCGGCCGCCTGGCGATGAGCACCCTTCTCGGTAAGCAGTTGGCCCAGTTGATAGAGCGCTTGCCGATGAGATGGTTGAGTTTGCAGGATCTGCGTGTAGGCGACCTGGGCCGCGGGCAGGCGGCCTTCCTTATGGAATTCGGTCGCGTGCTTGAAGATGCCGTGCAGCGATCTGGAATCCAGCTTGTCGCCGAGATTGCGCCCTGTGGTCGTACGGACGACCGCGCAGCGGATCGACGTGTCCGTAACACCGAATGAGTATTTGTAGGGTTCGTTGCCTCGCAGGAAGTCGTATGTCCGGAAGCCGTTTTCGATCCCGTAGCGGATGCTGTGCCCGTGAAGGATCAGGCCCGCGGGGATATCGTTTGCCTGCTCATCGCGGCCTGCCATGTAGAAGAGCAGCGCCTTCTTCACCGGATCGAGAAAGATGGCGAGTGCCCCAAGGGGTCTCTCCCCATGCCATAAGACCGGCAGAAAAAGGTTCCCGGTCTGGAAAGCATTCCGGAAGATCGAGCGGTTGCTCCGGATCAGGCCTGGCAGGAGCTTGCCTTTTCGTGCGCTCCACTTGATGCGCCAGAATTCGAGCAGGATTTCAATGTCTCGTTCCACCGTGCTGGCGTCGGCGTGCGTGATGCCAAACGCGTCGGAATTTTCGACCTTGCGCAGGAACCGCCGCAGCTTTTGTCGCGTGTTGCTGCTCAGGTTCCGCTCCAGAAAGAGGTCCCAGGATTCCGGGAGCGATGCGGCCGGACAGATGCAGTTGTCGATGTTGTCGGAGTTGATGCGCTGCATGGGCTGGATCGCCAGCTTCGCATCGGACAGTTTGCTGACAAAGGTCCGCCACTTTCGCTCCGAGCCGCGGAAGTTCTCAAGATGCAGCTTCGCCCAGTGCAGTTCCTTGAGGTGGGCGGCGAACGCCGGGACGGCGCTGCCTGCATGCTCTGGCATGGTCAGGATGCCGGTGTAATCCGCAGCAAAATTCCCTCCCATGTTGATCTCGTTGCAGGCGAGCCCGGTCTTGCCATTCATCTTCGTGCTTAGCCGCAGGGGCAGGAGAGCGACGTAGCCGGACTCGCGCCGCCCCGGACGGGCGGCGAGGATGAACCAGGCTCCGTTGAAGCGGCGGAGATAGCGATGCATGAAGTTCCATGACAGAAAAAACTGGGCGTCCGGATCGCTGGCATAGATCCTGTCCCAATCGCCCCGAAGTGCGTGCAGTTCTTCTGTTGTTCTTATTGTGTCGATAAACATTCCCCACTCTCCACACCTGCACTATTGTTCCATGAATGCCCGGGCCATACTGTCGGTGATCGGCTTGGTGATGTAGCTGAAGAATGTCCGCTCCATCGTCTGGATCAGGATTTCCGCAGGCATGCCGGGTGTCGGTGCAAAGCCGGGAACCCGGGTGAGCTCGCTGACGGGAAGCCGGATCCGCGCGAGATAGACCTCGCGGTCGCCGTTCTGTGTCTGCTCGGCAAGTGAATCCGCCGAGATGTAGAAGACATCCCCGTTCAGCACTGGCGTGGTGCGCTGGTTGAGAGCAGTCAGCCGCACGGTTGCCTTTTGCCCCACCTTCACGCTGTCGATCTCGTTGCGCGAGACCTGAGCCTCGATAATAAGGGGAGCGTCTGCCGGAAGGATCTCCAGAATCGGCTTGCCGCTCTCAATCACCCCCCCGGGCGTATGGTAGTAAAGGCGCACGACCGTGCCGGCCACGGGAGCATTGATGGTCGCCCGGTGCAGTACGTTTGCCGCCTCGCGCGCCTGTTCCCTTACGCTCTCGAGATCGGCCTCTATTCCTTGCAGTTCATCCAGCGCCGCTTCCTGATAGGTATTTCGCGTCTGCCGCGCCTGCTGTTCCTGCTTGACCATCTGTGATTTCGTCTCGGCGATTTCCGCCGACAGCCGGCCGATCTGTCCTTGCGCTTCAGCAATGGCGCGCTGGATGGCCTTTACCTCCGTGTTACGGATCAAGCCCTTGTGGAGCAGCGTCTTCTTTCCCTCGTATTCCTCCTGAAGCAGCTGCAGCTGCTCCTGCACCGCCTCGCGCTGCCGTTCATAGCCGGTGGCCCTAAAGCCGTAGGATTCGATGTTCTGGTCGAGCAGTTGCAAGTCACTAGCCAGTTTGCTGCGCCAGGCATCGAAGCTGAGCTTTTGGCTGTGCAGGATCGCCGAGATATCCGGGTCATCCAGGTTCTGGCTGATGACGGGTGGCAGTTCGATAGTGTCTCTTCCCTGGACCTGGGCGGCCAGACGAGCGGCAATTATTTCCAGTCTTGCCTTGCGCAGGACCAGTTGGCGTTCCTTGGCGCGCGCCGCCGTCTCGTCGAGAACCACCAGCGGCTGATCGGTTTCCACCAGGTCGCCTTCGTCAACCAGGATCTGCTTGATGATGCCTCCCTCCAGATGCTGCACGATCTTGTTCTGGCCGGTCGCAACGAAGCTGCCTTGCGCAATTACTGCCGCAGCCAGTGGCGCCGTGAGGGCCCACGTTCCGAAGCCGCCGAAACTCACCACCAGCAGCACAAGGCCGACGGTTGTTTGCTTCCAGATCGATCGTGGAACTTCGGAGTACCACTGGAGATCGTGAACCTTCGCAATATCCGACATACTTCTGCGCCCTACTACTGGATCTGGTGTCCGAACGATCCGCCCTCGATGCTGATCCCGCGCGATTCCAGCGCCTGAACTACATCTCTGCGCTTGCCGAAGAGTGCGACTGTCCCGTTCACGAGAAGCAGTATCTTGTCGACGTTCTGCAGGACCGAGGGCCGTTGGGTTATGGTGATCACTGTTATCTTGTTATTCTTGGCGTGCTGCAGCGCCCGTGCGAGTGCTGCGTCGCCTGCGCTGTCCAGGTTGGAGTTCGGCTCATCGAGCACCACCATTCGTGGATTGCCGAAGAAGGCGCGCGCAAGGGCGACCCGCTGCTTCTGACCTCCCGAGAGAGGAGAACCGTCAGCCGCCACCAGGGTCTCATAGCCATGGGGCAAAGTGGCGATCATCTCGTGCACGTCGGCGAGTTGGGCAGCTTCATAGATTTCTGCATCGGTGACGTCTTCGCGCATGCGCGCGATGTTGGCCTTGATCGTGCCGGGGAAGAGTTGCACGTCCTGCGGCAGGTAGCCAATGTTCTCGCCGAACTGGCGCTGGTCCCAGTTCCTCAGATCCATGAGGTCCAGGCGCACATTGCCGGAGGTCGGCAGGATGGACCCGACCAGCATTTTGCCGAGCGTCGTCTTGCCGGCCCCCGAATTCCCGATAACCGCCAGGGACTCTCCCGGCGTGAGGGAGAACGAGATGCCGTTGAGGACGACGCGCTTGGTGCCCTGGGGCACATAGAGCAACCGCTCCACGTCGAGACGCCCTTCCGGCCGCGGAAGGTTCAACCGCTCGAAATTCAGCGGCGAGTTCTGCAGCAGCGTGGTAATCCGGCCATAGGATGCGCGTGACTGCACGAACTGGTTCCAGCCCTCGATCGCGCCTTCGATCGGGCCCAGGGCCCGACCGGCGATGATCGAGGCGGCGATGACCATCCCGCCTGTTATCACCCCGTCGATCGCAAGGTAGGCACCCCATCCCAGCATGCTCACCTGCGTAAGCAGCCGCGTGGCGCGGGAGATCGACGCGAAGGCAATGTTGCGGTCTTGCGCGATGACCTGCGACCGGAGCGAACCTGCCGTATCCCTGCCCCAAATCTTCACGGCTTCGGGGATCATCGCCAGCGCGTTGATGATCTGGGAATTGCGCGACATGGAATCGAGGTGGAGATTGGCCTTGCTCTGCGCGGCGTTCGCATCGCCGAAGGGGTTGGACGTCGCCCGCTGGTTCAACAGCGTGAGCACCAGCAGCAGAAGCGCCGCGGTAACGACGATGAAGCCGAGGTCCGGGTGGACGAGAAACACTGCCAGAATGAACAAGGGCGCCATCGGCGCATCGAGGAAGGACAGCAAAGTTCCCGAGACCAGGAAGGAGCGGAGTTGTTGCAGATCGCCCAGCGTCTGATACTCGCGGCCGTTTCCGTGGAGGGAGGCTCGAGCCGCCGCGCTGAGAATGGGCGATCCCAGTTGCGCGGCAACCTCCACTGCGGTCCGCATCAAAATGAACCGTCGGATGGCATCGAACGTGGCCTGCAGAACAACAGCCCCGACGACCACGATCGTCAGCATGACAAGCGTGTCCGTCGAACGGCTGGTGAGCACGCGGTCCGATATCTGGAAGAGATACAGAGGAATGCTGAGCACAAGCACATTGGCCGCGACGGTAAACACCATCACCACCATGAGATTCTTTCTGACGGCCAGTTTTCCCGCCTTCAGCGAGGCGGCGAAGTCCACAGGGCCCAAGCGCTTGTGAAACGCTCCGCCACCGCCACCGCCACCGCGGCCGCCGGATCCGCCTCTGCCGCCGCCGGACGAACCACCGTTTTGAGGCGGCGCTTCGGCTGTCTTGACGGGCCCCCGGTCGCCATCGATCGTTACCATTCCTTCCGGGGATTTCTCGCTCTTCACCTGTGGAGGCGGTACGCCTTCATTCTTGGTCGGTTCAGCGGTGGCCGCCTTTGCGCTGGTGGTTGCTGTATGTGACTGTCCATTGGCATGTGATTGGCCATTGGCCGATTTGCCCGCTTCGGACGTTCGAGGAAGGGCATCTTGTTCGTCAATCGGCGCGCGCGCTGTGGCAGCGGCTTCCTGCCTCTGGCGGAAACCTGCGGTTGTCTCTTCCGATGCCCTCGTTCCCCGCGGCTCTCCATTCGGCACACCGGCCGGTTTTTCCATTTGTGTTGTGCCCGCAGATGCCTGCGAAGGTCTCTCCCTCACGACGTCCGCTTGACGCGGATGGTGTCCGGGAGGATGTGTCTGGACAGGGTCTTTAGCCTGCGCAGGCTGCGGGGGAGGGGGCGAGGCGTTGGGTGCCGCGCGTGTACCATTGACCTGTGGAGCGGTTTTCTTTGCCGAGGCGGCCATCGCAGGCCGGCCGCCCAGGGGTGGTTCTGCCTCCCGAACGCGAACTGCCGGATGCGCGACCGCGTCTTCGTCCGCGACCTTGTGCAACTCGGCGATCACCTCGTCGATCTGGCTGACCGCGCGCTCGATGTCCTTCTCCACCGGCGCAAGCGCCTCGGAAAGTGCACGAGGATGATCATCATTCCTCTCATTCGCGCTTCCCGGCTCCTCTGCTTCACGGGAGACCCAGGCTGTATTGCGGTCGTCGGTCATCGGTGCCCCCATGGAACGGCTCAAGCAAGCATGCTTTGCAGGCCGTCGGATTGTCCGGCGTCGGTCGGGGTGTAGCCCGCTCCCTCTGGCGAATTCTGATTGGCATCGGTCGTGTCGTCGCCCAGAAAGGCGACAGCCTCTGTGGCCAGCTTGTCGGGATCCTGAGCGCCCAGATCCGGGTCGCTGGAGATCAGTTCGGCCTGTATCAGGAGCTCGTCCGAATATTGGGAGCCACCGACATAGGTCTTGCCCGCTGCGTCCACGTCCAGAATTCCGGCCATATTGACCAGTGAATTGGCGCCTGTTGAAAGGGTCCAGTCGGATTCCGGGTGAGGCCTGACAGCGTCCATCGCGAGCGCGACCTGGTCGCTGTCGCCGAGGATGTTCGTCTGTTTGACGAACTGAACGTCTATGAGGTCGCCCTTTATATAGAGCACACGGAGCGTTTCGAGGCCGGCGAAGGCACTGTCGTTCAGAACGCCGTCTGAGAGGCTGCCGTTGCCGTTTGCAAAGCTCGCCGCCGCTTGTCCATACGCTTCCGACAGGGCTTCGAAGCGGTCGGCCCTCCCGATTGTATAGATATGGGCCTGGTTCCAAAGCAGGTTGTCGCTCATCGAGACCGACGCGGTACCGGAGGTCTGAAAGCCAGGAGTTGCGCCGATCAGGTCGTTTTCGAACAGGATGTTCAACTGCTGAATGATGTTCAGATCGAAAACAGAACCGCCGATGATGATGAGGTCGTAGTTCTTGCCCAGTTCGGTCAGAGAAATATCGTTTGTCGCGGTATTGCCGCCGCCGATTATCCGCGTGGTTACGCCGGAGGACGACAGAACACCGATGTCGTTGTCCATCATGAACGTATATTGCTCGAGCCAGTTCATGATCATGAGATCGCCGTCGATCTCCTGCACCACCCAGTGCTTTGGAAAGTCGCTCTCAAGCGCGTCGCCAGCGCCCGTCGCTTCCTTGGAAGGATCCAGGCGCTCGAACGTCGCGATATTGAAGGCCTGCGTAGGCGGACCATCGGCCAGGGAGCCGAAAGCGGTGGTAAGCCAGTCGGTGTCACACCAGGCATTGATCTGGATAACCGCGTTGATCTCGATGTGATCGCCGACGACCGCGCAGACGGAACCGGCGAGCCAGTTGTTCTCCAGACTGACCGAATTGACGAGTAAATTGCCGCCGGCCTGCAGTTCGACCGAGGCTTTGAAAGCTTCGTTCCCGCTATGGCTGATCGAGGAACCCGCTTCGGCAGTCTCCCCCTTCCGGTCGCTGCCGTGCACAATGCCGTCATTTTCCTCGCCCTCTTCCTCGCGCTCTTCCTCGTCTTCTTCATCCTTTTTGAGGTCGAGGTAGTCTTCCAGCTCGGGCGCTTCATCGACGAGCTGCCCGTTTACATACGTTCCTTCGATCGTTGCGGAGTGGACCGTGAACACCTCCGCTTCATCACCAGGCTCATATGGCGCTGCGATCAGTTCCGTCACTGTCGTTGAAAAGTCGCGGGCGCCTTCGGAGAGATCGGAAATCTGCAAATCCCTCAGAGGCGACAGGTTCTTCGCCTCCGACATAAGGGCGATCAATTCCGACCCGTCGCTTATTGCAGGCGAGAACACCAGACCGTGCTCGCCGACCGAGAAATAGTCGTCATCGTGTAGCCTGATGTACTGGGCTATGACGGTCGCCACCGAGCCGGGTGGCTGGAGATCGGGGAGATCTATGGCGGTTCCCGGCCACGCTCCCTGCAGATGCGCTTTCAGGGAACCCGAAATGGTGATTTCCTGTGCCGGCGCAATCGGGATGTGTTGCGGGGTATATCTAAAGTATGGCAGCACATCCAAAGGGGTCAGCTCTGGCCCCGGGGAGACATATTTCAGCTCGGGCGCGAAGCCCTCGAAGGAATATGGAGCCTTGACCGTTTCCTGCGAGGCCCACAGATCCCCTTCATCTGGTTGTCTTGCCTTCAGAGCTCTGAATTCGTCGTACTGGTCGCGCAGACGCGCTTCTTCCAGTGAAACTTCGAACAGTCCAATGAAGTGGGCGATCGCCTCGGTGATTTTATCCATATGCACGAGCTTCGCCTCCTGTCTGACGACCGGTGTTGTTCAAGCCGATCTTTTTGGAAGTGGACTGCGCGGCTTCCCGCGCAGTCCGTTGTCGGTGAGTTCGTGACTGGCACGAAATCGGTCAGCCTTAGGCCGCCTGGTCGTCTTCGCCGATAACCGTGCTGTTGAGGTTGCCGCCGACCACGGTCATGTCGACCGCGTTCTGCTGCAGGTTCGCACCCATCACGATTTCCTGGTTGAATGCCGACAGGCTGTTGCTTGCGTCGGCCGAAGCAGCGCTTTCACCGAAGACATAGCCATCGTCGCCGTTGCTGCTGCCCCAGGTTCCGCCTGCGCCGCCTGCGCCGCCGGTGCCGGTAGAGGTAGCAGCACCGCCGCCACCGCCGCCACCGCCGTAGGCCCAGCCGCCCGTGGCGCCGCCGCCATCGGCATCGCTATCGGCCCAAGCGCCGCTGAGCGCATCGCCACCGGTGCCTTCGGACTTTGCGTCGCCGCCTGCGGCATCGCCGCTGTCCGCCTTGGCGTCACCGCCAACGCCCAAGCCGAGCCCGAATCCCGCACCGATGCCAACACCGGCACCAAGCGCGTCTCCGCCATCGTCGGTCGTGGCGTCGCCGCCGCGGCCAGCCGTGGCGTCGCTGTCGGCGTCCGCGTCGCTGTCGGCGTCGGCCTTGCTGTCGGCGTCGTTGTCGCCACCTTCGGCCTTGGCGTCGCTATCGCCGCCTTCTCCGAAGTTCAGGATGGGGATGATCGGCACATGAGCATCGATGCCGTCCCCGGCGTCGTCGGCATCAGCCTTTGCGTTGCCGGCGTCTTCGGCTTCGGCCTTGCTGTCGGCATCTGCGCCACTGTCGGCGTCGGCCTTGCTGTCGGCGTCGCTGTCGCCGCCTTCGGCCTTGCTGTCGCCACCCGTTGCCAGCCCGGCACCGAGCCCTAGGCCGAGCCCAAGGCCCAGACCAACACCATGGCCGCCTTCGGCCTTGGCATCGCCGCTGTCGCCTTCGCCGCCCTTGGCATCGTCTGCCTTGCCGTCGCCGCCATCGGCTTCATCGGCCTCGGCCTTGGTGTCGCCGCCGAAGCCACCGATGGCACCACCGCCTTCAGTCTTCGTGTCGCCGCCGTTGCCGCCATCGGCATCGGAATCGCCTTCGCCGCCGTAGCCGCCGGCCACGATGCCGTCACCAGACTTCGCTTCGCCGCCCTCGGCCTTCTGATCGACGTCGAATTCGGCGTCGTTCTTGACGATGGCTTCTTCCAGGGTGTCGTTGTCATAGATCTGGGCGGTCTGGGTGATGACGTTGGCCGTGTTTGTGCCATCGCCAATCAACGAACCGTTCAGGAAGTTCGAAAGGCTTATGTCGTCGCCCGGATCGAAATCGACGTCACCGAAAGCAGAGACCATGTCGCCGTCGACATCGACACTGCCACCATGATCAACGTCAATGAGGTCGTTGTCGTCGGTGCCAAGATCGCCTTCGAGAGCAAGGTCGAGCTCAACGTCAACATCAACGTCGGTCTTGTTCTCGTTGTAGTTGACGTTCTTGTTCTCGTTTTCGTTCTCGTTCTTGTTCTCGTTTTCGTTCTTGTTTTCGCTCTTGGCGTTTGCCTCGGCCTTTGCATCGCTGTCGGCATCAGCCTTTGCGTCGGCGTCGCTCTTTGCATCCGCATCAGCCTTTGCGTCGGCGTCACTCTTGGCGTCGGCGTCGCTCTTTGCATCCGCATCAGCCTTTGCGTCGGCGTCGCTCTTGGCGTCGGAATCGGACTCGCTCTTGGCGTCTCCCAAGTCGATCTCGTTTCCGATAAACTGCCAGCCAAGCACATTGATGTTGTCGCTATTTCTGTCGACCATTGTTGTGTCCTCAGAAGTGGGGCCGCGACAACCGAACCACTGTCATCTCTAATGTGGTTTTGAGCTGCACACGGCCGTTGGGTTTGATGTTTTTTGGACCACCAGACCGAGGGGACGTACGATCGGCGATCCGTGGAGCATGCTTGTTTGTGTGCTTAACCTCCCTTCGCTAGTGGATCTCACCGTCGTTCGACGGAGGATACGCACCGCCGGTGCGCATCAGGCATCGGGAGAATGAGAAAGCCGCAGCTTCACATGGTTCCCAAGCCAGAGAGGAAGTCTGCCGCTGCGAAGGGCAGTTTGTTAGCTGTCAGTTGGAGCTAAACCGTCCGAGATACCTCGGCCGTGCATTTATTGCCGCACAGCTCCAAGTGGACCTGCAAGCCGTTAGAAGGCGAAGGCGGCGACACATGGCATTTGCGCTTCCATTCTTCGGAGCAGCGCCTGCAACCTGCCTATGGATGTCTCGATGAGGATTAACTGCGATGGACTAAACGGCAGGACCCGGCCAACGGTCCCACATAGATCGAGCTATGGTGCGGGCCGCCGCAGACCCTTACTTGGTAGACAGCGCCAGGTCGCGCTGGGTTCATCGGGGCTAAGGCGAGCAAGTTTGCCGGAAGCGGCGGGCGCTGCTGCGGGGGCGGGGCGAATGGTCGGTCGTGATCACCTTATGGTGACCTTCGGGTTTTGCGGCGCTGCCAGAACAAGACGGAATGCCCGGACTCCACGAATCCTGCTGCTCGTGGGACGGCTGAACTGGACGAACACGGAGAGCCTCCTCATCTACCCGGTTGCCGGCCTGGCGAGGTTCGACAAGAAACGGCCATCATCATTGGCGGACGTGGAACGCAGGGGTGCAACTGTCGGCGATGGCTGCGCTCGGATGCGCATCCCTGCCAGCGGCCAGGCGCAAGAGCATCTAGAAGCAGCCGGCCGCAGCCAGCGCCGCGCCTGCTGGTACACGATCGCCCACGGCGGCAGATCGTTGGGCATCCAGCGCTACCGTGTGTCCTGGCGATGTAGCGCAGACCGTTTGAAGACCGCGCGCGGCGAATGCGTCCGCTGACCGCATTCTACGGACAGAAGCCACGGATCAGGCACCACAAGCGCCCATTCCGCTTCGGAAACAATGCAAGGGGTAAGGTTTGCGAGAGGCACTGCGCCCAGCAGGCCTCACTATGTTTACTAGTCCCTATTTACTAGTCCTAACAGCCTCTGGCGCCAGGTGCAGGATAGCCTTTCGCGCTGCCGGTCGCGAATCCTCCAATATTCCAACGATAGCGGCAGCGGTACTCGCATCGGTACGCTGCTATAGATTGCAGAAATCAGGAGGCGCTGGTATCATTAACAATCTGTTACCGTAGTCGTAGCAGTTGATACGCGCTCGAAAAGGGGACGGGGCGCCTTTTTCCTCAAAGGAGAAGACGATGTACCTGTACCCCTTGGGGAGCGGGCTGAGCGCAGCTTTGCTCCTATCATCCACAGTAATGTCGACGGTTGTACCGGCGGCTGCACAAAACAGTCCACGGCCACGCCTGGCATTAGAGCAGTGCCAACCACTGACGGTGGACAATTTCGCGATCTGCTGTGTCGCGCTCAATCGCGGCGCCATCCTGACGCCTGAGCAGCTTCAGCAATGTCCGCCACTGACAACGTCTATCGTGTCCAGAGCGCTGGGCGGCTTTAGTGACTCCGACAACGGCGGCGCTGGCGGCAATGGCGGCGACAACGGCGGCGGCGGCAACGGCGGCGGCGGCAATGGCGGCGGCGGCAACGGCGGCGGCGGCAACGGCGGCGGCGGCAACGGCGGCGGCGGCAATGGCGGCGGCGGCAACGGCGGCGGCGGCAATGGCGGCGGCGGCAATGGCGGCGGCGGCAATGGCGGCGGCGGCAATGGCGGCGGCGGCAACGGCGGCGGCGGCAACGGCGACGGCGGCAGCACCGGTGGTGGTGACACCAGCGGCGGTGGCGGCGGTTCCGGCGGAAGCGACTCCGGCGGCGGCGACGGCGGCGATGGCGGTAGCACCGGTGGTGGTGACACCAGCGGTGGTACCAGCGGCGGCGGCGGAAGCGACTCCGGCGGCGGCGATGGCGGCGATGGCGGCAGCACCGGCGGTGGCGGCACCAGCGGTGGCAGCGGTGGTAGCGGCGGCAGCGGCGGTTCCGGTGGCTCGGGGGGCGCAGGCGGCTCCGGCGGTTAAACGGAGAATGCCATCTCAAAGGGACGAGCGCCGACGCGCTCGTCCCTGCCTGTGTCAGCCGCACTTCCGATCACCACCGCCTTACGTCCATGCGCCCGCCGCCACTGATGCCGAAAGCCCCACATTCCTCATGGCGCATCCCCCGCGGACTGGATAGCTGAACCGATGACGGCCAACCGGTATCCATATCTGGTGTCGCCCGACCCATTCGTACGGGAACTGGTTGCGCGGATCGACCGCGGCTTTCCGAAAGCTGCGGCCGTCATGGCTCAGGCCATCGGTATGGTCTGCGGCGACGCCGAACGTCCGATACGCTTTTTGCGCAATCCTGCATCGAAAGCGGCATTCCTTGTCGGTTGCTGTGCGGAGGAGGTCGCCACGCTGGCAGGCAATCTGCCGAGCCGCGAAGGCAGGATTTTTCTCCGCGAAACGATCGAACAATTGAAACGCCATGCACGACCTTTGAAGGCGAAACGCATATCGCCGGATTTCCGGCGGCTGGTAGCCGACTATCGCGGCAATCCAACCGGCATGCGGCTTAAAACCGCCTGCTACATGCTTCGGGTAAATGGCATGCACCAGCTGGAGGAAGTGCTTATCGCAGATCCCGTGGCGTCACTCAGTATAGAGGTGACAGTCGTGATCGACGGGGTAGCAGGTACGCTTCTTGACACCATGTCCCATCCGCTCGCCGGAACTGGTGCGGCTCCAGCTCCTGTCCGCAACCGGACCGGCTGAGGACCCCCTGTGCCCATCAGCAGGTGCGCCGGCCGGTAGTTGGTCGAAGCAGCGGTCGTCCGATCATACGGTCCCAGTTTGCCTATGATGATGTTGTGGCGTGTACTTCAATCGCGTTATCCGCGACATCGAGTGCCCGGATGGTAAAGAGTTTCCGCGCCCGGAAGGGAAGCGGTGCACTGAGCGGAACAGCATCTCTTCCACGGCACGCTGTTGCTGAAAGGACCACTTGGCCGGGCTGTCGGGAGATCCGTCTGCTCTCAAGGCGCGTGCAACTGCTGTCGCCGCGTTTCTCCGGCAACCGCTCTGGAAGGCAGGCGGGTGCCTCAGCTCGTCGCCGCCGGCTTGCTGATCGTGCCGATGCGTTCCCACTTGCCTGGGACGGACTGGGATTGGCGAGCGAAATAGCGGTACGGCGACTTGGACCAGTCCCTGACGGCATCCGTCATATTGTCGAGAACGAAATCGCCCCGGTCGGTCCTGACCGTGAGCACCACATGGCCCTCGCCGCCGCGCGTGGCGACCGTGAGCAGAAGGCTAGAGGCCGGCCAACCGCGCTTGAGCAACTCCTGCTTCTTCCGGATGGCGAAGTCCTCGCAATCGCCCACTCGCTTGGGCAGGCGCCAGTCATCTGCCTTGCCGGTCGATTCGAGGTCGCTCATCTCCTTGACGGCGCGATTGACGGATACGGTGACGGCTTTGAGTTCCGCCGTGCGGGCAGGCGTCAGTTCAACGGCCTTCACCGTGCCTACAGTGTTGCACAACTGCGGCTCGCGAGAGCAGAACGGGAAGAAGGCCGGCGGCGGGAAGGCATGGCCGCGCAGCACCATATGGGTTCCGATCGGAGCGGTTTCCTGCATCGTGCCGATTGCAGCGGTGGAGGCGATCGGCGCAGACTGACTGCAACCCCACAGTCCGGCGGCCGCCATCATGACCCAAATAAATCGAATCATATAAGTCCCCTCTATATTAATCAGAGTGCTTAGTACAAATTGCTTTAGCAAGTCTTTCGAACCGTAATTCACGGCTTTCCATTGCGCGGACTGTTAAAAATTCGTTAACGTCCTTCAAAGGATTTGAAGGACCTTGTCTCGGGCAGGCGGCGACCGCTCCGCCGAAGCGTTTCCGAAGCCCGCAAGTGCCTCAAGACAGTCCTTCTCCCCGCCTGAATAAGCTCACCTGCAGGATGCGAGCGGGCGCCGCAGGCGTGCCAATGCATATACTATCGGGCCATATTGTGGTCCGGAACGGACAAGGAGAGCCCGGTGCTCGCGAAGCGGCCCGGCTCGCCGCGCTCGAGGCAGCGGCGGCGATTGGCTTTCAGGTGATCGAGGAGGCCGTTCCCAAGCGGCTATCGGGGGGCGAGTTCGTAGGGGTCTCGCACGGCACTTAGTCAATTCGAGTTTCCACAGGTTGCCCCGCCGGCCAAGCAAGACCGGCGGGGCCTGCACATGGGTTCAAAGCGTTACGAAGACTGCGATATCCTGACCTCCTGGCCGCTTCCCAGCTCCTGGTCGGCATCAGCGTCGACCTCTGGAAGCTGTTCGATGTCTTCCTCGGTCATGCCGCGCAGCACGAGTTCATCGCCACCGCGCAATGCCGAGATCCTGTCGAGCGGGAGGGCGACCTCATCCTCGCCCAGCCCCAGGAAGCCGCCGTGGGAAAGGACGACATAGAGCCGGTCATTGGACCTGATCACTCTCTCCACCGTGCCCAGTTCATCGCCACGCGCATTGACGAGGTCGCGGTCGACGATCTCCGAAACCGGAACGGATGCTGTCTGCCCTGAGGCTTCCTGGCCGCCATCGCCGCGCAGCATCCGGTAGGTCCGGTCGGAGACGCCCTGCTGGCCGACGCTAGCCGTCTCCTCGGCACCGTCCGCCTGGGCGCGTGCCTGCTGCTGCTGATCCTGTTCGCCGCCACGCCTCTGCTGACGCTGGTCGGCCGTCTGCTGCTGTTCGGCCGTTTCGAACCGCACCTGCGGCTCGCCCGTGCGGTTGAAGGTTACCTGTGGCTCGCCGGTCATTTCGAACTGCACATTCGGCCGCGCGGCTTCGTAGCGTACTTGCGGCCGCTGGCGTTCCACATTTACCTGAGCCTGCTGTTGGCCCTGGTCCTGTTGCTGCACGATGGGCTGGCTGCGCTCGACCTGCACCCGCGCGTCGCCCTCGTCTTGAATCCTGACCTCAGGTTCCGGCTGCCGGACCCGCACCTCGGGCTGGGTCTGAGAGACGTCGATCTCCGGCTCAGGCACTGAAACCGCGACATCGGGCTCCGGCATGCGGACCACGATCTCCGGCTCAGGCTGGTCGATGGTGATCCTCGGGCGCGGCATCTCGACCCGGACCGTCGGCTCGGCCTGACGGACGATAACCTCCGGCTGCCCCTGACGCACGTTTACGCGAGGCTCTGGCTGATCGTAGGTGATCTCCGGCGAATCCTGCTGAACGGTCACCCGCGGATTCGGCTGCTCCACCACGATCCTGTCTGGATCGGTCTGTTGTGCCTGCTGTCCCGACTGGCCTTCGGCTCGCTGTTCACCGGTATCTGTCTGCTGGTTTCGTGCTTCACGCGCATCGAGACGCTCGACAGCTTGCTCGGCCTGCGCCACGTACTGCGCGCATTCCTGCCTCTCCCCTTGGCGCACGACGTCGTTCGCCTCGTTGATCCATTCGCTCCGGAATCTGTCTTCGTTTTCCTGGATAAGCTGCGTCAGCCGTTCACAGGATTGCTGATTGCCGGCGGCACGGTCGTTTTCCTGGGCCAAAGCAGGCGTGAGAATGGTTCCGCAAAGTAGGCCGGTCGCAAATAGTGCGATACGTTGTCTGTGCATTTCTTTCCTCCTTGGCTGCGCGCAGACATCAACCCCGTGGCGCCTCGGCACCCCGTTGAATCACCCATTGCCTGCGCATCGATCTGGCTTCGGCGGCTTATGACAGTCGCTCTACTCGCCAATAACGGCAGGGCCCAAATGTTCCGAAAAAGCGGTCGGCCACCGACGAGGTTCCGGCGCGAGGCCGTTTCGGCCCTCGCACTACTCAGCGCCCAAGCAGCCACCTGGCGAAGGCATCTTTCGCGCTGGTTCAACGGCGGGCACAAAAGGAGGCAGTCCCGCCAGCGCGATGGGGCCCTGCCTCAATGCTCTGGAACCGTCAAAGGACCCTGTAGGACGACATGACCAGGTTCCATCACGGCCCTCCCGCCAATCGTTGCCCAGGAGCGCCTTTCGCGCATCGCCGCACTGTCACAGCTTACGGCGAGCCCGGTGCGGAGGTTAGGACATCCCGGCGAAGGGCTCCAACAACTCGCGAACCTTGGCGCGCCAGACGCAGACCAGATCTTATACGGGCACCGTACGCCGGCACTGAGCGCAATCAACGGCCTGCTACGACGGCACGTGGCAGATATATATCAATCAGCTTTTCCATATGGGCGTCACGCTCAGTCGCGCTCTCCCCGCCCATGACAATCGCGATAACCCCCCGGCCACCGCGAGCGGCAGAGGTGGCGACGTTAAAGCCGGACGCGCGGATATAGCCCGTCTTTAGACCATCGACCCCATCCACGCGGCCGAGGAGTTTGTTGTGTCCGCGGATCGTTTTGCCGCCGTACGCGAAGCTGCGGTTGGCAAAGTAGTGATAGCGATGCGGAAAGCGCTTACGCAAGGCACGTGCCAGCATTGCCATGTCACGTGCCGTGGAGATCTGCTCCGAATTGGGCAGACCCGAAGCATTGCGGAATGTGGTTGAGTGCATGCCAATTAGGCGTCCCTTCGCAGTCATCATACCGGCGAACTGCTCCTCGGAACCAGCAAGATGTTCAGCTACCGCGGTGGCAACGTCGTTTGCAGACTTAACGCAAAGGGCCAAGATGGCAGCTTGGACGTCTAAGCTCTGGCCGGCCTTCAAGCCGAGTTTCGATGGGGGACGGGAGGCAGCGTAGTTGGAGAAGGGAATCTGATCGGAAAGGTCAATGAGTCCCGAGTCCAGCGCCTCAAACAGAAGGTAAAGCGTCATCATCTTGGTGAGTGAGGCGGGATAGCGGGCATCCCTCGATGCATGTTCGTAAAGGACCCTATCGGAATTGGCATCAACGACAATCGCCGCATACTTTTCCGATTCCAGCGGCGGAACGGCGGGTGTCAGTACGGCACTGGTGCTGCATCCCGCCAGCGTCATGAGAGCAGCCATGATCATAGCGAGAAAGCGCACGTGGGACTTCGCCCTCATTTGAATCACGGCACCCAGTGGCCTGGACGCCAGCGAGCAGCATAGCCGTTCCGAAGAACTTCCCCAGCCGTTTCGCCATTTGACATCCTGACCCAGGCCAATGGCTGACCTTGACGATCGCGCAGGCAAGAGACTTCAGCCTGCACTTCTTCTGGCAGGAGTTCCTCCAGCCGCTGCTTTGCCTGCTCACCCAGCGCCTTCTCTCTTGGGCGCTTTGGACTGGGCGTTTCGGGCGTGTTGATGCCGCACCGGTTCAGCGCAGCCGGACCCGTGATGCGCATCTTCTGACTGTCGCAACTAATCGTGTCGCCGTCGATGGCGGAGAGGGCGCCGCAGGTTAAGACAGCAACGCTGGCCAGTCCGATCACATTCTACCTCTCAATCCAGAATTCTTGCTGACCATGTAGTCACTTCGGGTCGCGACCATTCCACAGCAATTCCACCGGAAAAAGAAGGGGTTCACATACGCGATCTACAACGTACGATTTCTGCAAGGTAAATCGGCGTCCACAACACCGCTAATCTGGTAAAGCCAAAGTTCGGTCCCTAGCGCGCGAGGTCGCCGAGCCGCGCCATCACGTGCAGCGCTGATAGCGCAACGCAGCCGTTTCGGCGCAGCCAGCGGATCGCCAGCCGGGAGAGCGCGTGCCGCGGCAGTGATCAGCGATCCAATTGAAATCCCGTCACACTTGTAACTCTCACCCGACGCACCGCCCGAGGTAGAGTATCTTTGTCGCAATCGTTGAAAAAGGCGGACTGAGAGGACTGGAAATGACGACGCTTTCAGCAAGAGAGCAAGTCGATTCGCTGTCGGGGCCGGCGGTCGATGCGGCCGGCTAGCTCGGGCTCGCCGCCTCCCCGACCTTCGCACTGATGACCTGGATTTCCGCCATTGGCATGCCGAGCATGACGATGTGCTCAGCCACCTCTGCTTTCGTGCTGATCGACGATATGGCCCTGATGTACCTGCTGATGAGCTTCTTTCACCTATCGCCATGGTTGGAGCTCCTTTCAACCCGTTCGCAGTGCCGCAACACCCCGACACGCAAACCATAGGAGACTAGCAATGCAACACGCTGTTGTTTCACGCGATGAGTGGCTGACCGCCCGCCGGGCCCTGCTGCAGGCGGAGAAGGAACTCACGCGTCTTCGCGACAAGGTCGCCCGACAGCGGCGCGCCTTACCATGGGTGCGCATCCACAAGGAATACATGTTTGACACGCTGGATGGCCCGCGCACGCTTGCCGATCTCTTCGACGGTCGATCGCAGCTTCTTGTGCAACATTTCATGTTCGCGCCGGGATGGAAGCAAGGCTGCCCGAGCTGCTCCTTCATGGCCGACCACACCGACGGTATGAATATGCATCTGGCAACCACGACGTTACGATGATCGCCGTGTCGCGCGCCCCGCTTGTCGAGATCGAGCGCTTTCGCAGTCGCATGGGCTGGCAATTCGAGTGGGTGTCGTCGAACAGCAACTCGTTCAATTATGATTTCCGCGTCAGTTTCACGCCTGAAGAGGTTGCCACTGGCCATATCGACTACAACTTTGGCCAATGGCGGGAGACTGGCGAGGAATGGCCTGGCGTCAGCGCCTTCTTCAAGGACGAGACTGGCGATGTCTTTCACACCTACTCCACTTTTGGTCGTGGTGTGGAGGTGATGATGGGCACCTACGCAATGCTCGACCTCACGCCGAAGGGGCGCAATGAGGCCGGGGGAATGGACTGGGTGCGCCACCACGACCGCTACGAGAATTCGCCCCGGTGATGCATGGACCGGCTTCGCACAAGAGGCAGCCAAGGAGGATACATGACGGTCCGGATCCGCTGATGACGCACGCGCGCCGGAAATGCGCCTGGCTGTCGAGCGAAAACTCGGCATTTCTCGGTGCGCGGCATGAGCGGTTTCTTCACCACCTCCATAATGCGCCGGACCTTTTGATCGTGGTCGACCTCGCCCGCCGTTTCGCCACAGTAGGCGGCGATGACCACACCGGCCTTTACCAACGGGTCGCCGATGCCACGAACAGCGAACTGGCTTCGTCGGGTGCGACATCGAGGTGGGGCATCAACTACTGCAAGGCAGCCTATTGGCAGCCGCCTGAGCCTCCCACAGCAGTGGGGAAGACGCCAATCCTTGCCCCGCACCATATATGCGGAAGATCCCTTGAATCTCGCACCGCAGCAGAGGCTCGCTACGTGACCGAGGGCTGCCACACAGACGCCCAAGCAGATTCTTCGCTGGAGAATTCATCCCGTGAGGACCGGGTTCAACGCCTCGATTTCCGAGTTGACGAATTCGAAGAACGCTTCAACGCGCGGAAGGTGCCTGGCGTCGGGATGGGTAACCAGTCGCCAAGCGCGGGTCAGCTCGGGAACGCGTTCGAAGACTCGGACAAGCTCCGGTTCGCCGTCGCCAAGAGCGATCGGCAGGGCGGCGACACCTATTCCGGCCTTCGCCGCACGGCCCATATCGAGTCTGCGACTGCGGGGCATGAATCATCCGTGATTCCTTGTCTGGCACGCATCGCGAGCAAGACGCCATCGACGGGACGGCAGACGCATGGTTTGATCGTGATCTTTCCGAACTTCGGTTTGCGTACGAGCGTTTGAGCGATCGAGCCACCAGCGAATCATGTTTCGCAAAAAAAAAGGAGGCGAGGGCCGTTGCATGCTGTCCGCCGGCGAGGCATTCATGGCCGCGCAAGGCAATTCGAGGGAGCAGCGGATCTCCATCCGCGACTGCAAAAAACAACAGCTGGTCTGGTCGGTCTTTGCCGCGAAACCATGACCTGAGCTGATTTCCAGCGTCCGGGCCGTCCAGTGGATCAAGCTTCGTCATATTCGCACACCGCTCGGCCGTTCGATGTTACGAACCGGCTGGTGCTCACGGTGGCGGTGCCAATGACGCTGGCCTATCTGACGACGCCGCTTTTGGGCATCGTCGATACGGCCATAGTCGGGCAGTTGGGCGATGCCGCGCTTCTCGGCGGTCTCGCCGCCGGCGCCATCGTCTTCGATGTCGTCTTCAACACTTTCAATTCGTTGCGCTCCAGCACCACCGGTCTCGTGGCCCAGGCACATGGGCGCGGCGATTGCGAGGAGGAGCAGACGATCCTCATGCGCTCAGTGGCCGTGGCTGCCATCGTCGGCATCGCGCTCATCCTGCTCACTGCCGTCGTCGCCACCTTCGGCATCTGGTTCATCAGCCCGGAGCCACGCGTAGCCGAGGCCATGCACGCCTATATCGCCATCCGCATGCTGGCGGCTCCCTTCACGCTCCTGAATTTCTCCATTCTCGGCTATGTGCTCGGACGCGGGGAAGGCGGCCTCGGCCTTGCGCTTCAGGTCATCCTTAATGGCACCAATATTGGCCTATCGCTTTTCCTCGGCTTGCATATGGGCTGGGGGCTCGAAGGGGTGGCGTGGGGCACAGTGGGCGGAGAGGTGACCGCCACGCTCGTCGGCTTCGCCATCCTGTCACGGCGTTTCATCCGCGTGCCTGCGAGCCGCGTTTTCCACTTTGCGGCCTTGGCGCGCATGATGGCGCTCAACGTCGACATCATGGTGCGCTCCTTCGCGCTTCTGGCGGCCTATGCGCTTTTCACCCGCCAGGGCGCGCAGCTTGGCACCGTCACGCTGGCCGCCAACGCCGTTCTTTTGAACTTCTTCCTCGTTGCCGGCTACTTCCTCGATGGTTTCGCCACCGCCGCCGAGCAGCTTGCAGGCCGCGCCGTTGGTGCGCGCCACTTGCGGGCCTTTCGCCGCGCCGTCGGCCTCACGGTCCTGTGGGGGTTCGTTCTGGCGGGCACCGCCACGGCAGTATTTTTCCTCTTCGGCGGGCCCTTCATCCGCTTTGTCACCACGGCGGAGGAGGTGCGTGCGCTCGCCATTGCCTATCTGCCCTGGGCTGCGCTGATCGCCGTCAGCGGCGTGCTCGCCTTCGAGATGGACGGCATCTTCATCGGCGCCACTTGGTCGCGCGACATGCGCAACATGATGCTGGTCTCGCTGGCGGTCTTTGTCCTGTGCGCCTTCGCGCTGGGCAACGCGTTCGGCAATCACGGCCTGTGGGCGGCCCTGCACCTCTTCCTCGTCATCCGCGGTCTCAGCCTGCTGGCCATCCTGCCGCGCCGAACGCGCGAAACCTTCGCCTGACCCGCAGCCCTTGATGGCCATCGCCAGTCGAGCTGCCGCGCCACGCTGCTCAATAGTATTTCCAGGAAAAGTGGAGATCGGTTCTCGGTCCGGAACTGCGAAGAATCAAATGGTCAGATCCGTTCACCGTCTTTGTGCAACGGCGAACTGATCTAGTGGCTCCCCGCTCTCAATGCCACGCGCCACCGTCAGCCGGCGTCACCGGGGAGGCAGCGACTGCCGGCTGTGGCGATGTCAATCCCTGAGAACGCTCAGCCGGTCCGCATCCCAGTCGATCCACAACTGATCGGGCGGCAGGCTATCAGCCTCGCGCGCGTCCAGATAGGCCCTGATGACGGCATCGTCGCGTTCGCCAACGCGGATGTCGAGTGCCGTGCGGCTGCCCTTGAAGAGCTTGTTGACGATGCGTCCTTCGATGGCGTTGCCTGCCTTCGGCTTGGTGGGATAGCAGTTGACATTTTCCAGCCGCAGTGCGGCCATGACCGCGTCACCCGCCACGGGCTTGGTGCCGCGGGCGGAGCCGCGGACCTCGATCCCGTTCCAGTCGATGACGATGGAGTCCGCATCGCTGCCGCGCACGGTGCCTTCCAGAAGGTTGGTCTCGCCGATGAACTCGGCCACAAACCGGCTCTGCGGGCGGAAATATAGCTCCTCGGGCGTGCCGTCCTGCTCCACCCGACCGGCATTCATCACCACGATCCGGTCGGACATGGTCAGCGCCTCGTCCTGGTCGTGCGTGACGAAGAAGAAGGTCTTGCCGGTGCGCCTCTGGATATCCTTCAGTTCCACCTGCACCTGCCCGCGCAGCTTGGCGTCCAGCGCCCCCAGCGGCTCGTCGAGAAGCAGGAGTTTGGGATCGGGGGCGAGCGCGCGCGCCAGCGCCACGCGCTGGCGCTGGCCGCCGGAAAGCTGGTCCGGCGTGCGGTCGCGGAAGCCGCCAAGCTGCAGGAACTCCAAAAGCTCGTCCGTGCGCTTGTCGATCTCGCTGCGCGTCTTGCCCTTCAGCTCCAGGCCGAATGCCACGTTCTTGCCCACCGTCATGTGCGGGAACAGGGCGTAGTCCTGGAACACCATGTTGACGTCGCGCCGGTTGGGCGGCTGGCTCGTCACGTCGGTGCCGCCGAGGATGATGCGCCCCTCGTTCGGCGTTTCAAAGCCGCCCAGCATGCGCAGTGTCGTCGACTTGCCGCAGCCCGAGGGTCCGAGGAAGGTGACGAACTCGCCGGCCATGATCTCCATGTCCAGCTTGTCGACGGCGACAGTGGAGCCGAAGCGCTTGGTGATCTTGTCGAGATGGACGATGACATCGCGTTGGTCGGTCATGTCAGGCACCCTTGTTCATGCGCCGCATGGAGCGCTCGGCCCACAGGCCCAGCACCGCGGTCAGTATGAGGACGACGGTCGAGATGGCGTTGATTTCCGGCGACATGCCCGAACGCAGCATCGCGAAGATGAGGACAGGAAGCGTCGGCTCATATCCCCCCAGGAAGAAGGCACGCACGAAGTCGTCGAAGGACAGGAGCATGCAGAAGATGCCCGCGCCGATCAAGGCCGGCAGGAGATAGGGCAGGGTGACGCGGAAGAAGGCGACAACCTTGTCGGCGCCCAAATCCTGCGCCGCCTCGATATGGCTTTTCGGCAGCGTCGCCAGCCGCGCCATCACCACAAGCGCCACGAAGGGCACGTTGTGCACCGTGTGACCGAGGATGATGGCAAACATGCCTGGTTCGATGGACAAAAGCCGGGCGAAGATGCGCAGCGAAATGGCCGAGATGATGCCTGGGATGACCGCAGGTAGGCAGGTCAGGGCGAACACGATCAGCTTGCCACGGAACTTGTTGGGGCCAAGGAAGGTCGCCACCCACACGCCGATCACCAGCGACAGCAGAGTGGAGGCGACGGCGATGGTCATGGAGTAGGCGAAGACGCCCAGGACTTCCGAGTCCTGAAAGACGCCCGTGTACCAATCCAGGGTCCAGCCCTGGATGGGAAAGCCGATGAACTGCGAATCCTTGAAGCCCATCATCACCATGAGGATGAGCGGCACGAAGAGATAGACGATGAAGGCCGAATAGATGACCGACATCAGGATGCGCGTGTGTCTGGTCATTGCATCATTCCTTTCCCGTCACGGCCCATGAGCTTGAGGAAAATCCCCGTCAGCGCCAGCGTGGTGATGAGCATGATGGAGGAGAAGGCGGCACCAGTGGGCCACTGGTCGCCCGCGACGTGGAAGAAGCCGGCGATCGTCTCGGCAAAGACGGTCGTATTCGGCCCACCCAGAAGCACGGGTGTAGCGTAGTAGCCGGTCGAGATTAGGAAGACGAGCGTGCAGCCGGACGCGATACCTTCCCGCGAAAGTGGCAGCGTGATGCGCAGGAACCGCGTCCAGGCGCCCGCACCGAGGTCGGCGCCGGCCTCCAGATAGTTCCGCGGGATCTTTTCGAGCGCCGAGTATAGCGGCAGGAGCATGTAGAGCGCGGTCAGATAGATGATGCCCATGCCCAGCGAGAAGCTCGTATACATGAAGGGGATCGGCCGCTCGATCAGACCCAGCCACTTCAGCACCAGGTTCACCGCGCCATTGTTGCCAAGCAGGATCATGATCGCGTAGGTGCGCACGATCTCGCCCACCCAAAAGGGAATGAGCAGGAGCAGGAGTAATAGAAGCTGGTTTTTGCGGCTGACATGCTTGGCCAGGAAATAGGCCACCGGATAGGTGATCACGAGCGTCGACGCCGTCAGCACGAAGGCGAAGGCCAGCGTGCGGAAGAACGGGATGATGAAAATCTGCTCTTCGAAGAAGCGCTGCCAGTTGGCCAGCGTCACTTGCGGCTCCTGGCCGGCAGATGGCGGGTAGGAGTCGAGAAAGCTGATCCAGAACATCTGGATGATGGGCCCCAGATGGGCGACGAACACCCAAAGCAACGGAAAGCTGGCCAGCAGGATGAACTGGCGGCGCTGCGTCTTGAACAGCGTTCCCGTGACGGACTGATAAAGACCGTTGGTCATCAGCGCACCCCAGACGCTGCGCCGTCCGGCGCCGCCCGTGGCCGTGCCGAGCCCGGTTTCTTGTTTTACATCTGCATGGGCCATGTCTTGCTGGCTATCCATTCACCGCTTCGCGCGCTTGTTTGATGACATCGCTCCGCGCCATCTGTCGGTGGCCGCGGAAACTGCAGGCTCCGCCTGCGTTGGAAAGGGGCGGAGGAGTTTCCTCCGCCCCTTATTGGGCTGCTTAAGCCGCCTTGATCTCCTCTACGGCCGGATCGACCAAGCTATACTTCAGGTCGTTCGCCTCTGAACGGAAGAACTGCAGTCCCTGCAACTCTTCCTCGGTGAAGGAAGCCGCCTTCTGCTCCAGCTCGGTCAGGTGCTGATCGACACCCTTGAAGGTGGAGATGAAGCCGGAGGCCTTGGTCATCTGCGCGCCCACTTCCGGCCGGGCCAGAAGCGCGTCGAGCAGTGCGTAGGCATTGTCCGGGTTGGGACCGTTGTTGGTGACGTTGAGCGTGTAGACGAAGCCGTATGAGCCTTCTTTCGGGATCGTCATGTCGACGGGAAAGCCGTCCATGATGAGCTTCGAGATCGGTCCGCTCCAGGCGTGCGCCAGCACGATGTCCTGGTTGATGAACATCTGCTGCACCTCGGCACCGGAATCGTAGAACTTGCGCACCATCGGCTTGTGTTCAATGAGGAAGTCACGTGCTTCCTTGACGATCTGGGCGGCCTTCTCCGGGTCATCCTTGTAGGCCACCATGTTGCCGTCATAGCCGAGATACAGCATCACGACCGACATCATGTCCTGGATGATGTAGGCGGTCTGACCCTCGTATTTCGGGTCGAACATGACGTCCCAGCTCTTGACCTCGTCCTCGCTTACGATTTCGGTATTGTAGGCTAGGACTTCGGCACCGGACAGGATGGGTGCGCCCCATTTGTTGCCGTTGATGGTCGCCCAGTCGCTCTCCGAATAGACGGGATTGATGTTGCCCCAGTTGTTGAGCCGGTCGGTGTCGAGCGGTGCCAGCAGGTCGGAGTCGATGAACTGCAGGAAGCGGTGGCCGGCCACGGTGACGATGTCGGCGCTCGGTTCCGGCGCTTCGGCGGCCAGCAGGTTGAACTGCTTTCCCTGGTCGTCGACGAGCCGGACGCGCACCTCGATTCCGGTTTCCTTCTCGAACTCGGCCTTGAAATCGTCCGGAATGAAGTTGGCGTAGGTCCAGACGTTGACGACGCCCGAGGCCCGCGCAGCGGTGGAGCGCAGATAGGCGGGCGCTGCCAAGATGGCTGCGCCCGCTGCGCCGGACTTGATGAATCCCCTGCGGCTGGTGATGAATTTACTCATGACTGTATTCCCTCTTCTGGTTGGTCATTTGTTATAGCGCTTGGCGCCTTAGTTCAGCAGGGCTCTTGGCGGCCCCTTGTCATGGCATTGTTGATCCCTTCTGTCACCCAGGCTGAGGCACCCGATTGCGACCTTCCTGAGACAGGGTCTTCAGCTCATCGAGCGTCAGCGCATCCAGCGCCAGCGCGTCCAGCAGCTGGTTCTCCGAGAAAAAGTCTCGCCCGTAGAGGGCCGAGAATATCTCGACACCGGAGCGATGGAGCTTTGCCTCCCGTCCCGTGAGCTCGCCCAGTTTGACGGTCATCAGCAGGCCGTAGGGCACGTCCTCCGTCACATAGCGGCTGTCGGCCGTTGTCGGTCCCGTGCCGCCGCGGCCCTGGCGGTGCATCTCCTGGTTCATGTTCGACACCGTGTCCTCCGGCACGTGAAAGGACAGGTGGAAATGCTCGAAGATCGTGCGCACCGACAGGCCCAGCGCCTCGGCGATCGCCAGCCGCTCCTTGTCGAGCGCCTCAAGAAGCCGTCCCACATTGGGCGTGACGTTGTAGCCCTGGTCCCAGGTCTCACCGTGCTCCATCCGCGTCATGTTGCACAGGGCGATGCCCATGTGGTTCTGCGGGTTGAGGTTGCTGAGCGAGATCGCCAGCAGGCCATCGCGTTGCACGAAGCGGTCGCCGAAAAGCCGCTGGCAAAGCGCCAGCCCCTCAGCTGCGCGCGCGCTGGGCACGGTGCACAGATCCACCTTACTGCGGACCGTGTTGACACTGGCCTCCACATAGCTTGGCTGGCGGCCGGTTGTTGCCGTCGTTCCCCAGGCGATGATGGGCACGCTCACGCCGCGCTGCGCCAGAAGGCGCGAGAGATAGAGCGCGCCGAAGGAGGCATGCGAAGAGATGATGATGGCCTGTTCCGGCCGGATTTGCGGGGCGATGGCGTCAAACGCCATCTTGTGGCCGTAGCCGGGCAGAGCGACGAGGATGACGTCAGCGTCCTTCACCAGTGCCGCGGCATCGGACGCCACACCGGGATGGAACGTGCATTCGACAGCGCCCGTGGCCCTTAGCGGTTCGCCGGCGGCAAGCCGCTCCGTGCGCTTGCCAGACGGCGACCACAGGACGGGCCGGTGCCCGGCCTGCTCCAGAAAAGCCGCCGCGCCGAATGCGATGGCGCCAGCGCCGGCAATTCCCACAGTGAGCTGATCTTTCTGCATGTTCATTGTCTCAGCCCCCTGGTTCCGGCCCGTTTTTCGTCCTCATTCAACTCGGGATATTGCACCGGCGTCGACCACTCCTCAGCGCTGTGCATCTCCCAGTAAAGGTCGCTTAGCCGCTGTGTAACCGGGCCGATGCGGCCGTCGGCGACCGGCGCCCCGTCGATGCTCGTTACCGGCATGATGCCGCCGGCGGTCGACGTAACGTGCTTGTCGAACTGGAGCGCGAGCGGCTCGACCTTCTCGATGACTTCAAGCGCGAGATGCACGCCACAGATGAGGTGAGCCAGTGCTACATGGTCACCGGAGAGGCCGATTTCGTGCTCGTGGTCACGGTCGAGGACATCGCGACCTTCGATCACTTCGTCAAGACCAAGCTCTACGCCAACAGAAACCTGCGGAAATTCCGCAGCATGATCACGCTTGAAAGGCTCAAGTTCGAGCCGCGCATCCACGTGTGATCGCCTCTTGCAATGACGCGCGGCCGTCGCCGAGGCACTGGCCGCAACGGCCTCGCGCCTGAAAGGCGGCTTCCATCTCTGTGTCGCTATCCCTTGCAAGGTCGTGTCGCTCCTAGCTTTCTTCGTGCGCGACCGGGTCGCCCAAGACATGCATCAGCCGGTTCGCCCAGCCGAAGAGCGAGGCCGACAGGATGAGGTCCAGGATCTCGGCATCGTCCAGCCCTGCGTCGCGCAGCGCCTGAACGTCCGCCTCGTCCGCCTCGCTCGGTGCTTTGGAAAGCCGCGTGGCGAAACGGAAGATCGCCGCCTGCCTGTCGTCCAGCTCCGCTGCCTCGCCATCGCGGAAGATGCGCTCCATCACGCTTTCGTCCTTGGCGAGCTGGTTGTAGCGGCTGGAGTGGACGGCCGCGCAATAGACGCAGTGATTGACCACGGAAGCCGCCGTCGCGCCGATCTCGCGTTCGGCACGGCCCAGGCCGCCACGATTGTACATGATGGCGTTGAAGAGCGGCGTGCGCACCTTCAGCGTCTCCACGTCGTTGACCAGCACCAGCACGTATTCCGACACCTTGGTGTTGGAGGGCGTGACCTTCAGCGCGTCGAGCTGCTCCGGCGTCGCCTCGGCGAGATCGATGGGCTTCACGCGCGGCTGCCAGTGCGGAATCTCGGTGGTGAATTCGCGGATGACCGTGTTCATGCCGTCGCCCTCATCAGTTTCAGCCCGGCGATCAGCCGCACCTGATAGGCCAGGAACGCGTTGAGTTCCGCCAGACGCACGATGTCCGCGTCGCTGATGCCGACCTTCTGCAGGGCCTCAATATCCGCGGCGATGGTCTCGCGCGTGCGCATCGTCACCAGGTCGGTGAAGGTGATCGCCGCCGCAAGCCGTCCGCTGCCCTTGAAACTAGGATCGGCCGCCGCAGCTTCGTCCGCGCTTGCGCCGGCATTGTCCAGGAGTTGCATATAGTGAGCGGCCAGTGCCTCGTCGCCGTTGAGCCGCGCGATACGCACGGCGAGTGCGGCGCGCAGGCCGTGCGACAGGCCCCCGGGATCGGCCGGCGTGAGCGCCGCGTCATGGGTGGCCTGCGTCATCTCCATCACGTCGGCACGGCCGGCCAGGGCCTCGCGCACCGACGCGGCATCAGCCGCGCCGGAAAGGCGGGTCACCACATCGTTCGCCAGGGTCTCGCTCATCTTCATCAGCTCCCGTTGGTGAAGGCCGGCGCAGGCGTTGCCGCGGCGTCCTCGATATCGGTTTCGGCCCACTCGTCGCCCAGAAGCTCCGGCTTCGAGTAGTCCAGCATGCCCTGCCAATGCGTTTCCACATCCTCACGGTAGAGCGTGGCCGCAATCGCTCGCGTCAGCCACGCCGCGCCGTCGCTGATGCCGGGAATGTCGCCCGACACCTTGCCGAGGCTCGCCGAGGCGCCGTAGTTGAAGCAATAGACCTTCGACAGCCAGGGCGCCTTGCCCGGTGTGCGCTCGCGGAAGCTGAAGTCCTCATTGAGATAGGGAAAATTGGAAAGCTCGGTGCTTTCTTCTCCCGCCGGCGGCGTATAGCGGTCGCGCCACAGCATGATCTCGCCGGCCGCCTCGCCTAGCTCGGTGCGCGCCAGCGGATCGACGGTAAAGCCGGTGCCGAGGATGACGAAATCCGTCGTCAGCCGCTTGCCTGTCGTCGTCTCGATGACCACCTCGCCGTTCTCGTAGTCCATCCGCCGGATGCCGTGGCCGAAGTGGAAATAGGCGTTTTCGTGCCGGCTCACCCGCAGGGTGGAGCCGCGCGGGGCCGGCGTCTGCGTGACAAAGGAATATTGCATGAAGCGCCAGCGCCATTCGTCCGGCAGCGCCGCATAGCCCGCGGTGAAGCCGGGCGAGCCGATACCCATCATCTTGTTGATGGTCGGCATCTCTCTGCGGCGGATCAGGTGGCGCACCTCCTTGGCGCCGGCCTCCAGCGCCTCGGCCGAATTGTCGACCGCCGAAGCGCCGACTCCGATGACGACCACCCGCTTGCCCTTCAGCGCCGGGAAGTCGATATCGTCGGCCGAATGCGCCCAGCAATGGCCGGGCAAGCCGTCGACGAAGCCGGGTATATTGGGCTGGCCGGTGCCGTCCCGTCCCGTCGCCATGACGAATTTGCGCGTCAGGATGGATTTCTCTCCGGCGCCGCGTCCGGCAAGCTCAAGGCGCAGATACTCGCCCTCCGGGCGCACCCGCTTTACCTCGATCTCGTTCTCGACCGGAATGTCCAGCACCTTGCGGTACCAGACGAGGTATTCCATCCACATGGGCCGCGGGATCTTGTCGAGCGCCTCCCACGCCTCCTCGCCGTAAAGCGCGGTGAACCAGGCGCGGAAGGTCAGGGACGCATGGCCGTAGGCCGGCCCGGTGAGCTGCTTGGGTGAGCGCAGCGTCTCCATGCGCGCATAGGTAAGCCACGGCCCTTCCAACCCCGCCGGGTTGCGGTCGAGGATGCGCGTGTTGCGTATGCCGCCGCTCCACAGCGCGAAATAGGCTAGAAGCCCCACCATGCCGCCGCCGATGATGACGACGTCATGCACGGGCTCGCCGTCCTTCTCGTGCGGCGGCACCCAATTGGCCGGCGGCAGGCACAGGTAAGCGAGATCCTGTCGAACCCGCTCCTCGAGCCGGGCCAGGCGCTCGGCGCCGATCGCCGGGTCTATGTCTGCGGAGTGCTGCATCGTTGTCGGTCTCAGCCTTCTTTAGAGCGTTGGAAAGGAGTGTTCTTTCCTTCCTTCCGCGGCTCGCATTGATTTCTTTCTACATATTCCAAACCGGGTGGTGATCGTCGATCACGAATGCGTGGCGGTGGCGAAGGGGCTCGTGCCGATGCGGATGTGCGTGCGGCTCCGGTCCCTCCCATCCTTCATGCTCGTGATCGTGATGCTCGTCATGGACATGCATATGGTTGTGATGGAATGGCGCGTGCGTGTGCTCACGCTCCACCGCGTCTTGTGCGGGCCAGATCGTGAGCGCGATAAGGCCGGAGGCGAGCGCTCCGCACGCCATGACCGCGAACGACAGTTCCAGCCCAAGATGTGCGCCCAGATAGCCCGCCAGCGGATAGGTCGCAAGCCAGCCGGCATGGGACAGCGAGAATTGCGTGGCGAACAGCGCCGGCCGGTCCTCGCTATGGCTGGAGCGGGCAATCAGGAGCCCACTAGGCGTCAGTACCAGCGCGGCGGAGGCGCCGAGCACGAACCACAGCACAAGGACGCCGGCGAAGGGCAGGCCGATGAGGATGGTCCACGGCGCAAGGCCGAGGAGGAGCGCGCCGGCGCCCATGGAAAGCCTGGGCGACACGCGCTTCAAGAGCGCGCGCATCGAAATAGCCGTGACCATGGATCCGGCACCATAGCAGGCGAGTATGGTGGTGTAGGTCTGCTGCGTGCCGCCCAGCGTCTCGCGGGCGAAGACGACGGAATTGACGATCACCCATGCAGCGGTGAAGGAGACAGCCATGCCCAGCGCGAACAGCGCGCGCAGACGCGGTGTGCGGGCATAGATGCGAAAGCCGCGCGAAAGGCGTTCCAGAAAGGGCAGCGCGGTCTTGAGCGTTCCACGCTCCGGCAGCCTGGCCGACAACACCAGTGCAGCGGAGGCAAGGAAGCCGAGAGCAGTGCCGATGAAGAGCAGCCGCGCATCCATGAGGCCCAGAAGCAGGCCGGCGACAAGCGGGCTCAGTAGTGATTCCATGTCATAGGCCAGGCGCGAAAGCGACAGGGCGGATGTATACTCCTCCTCGTCGGGCAGAACGTCGGGAATGACGCTCTGGAAGGTCGGCGTGAAGGCTGCCGAGCAAAGCTGGAAGATGAAGACGATCAGGTAAATCTGCCAAACGGCCGTGACGAAAGGCAAAAAGGCCACGAAGGAAAACCGCAGCACGTCGAGAGCGATAAGAAACGGCTTGAAAGGCGCGCGGGCGGACAGCGCGCTGGCGATCGGGGCGAACCCCACATAGGCCACCATTTTGATAGCCAGCAGCGTGCCCATGACCATGCCGGCGTCTGCACCGGTCAGTTCGTATGCAACAAGCGCCAATCCCACCGTCATCAGCCCCGTGCCCAGGAGCGACAGGACCTGCGCCGAATAAAGCCGCCGAAACTGTTGATTCTTCAGAACCGATAGCATGTTGCCCCACTTGCCGCCTCAACGGCACTTATCGTTGTTCGAGAGTGGCGCCCGGCTGCACCATCTCAGCCTGCGAACCTTTGTTCCTCCATTGCATCAATGCTGTGTTTAAACCGTGCGGTGGTCGCGTCAAACCCGTAGTCGGCCGTGATCGCTCCGGAGCCGGCAATAACGACGCTTGTCTCCTCATCCGCGCCACCGACCGCGCCTCCTTGCGCAGCCAAGTGCACAACGCGCGCTCCGTAAGGCTGTTGGCGTAGTAGGGGCTGCACGGGATCGCGCACGAAGCCTCCAAGCTGAGCGAGCGGCCGGCCGGACGCGACTGTCGGCATGGATCAGCGGTGTGACCCCATGGGGACCTTCAATGGGGGCGTTCTCGCGGATCAACCCCTCATGCAGGCGCGCGGGCAGTTCGACTCCCTTCAGGCTCTCGGCAAATGCTGCGAGTATGCTTGCGCGCATTCCGGTCCTTCTCTCAAAATGGTCTGCACTCGACTGGACTGAAAGCCTCGCACAATCCGGTGGGACAGTTTCCGCAAATTCCATTGCAGAAACGCACCAAATTGGTTCATATGAACGAACAATCCAGGAAAATTCGATCAGCTTGATGCGCGTATCCTGCAGGCGCTTCAAAAGGGTGAGATGACAACTGGGACAATGACTTCTTTGATCTCACCGAACAGACCCATCTCACCTTCAATGGTCGGGCGGATGGGGAAATGTTTGGACTATCCGGAAGCAGTTCAGGCGAGGCAATGTGTGATTTTTCATGGAATAGGGACCCCGTTTGAGGGGTAATTTTTATCCAAAAGGGACCCCTGAGACACAGGGGCATCAGACTGCCTCCGATTGTCATCGGAGGCATTTGTTTTTGGATGTTGGTTGTGGAAACGATCGCGAAGATACGCCGTGCCTATTTTGTCCATGGGAAGCCCATCAAGGCGATTTGCCGCGAGTTGAATGTCTCGCGCAAAGTGGTGCGCAAGGTAGTGCGCTCGGAGGCGACGGAGTTTCGCTACGAGCGCAAACATCAGCCGATGCCAAGCATGGGTGCCTGGCGGGATGAGCTGGAGCGGCTGTTGTCGGCCAATGCGGCGAAGCCATCGCGTGAGCAGCTGACCCTGATGCGGGTTTTTGAAGAGCTTCGGGGCCTCGGCTATGAGGGCAGCTACAGTTCGGTCTGGCGGCATGCGCAGGCCTGGAAAGAGAAGCGCGGCAGCACCTCCGTCGCCGCCTATGTGCCGCTGAGCTTTGCACCGGGCGAGGCCTACCAGTTCGACTGGAGCCACGAGATCGTGGTGCTGGGCGGTGCGACGACCACGGTGAAGGTTGCGCATGTGCGGCTGTGCCACAGTCGGATGCTGTTCGTGCGGGCCTATCCGCGCGAGACGCAGGAGATGGTGTTCGATGCCCATGACCGGGCGTTTGCCTTCTTCCGGGGCACCTGCACGCGCGGCATCTACGATAACATGAAGACGGCGGTGGAGACCGTCTTCGTCGGCAAGGACCGCCAGTTCAACCGCCGCTTCCTGCAGATGTGCAGCCACTATCTTGTCGAGCCGGTCGCCTGCACGCCGGCCTCGGGCTGGGAGAAGGGCCAGGTTGAGAACCAGGTCGGGCTGGTGCGCCGGCGCTTCTTCACACCGCGGTTGCGCTTCAGGAACTATGAGGAGTTGAACGCCTGGCTGCTCGACCAGTGCGTCGTCTTTGCCAAGGCGCATCGCCATTCCGAGCGGCCCGAGCAGACGGTCTGGGAAGCCTTCGAGGCTGAACGGGCAAGCCTGGTGCCCTATGCCGGCCACTTCGATGGATTCCACGCCGTGCCGGCCTCGGTGTCGAAGACCTGCCTGGTGCGCTTCGACAACAACAAATACTCCGTCATGGCCAGCGCGCTCGGCCGGCCGGTGGAGATCCAGGCCTATGCCGACCGGATCGTGATCCGCCAGGATGGGGTGATCGTCGGCGAGCATCGCCGCGCCTTTGGCCGCGGCAAGACCGTCTACGACCCTTGGCACTATGTGCCGGTTCTGGCCCGCAAGCCGGGCGCGCTGCGCAACGGCGCGCCCTTCAAGGACTGGATGCTGCCCAGCAGCCTGGAGCGGATACGCCGCAAGCTTGCCCGTTCTGACGACGGAGACCGGCAGATGGTGAGCATTCTGTCGGCCGTGCTGAGCGACGGCATGCCGGCGGTGGAAGCCGCCTGCGCAGAAGCGTTGCGTGAGGGTGCCTGCTCGGCCGATGTCATCCTCAACATCCTGGCGCGTCGACGCGAGACGGCGCGGCCACCGACTATGGCCACGCCGGCCGGCCTCAAGCTTCACCATGAACCCACGGCAGATTGCAGCCGATACGATCAATTGAGGAGAGCCGTATGATGGACCGCACCGACATTCTCGCCACCATGGGATCGCTGAAGCTCTTCGGCATGAAGGCGGCCTATGACGAGATCATTCGAACCGCCGTGAAGCGCCAACACGAGCCGCAGCGCATCATCGCCGACCTGCTCAATGCAGAGATATCCGAGAAGAAGGCGCGCTCGATCAAATACCAGATGACGATCGCCAAGCTGCCGCTGGCCAAGGAGATCGAGGACTTCGTCTTCGACGGCACACCGATCAACGAGACGCTGGTGCGTGATCTGGCCGGCGGCAACTTCCTCGCCCATCAGCGCAACGCCGTCCTCGTCGGCGGCACCGGAACCGGCAAGACCCATCTCGCCGTCGCCATCGCCCGCGCCTGCATCCGTGACGGCGCGCGCGGCCGCTTCTTCAACGTCGTCGACCTCGTCAACCAGCTCGAGGCCGAGGCCCGGGCCGGGCGCCAGGGGCGGCTCAACGATCGGCTGTGTCGCCTGGACTTCGTCATTCTCGATGAACTTGGCTATCTGCCTTTCGCTCAGGCCGGCGGGCAGCTCCTGTTCCACCTCATCAGCCGGCTCTATGAGCAGACATCGGTGATCGTCACCACCAATCTCACCTTTGGCGAATGGCCGACTGTCTTCGGCGACGCCAAGATGACCACGGCACTGCTCGATCGGCTCACCCATCACTGCGACATCATCGAGACCGGCAACGACAGCTGGCGCTTCAAGAACCGCTCTCAAAGCTAAAGCCGAAAGGCCAATCAGGCGCACTCGACCGGGCTGCGCAAACTCGACCAGCTCCACCCGGTCGAGCGCTCACATCGTGCCCGTCAAAGGGGTCCCTTTTGGACGAAAAAACGGGGTCCCGTTTCCGCGATCATTGACACTGGAACGTCGGCTATGAGGACGCCGCCGCCTTCCGCCGTCTGTTCAAGCGCATCGCCCGCATCGCCCCCGGCGCCTATCGCCGCAAATTCGCGCCGGCCAACTTGGCGTGAGCGCCGCCGCGAATGATCGTTGTCGGCGCAACCGCCGTGGGGCAACGGAAGGGCAGGTGGAGTTTTCCGGCGTCATTATCGTCTGAGGATGAACTTCGTGGTCAGCAGAACCCAGCTTCCACAGGACAATTGCGCCTGTGCCCCGGAACCGAACCTCTCCAGCCACATTCTAGCGTCTTCCAGTCTCGGTGGACGACGAAGACGACAAGGCTGAATGGCGATTCAACGGGTGCGGTCGCCCAAGTGCCCTTGGGAACCTGCAACAGCGTTGTGCGCCTGATCTGCGGGGATTTTTCTCGGCCCTGACGGCGAGCATCTAGCGGTCTTCCGTTCAAGAAGATGTCATTTTCCGCTTCGTCCCACTGTGCCATAGTTCCAAGGGGTGGGGGTGCAAGCATGGGAAAGCCGACCTGGACGTGCGCGGGCTGCCGGAAACCGTTCGCGCTGAGGAAAATCGACCGGTGGAGGTTCTTGCGCGTGGAAGTCTCGATCGTTCAAGGCGCGACCCGCCTGGGAGAAACGTTCGAGCTCTGTCCGGCCTGTCAGCATCGCCTTTTAGAGAACCCGTCGCATGCGTTCTTGCACATTCGGAGTTGTGAGCGGGCCTGACTTTGAACCTTTTCGGCTCCCAAAAAGGTGTGTGAGTGTTCATCGAAACAGCATCCTGATGCAAATGCGAACCATCTCGATCTGCGCCGGAAGGATCTTACTGTCGCCGGTGGCCCGCCCGAGAACCATCCCGCCCTCGATCGCCGTCGAGATCATGTCCGCCACGGAATCGAGGTCTATATCCTCCCGCGGATCGTAGTGTTCGCAGATCGCCTCCAGACAGGATCGGAAGCGGGATCGCCAGTCGAGCACGATCTTGTGGTAAAGCGCGTGCACCTCAAGGTCAAAGAGCCTCTCCTGATAGCAAAATGTGGCGACGAGACAGCCTGGAAACTTTTCCGGCAGATCGGCTGTTGCCTCGGCCAGCAGTTTCAGCGCGATCAGAAAGGCCTCCAGCGGATCGTCTGAAAGCTCGCGGCCGCGGGCGAGCACGTCGTCGAACAGCGCATCGTCACGCTCGACATAGCGGTGCAGTAAGGCGAGCGCGAGGGCGTTCTTGTTCGGAAAATGGTAGAAGAAGCCGTTCTTCGTGATGCCAGCCTCGGCGGCAAGTTCCTCCACCGACGTCGCGCCGAAGCCTTTGGCGAGGACGGCGTCCTCCGCCAGATCGAGTAATCTTTCTCGCATGTCAGCGCCGGTCCGCCGTTCGGAAGAGGTCATGCGCATCACCAGCAGTCCACTTGACGCCAAATTATGCGGTCCCAGAAGGAGCATCGCAACCTCTCGCTCACGCCAAGCCTTTGACGCGAGACAACTTCATAGTTTCAGCGGCGATGCACCGCTCGTCCACTGGCAAGGACGAGGCCAGGATGTCTACCATCCGACCGAGTATTGAAAACCGGCAGATGAGGAGGACGAAGTGGCGGTAACGAAACATGCAAGCTCGCCTCGTCGTGCGGAATGGGCCGGCCGTCAGTTCGTGACGGCGTTGGCGCCAGACTTTGGCGGCGATATGCTGCGCCGGGGAGACGACGGATTTGAGGCGGCGACGAGACTCTGGAACGGAACCATCAAGAGCCGGCCGAACCTGATTCTTCGGCCGCGCACAACCCGGGACGTTGCGGCAGCGGTAAGGACTGCGGCGCAGCTCAATGTTCCGGTGGCGGTGCGCGGCGGCGGCCACAACGTTGCCGGCCTTGCAACCTGCGACGAGGGCGTGGTGATCGACCTGACGGCGATGAACCGGGTCGCGAGCGATCCCGGACGCCGCCGTGTCCGCGCCGGCGGCGGCGCCACTTGGGGCGACGTCGATCGGTCGACGCAGCGAGATGGACTTGCTGTTCCGGGCGGCCTGGTCTCCAAGACCGGCGTCGCCGGACTGACGCTCGGCGGTGGGTTTGGCTGGATGCGCAGAAAGTTCGGCCTCAGTTGCGACAGCTTGGTCTCGGTGGAAATCGTAACCGCCGACGGCGAAGTTCGACGGGCAAGCGAAATCGAAAATCCTGATCTTTTTTGGGCTCTTTGCGGGGGCGGTGGCAACTTCGGCGTTGTGACGGAGTTCGAGTTTCGTTTGCACCCGATCGGGCCGGAGGTGATGTTCGCCTTGGTCTTTTACCCGATTGAAGACGGACGGGAAGTGCTCAAGAGCTGGCGTGAATTCTGCGCCTCGTGCTCCGACGATGTAAGCTCCCTCGCGCTGTGCGGCACCGTGCCGACGGGCGATCCGTTCCCGCCGGCTGCCGGCGGTCGCGCGTACGTTGCCATCGGCGCGGTCCACTCTGGCTCGCCGCAAGAGGGCAAAGCGATTCTGCAGCCGTTGCGTGAACTAGGGGCGCCGCTTTGCGATCTGAGCGCCGTCACGCCCTATGTTGACGTCCAGATGGCTTTCGACGAAGACTATCCCGACGGTCGGCGCTACTACTGGAAATCGCTCTACCTGAACGGGTTCGACGATGAGGCGATCGAATTGGTGCTCGACTTGACGGCCTCGCGTCCATCACCGCTCACTACCGTGGATGTCTGGCAGCTTGGCGGCGCCATGACGCGGATCGCACCGGATGCGACAGCGTTCGGGAATCGAGACGCACCGTTTCTGCTGGGCGTCGAGTCGAACTGGGTCGACCCGAACAATGACGAGGAAAATCGCGACTGGACGCGCGAAGCCTGCTCGAAGATGGCGCGGTTCTCGACGGGATTGTCCTATCTCAATTTCGAGCCCGAGACGGTTTCTATCTCCCGAGTGGGAAGCAGCCGCTCCAAGCTCGGCGCGTTGAAGCAGAGGTATGACCCACGCAACCTCTTCCGCTTCAACCATCGTATCTAGTCGGTGCCTCTGCGCCTCCGCGCGCTTGATCAAAGGTCGCACATATCCTCGCCGGTACATGTACAGATGGTAGGCCAGCATGGGTCTGATATTGTTGCGTGCGCCGTCAGGAAATGCAGGTGAGGCATTCCCGTCGTTGCACTTTGGAGGAGCCAGATGAAGGAAGTATTCCCGTCCCCGACCTCGACAGCCGGGGAGATTGTCCTGCGCGATGCCACCGCCGCCGATGCACGCGCCTTGGCTGAACTTATCGCCATCGCTGGCGCGGGCATTCCCGAATGGCTCTGGGCTCAGATGGCTGACCCGAACGAGGACGTGTTCGACGTTGGCACGCGACGTGCGGAACGCGACGAGGGCGGGTTCTCCTGGACAAACGCTATCGTCGCCGAAACCTATGGCTCGGTGATCGGCATGATCCTTGGATACCGGCTTGAAGTCGAAGACGGAAGTCTTGACGAAGTGCCGGAAATCCTGCGCCCGTTCCTCGAACTCGAGCGACACGTCCCGGGGAGCTGGTACATCAACGCCTTCGCGCTGTACGCGCCCTGGCGGAGCCGTGGCATCGGCTCCCGTCTCCTCGCCGCAGCCACCGAACGTGCGCACAAGGCGGGCTGCCGGCGGATGAGCGTGCAAACCTTCTCGGAAACACCACGGTCGGAAGCCTTCTACATCCGTCGCGGGTTCCGCAGGATCGATGCCCGTCGCCTTCCGGTGCCGTCACCCTGCCGCCATGGCGGCGATACGCTTCTCCTGCTTCGCGATGAGAAATCGACAGGATAAGGCCGAAGCGGCGATAGGCCACTGGACGGCAGGTTACGGGATGAGCCATCCGGGTGCAATATGACCGCTATTGGGCGCAAGATCGTCATGGCTCTTGCATAGCACCCGTCCTTTCAGCATTGCGTAGTCAGCGGCAGTTGGCCCTATGCCGGCAGGACCACCACCTTGGTGTTTACTGGCGTCTTGGAATAAAGGTCGATCATATCTTGGCTGAGCAGGCCGATGCAGCCGCTCGAAACGCCTTTTCCGATCGTCTCAGGCACACTCGTGCTGTAGATGGTGTAGAGCGTGTAGACACCATTCTGGTAGAGATACAGTGCTCGTGCCCCGAGTGGATTATCTAGTCCTGGCGCCATGCCGCCGGCATACTGTGCGACCTCTGGCTGGCGCAGGATCATCTCCCTGGGCGGCGTCCAGATCGGCCATTCGGCTTTTCGTCCGACATAGGCGTCACCGCTCCACAGGAACCCGGCGCGGCCGACATTGGCGCCGTAGCGGGTAGCATTTCCGTCGCCATCGATCCGGTAGACGTAGTAGTTGCCAGGATCGACGATGATCGTACCGGCTGCTTCCTTTGTGTCGTAACGCACCGTCCGGCGTAGATACTTCGGATCGATCTTGCTGACATCGACAGCCGGGATCGGAAAGCGCTCGTCGGGAACTGGACCGTAGGCCTTCTTCGCTTCAGCAAGGCTCATACCGCCGGACGTTGCGCAACCAGCAAGGCCAAACGCGGTGAGACTGACGGCGGAGCCGATCAGAAGCGACCGGCGGTTGAGAGTGCCTAAGGCGCGGTCGGGGGGCGCTACCGCGTCAGTCTCACGCGCATCCGACTTCTCATCATACATGTTTCCAATCTCCCATCCCCGACCAGAGACCACGTGGCTTCAGCCTCCGGGACGCCTAGCTGCGCGCAGCTTGGTCTCAAAGGTGACGGTTGGCAAGGTTTCCCGATAATGCGGTGCGTGATCGGACGTCTGGCATGGCAGCGAAAGCCGGAACTGAGACAGGAGCGGGGAATTTGGCGGGACAGAGCGAGGAAAAGCAGATGCGGACGCCTCAATGGCAGTGGACGTGGACCCTGAATGCGGCCGACATCGATCGGCTGGACAGGCGCCTGACGGCGACTGAATCTGTCGCGCGCCAGCTGGACAATCATGAACTGAGGATCACCATGTCGAGCGGCGGGCGAGCAAGGCGGCCGACGCGATGCGCACCGTGGAAGCGGTGATCGATTCGCTGGCGCCCGATATCCGGGTGACGCGGGAGATCATTCAGCGGATCGAACAGGCGCAATCAAACTCTAAGGTGCCACCAAACTAAATGCAGCTGAGGAAGTGCCTCAGCTTGAAACTTGAATGCAGACAGGCTTGACGTTGCTGTTGCCTGCTGCGTCAGAGCCTTCAAGCGCGCGAGTGATCTCGCTGGCGGCAGCTTGACACAATTCCTGCGTCGCCACCGTAGTCTGGAAGACCACCTCTGGCGCTTCGCCTATCGATGAAACTACAAAGACCAGCAGAAGCCACGACATAGTTTTAGTTCCCCTGTTTCCTGTAGGATCGGCGAGGCACCAGCCCGGGCGCTATCGTGTCCAAGATCGCAGCCGACAATGCGGATCGGCGGGCGGTCCAGCTGCAATTTTCGCGCCGAGATATTACCTGCCCGACAGTGAGCCTGCCAGTCATTATTGCGATTGTTAGGCGCCTGCTGCGATATCGATCCATGACCAGAGGAACCAGACCACCGCGACGACGATGATGATGATCATGGCGCCAACCCACGCCGCCATCCGGTATCTCGCATTTGTGCCGCTTCTTTCGTCCTGGACGTCCCGTAGTGAGCCCATCCGACCGCCCTCGTTGCACGTTCGAGAACACCCAATCCGTATCAGGGAATATACGTTATCATTGCTCCTGAAGCAGCAACAATCAGCACCACTGCGACCAGCAATATGGCCAGACCGTCAGGCGGCGCCGACCGATGTGTGGTAGCTCCTTATTTACCCAGGCCCAGCCCGGCCGCGCTCTTGTCCTCGCGCACGCCCTTGAACGATGGGTGGCGCAGCTTTTGATCATCGGTCCAGCCGCGATACTCGACCTCCACCACCACTTCCGGCCGTATCCAGGTCGCACCCTTGATCTTCAGGCCGGAAACGGGCGGCTTTTCCGTCTTCAGCGCATCGAGCCGCAGCCTTGCATCGGTGCCGGTCTTTGCATTGAAACCTGTACCGACGCCGCCGGCGTGAATGAGCTTGCCTTCCTCCACCCGCGCCAGGATCACATTCCGAAGACCGCCAAAGCCCTTTCTGGGCTCATAGCCAATCGCGACGAACTCATCGCTCTGGACGCATTTCGTTTTCAGCCATTCTCGCCGGCGCCCCGAAACATAGAGGCTGTCGCGGAGCTTGGAGACGACGCCTTCCAGACCGAGCCGGCAGGAATGGGAGAAGATCTGCTCAGGCCCTCCCTCTATCGTCTCGCTGAAGATGATGCCGTCGGGGGCGTTGCCGCCAATCAGCTCCAGGAGGGCGGCGCGGCGCTCGACAAGGGGCTTCTTGCGCAGATCCTTGCCGTCGAAGCGGCGTTCACATTGAAGAGAAGATTTTGCTCAAGGTATAGAGCGAACTCGCTCATGCGGAGGGCACAGCATCCGACACGAGCCTTCGCCAGCGTATCAAACCAATGCCGAAAGCCGTTCTGCCGTCTCGGGCATGCGTTTTAGGCTTGCCTTGATCCGGTGACGCCAGCGAGGACCACACGATAGCGCGTCCTGATAGGCTTCTGCGAGATCGTCTGGGCGATCCTCAGAAAGAACCGATACAAGGAACTCGGTCTGGGCACGGTCCTTTCGAGCCTTCAACTGATCAGGCCCGCCGAGGCGCCGATCGGCCACGATCAGCTTGTGAATGGCGAAACGCTCGGGCCGCGGTATCTGAACCAGAACGCCAGAACGGTATAGAGCGACCGCGTGGATAGGGTCCGCGATAAGAAAATTCAGGTAGTTCAACGCCTGGGCACTCACTCCCAATGCAGGCAGCGGCTTGACGGTTTCGTCGCCGAAGGCCGGAGTCAGAAATTCGACCATTGTTTCCGAGTGGCTCTGCCGCCATTTCCAGATCTGCCGATCATCTATGCTGGGAACCGGATCGAACTTAAGAAATTTTAGTATCTCGGCGGGATTCTCTTCGACCTTATCTTCCAGCACAACCGAAAGCCGTTCGAAACTGGCGAAATCAATGTCGCCTGTTTGCGCCAGCTCCTCGTAATCCATGCGTACCCCAAGGTCACCCTGGTAGAAGCTATAAGCTGATGTCCCCACGAGGGTGCCACCAAGCCGGAATACGCCTGCCCGAGAAAAGGCGAGAAGCAACGACCCTGTCTCACGATCTGTCGTGATGAAGCCCTCGGCCCGGAGCGTCCTGGCGAGCCTCGCCATCCGCTTCCGGCGCTCTTCCGCGTCCTCCCTCAGCGCTTCTGCGCGTTCCAGGCGCGCACGCAACTCCGGTTTGTCCTCACCGAGATACCGGCTCATCATATCGGTCCCGATGCGGAAGCGCTCGTAGAGATAGGTTCGCCCGTTGCGCTCTCGCTCCTCGATGGTGCCAACCAGACCGGAGGCCCTTTCGTCGAGATGAAGACGTAGCAGGTCCTGATAGGCCACCACGGCCGGACGACTGTGTGCGACGATTTTCATGGCCCTCTATTCCCCACGGCATGTGCATCAAATAATACATTGATGCACACAGATTCAAGTGTGCAGCAGAAAAATTACTGATGCACACATCAAACCCTCCGAGAACGGGCCACCGCATTTAACGGTCTGGCGTGCTCCGGCGTAGGAGACTGAACGATCGGGCCCCAGGACCACTACCGTCAATCCCCACACCTGCCGGATACACGCTATAGGCTCCGATTGTTTTCGCGCTTTATGGCGGCATAGGTATGCATGACTTGAGCTTGTTGGGCTTGCGGGCCGCGTCGCTCGCTTCGCGAGCATTGCCAAGATGGTTTGGCCAAGTCGCAACTCAATAGGCGACGGTGAATCGGGCGCGCCGATGCTTGGGCTCTTCCGCCTCGTCGAGCAACGCAACGGCAAGATCCTCCATCGATATCGTCGACGTGCCGGCGGCATCGACGAGCAGTTCGTCACCGCCTGTTCTATAGCGGCCGGTGCGTGCGCCTAGTTGCAGCAGTGCCGGCGGGCTCAGATATGTCCAGTCCGCATGCGTCTCGGCCCGGCAAACCGCGTATTGATCACAGCAGGCAACCGCGATCTCCCGCCAGGCCGGGGAGACATACCGTTCATCGTCGACGATTGCCCTGCCCGAATTGGGTGCAGCCAGACTGCCGGCTCCCCCGACCAACAGGAGCCGCACACCCGTGAGCCTGAGACCCTCCAGCAGCGCCTTGGCGGCTGCAACCAGATCGCGCTCTCTGCCGGGCGCCGGGCGGGTGGCGCTGACCACCAGATCGTGGCCCACGCTTAGCTCGGCGACGTCGCCCGCGTTCGCGGCATTGCCGGTGCAAATGGTTACTGCGGCCAGCGGCTCTGCCACGCGTGTCGGGTCGCGCAGGACGGCAGTAACCTCGTGCCCCCGCTGCAGGGCCTCGGCGACGACACGGCGTCCAACATTTCCTGCGGCTCCAAAGACAAGGATGCGCATTTTCCTCAAGCTCCTGTTTCGACAGATTTGCAGAAATTCCCTTCGCCAGTTCAGCCGGTTGTGGGTCGGCTATCCGTGGCGGGCGCCCCACTGCGTCCGCTCGCCGAACGGCGCAGTAGGAGTACGATCGCCAGGATCACCGCCAAGCTGCCGGGCAGCCATTCCCACCCGATCGTGTCGGGTTCGGTGACAAACAGGATGAGCATGGAAACGAAGGGAACCAGATAGGTATATGCCGTCACTGTGCCCGGCGTGAGGACCCCGGTCCCTCGCTGAATCAGCCAGAAGGTGACGCCACTGGAAAAGACGCCCAAATAGGCCACAAGTAGAAAATCAAAGACCGTCATGCGGGTCAGCGCCGGGATCGGCTCAAGCGCCAACCCGAGAAAACCGATGAGCACGCCGCCGGCCACCAGGCTCCAGAAAGTGCGCAACGCAGCGCTGTTCGAAAGCCAACCCCGCTGCAGGCCCCATTTGCTCAGCACCGGGTAGAGCGCAGATGCAACACAGCCAAGGAAAAATAGCCCCTCCGCGAGGCCGAATTCAAAGCTGTCTCCCACGCCGTCACTGCCGACCCAAGCCAGCGCCAGCGCACCAGCTGCTCCAACCGCCAGTGTCACCAGCAGCGCCACATCCGGTCGCTCCACGCCAAGTATCCGGCCGAGGGCATAGGCAAGCAACGGAACGCTGACATAAAGTGTGGCCATCGACAGGGCGCTGACCTGATGTGCGGCCCAGAACATCGCGCCAAAGAAGCCGGCAAGACACAACCCCATCACCGCATAAAGGGCGAGCCCGGGAAGACCAGGTCGACGATCAGGCGCTCGCCAGACAAGCACACCGATGGCTATAGCCGCGATCGCGAAGCGGATCGCTGTCAGGAACAGCGGCGGCAGCCCCTCGCTCAACAGGCCCACTGCCGGGAACGATAGTCCGACGATCAATGCCCATAAGGACATTCCAGCGTGTGCGCTTTTTGGTTCAGACGTTGTCATTTTCGGTCTCTCATCTTGTCTTTCCGGCTGTCGTCATCACGTCGGTAGTTCGCGCCATCACGAACAGCCCCTTACCTGCCCCATCAGCGTCTTCCCGCTGCTATCTATTGCTTGGGCACGGGGCCGGAGGAACTGTGGGCCGCCAGCCGGCGAATTGCAGTCCTATCAGTACCAATCGTGGTGCTCTCATCTGACTAGCCTTTAAACAGGGATGTGAGCTGAGCTCGCGACGTTTCCGCCGGAGCGGATCGTGTCTGTGTAGCCGACGCCCTGGGCTGCTAACGCTGCGGGCCAGATGCTACCCGCCAGGGAGGGGTCATCCGGTTCGGTCCCGCAAAGTAAAGGACGAGCCGGTTGCCGCCCGGGTCATACAGTTCCGCTTCACGCCAGAGCCATCGCTTGTCCTCGGGCCCACTGGCGAACGCGATCCCGCCAACCGCCAGCGCGTCGACCGTCTCGTCTAGCTCGTCGCATTCAAAGTATACGGTCGTGCCGCCGCCTCCCTCGCCTTGGTGCAAGGAAAAGGTGCTGTCTCCGTCCGGGCAAGCAAATCGAGCATAGTGAGGCCGCGCATCAACGATGGGGGTCAAGCCGAGCTTCGAGTAGAAGTCCCAGCCGGCATCCAGATCCGGCAGAGCAATCGTTACCTGGTTCATTCGCATCTCCAATCTTCTCCTTTTCGGCATGACGCCGATCGATATCCGCGGAGCATCCGTGGACACTTATCGGCGCCCGTTCATCCCATTGTTCGACCGCGTTCCGTTCCTTTGCAGACGGGACGACACGTTTTAGGCCGTTGCCTTCTTCCTTGCGGCGTGAGCGCTGCAAATCCGCCTGCGATCTGATCAGCGAGCTTTCCAACACGAATCCGGGAGCGTCAGACTATGATGTCACCTGATGACCGACGACAGGGCCGCTTTCTGGTTGCGCGGAACGTCGATCAGAAAGCGGGAAGCAAGTATGTCGTGCATTCGGCGACGCTGGAGAGCAGCGTGCGCTGCGGCGGCGCATCAAACGTATGGACGGTAAACCGGTTGCCGAGCAGGGCGTAACGTCCCCCGTGGAAGGGACGCGCGGCAATGAGCGTGTCGCGGAAATGGGAGCTGGGATGCGACGACAGGTAGTAGTTGGCGATCTCGTAGTCGCCGAGCACCTGCGCCTGCAGATCGAAAACATAAACCGGCCGCCAGTCGGTTCCGATCTCAGCGTCGAGACGGTAGAGACCGTTGCGCTCCATAAGGCGAAATCGTTCATGCGGCGTCTGCTGTTCGCGGTCGGTACCGAGGCGGAGCGCACCCGTGAGCGTCAGCGCGCCAAACCCGACATCGGCGATATATTCCGCGCCTTCCGCCATCACCTTCAGAAGCATGTGGCCGCGCGGAGTCCGCACGCCGTTATCCTGGTTCCAACAAATTCTGGCTGAAAGCCCGGTGACGCCGAAACCCAACGCTGCGAGCACCATCCCGAACAGCAGGTTCTGCTCGAAGCAGTAACCGCCGCGCCTCTTTCGCACCAGCTTGTCGACCAGCGCTTCCGGATCGAGCCGAACGGGCAGGTTGCCGAAAAGCGGATCCAGATTTTCGAACGCAATCACCTGCGGATGCAGATAGTGCAGGGCCTGCAACGTCTCGAGGGTAGCATCCCACGGTCCCGAGTATCCAATCCGACGCATATATGCATCGAGATCGATCCTGGTCGCCGCGAACAACTGGTCAGCGGTCATGGTGGTCACCTCCTGGTTCGCACTGTCCCTGATCACCTGTGCCCGAAGCCGCTCACGCCAACGGCGGCCCGCCCCGCGACGGCGTCGATGATTTCCGAAACGGTCTCGTCGGAGAACCCGCCATAAAGCTCGATCAGGCCAACCCCTTGATCCGCCAACTGGCGCGCAACGGGAGACGCGATCCGTTCGTCAGCCATGATGAAGGTGGTGCTTTGAGGCCCGGCGCTGCGGGAGAAGCGGTCGGTGGACGGATCGGCGCCCGGCGCCAGCACCATGCCGACCTCGGCTGGGGGCTTTCCATCCATAAAGGCCTTGTTGAATTCGGCCGCTTTCACGATCGATTCAATTCCGAACGATACGGCAGCGACCCATGTGTCGGCGGGTACGGCCGCCTTCACCTTGGCGCGCACCGCCATCGGCATGCCGCCGCACAATTCGATCAGTTCAACACCTGAGTCTGCCATCTCCTTGGCAACCGCCGGGACCATCGACACGTGGCCGACCAACACTATGGTCACATTGCCGTTTTCGTACTCGTGGACGAACCGATCGGTATTCGGATCGGCTTCTGGAAATTCATAGACGATGGCACGATGCATCACGTTCCCCTTATTGCTGCGGCTGAAGCCTGCGTTCGCAGCTTTCGTCAGGAGCCATAGGGCCGATCGGCACGCGCGTTGCGGAGCGCCACCGCCCACCACTGGAGTTGGTCGAGCATCATCTTCGCGGCGACGTTGGGTCCATCAGGTTCGGAGAGCGCGCCAGTTTCGTCGAACATGCCGTGGCAATTGTGCAAGCTGACACAATCGCGGATTGAGACCATGTGCAGCTCGGCACATACCTGCCGCAGTTGCTCGACCGATCTCAGTCCGCCTGAAATGCCACCGTAGGACACGAACGAGACCGGTTTGGCCATCCACTCCTCGCGCGCTGAATCGAGCGCGAACTTCAGCGAGGCGGGATAGCCGTGGTTATATTCAGGCGTGACGATCACAAACGCATCCGCCGCCGCAAAACGCCCGATCATGGCCTGCACCTCCGCCGGAGGGGTGTCGGTGATAGCGGCCGGAAGATTTGCTTCAGCCAGATCGATGAGGTCGATGTCGATCGCGTCGTCCAAGGCGGCGCGCCCGACGAACCAACGCGCCACTGTATCTCCAAACCGCCCTTCGCGGGTGCTCCCCACGATGACCGCTGTGCGAATTCGATCTCCAGACATCATCGCATTCTTCTCACTTCGCTGCGTTGCCAATTCGAACCTGGCTTCTCGAATGGCACTGGCACCTGTTCTAGGCAATTGCTAAAGCTTCGATCGCTTTGTTCGAAAGGATCGATCAATTGATTGACGCGCTCACGCTCGACCAGTTGCGAGCTTTTGTTTCGGTGGTCGAAGCCGGAAGCTTTCGTGGCAGCGCAAAGCGCCTGTCGCGCGTCCAATCCGCGGTGAGCTACTCCGTTGGAAACCTGGAGACGCAGTTGGGAGTGACGCTTTTCGACCGTTCCGGGCATAGGCCAAAGCTCACGCCGCAGGGTCTGTCTCTGCTGGCCCACGCGCGGTCGATTCTCCTGAAGGTCGATGCGATGCGAGCGCGGGCACGAGAACTCGGCGAGGGAGTGGAACTCGAACTGTCGATCGTGATAGACTCGCTCTACCCGATGCCCTGGATCATGGAGGCGTTGCACGCCATCCGTCGCAGCTACGTTGGCGTGAGTATCCGGCTCGAGGTCCTGCCGCTCGGGGGCCCGCCTGCCGCGATTCAGGAGGGGCGGGTGACGCTGGGCATTCTGGCCGGCGAAGATCTGACGGATTCGCGCATCGAGCTCGAGGCGATGCATTCGCATTCCTTTGTCGCGGTCGCTGCGCGAACCCACCCGCTGGCGGCAGCGGCAGAGGATTTGGACACTTTGGAGGCCGTGGTGCTGGCCGAGCACGTCCAGATCGTCTTGTCCGACCCGACCCAGATTACCGAAGGTCGCGATTTCGGCGTCCTGTCGCCAACGACCTGGCGCGTCAACAATCAAGAGACAAAGTACGCGATGATCCGCGCCGGCCACGGCTGGGGACGGCTACCCCATTGGGTCGTGGACAAGAACCTCGCAAGCGGGGAACTCGTTCGGCTGCCGGTGGTTGCTCTGGGTCTCGGCGGCCAGACCGACGTGCAGTTCTATCTTGCGCGCAGGATCGACCGGCCCCTTGGACCCGTGGCCCGTGCATTCAGGGAGGCGATCCTCGCCAACCACGCTTCCGGAACTTGAGGGACACCGGGCCTGCTTCTCCCTTCGGCCCGATATGAGAACCATGTTTTCCTGGTATTTCGTTTGCACGCCTCAGACGTCCAAGCTTCCAGAGGTTCAAGCTGCTTGCGACGGCTGCAGGATGAAATCGTTTGCACCGCAAATGAAGCCAGGTGGCAAGAAGCCGGGCGACGGCACGTAGCCGCCGCCTTCTGAAAATCACTCAGCTGCGATGGCGCCGGAGGCCATTCTTGCCGCCGGTTCCTTGGAATAGACGATGACCGCGAACATGAGCACGCCGGCAGCGCTAACGAGTGAACTCAACGCGACGAGCGGCTCAATTGCAGCATAGCCGAGAAGTAGAAGGTATAGTGACGGCACCATCACTGCGACACCTGCCGTATAAACCCAGTACTGAAGGTTCGCGAGCCTGGTTTGGGCCTTGGCAGGGTTGAGGGCATAGTAGCCGCCGAAGATTGCCATCGTCGCCCAGCCCAAAAGGTTTGCATGGGCGTGGGCGCCGATGACGTTGTGGGTGCCGGAGATGGCCATCTGCAAGCCCATGGCAATTCCGATGATGAGAAACACGACTGCAGTTCTGAAGAAGAGTGTAGCCAGGTGTGGCATTGTAGTTCCCCAGGAAAAGAACTCGCCCTCCCGGCGAGCGCACCATTATACACCCGAAGAACTCCTCCAGTAAGCGGTAACTCGACAGCGAGGCAAAGCACCTTCCGCAGGGCCCAACGCGTGCGTGCCGAGGCAGCTAGCCCCGTTCACAGCCTATTCCATCATTGTCGCGATCAAGGCCGTATTCATCCTGTCCTATGACGCTGACCGGTCCCTCGACATATTCTGGTCCGTTGCCGCTACCACCGGCGCAATCGACGTCACTGGCAATCGGCACGCATGGGTCGTAACTCGGATGGCATTCCTGCGTGAGCGAAGGCGCCAAGGTCGTCGGGATAATTGCGAGTGCCACAATTGCTCCGAGCGAAATGCGTCGGAGGATCGACTGGGTCATGAGGGCCAATGGCGAATTTTAGCGCCTTTTCTTGTAGTGCTCTGCTGCCTCGTTGGCCTTCTCCCGATTTGGGCCGTGGCGCTCAATGATATCTTTGGCCTTTTCAAGCGAGAGGTCATGCTTCTTTCGGAAATAGCTGACTTCATACGGCTGTTCGAGAGCGACCCTTGCGCGATCTCGTGGTCCCCTCTTACTTTTGTCGTCTGCCATTAAACTCTCCTCCAAGAACGGCTTGAAGAGTATCAACCGTGACGCTCACCGACAAGCAGCGCCGCCCCATCGGCAGCGCTCGGCTATGGCAGATCGTAGGAAGTCACCAGCGGTGGAAGACCATATCGCGCCCGGATCTTTGCCCGCTCCAGCGATTGCCGCCTGACC